>JAJDZB010000042.1:0-23311 GCA_022824835.1 Candidatus Poribacteria bacterium | reverse complement strand
CGGGTAGAGCGAAGCGAAACCCGACATGATAGACATAATCAATACATGTCGGGTTTCGCTTCGCTCTACCCGACCTACAGAAGAAAACTATACCTTCAATTATAAGTTGACAGAACACTAGACAGTACGATGTCTATCCTATACTGTAAATGTAGGTGGCCCAACACAAAATGCTACTCTGAACTACTTTGTTGAGGAATAGTATGAATCTGCGTATTATCACGTGATTTCCATGCTGCTATTAATTCATTGTTTGCAGCAATGTCTATTATAAACAATTCAATATCAAGTTCTTCGGCAATATCTAATAGGTACTGCGTTTTATTCCAATTACTTAACGCAGTCTTAATGTAACGACCTGGCGCAATTTCAAGTTCCTGATTAGATCGAGGTTCATTTGAAATGAGAGGACTGTTTGGAGATCCAATACCAAGATTGTACACGTCCTCCACTCCAAGACTTTTAATGACTTGATTAAAAGTCTTTCTTGGACTTTGACAGCGGATAGGTATTCCATTTGGCATGATGACTATAAATTTACCACTTGTGTTCCAAAGTCCTCTGTGTTGTTCCAGATCGTTTTTGATTTGTTCAAGTAGTTCGCAAGTTTCAGTAAGAAAACTATCACGTGTTTCATTCATATTGTTGTCCTCCTTAATAGTAAATCTAAAATATGTGGCCACTCCCAGGTAGATGCGGTTAGGAAACCGCAATTACCGGTCCTGGTGTAAATTGGGATTACCGAATTAAAACTTAATCTTCATTCAATGGGAATGTGTAAATCCTATACAAGACTAAAATTGTTTTGAACGACCACATTCACTCAGTGTCCGCTGTATCCTCAAGATCAGTTAAGTCCTCAACTTCAGCAATATCCGCTAACATTCGAGAGTATTTAAGTAATTCTTCTTGTAGTGCAGCCAATTCTTCGCGAAACACGGTACGTTCTGTTTCTTCCTCAAGGTCTCCTGCCAGGCTTTTTCGGTGCCACTTTGCGGTAAATGGACGCACCACTTGGTTAAGAACTACAATGGCAATTTTTGTAAAGTTAATACACTCCGGTCCATATTCTCTGATAACATCTCTTGTCGTTGCGAACAGTGAGTACACACTATCTAATGCAGCTTTTTCATCACCGTGTTCAATGGGTAATGATTGTGTCGTTATCCGGGTAAGCAATTCAATGTAGAGTGCCCAGGCAGCATTTTTATCCGCATCTTTTAACGTCCACTCCATTTGCAGAAAAGGAGGTGTGATTTTCAAAGATTCCATTTCCCATTTTTCAAGCCAGTTTGAGAAATTCATTTGGATTACCTCTTACCAGGACGATTATTAAAAAATCTATTTTGGAAATTCATCTGACTTAAATTCTTTTGCATGTATTGGTTTACTTGTGGGCATATTTCGTTCCAACGGGACTAAAGACCCTGCTCAAACTGGTTTCGTTTCACTCCGTTCTACCCGACCTACGAATCTACGAAACGCTGAGTTTACTGTTAGTTTTACTTCTTTCAGAGCCTACTTGAACTTCCGATCAGAATTTCTGGGTTACTGGATTTTGTTAATTCTTTCACATCCTTTAACACTGGAAATATGTCTTTTTCAAAATCAAGGCATTCACCAGGTATCGGAAGCATATCCTTAGAAATCTGCTCTGATTGGACATATTCAATTTTAGGTTCGGATTGGGCGTTGTGTGGAAACCGCACCTGAAGGACACGGCCATCTTCAGTATCAGCAAATGCATCATGGAGGTCAATTGAGCCGGAACGGATAAGATTGAGACGTTCAGTAGAGACTTCGGCATAAAGCCACGTTTCATTTTGCTCGTTTTCATCAGCAGCTACAACAAGGTAAAGACGGCCTAAGGTATTTTGGCAGGAAAATAGGACAGGTTCATCGTAGAACGCATAGGTTTCTACAATTTCAAGTTTGCCTAAATCTAAAATATTAAGCGTATTGAACATAATTTTAAATTCCTTTTGAATTACTGTCTGCTCTTGAATCGTTTACTACGTTAAAAACAAGCCAAGGTTTTACCTCAATAGGGACCCACCAAGAATGAAATACACCTGTCGCCCCGCTGGGGCTTAGGTTTGAGATACGAATATATTTCTATACACCTTTCGTCCCTCTGGGACTGTCGCATTGATGTCGTTTCTATTTTGGTTGAGTTTCTAAACTCCATATAACTTCACTAATAGAACAGAGCAGCCCCAGCGGGGCGACAGGTGTATAGAACAGCTAATATACAATAAACTTTAATCCCAGCGGGGCGACAGGTGAATAGTTATGCAGACAGTTATTGTAGTCTTATGTTAAGTCATTTTAGAACTGTCCAAACTATAGTAATTCTTATCTACTGCTAATGATTTCAGTTTCGCGAGTGCCTCCTGTTCCTCTGTTAACAAAGAACGGTGTGCGGGGGTGTAAATGCTCCTTTTGCCATAACTAATTTTCTGTGATCTGTGTTGATGTGTTTAGTGTCTCTAACATATCAATGGACGCTTCAAGGTTTAGGTTTTCAGGACATATCGGTTGGATCGAAAGTTGATAACCGAGTGCTTTAAGGACAACTGTAAGTGAGTCAATCAAGGAGGTATCTGCGCTGGTGATCATTTTTCTGAGCATTTCTGGATTCATATTTGCCTGTTTTGCCAGTTTAGCAAGACCCCCCTGAGCTTCAACAACGGTATCAAGAGATCTTAGAACTACTGTAGAATCCTCTAAAATGTGATAGTCTTCAAGGATAGCTTGGAGATAGTTAATTGCGGCTTCTTTGTCAGCAAGTTTTTCAATTAGGTACTCGCGCCATATTCCCATTTTTCTCACTGGTGTGTCTCCTTGTATTCTTGCCAATATATTTTTGCCTGTCGAATATCCTGTGTTTGCGAAGACTTGTCTCCGCCACATAATAAAAGTACGATTGTGTTATCTACTTGTCCGAAATAGATTCTATAACCTGCTCCAAAATGGAGTCGTAACTCAGAAACACCTTCACCAACAGGTTGACAGTCGCCGAAATTACCATCTTCAAGTCGTTCAAGTCGAGCCTGGATTCGAGCCTGAGTGTTTAAATTTCGAATTGATTCCAACCATTCTATAAAAGGTCTTTGTCCATCTGAAGTGCGGTAATATTGAATCTCCCGTGGTTGTACATCACGCATTGTTGAATAATTCAGTGTGCCTACTACTTTTAATTGTTATTCCCTATCTACTTCTAATGATTTTAGTTTCCATACAACTATTGTAAAATAAAATTCCCATTTTCGTCAAACGCAGGAATTGCTTTTGTGCCTAATCCAAAAGATGCATACACGTCTTTTACTAAATCGTAAGCCACATGGTCAGGAATAAAATCACAGGGTACCCGTTTTTGGGTCTGAATGGGAGTTGTTCCTTCGTAGGTACCTCTTTCATCAATGAATGCCCCAAATGTAGGATAGGTAGGGGGTCCTTCTGGCAACGCATAATTTTTGATATTGTAGTAAGTCTGTTGTATGAAAACTTCAGAGTTAATGCTTGCTACGTCATATATTGCCCTCACTAATCGCATAAATGAGACAGGGAACTCAATCACTACATACGGGTACAACCATTTTACAGAATTAGGAATTGCGAATTGCGGGGAACCCCATCCTCTTTGAAACTGGCAATTAATGGGACATAGAACTTCAAGATACCCATCTTTAAGTAAGGTAATTTGACCTCCAGTTATGTTGTGTCCGCTTATGCTTTCTTTCGATTGATACACTTCCCGTTTCAATAGTCCTGTAACACCAAAACCAGCCCAACGTTTATTCGGTGGATTATACAAAATATCACATATACGTTGATCTTCAGTAGAAACTACATGTCCAGTGGATTCGTTCGGTGATGCAAAGATGTGATAATAAGGTTCGTCAGATATTGCCTTAAATAAAGATTGGTCATTGATTTTGGGTATGGGTTTAGCATCAAATATCATTTGGACAATAATCTCACCTTATAGCAAAAAACAGTTTGAGAAATTCATTTGTACCACCTCTCACCAGAACGATTATTAAAAATCTATTTCGGTAATTCATCTGACTCAAGACTTTTCCGCCTGTATCAGTTCATTAATGGACACATTTCGTCTATACGGGACTAAAGACACTGCTCAAACGGGTCAGTTAGAAATTGGACACTGTTTAGACAATGTGATTTAAAATTATATAACAGTGTGACTATAAAGTCAAATAGATAAAATTTGTGGGTGCGTAAAGTTATTGTCACTATAAGTGTCAATTTTAGGGTTTCCAATGCTCTTAATAGTAGTAGGCACTCTCCGAGTGCCGTCTCTTCTGAAAAAAGGTGACAAAATACTTACACGCCCAGCTGTCTGAATACCTTGACAATGGTACTATTGTCAGGTATAATAAAACTTAATCTAAAATATTTCACAAGGAGCCGTTCATGGAAATAATACAGACTGTCGAAATTGAATATTTTGATCCTATGGAAACTTACACTGCAAATATCGAAAAAAAAGGAGATGTTTGGATAGGCTGGATGCCAGAAATCCCCGAAATAAAGTGTGAAGAAAATACGCAAGAAGAATTGATAAAAGCCATAGAAAAAAAACTTCATGTAGTGCTAAAATCTGAATACGATGAATGGTGCAAGCAGGTTGAAAAGGATTTAGACACCGGGAAATTGGACCCTATTCTAAAGCAGGTTGATGAAGATATTCGGTTAGGCAGGTGCAAGGATTTATAAGACTACCCCTAATTTTTGGAGATGTTATCAAGACCTACCACGAGAGATTAAGCAAATTGCACAGAGCAAATTTACCCTATTAATGCGAGATCCGAAGCATCCATCTTTGAATTTGAAAAAGATTAGAAAACTGTGGGCAGTTAGAATAAATAAAGATTACCGTTCATTAGCTCGCGAAGAAGATGGAAACCTTGTATGGTTTTGGATCGGCAAACACGATGAATACATGAGAATCCTCCGTTCGGGTGTGTAAAGTTTTTGGCATTAGTGGATAGTCCAGACTAAATAAGTAGGAAGGGTATTAATTGCGGCTTCTTTGTCAGCAAGTTTTTCAATTAGGTACTCGCGCCATATTCCCATTTTTCTCAATGATGTGTCTCCTTGGACTCTTGCCAATATATTTTGCCTAATGTGCAATTACTACTCCCTATCTGCCGCCAACGACTTAAGCTTCGCCAACGCCTCCTGTTCCTCTGTTATCCAGGGACGGTGGTCAGGTTTCTCCAACCTTTGTCCCGGACCGCTAAACACAAGGATATATGCCCTCCGCTCTTGGTCAGTGCTGTTGGGTGCGGAATAGTGTAAAGTCCGACAATGATGAAATGTTGCACCACCTGCAGGTATCGGACATGCCACCGCTTCCGATGGGTCAACATCATCGGTTACTAAACCGTGCACGAGCGGATCGTTGTCTATATGCCGATGCCAACGCACATCCCCTTTGTGAGATTTTGGGATAAAATGGAGACAACCGCTCTCAAGGGTTGCTTCGTCCAACGGAAGCCATACACTTAAACTATGTGGCAAGACTTCGGGATTCCAGTATGCCTCGTCTTGATGCCATGGCGTTTCGTTGCCGTAGTTTGCAGGTTTTAATATCATGTGTCCGCCACCTCCGACTTTATCCTTTTCAACACTGAGCAGTTTTGCTGCGAGTCGCTGCGCGTTCTTGAAATAGATTGTCTCACGGAGTTCGGGGAACTGTGCCTCTGGACCCAATACCTGTGGGAGTGTTTCACGTCCTTTGTGTGCGCGTGGACCGGCAAGATCAAAATAACGTCCCTGTTCCTCACCAGTGCGTTCATTGAAAAGTGTATCGTAGATACCTTTTAGCCATTCTATTTCATCATCTGTTGTGATGCGTGGGATGCTCAGGTAACCGTTGTCTTGAAAAAAGGTAACCTGTTCATCCGTCACATCAACGTCAAAATTGTCTGTATGCATAAAATCACCGGATAATAATATCGTAAGGTAAGGCAGTGACAACCCGTTCTTTGTCAAATAGGGTTAGCCAAGTTGTTATCTGATGCAAATGTTTGCTTAGCATAGAAAATGCGGGATGCTGTTGTACTGCCTGTAAAGGTAAAGGGGTTGGGAGTGCAGCTTCTTCATCAAGCATGCTCTCCATCATCTGTTCAAAAAAGGTTTTCTGTTCAGGTAGAACGATAATATTGAATCTATCATCTTCCGCTATTCCTCCCTTTTCTTTTGCGATAGAGAGTGCGGTATCAAGTCCACCGAGTTCATCAACGAGACCGAGTTCTTTTGCCTGTTTACCTGTCCAGACTCTACCCTGTGCTATTTCATTGATTTCGTCAAACGTTTTTTCTCTTCCTGCTGCTGCTTTCGTGACGAAATCTTCATAGATAGTTTTCATCATTTTTTTGACGCGTTCTCGTTCTGTGTCGGAGAAGCCGCCGTAGTCAGAATAGAGTGTGGCGTTTTTTCCGCGAGGGATGATCTCTTTTGTCAAACCGACTTTGTTATAGAGCCCCTTCATATTGAGTTTACCGCCGTAGACACCGATTGAGCCTGTAAGCGTTCCGGGTTGTGCTACGATTGTTCCTGCTGCCATTGCGATATAGTATCCCCCTGATGCTGCCATATTTGCCATAGAAACGACAACGGGTTTTTCACGTTGTGTGAGGATGACTTCACGCCAAATCAGGTCAGATGCCATCGCTGAACCGCCTGGACTATCTATGCGAAATACGACTGCCTTAATCTTATCGTCTTCACGAGCCTTTTTAAACGCTTTCTTGAACGTTTTGGGTGAAATCAGAGACGTCGTAGAAAAAGGCATACTGATGTCAGGCAATATAGGACCGCTTGCATAGATGAGCGCGATCTGTTTATCCGCAGCCCGAGGTCTGGCGCGTTGCGAAGAGGTGAGCATGTTGAGCAGTTGCATCAGTCCGAACGGACTGTTCAGATCTGGTAATTTTCTTCCCTTTTTGTCATCCTTTGTTGATAGTACTACATCGGGTTTCTCTCTGATTGTATCTAAGAGTTCATCATAGTAGTGTAGTTCGTCAACGAGTTTTGCTTCTTGTGCTTCCTTTGCTGTAAAGGGGCCACGGTCAATTAAATCTGCGGCATCGTTTGTTGTAATCTCGTCTCTACCGTCGGCGATCTTTGCTAACATCTGTGCATAGATGTCATCAAGTAGCGTGGTCATAGATTCACGGAAAGCATCTGACATGCTGTCGCGCGTGTAGGGCTCAACACCGGATTTGAATTTTCCCATTGCGAGCATATCGGCTTCAATATCCAGTTTCTCGAATAGTCCTTTGAAGAACATAATTTCGGAACGTATACCTGTTATGTTAAGCATCCCTACAGGCAACAGGACGATGCGATCCATCGTAGTGGCGAGTAGGTATTCAGCGTTGCCGCCACTTTCAAGATAAGCGATGAGTTCTTTGTCGGTTTCTTGAAATTCGTTCAGTTTATTGCGAATTTCTTGTAGATTTCCCCATCCGATTCCGATATTTCCTATTTTGAAGATAATCCCTGCGACTTCTTCATTGTTTTTGAGTGCATCTAACTTTTTCAGTAATCCACGTACTGTTTTGGTTGATGCAGTCCCGAACAAGCTCATCTCTTTTATGTCGGAGTATGTGCCACTGAGTGTGAACTCTACGTATTTTTTAACGGGTGGTGGTGCCTCTTCTTCTCCGTGTTCATCTGCTAAGATAGGGAGAACTATCAGCGTAAATAGAAACAGTGGTAGCAGTGTTTTCCAGAAGGCTTTTGATGTTTTCATGGTGTCTCCTTTTGGGGCGGTAATGGTGAAAATTATAATATTTAATCTTATGTATTTTACAACAGTGAAAGGGATTGTGTCAATGAAAAAGATGAATTTCAAAGTAAGTTCAGAACTAACCTATAAAAAGCGTGTCATGACTTAGGGAATCTCCCACCCAGGGCCACTCTTTTTCCTTTGGCCAGTGATTGCGTAACGTTCTTATATCCACATCGAGTGCCTTTTTTGCCATATTTGGGGTTTTATATAGGTATGGTGCTCTACGATAAATACTCCTCTCAATTTGAGAAATTGTCATGCCTCCGAAATAGATATAACCGTGCTCTTTGTTTAGACGTTTAGCTAGTACCTTCAAAGCGAGGTGAACAGTCCGAATTTGACCTTTCAGGCTTTTATCCCGCCATTGCACACGGGAGAAATTATCCAAAACAAACGAAATAACTGATTTTGTAAGAAGTCTTTTGATTTCATCGCTCCGAAATGGTGCCGGTCTCGATTTAGGTGAAGGTTCTATTGGGGTTCGAAGTCTATTCTTCTCATCATTCCTGTCATCATTAGTCCATACAGATATCCATTCCTCCAACTGCCTTACAGGAATATGCAATGCTTCTGCTGCCTTTTCACGATCCCCTTTATATTCCTCTTCGTTGACGATATACGAGAGTCGCTTTTCCAACTGTTCCAGATTCATATCTAACTCATTCGCAGCCTTTTCTCTGTCGTACCCGTGTGCCTTTACGACTTCGTGTAGAACTGCTGTAAGGCTACCTCTGTGTGTTCTTCCTTCAATACTGATGGGTTCGGCTTCATCTATGGATTCGGTAGCGATCTGATGTTGATGTGATATTTGAGCAATAGCGGCGTCAACCACCGTTTTAATACGTTCCGATAAATCAGAAAGCGCAAACCAGGTCGTGTTCCATTCTAATTCCCATTTTTCAATTTCGTCTCTTGCTTTTGCTACTTGGGAGAAGCCATCATCAGAGAACTTGCTCCACCATGCGTCAGGGATATCCGATTTCGCATCAGCGATGAGTTGGCACAACACGACGACTGGTAGATCAAAAAGGTTTTCACGGACGGGGGTGACCAGCGTATCCGAAGATTGTCTCTCTGGTCCGTTTCTGTCGGAGTTGCCATTGCTGGTATTCCCATGGATTTCAGGTGGAAGGTCGTTGAGTAGAATTACATCGTCTTGTGAATTGGCTATAGCGGCTTTAAGGCAGTTTTCTAATTCTCGAACGTTTCCGGGCCAATTATACCCTTTAAAAAAGTTTCTCACCTCTTTAGACACCCCGTATATGGGTTTATCATTTTCTTCTTTATAACGTTGTAGAAAGTTTGCGACGAGTATCGGAATATCGTCTTTCCTTTCTCGCAAAGGCGGCAGTGGGATTTTATATGCGCATAACCGTTGGTATAGGTCTTGTCGGAATTCCCCTCGTTCCACCATTTTCTCCAGTTTCTGATTGGTGGCACTAATCACGCGTACATCTGTGCATTGTACCTCCGTTTCGCCAACACGCGTGAATTCTCCTGTTTGCAGCACATTCAGGAGTTTCATCTGTTGTGAGCGAGGCATATTGCCAACTTCATCTAAAAAAAGCACACCCCCATCAGCTTCTTCGAATTTCCCTTTTTTATCTGATATAGCATTTGTGAACGCTCCCTCTTTATGACCAAACATTTCACTTTCAAAAAGGTCTTCGGGCACTGCGCCACAATCGATCGTCACAAACGGTTTCTCTGCCCGATCACTATCTTCATGAATTAAACGTGCCGCTAATCCTTTCCCGGTACCTGGTTCACCCTCAAGCCACACTGAAACTTGACTGTTGGCTACACTGCCGATTGCTCTATTGACTTCAAACATTGTCCTATGGTTTCCAACGAGGAAATATTTGTTCATAGAACTTTCTTCATCTTCATCTGAAGTAGAGCGTTTTTCACTTTGGTCAGATGAACGGTTTAGGGCTCGATCAAGCATTCCCTTATAGATATCTCTTATACGATCAGCAGCTGTTCTTCGGATAGATTGCCGCTTAAACGCGGATTCAAGCACTTCATAGATTCCCTCCATATCGTTACTTTCAGGTAGCACATCTAAGGCATTGAGAAGTTTTCCCTTTCTCGCTGTTTGCACTCCTGCTCCGATCAAAATTACGCTGACCTCTGGGTGTTCGTTCTTAATTTGCTTTAATGTCCGCAAACCGTTTCGTCCTGACGATTCCACATTGATCAGAACGACTCTCAAGTCCTTGGACTTCCTAAGCCTTTTCAAGCCTTCGTCATGGGTGTCAACGCTAATCGGAGAATAATCTTTTTCCTTTAAGAAATTCACCAATTCATCTGAATGTTGTGTGTTGGCAATTATGAGTACTTTCTTCATAGATTGGTCTCCTAAATTCTCAATAATGCATCTTCGCGTATACGCAATATTCGTCTGTTACTTCTTTATATTATACCGATAGTTCATTTTTCTTTGCATAACTTCTGCAAATTACACAAGACTTATGAATAGTTCTTACAAAGATTGTGCTACCAATACTATTGAAAATGCTATTGAAAATGCTAATCTCAATATCAAATTCTATCGGTAGGCTATCTAAATGTCAAATTCTATCTGTGGACTTATTGGCATGCATCTTGCACTTACATTGTAGACGAGTATACAAAAAATAGACGTCGGTATACAGAAATTACGTGCGGAATATGCTATGACCCGTTAAGAATTGTTGAATACCGACTGTGGTTTACACAAAAAATTGAAGAACGATTAAAAAATAGTTATAAAAACGTTGTGTTTTATTAACATTTTTGGTAATATATCTTCGGCATCCGTAAAATCCTTTATTGGTGGTTCGGCGAGTGTGCAAGACTCCCGAACCGCGGCACTGCCAAGCGAAGATTGCCAGTGCATGTTTAGTATAGCATATATCAGAATTGATAATCATGGTATTTTAAACATCGTCATAATATACTTGATTTCTATCGGAAATCTTGTACCATTACGAATGGACGTTGGAGACGGAAAGCCAGGGTAGATCCCTCTATCCCCGTCTCCGCCCATCTGGCAATGGGTATGCGTTTAAGAATGCAACGTCCGAATACCCTAATTCATTGAATTATTGATAGTTAGACATCTATAATCCATAGGTGTGTAATGTTTTTGCTGTAAAACCTATTGAGCTTTACGCAAATGCTAATATCCTAAGGAGGTTTGAGATAACTCACAAGATAATAGCAGCATTCATTTTATTAAAGGAGGATGGCGTTTTCTTCATTCCTTGTCGGGAGCACGATATTTATTTCTGTTTATCAGTCTCTTTTACTCTTGCCAATCAAGTTTTGTGGAGAGACGTTAAACTTCCGCATTATATCAATTCTCAAGGAGATTTTACAATGAATCGTTTGACATTGCTTTTTCTCTTTCTGTTTATACCTGCACTTCTCATTGTCGGATGTAGCGAAACAGAAAACAGTATAACGGAAACAAAATCGGAAATAGGGCAACCCAAAATAGACCCTACGCAAATAGACCCTGCGAAAGTAGTTGTTATTCCTGATGAAAACTTAGCAAAGTCAATACGAGAAGCACTTGAACTTCCCGAAGATGCTGATATAACTGCCGGACAACTGACAACATTAAAAGATTTATACTGTAGTAGTTGTCCTATCACGAATTGGACAGGGTTGGAATATGCGACTCAGCTGGAGTGGCTGGGTCTAACATGGTGTCTATTATCCATCAATCCTATTACTGGGGAAAGGGAAAGCATCTGGGACTGGGATAAAGAAACTGCCGACCTAACGCCTCTTGCAGGATTAAAAAACCTTTACTTAGACCTGGCAAAAAATGGAATAAAAGACCTTTCTCCACTAAAGGTTTTAAAAAATTTGAAAGGGTTAGATCTTGATGAAAATAACATAGAAGACCTCTCGCCTCTCGCAGAACTAAAACAACTGACCGCGTTATACCTATATAATTGGGGGGAATCTAACATAAAAGACATTACACCCCTTGCAGAATTAAAGCAATTGACATCTTTACACATCCGTGGTTCTTTTGACGACATTACATCGCTGACAGAATTAAAACAACTGAAATTGTTATTACTCAATGGTTCTATTGACGACATTACACCGCTGGCAGGATTAAAACAACTGACCGCGTTATACCTTCAATATAATAAGATTAGCGACATAGCACCACTTACAGAATTAAAGCAATTGACAGAATTAAACCTTAGTTCCAATCAAATCAGTGATGTTACACCACTCACAGGATTGATAAATCTTGAGAAGTTATGGCTTCAATATAATCCAATTGTAGATAAGACCCCTCTTGAGGAACTACGAAAGAAAAATCCTAATGTGCAAATAGATATATTGGATTGAGTAAATTCAGCAATAATTTAATGATTTCAATCACAACTTGCGGGAGACGTAAAACCCCTACAAGAGAACTTATGCAGATTCTTACAAAACTTATGCGGATTATTGCATGGTTGATGCTGGAATCGTCAGTTTTCTACCCGCAAATTGCCCAAATTGGCTTGGTATGAAACTTGCTCAATAGGTTGTAGGCAGTTATCTATATCTTTAATGATTCAAAAACAGTATAGGGGTTACACACTTTATCAATATTCATAGTAATGTTTAGAAAGACGAAAGGAGAACTTGACAATGAAAACAATGAAAACGACGATAGTTTACACTATTTTATTATTCACATTTTTACTCTTTATATTATTACCACAGACTGTTGCTCAAAACTATTTAACAATTCTGTACCCTCAGTCTACTGCTGAAGACTTAGCAACATTCTCTTTACCAGAAGGAGCTGTCGCCCGTCTGGGTAAAGGTTGGATAAACGAAATAGAGTATTCACCTGATGGTAGTTTACTTGCTGTGGCAAGCACTGTTGGTATTTGGTTGTATGATGCCGAAACAGGAGCTGAGAAGGCACTCTTCACGGGACATACAAAAAGTGTTACAAGTGTGAGTTTCAATTCGGATGGTACCATGTTGGTCAGTGGCAGTCTGGATCATACAGTACGATTATGGGATGTTAACACAGGAATGCAAAAGGCGACACTCAGGGGACATGAAGGTACTGTCAATAGTGTTGACTTTAGTCCAGATAACAAGATGGTAGCAAGTGGCAGCGAAGATTACTCTGTGGGTTTGTGGGACGTCGCCACGGAAACACGAAAAGCAACTTTGTGGCATACTGAAAGTGTAAATAGTGTGAAGTTTAGACCACCGGATGGTGCCACATTGGCAAGTGTTGGAGATGATAATCGGGTGCGTTTATGGGATATTGAGACATTAACACAGAAAGCAACATTGAACCTTAGATATGATGGGTATAGCATCAGCTTCAGTCCGGATGGTAACACCCTGGCAACAGGTGCTAATGGAGGGTATGCCGGTTTGTGGGATGTTGGCACAGGGACATTGATAACTTGGCTGGATCCTGAACAAGGACAGAATAAAGTTTCTCGTGTAGGTTTCAGTCGAGACGGAAAAACGCTTACATGTAGCAGTCCTGACGGCACGTTACGCTTATGGGATGTTCCTACGCGTACAGAAAAGACAACACTCATTGAAGGTGCCTCTAACTTCAACTATAACTTCAACTATATCACAAGTGTCAATTTCAACCAAGACAGCACAACGCTTGCAAGTGCAAGTTTGCTTCAGGTACGTCTGTGGGATGTTGTCACAGGAAAGGAAAAAGAGCGACTTCCAAGACATAATGCTGAATCCCAAAGTGTTGGGTTCAGTCCGGATGGATCGTTGCTTGTAAATAGCGATCCGGGGATTGGTGGAGTGCATTTATGGGATGTTGCCACAAGAACACGAAAGGCAGTGTTTCTACATGGTAAGGATCTATGGCGAACGTTTTTCAATTCAGATGGTACTACAATAGCAACTCAAACGTGGGGCGGTTTGTTGGCTCTACATAATGTTGATACGGAATCTTTAATAGCCATTATTGACAGTGTCTACGGGGCAAATTTCAGTCCGGATGGTACTAGGCTCGCAACTGGACATAATGGTAATGTGCAACTATGGGATCTCACAACGATGTCAGAAATAATCACGTTTGCATCTCCTGGTCATAATAGGGTTTTGGATTTCAACTCAGATGGCACCATGATGGCAAGTGGCAGTTCTGATGGTTCCGTGCGTTTATGGGATCTCACCACTCTGGAGAGAAAAGCAGAATTCTGGCATCGTTCTAATTATGATGTCTATGATATAAGCTTCAATTCAGATGACACCATCCTCGCGAGTGCTAATGAGGACGACACGGTGCAATTTTGGGATCTCACCACATTGAAAGGGAAAGCCACACTTGAGCATTCCTATAATGTCGGTAGTGTGGACTTTAGTCCAGATGGTAAAATGCTGGTAAGTGTGAGAAGAGATTCTAAAGGTTTTGACAATTGGCTGCATTTATGGGATGCCACAACAGGGACATACAGAACATCACTGGAACATAGCAGTGATATTAATGCTTATACTTTCAGTCCGGATGGCAGCACACTCGTCAGTGGGAGCGATGACAACACAGTGCAACTATGGGATATCGCTACAGGCACACACAAAGCAACGCTCACGGGACATAACGGTGATGTCAACAGTGTGCAATTTAGTCCGGATGGCAGCACACTCGTCAGTGGTAGTGATGACGGTTCGGTGCTGTTCTGGGAGATATCCTCCGTGCGAACCGTCGGCATTTCCCCAGCTATTGTAGAATCCGCTGCTATCGGTGAGCAGCTCACTGTCCAAGTTAACATTACTGCCGGAAGTAACGTTGGCGGGTATCAAGCTACGGTAGAGTATGATTCTACCGCGCTTCGTTATGTAGAGAGTGCTAACGGTGATTACTTGCCAGAAGGCGCATTCTTTTTGGAGCCTATTGTTGATGAAAATAGTGTGCAAGTTGCTGGCACCTCTCTCACAAGTGCAAGTCAAAAAACGGTAGGTAGTCTTGCCACGCTTACGTTTGAAGTGGTGACTATCAAAGAATCTGTTCTTAAACTCTCCAATGTGATTGTCACAGACATTGATGGTGAACATCTACCCCATTTTACTGTAAGTGGACGCGTAATCAAACCCCAACCGAAGGCATCCTCCGCAATTGTCCGCATCACACCTGCAGCTGTCAACTCTCCAGAAGTCGGTGAAACAATAGTTTTTAACGCTGACATCACTGGCGGTGAGAACATATCAAGTTATGATCTGGTGTGGCACTACGATGAAACGGCACTTGAGTTTGTCTCAAGCGATAAAGGTAGATACATTCCTACTGGAGGCCTCTCCAAAGGCATTGGTAATGGGGATGGAACACTCGAGATTGCAACATTTCAGGTGAAGGCTATCAAATCCTCAACTGTCCGTGTTACTGGTTTCTTAACTGCACCTAATGGGTTGATTTCTGTTCCTACTTTTGAAAGCGCACAGGTGAACGCATTTGTATTTGGAGATGTCAACAGAGATGGTGTTGTTGACATACGGGACTTGGTGCTGGTCGCGTCAAATTTCGGTAAACCCGTTCCAGATGAGGGACACCCAGCGGATGTTAATGCGGATGGTTTGATCAATATCGTGGACCTTGTAAAGGTTGCGGGAGCATTGAGAGACGGGGATTCTGCGCCGACATTGTTAACACATGCCTCAGAATTCAACCTGACAAAGGCAGATGTGCAGCAGTGGCTAACACAAGCACAGCAGCTGCAGCTGACAGACCCGACATCGTTACAGGGTATCCGATTCCTTGAACAACTATTAGAAGCGTTAACACCGAAAGAGACTGCTCTCTTACACAATTATCCCAACCCGTTCAACCCAGAGACGTGGATACCGTATCAGTTGGCAAAATCTGCTGATGTGAGTATCTCCATCTACGCTGCAGATGGCACGCTGGTTCGGAAACTTGATTTAGGACATCAACCTATTGGTATCTATCAAAGCAGAAACCGTGCCGCGCATTGGAATGGTAAGAATGATATAGGTGAACCTGTGGCAAGCGGTGTGTATTTCTATACACTCAAGGCAGGTGATTTTTCTGCCACACGCAAAATGTTAATCCTGAAGTAATATTTTACCGCATGACGTGGTTTTGTGCTGCGTCATGCATTATCTAATCGTTCGTCAATCATGAGAAGTAAAATTGATTTCCAAAAGGAGAACTGAACAATGAAAACGAAAACAACCTTAATGTTACTTAGTTTCTTAACCTTATTTTCTGTAAACGCATTCGCGCAAGATTTCCCTTATATCAGTCTTAGCGGGTTCAGCACAGTTCCCCGTGGCGTAACCTTTAGTGCGGATGGGAAAACGGTCGCAAGTACAACAGAATATTACACGGGGATATGGGATGTTGGCACAGGCAACACATTCACATATTTTGATTCGAACAATGGTTTTGGCTATGACGTAGCCTTGAGTCCGGATGGCAAGATGATCGCAACCTTCTTTCAGGTTGGATACGTCTACTTATATGAGGTTAGCACAGGTGAAACCCTCTGGAGGAATAGGACAAGCTACGCCCGGAACGTCTATGCTTCTGCGTTTAGTCCTGATGGACTAACGATCATAAGTGGCGGTGAACGCAACGTTATTGATTTTTGGGATGCTAAGACAGGTGTCCACCTCCGCAGCCTTAGTGGACATACCGATGCCATCTTAGACTTAGCCATTAGTGTGGATGGACAGTTGCTGGCAAGTGCAAGTAGAGACAGCACTATCCGTTTATGGAATGCTAAGACAGGTAGATACCTTCACACGCTCACAGGTCATACAGAGGGAGTTACCGGTGTAGCTTTTAGTCCGGACAGCCAGACGTTGGCAAGTGGAAGTTTTGACGACACTACCCGATTATGGAGTGTGAGTACTGGTAGACACCTCCGTACCCTCATAGGACATACAGACAGTGTCCTTGGCGTAGCCATTAGTGCAGATGGACAGACGGTCGCAAGCGGGAGCACGGACACTACTATCCGATTATGGGAGCTCAGCACTGGCAGACACCTCCACACGCTCACAGGTCATGCACAGCCTGTCCAGGACGTAGCCTTTAGTCCAACTGAACGGATACTCGCGAGCACACACAAAAACGGTGCCGTTTTATTATGGGAGTTACCTGCCACGCATATTCGTATTATCCCTGCTGATTTTTTGTCGCCTGACATCGGTAAACAGTTTACCGTTAACCTTAACATTGTTGCCGGTGAAAATGTAAAAGCATATCAGGCAAGTTTGACGTTCGATTCAGCTGCCATTCGCTATGTTTCAAGTGCCAACGGTAGCTACCTACCTGACGGGGCGTATTATGTTCCACCGGTTGTATCGGAAAATAAAGTAACGCTTGGTGCAACCTCCATTAGCGATGTAAGCAACGGAGACGGCACGCTGGCCACGGTAACGTTTGAGGTAGTTAATAATCAAGATTCCTTTATAGATTTATCCGATGTAATTCTCACGGGGAGTCAAGATGAAGAGCTACACTCGCTTACCCACAGCACAAGGATTGAACTCTCTGTTTTTGGAGACCTAAATAGAGATAAGACTGTAAATATTCAAGATTTGGTGTTGGTTGCTGTCAGTTTCGGACAGACTGTCTCTGAAGAAGGGAACCCAGCGGATATTAACGGAGATGGTGTCGTCAATATCATTGATCTCGTGACAGTGGCGGGAGCTTTGGGGAACAGTGCAGCTGCACCATCAGCATTGGCACAAGCGCAAAAAGCCGCTCTTAAAAGAACAGATGTGCAGAAGTGGTTAAACGAAGCACAGCAGCTACAACTGACAGACCCAATGTCGTTAAAAGGCATTCTATTCCTTGAGCAACTTTTAGCAGCATTAACACCGAAAGAGACTGCTCTCTTACACAATTATCCCAACCCGTTCAACCCGGAAACATGGATACCGTATCAGTTGGCATCCCCTGCTGATGTGAGTATTACAATCTATGCGGCAAATGGCACGTTGGTTCGGAAACTTGATTTAGGGCATCAAGCGGTTGGTCTGTATCAACATCGTAGTCGTGCTGCATATTGGGATGGTAAAAATGCTGTCGGTGAAACTGTGGCAAGCGGTGTGTATTTCTATACACTTACTGCAGAAGATTTTTCTGCTACGCGCAAAATGTTAATCCTGAAGTAGGTTTTTCTGCATTTCAATTGAAATCTGTTACAAAAAAATAGTTATAAAAACGTTGTGTTTTATTAACATTTTTGGTAATATATCTTCGGCATCCGTAATATCCTTTATTGGTGGTTCGGCGAGTGTGCAAGACTCCCGAGCCGCGGCACTGCCAAGCGAAGATTGCCGGTGCATGTCTTAGTATTATCGTATATCAGACTTGATAAGCATGATATTTAGACATCGTCATAATATACAAGTTTTCTTTCGGGAAAGTTTGTACGATTACGAATGGACTTGGAGATGGATTGCCAGGGTAGAACCCTCTACCTTCCATCTCCACCCATCTGGCAATGGGTCTTGAAAGACCGAAAACACCCCTGCAACGTTACTAACTTAGGCGCGGTTTGATGAAAACTCACTTTTAAATGTGCTATAAACGGCACAACGATAAGGAGGAAGAGGAGCCTATGCAACTCAGATACTTTTTTCTAACGATAATATTATTTTTAGTTTCGAATTACATCGGTTTCGCACAGCAATCGACAGAATGGACAGTACCAGAAGGCACGATTGTGCATCTGGACGGAGAATCGATAAATGATATCGCGTATTCTCCGGATGGGAAGCTTCTTGCGGTGGCAAGTGGCAGCGGAATTTGGCTCTACGATACAGTAACGCATCAAGAGGTCACGCGCCTCGTGGGACACAGCAATTCGGTCTATAGTATTTCCTTTAGTCCGGACGGTAAGAAGTTGGCAAGTGGGGACTTGGGTGGACAGACTTTTCTATGGGATGTTGTGACTGGCAAGCACATATTTGGGAGGTCAGGTTTTGACCATTTCTATCGGAGAGCAAGTGTCTCGTTTCGTGCGGATGGTAAGACGTTCGCAAGTGGGGGTAGTAACACAGTGGTTCTACACAATGTTACGGGTGGTGCTGATGCTTGGACTTTTAGGGGGATTAGCATCCAAAGTATATCGTATAGTCCGGATAGTCGGATGCTTGCCCTTGGAAATACTGATGGGCAGGTTTATCTATGGGATGTTGCGAGGAACAGGTTCCGACATACCCTTGAAGGACACACCGATTCAGTCTTAAGTGTTGCCTTTAATCCGAGCGGTCTGATTGTTGCAAGTGCGAGTTTTGACCAGACAGTGCGTCTATGGAATGTTTTGACTGGTGAGCTACGACATACCCTTGAAGGACACACTTATGATGTCAATAGTATCTCGTTTAGTCCGGATGGGCGGATCCTGGCAAGCGCGGGTGATCAGACAGTGCGTCTATGGAGTGTTATCACGGGTGAACACCTACGGACACTTTACGGACACACCGGTTTCGTCAATAGTGTTGCTTTTAGTCCGGATGGTAAGACGTTGGCAAGCGCGGGTTCGGACGGGAAAATCCTTCTCTGGTCAGCAGGATGGCCCGCTGCTGATCTAAATCGTGATGATAATGTCAACATACTGGACCTTGTCCTCGTCGCAGGTGCATTTGGACAAACTGGCGAAAACGAGGCGGATGTCAATGGGGATGGAATCGTCAACATTTTAGACCTTGTTTCTGTCGCATCAGCATTTGGAAGTTAGGACATCAACTTGTCGGCATGTATTATCATAACGTGAGTTTGATAAATCATATTTTGTATTCGGCAGAATACGCGTTTGGTATTCTGCATTGGTTGGGAAACCGAACCTACCGAGGGACGAAAGGCTGTACCAGTGCGGTTGGGAAACCGAACCTACCGAGGGACGAAAGTGTGTAATTAGTTTCAAACTTCACTATAAAATAGGGGACCCATTCGTTGTAAGAGCGATCTCCGAATCGCGACATTATATCTAAAGGAGAATTTACGATGAAAACGACTATGGTTTGCACGATTATATTATTCACATTTTCACTTTTCACTTTTCTGCCGCACACTGCTGCAGAAGATGTTACAGAATGGGGTTTACCGGAAGGGGCAGAAGCACGTCTTGGTAAAGGCACAGTGCGGGTAAATAGAATAGCATACTCACCGGATGGCACGCACCTCGCAGTTACAAGTGGTACCGGTATTTGGACGTATGATGCACACACCTATCAAGAACGGTCTCTAACCCCCTTGAACACAGAAGAGAAAGGACTATGGTTTAGTCCGGATTTGCGTACACGCGTCAGTAGCATGTATGATTCACACAATAACAGATCCACAATCAACTTATGGAACTGGAATACTGGTGAACTCCGCCATACACTCACAGAACAACATACCGGACAGGTCGGTAATTTACTTGATTATTCGGGTAGTGTAGTCTTCAGTCAGGATGGACAGAAACTCCTCATAATAAGTGTTAGTACCTATACCGATCCCGACATCAAGTTGTGGGATGTGAACACGGGTGAACGCCTCCACACTTTCACAGAACATACAGGTAAATACTTTACAGTAGTATTCAGTCCAGATGGACAGAAACTCCTAATCGCAAGTTGGCATTATTCTAACGAACCAACGCACAACATCAATTTGTGGGATGTGAACTCTGGAGAACGTCTCCACACTTTCACAGGAGATATGGGGAGAGTGGATGCAGTATTCAGTCCGGATGGACAGACACTTGCAATAAGTCCGCATTCGAGCGGATCCATCAATCTCTGGCATGTAGAAACAGGCACCTTGCAGAACACTTTGATGACAGATGCATATCGTTTCAATGATGTAGTGTTCAGTTCGGATGGACAGACACTCGTAAGTTCCGACTCCGATGATAATGTCCTTATGTGGGATGTAAAGACCGGCACCGTCCGACAACGTCTTACAGGAAATAGATATTATTATTACGGTATTGAAAGGTTCTTGTTGAGTCCGGATGGACAGACACTTGCCGGTGCCGGTTATAACGAAGTCGCTCTTTGGGATCTGAAGACCGGCGAACTCCTCCAAAGTCTCATCGGACATCACGGTTGGATAAATGCTATAGCGTTTAGTCCAGATGGACAGACGCTCGCAAGTGCCAGTTCTCAAGATGGAACGATCCGCTTCTGGGATGTGAACATAGGTGAAATCCGCCAAACCATCACAGGGCATGTGAATCACGGTTCTTGCCTATCACTTAGTCCGGATGGTCAGACGCTCGCAAGTGGAGGAGGAAGGTATATCTATCTGTGGGATATGAATACCCGAACACTCCAGCAAACCTTCAACGCATATACGGTTTTGATAAGGAGCATCTCGTTCAGTCCGGATGGACAGACAATCGCAAGTGCGGGTCAAGGCAGCAGCGTTTGGCTATTGGATGCAAACTCTGGAGCCCTTTTGTGGGAACTCACAGGGCATGCGGGTAATTATGGTGTCAATAGCGTGGCGTTTAGTCCGGACGGCAAAACGCTTGCAAGCGGGGGTGATGACGATACAATCCGTCTGTGGAATGTGAAAGCTGGCACACTTCATCAGACCTTGACAGGACATACAGGAAATGTAAGGACAGTCCTGTTCAGTCCGGATGGACAGACACTTGCAAGCCAGAGTGATTCGGAAGTCTATCTCTGGGATATACAGACCGGCACATCCCGCCAAATCGGTACAGAAGATGGTGCGGAAGCGGGGGCAGCAACTTCATTAAGCATCGCGTTCAGTCCGGATGGCGAGATACTTGCAAGTCTAAGTCGTCACAGACCCACCCTGCGTCTCTGGGATGTGAAGACTGGTGCACATCTTCGCACGTTTACTGGATACACACATACAGGAAGTTTCTATGCTGATACCGATTATCTGGAATTCAGTCCGGATGGACAGACAATCGCAAGTGCAGGTGAGACCGCCATCCAATTCTGGGATCTAAATACCGGTGAATACCACATTGGGTATACGCATACTTATCGTAGCAGAAACGTGGTCTTCAGTTCGGATGGACAGACAATCGCCAGTGGGCATCGGGATGGCACGGTGATGTTGTGGGATATCCCCTTTGATACACCTGAAATAATCCCTGAGGATGTCAACGACGATGACACTGCGACCACCCCTCTCAACATTACGGAATTGGTGGCGTATTTTCCATTTGACGGCAACCCACATGATGTCTCTGGAAATGGCAACCACGGACGGATAATAGGTACATCAAGTTATATTGATGGTAAATTTGGGGATGCGTTAGAACTTGATGGAGATGGATATGTTGAAATGCAAACCACAGACTCACTACACGGTGATCTTTTTAAAACTGATCCGTTCACACTTGCTGTTTGGGTTTATCGGGAAACAGGATATTACGAACACGTCTGGCGGAGTTTGCCAACAGCATCCGGTCATAACACCTTATTCATTTTTCCTGAAACAGGAATCATCTCTTGGCGCGGATTTGTTGATGGCGTATGGTCATGGGACAATCTCTGTGAGACCGAGCCTGGTGTTTTTGAAACGGATACATGGGTACACATAGCCGTCACAAACGATGGTGAAAAATTTAGAATTTATGCTGATGGAGAGAAGGTCGCTGAGACAGATTTTCAAGAAACAGATGGCGGGAACGCCACTTACCGAATTGGTGATTTTGCAAATCATTTAACAGTAGACGATTACGCTGTCTTCTCCAAAGCATTGAACACAGAAGAAATCAATTTGATAATGAATACAGGCGTTGCGCAGTTCTTAAAGACGACACAATTGGAAGATATTGTAGATTCAGGAGTCCCTGAGGATGTCAATAAGGATGGCACTGTCAACATATTAGACCTTGTAGCCGTCTCCGCAGCATTCGGTCAAACTGGCGAAAACGATGCCGATGTCAACGGTGATGGCACTGTCAACATTCTGGACCTTGTAGCCGTCTCCGCAGCATTCGGAGAAGTTGCAGCTGCACCCTTTGTCCTTCGTCAACAGACTATGGGGCAGCTGACATCTACGGACGTGCAGCAGTGGCTCACACAGGCACAGCAAGCGAACCTAACAGACCCAGTCTCACTACGCGGTATCCTATTTTTAGAGCAACTACTCGCAGCACTCACACCAAAAGAGACAGTCCTGTTACCGAATTATCCGAACCCGTTCAACCCAGAAACGTGGATACCGTATCAGTTGGCGAAACCAACCGACGTAACGGTGACCATCTATGCAGCAGATGGTAAATTGGTACGAACACTTGTTTTAGGACATCAACCTGTCGGTATCTATCAAAGCAGAAACCGTGCCGCACACTGGGATGGTAAGAATGCTGTTGGTGAACCCGTTGCAAGTGGTGTATATTTCTATACGCTCAAGGCTGGTGATTTTTCTGCTACACGAAAAATGCTGATACGGAAGTAGGTGCTAAACACTAATCTAATCAGGATGGACGCAATTTGGGTAACCCTATTTAGAATTTTGTTCATACAAGGATTTAACCC
>JAJDZB010000094.1:0-27433 GCA_022824835.1 Candidatus Poribacteria bacterium | reverse complement strand
ATCCAGAGGAAGAATTGGTGAGATTCATCTGTGGGATATCGGGAGTCAGTCTAATTCTATCTTTAGTAGGTATTTATTCAACGCAAAGACTATTCGTCCAAAACACACACTAAAAGGACATCGAGGAGTAGCACGTTCTTTAGTTTTCTCACCAGATGGAAAAATACTTGCAAGCGGTGGGGATGGTGACAAAATCAACCTTTGGGATTTGGAGACATTGAACATCCATCAAAAACTCGTCGTAGACAGAAATTACACCAGATCAATCGCATTCTCAACAGATGGTAAAATTCTTGCCAGCAGAGGAGCGGAAAAAATCATCTGTTGGGAAGCTGCAACAGGTAAACAGATCAGTACTTGGTCAGGAAGGTCTACTTTCATGGCAATACATTTCTCACCGGATGACAGAATCCTTGTAAGCGGGAATAGTAATGGAGAGGTGGAATTGTGGGATGTCTACTCAGGAAACTTTTTGTCAACACACAAAGGCAATACACGTCAGATTAATGATTTAAGGTTCTTAAGGAACGGAAAAACCTTAACTACCGCAAGCGCAGACGGTACAATCCTCCTTTGGAATTGGGAAAAGATGAAAAATGGAAAGTAAATAGACTTACCTTTACTAACACGACTACACAAGGAAATAATACAGATGAAAGTTTTACGACACCCTATTGCATTAATGTATCTCGTCTTTATCGTGCTGGTAGTGATTGGAATCTTGTTCGTAAGTAACGTCTTTAATGTATTCGTTCGAGATTCAACGGAACTGATACCTAAGCCATCAAGTACTGAATATACCCGGTGGGAGTTACCAGAAGGTGCAAAAGCCCGGTTCGGCAAAGGTGGAATAAGAGACATCAAGTTTTCGCCAGATGGTGCACGGTTTGCTGTAGCAACCACTATCGGCGTCTGGATGTATGATGCAAAGACAGGAACAGAGATATCACTGTTGCCAGGAGACAGACATGAATTTTTAGGTATAGCATTCTCCTCGGATGGAAATACGTTGTCAGGGGTCAATACAGATGGAGAAATTTCGCGTTGGGTTGTAGATAAAGGTGAACTTCACACGCTTCTCAAAAGTCAGACAGCTGGATACTTATACAACGTAGATTTCTCAGAAGATAGCACAAGACTTGCAATCGGAAGTCTGCACAGAAAAATTGAAAAAGTTCAGATATCAAACCTTGACACAGGAATACCTCCGACTATTACAAATATAGTTGAAGGTGAGAAAGAGGGAATTAGTCCAACTATTGCACTTTCACAAGATAACCGTTTTCTTGCAACCGCAAAAGAAGAAAAAGGTGAAAGATATCCAATTCATGTGTGGAATGCAGATACTGGAGAAGGACTGTTCACACTGGAAAGAGACGAACAGGGATCAATCAGAGAGTTAGTGTTCTCACCTGATGGAAAGACATTAGCGAGTTGTGATCACGATACTATTCTGTTATGGGACCTTGACACCAAAACGGTTCGTGCGGCTTTCAAAACTGATATGTTCTTAAGAGCGTTAACCTTTTCACCGAATAGTAAACTCCTGGCAAGCGGAGATGATGACGGGGTGGTCAACTTGTGGAATGCTACTATCCAAAAGCAAGGATTAGTAGGAACATTTAGTCAAAATCTATCAACCTTGAAACTCAGAAAGCACAGTGAAGATATTGTAGATTTAGCATTTTCGCCAGATGGGAAAATGCTGCTTTCAGGGAGTAAGGACGGTACAATTCGTGCGTGGGACACAACCACAGGTCAGCAGCACTATATCTGTCCGGGTCATGTAGACAATGTGATAGATATAGCGGCATCCGCAGAAGAGAACACCCTAATAAGCGTGCATCATCGCAAGGATATGCTGATAAAATGGGACATGAATACAAGACATCCGTTTTCAAGTTCCTTTTTCAGCTTAAAGAGCCCTCTGACAGTCTCACAAAATGCAAATAAGTTTGTTGTTAGAAAGTACGGTTTTAGACATAAAATACAATTGTGGGATACTGCCAAGATTCAGCTGCGATACAACTTGAATGGACATGGATACCCATCAGAATATTGGAGTTTAGTTAGTGCTTTTTCTCCAGATGAAAAGATGGTTGCAATCACGACTTCAAAGTATCACATTGGCACAATTCATTTGTGGGATATTGCAAAGCCATCTAAAACGTTTTGGGATAGAATCTTTAATCGGAAGTCAGTTCAGCCGAGATATACATTTCAAGGTAACCAACAAGAAGTGAAAGCATTAACCTTTTCGCCAAACGGAAAGATACTTGCAAGTGGTGGTGATGGTTCTGAAATAAACTTATGGAATACAGAGACAGGTGATAAACTTTTTACATTGACAGGGGAACGAAGATCCATTAATAATTTGGCATTCTCTCCGGATGGTAATATGCTTGCCAGTTCAGACTATTCAATAGTCTATCTATGGGATTTAACAGATCTAACAACTGCCAAACTTGTTAGAAAGATCAAAACGCTTCATACTGTTCAGGTATTACTATTTTCATCTGATGGCAGAACGCTTGTCAGTGGGGGGTGGGGTGGCAGTATTCGACTGATAGACCCAGACAGTGGACAAGTTCTATCTATACACACAGGACATTCTGATGGGATTTCAAGCAAGATTAACAAGTTGGTATTCTTGGAAGATGGAAAAACCTTAGCCAGTGCAGGTGAGGACGGAACAATCCTCCTTTGGAATTGGGAAGAGATGAAAACTGTAAATAAATAGATGTATCTTTACTAACACGACTACACAAGGAAAAATAGTTATGAAAGTTTTACGACACCCTATCGCGTCAATGTATCTCGTCTTTATCGTGCTGGTAGTGGTCGCACTCTTGTACGTAAGTAAGGTATCTGATGTATTCAATCAAGATTCAACGGAACTGATACCCAAGCCAACAAGTACTGAACATACCCGATGGGAGTTACCAGAAGGTGCCACTGCCCGGTTAGGCAAAGGAGCAATAAATGACATCAAGTTTTCGCCAGATGGTGCACAGTTTGCTGTAGCAACTACTATCGGCGTCTGGATGTATGATGCAAAGACAGGAGCAGAGATATCACTGTTGACTGGCGACAGACATGAATTCAATGGTATAGCATTCTCCTCGGATGGAAACACACTATCGGGAGTCAATTCAGATGGAATAATATCGCATTGGGATTTAGGTAAAGGTAAACAAATTCCCACTTTTCCCCAAAAAGAGACATCTGGATACTTATACACTGTAGATTTCTCAAGAGATAGTACAAAACTTGCAATCGGAATTCTTCACAGAGAAAATCACAAGGTTCAGGTATCAAACCTTGTCACAGGAATACCATCTGCTATTACAAATATAGACGTAGGTGAGAAAGAAGGACTCTCTCCAACTATTGCACTGTCACCAGATAACCGCCTTCTTGCAACCGCAAAAGAAGAAAAGGGAGATAGATATCCAATTCATGTTTGGAATGCAGATACTGGAGAAAAACTGTTCACACTGGAAAGAGAAGAACAGGGATATATCAGAGGGTTAGTGTTTTCAACTGATGGAAAGACATTAGCAAGTAGTGATCACGATACAATTCTGTTGTGGGACCTTGACACCAAAACGGTTCGTGCGGCTTTCAAAGCTGAAATGTTCTTAAGATCGTTAGCCTTTTCACCGAACAGTAGACTCATTGCAAGCGGAGATGATGATGGGATGGTCAACTTGTGGAAGGTTACTGATAAACAGCAAGGATTAGCAGGAAAAATTATTCAGAATCTATCAACCTTGAAACTCACAAAGCACAGAGAAGAGATAGTAGCTTTAGCATTCTCACCGGATGGGAAAATGCTGCTTTCAGGGAGTAAGGATGGTACAATCCGTGCATGGGACACAACCACAGGTCAGCAGCACTATATCTGTCCGGGGCATGTAAGTGATGTGATAGATTTAGCGGCTTCTCCTGAAGGGAACACACTAATAAGCGTGCATCGTGACGAGGAAATGCTGATAAAATGGGACATCAATACAGCACATCCGTTTTCAAGTTCCTTATTCAGCTACTCAGAGACTCCTGGTACAGTCTCACAAAATGCAAATAAGTTTGTTGTTAGAAAAGATAGGCGTAAAATACAATTGTGGGATACTGCCAAGGTTCGACTACGATACAACTTGAATGGACATGGATACCCATCAGAATATTTGAGTTTTGTTAGTGCTTTTTCTCCAGATGAAAAGATGGTAGCAGTCACGAATTCAGAGTATCAAATTGGCACAATTCATTTGTGGGATATTGCAAAGCCATCTAAAACGCTTTTGGATAGAATCTTTAATCCGAAGTCCATTCAGCCGATACATACGTTTCAAGGCAACCAACAAAAAGTGAAAGCATTAACCTTTTCACCAAACAGTAAGATACTTGCAAGCTGTGGTGATGGTCTTGAAATAAACTTATGGAGTACAGAGACAGGTGATAAACTCTTAACATTGACAGGGGATCGTAGTTCCATTTATAATTTAGCATTCTCTCCTGATGGTAATATGCTTGCCAGCGCAGACTATTCAGAAATCTATCTATGGGATTTAACAGATTTAACAACTGCCAAACTTGTAAGAAAGATCAATACGCATAGCACTTATCCAGAAATACTATTTTCACCTGATGGCAGAACACTTGTGAGTGAAGGACAAGGCAGTATTCGACTGATAGACCCGGATAGTGGAACATTTCTATCTATGCACACAAGACACCCGGATGCACTAACAACAAGTAGAGGAATTGGTAAACTAATATTCTTACAAGATGGGAAAACCTTAGCCAGTGCAGGTTGGGACGGAACAATCCTTCTATGGGATTGGGAGAAAATTTGTTCCTTCATTTCTGAAAAACCGCTATCACCAGACACCCCCACCCAGCGATAAACGCCAGACCACCAATAGGTGTAATAGCACCAAGCCAACGCACACCTGTCAAACTCAAGATATAGAGACTGCCGGAAAAGATAAAAATTCCCGCGAAGAAACACCACCCCGCAGCTGTCGTCAACACATGCTGCCATTGAGAAAGTGCCCACGCAACTATAATTAATCCTATGCCGTGATACATCTGATACCGTACACCAACCTCAAAAACATCCAACATTTCCGGTGTCAATTTCTTTTTCAATGTGTGTGCACCAAAAGCCCCAAGCAAGACACCGAGTAGACTGAAGATAGAACCGAGTGCAAAGAAAACGCTCTTCATCTGTGTTACCATACCATTTCTAATTGAAAATGTTGCTTAATTGTAGCACATTCTTCCAGATTGTGCAATTCACATTTCCACTATAATTACGCCATAGTCTTACGCTATTGCACAAGTGCCTTCCTGGCAATGGAACGTCCCCTATCTGTCAATGAAAGTTGTGTCGCTGTCTGAGAAACATACTTATTGTTAAGAGCATGTTTAACCACCTTTGATGCAAATGTCGGTTCCCACTGCAGATGTTCGTGTAGATGCGCAATTTCAGATTCTTCCTCCGCCTCTGGTAAACCTTCATGGTTTAAAAGATGTATAACAAGCATCGTCTGTGCGAATTCCCATTTCTGACGCATGTGTCTGTGAGCGATTGCGATAAGTCCACGCTGCGGTACAACCAATAGCACCAAGCCAAAGATTAAAAACGTCAACGTTGAGATGGCACCCGCAATAGAGACATCAAATACATCCGCTATGAAATAGCCCCCAACTGCATTCATACATCCAACAGTTACACTGAAAATAAGCATCCGAGCAAGACCATCAGTCATCAGATATGCTGTCGCTGCAGGACCAACAATCAATGCAACAACCAATATAGATCCCACCGCATCAAATGCACCGACAGTTGTCATTGAAACCAATGTCATCAGTCCATAGTGAATTACAGTTGGGGCAAAACCCAATGTAGCAGCTAAACCGACATCAAATGTTACCAACTTCAATTCCTTATAGAACAGAAGAACAAAAACTAAGTTCAGGCATAACAGAACTCCCATAACATACAGAGAAACGGGTCCCAATTCGTATCCTCCTATCCTCAGTTTGTTTAGAGGTGCATAAGCCAACTCACCCAGAAGCACTGTATCCAAATCCAAATGGATATTATTTGAGTAACGTGATATGAGTATTACACCAATGCTGAAGAGTGCGGGAAATGTCAATCCTATTGCAGCATCCTCTTTTACCAAACCCGTCATCTGCAATAATTCAACAAAAACAACAGTCAGCACCCCAGTTCCAGCCGCAGCAAGAATTAACAACGGTGAAGAGAGGTTATTTGTAAGAAAAAAAGCAAGAACAATTCCCGGTAGGATAGCGTGACTGATAGCATCGCTCATGAGAGTCATGCGTCGCAAAACTAAATATACACCAGGTAACGCACATGCAGATGCTGTGAATATTGCTATCAGTAGTACATAAAACTGTTCAAGCGACATGACTTTTACTTTCCTATTGGATCCGTTCGCCAAGGACTGTTTTCTGTGTCGCAAGTTTGAAGATACGTCTATTCTTCTTCTGTCTGATTCTATTGAATAGAAGTCCACGGTTTGGGGCGAAAACAATTGAGAATCCCACTATTACCGTCGTGCAGAGGATAATTGTTGGACCTGTTGGAATTCGGGTTGTCACACTACTGATGATTGTACCGATAACGCCTGAAAATGCTCCGATAGCTGCAGCGATAATTACCATCAGGCTGAGTCTGTTAGTCCACTGTCTCGCAGCCACAGCAGGCGCCACTAACATTGCACTCATAAGCACCGCACCAACTGCTTGTAATCCTATAACGATAGCGATGACAAGTAGACTCGTTAGCAGAAAATCTAAAGAACGTATAGGAAACCCGATAGATGCCGCAAACCCCTCATCAAATATAAGCAGTTTCAGCTCTTTCCAGAAAATTAGCATTAAAACTAATGCAACACCACCAAGTATACCTATTGTTAGCACATCACTTTTCAACATGGTTGCAGCTTGTCCGAACAAAAATTTATCCAATCCAGCTTGATTAGCATTCCCAGTACGTTGAATAAAAGTATGTAAAACCAGACCGAAACCGAAGAAAGTTGAGAGTACCAGGGCAAGAGCACTATCATATTTGATCCGGGTTAATCTCACAATAGAGAGGATGACGAGTGATCCAAGCCAACCTGCGATTGCTGCACCTATTATGAGAATCAGGTGCGTTTTTGTGCCTGTTAGCATAAATGCAATCGCAATTCCCGGGAGTGCTGCGTGAGAGATGGCATCACCCAGTAGACTCTGTCTACGTAAGACAGCATAAGTCCCTAACGCGCCGCTAACCGTACCAAGCAGCGCAGCTCCTATGGATACGATGATAAGTGTATAATGATTCTGAAGTAATAAAGAGAGATATTCCATCTATCGGTTTTTCATAAATGCAATACGACCACCATAGGTTTCGCGCAGATTATCAGAGGTGAACGTATCATCAACAGGTCCGCTTGCAATGCGCCGAATGTTCAATAAAGTTACCCAATCAAAATAGTCAGTGACAGTTTGCAGGTCATGGTGCACCACGACGACAGTTTTACCATTCTCACGGAGTTCTTGAAGGAGTGTAACGATGGCACGTTCTGTCGTAGCGTCAACACCTTGAAAAGGTTCATCCATAAGGTATACGGTAGCATCCTGAATAAGTGCACGGGCAAGAAAAACGCGTTGTTGTTGGCCGCTTGAGAGTTGACTGATCTGTCGGGTCTTATAATCTTCCATACCAACTTTCTGCAGTGCCAGCATCGCCAATTCACGTTCTTTCGTACCTGGACGACGGATCCAACCGAGTGCTCCATACCTTCCCATCATAACAACATCCAATACATTTGTCGGAAAATCCCAGTCCACCGTTCCCCGTTGTGGCACATACCCTACAATCCTACGTTGTGCTGCATAAGGTTTGTTATATATCAGGACATTACCGGCAGCCGGACGGACAAGACCTAAGATCGCTTTGATCAACGTAGTTTTTCCAGCACCGTTCGGGCCGACGATAGCAAGCAGAACACCTGGCGGCACATCAAGGTCTATGTCCCACAGCACAGGTGTTTCCTGATATGCGACAGTCAGATCCGTAACCTCAATTGCCTTTGTAATTGACTGTGTTGCCTTAGTATCCAATCTAATTTTCCTCTGTGTGTGTATTCTGTGTTTCTGCGTCTATCCCTAACGCGCTCACGATAGTATCAATATTGTGCCGCACCATACCGATATAAGTTCCTTCAGGTGTGCCTTCACTTCCCATAGCATCAGAAAAAAGTTCTCCGCCAATTTGTACTTCATATCCTTTAGATTTTACTGCTGCTTTTACAGCCTCAAGGTTTTTGACGGAAACAGATGTTTCAACAAAAATTGCGGGGATACGTCTCTCTGTGATGAAAGTTGCCAATTCCTGAACATCAGCGATACTCGCTTTTGCGATAGTACTGATCCCCTGCAATCCGCGCACCTCAAATCCATAAGCATCTCCAAAGTAGTTGAATGCATCGTGAGCTGTTATGAGCACCCTCTGTTCAACGGGGATACGTTCAACTTCTGTTTGTACATATTGATGAAGTTGCGTCAGTTCATCAAGATACTGTTTTGCGTTCCTATTAATATCTGCTTTGATATCCGGCTTATATTCACTCAAAGTATCACGAACATTTTCTACAACTTTCATCCAGAGGGATACATCAAACCATAGATGTGGATCATAGTGTCCATTTGAATCAGGAAGTGGTAAAAGCGATTCTTTGCTGACACTTTCCGCTACTGCAAAAGCCTTGGTATCACCGGACATAGTTCCGAGTAAATCTGCCATTTTTGATTCAAGATGTAGACCGTTATAGAAGATAATATCTGCCGAAGTCAATCTTTCAATATCTTTTCCAGTCGCTTTATATAGATGCGGATCGATACCGGGTCCCATCAAACCGATAACTTGAACCTTTTCACCCCCCACATTCTTAACAACATCGGTAATCATACCGGTTGTCGTAACGATTCGGATTTTACCATTCTCTTTTGCGTCATTTTGGTTCTTTGTATCACAACCTGAACATACAAGTAACACAAACATAAGAAAAGCAATACAGACCACATTTCTTGCCTGTGTGTATGGATGATAGTTTCGAGTTAATAAATGTGTTATTAAAGTTTTTCTGTTTTTCATATTTTTTGCCATTTTAGAATAGATAGTTTTCTAATAGTTTACCAACGATAAAGCCAACGGCAGCAACACCGAGACCGACGACAAACATATCAAAACCGCTTCGGAATAACCCGCGTCCGGTGAATAGACTCCTTGCTGCGCCAACACCAAAATGAGATAACATGGCAAGAGAAAAGGAAGTCCATATAGCCGTAAATCCTGATGAGACCAGAAACGGTGCAACTGGAATGAAAGCACCGATGGCGGTAGCAAGACCAGTGATCCACCCCTCCTTAAATGGAGTTGTATGGGATTCACCTATCTTTAATTCCGATTGTATTTTCTCTTCTAACGCTCTTTCAGGATCGCTCATCACTTCTTTCGCAAGGAGGCGTGCATGTTCCTTTGGCAAGCCGCGTGTTGCATAGATAAGTGCCAGTTCATCCTCCTCAATATCCGGCATAAGGCGGATTTCCTCTTTTTCTACCTCTATTTCATGCTCATATACCTCCTGTTCACTTTTCGCTGCGAGATAACCAGATGCACCCATTGAGAGAGAGTCTGCGACAGTTCCAACAATCCCCATAACGACAATGGTAGAAACATCTGATGCAGCATCAGTAGCACCAATAACACCCGCAAGCAATCCGAAGTTTGCTGTTAATCCGTCATTGAAACCGTAAACGATGTTTCCCAAAGTTCCGCCAGATTCTGTCTTATGCCACGGTTCATCGCTTGTCCCAGTAAGTTCTTTCAGATTTTCAGTATGCAAGGCAGATTCTCTTGCTAAATCGAGTGCCGTCTCTTTTGCATCCGCCAAAGTGCTATTTCTATGTAGAATAAGGTAATCTTTGACTTCACTAGCTTCCTCATTTAGCATCCTGGAAAGTGCTAAACTTCTGTTGATTTTCCGGGCATACCAAGACCAGAATCTCGCTTTTAATGTGGGTCGTTTTTTCTGTTGCTTAACATTGTAATTATCTAATATCTCTTCCCAACGTCCTATGTGTCGATTTTCGACTTCCGCCAATTCCAGCAATATATCCTGTCTTTCAGGATCGGGTTCAAGCTGTGCGAATTGACTGTATAGGAAGTTAGCATCTATTTCTTCTTGTAGATGATGTTTCCATATTCTGATAGTCTTTGAATCGACTTTCTCTACATTTTGTGTGTCCATTTTGCTCCTTACGTGTCGTGTATGTCATCAACGAAAATATGCTTTGCAACCTCACGTCCAATGACTGCCTGTTGTCCTGCAACGTCTATAGTAAAAGGTCCCTCAAAAGGAGCAACTTCAATCACACGGAACCTTGTACCGGGATATAGATTAAAGATTCCGAGATGCCGAAGCAGTGCTGAGTCGCTATCATTCACTTCTGCCACAACACATGATTGACCATCTTGTAGTGAAGTCATGGGAATAGATGCGGTTTTTGGGACAACACCATTTTTGTCAGGGATAGGTGATCCGTGTGGGTCAGAAGTTGGGTACCCGAGATAGGCATCCATGCGTGCTTCCATATCTTCGGATATAACATGTTCTAATTTCTCTGCTTCATCATGGACACCATCCCAAGGCATCCCAAGTGCTTTAAACAGATAAAGCTCCAACAGACGGTGATGGCGTATGACTTCAAGGGCAATTGCTTTTCCGGCATTTGTTAAAGTCACCCCGTGATACCGTTCGTATTTTATAAGTTTCATTGACTTTAGTTTTTTGATCATCCCAGTAACGGACGCCGGTTTAACATTTAGGAATTCAGCCAAAACACCCGTTGAGACCTTTCCACCCTTCTCTTGTAACTTATAGATTGACTTGAGGTAGTCTTCTGCAGCTTGTGAAAGCATAAGTTTTTCCTATCTGCAAGGAAAATCGCGAAGCGAAACTCCAATAATGCAGTACTTGGTAATACCATTTCTAATTGAAAATGTCGATCTACTATAGCACATTCTTCCAGATTGTGCCGTTTTCCGTTCCATTTCTAAAGGTCGGTAATGAGAAAAAATCTAATAGAAATGGTATAAGTTATCCCATCAGATTTAGGTATTACCTGAAAAAATTGTTTCTGAAATTAAGAAAAATATTTAGGCATAACTAAATTTTACATTACTTGCATCTTTTCGTCAAGGAAAAATTTAGATATTATTGATCATAGCTGTAGCACATTCATCCTTGATTGTGCTTCTTTCTACAACACCATTCATCCTTCATTGTGCTTCTCTGTACCCATTCATCTTGATTATGGCTGTAGCACATTCATCCTTGATTGTGCTTCTTCCAAAAAATGATAAAATACAACGTTTCCTCAATTATGAAATTACAGGAACATCACAATCGGTTTCACTTGATAAAAAGGAATAAAACGTGTTACACTTAACACATCTATAGTAAACTGGAAGATTGAAATAATTCTACCGTAAAGGAGGTCCTGTCGTAATGGCTTATAGCAATTTTACATTAGAAACAGTTCGGAAAAACTTTCAGTTAGAGTCGGTCCAGTCTTTAGGTATTTTTTCTGATATAGCACCTGTATGTCCGCGCGACCATTTTATATCCGATCTTGCGAAAAAGGTATCAGTTGCATCTGCTGTAAACACAGAAAAGGCAAGGTCAGAGTTAATTGTTGCAGACGTCCTGTTTGAGCTTCTTGAGTATTTTAACCAGCGTATCAGTCTCTTTTCAGGAATTGAGTTCAACGTTGATGTGGAAGAGGGTTTGACAGGTGTCTGTGATTTTCTGATAAGCAAATCACCGGATCAACTCTCTTTAGAGGCACCCGTTATTATTCTTGTTGAGGCAAAGAAAGAAGACTTAACAGCGGGACTTGGGCAGTGTGTCGCTGAGATGCTTGCCGCACAACGTTTTAACGCAGAAAAAGGCAACGACATTCCTATCATTTACGGTACTACCACCTCAGGTACAGATTGGCGATTTCTTAAATTAGAGGGACTCAAACTGCACATTGACACCGCAGCCTACCAGATCGTACAGTATGACAAAATCCTCGGCATCCTCTCCAGCATGGTAGAACAAAAGGCGTGAAGTGTTCAAGGGACTGAGAATCTTCATCGGGAGAGGGTTGTTGAACGGATTGGGGCAATAGACGTCATTTTAAGGATAAGTCTGAAGTCCATTATACCCCAGGCCGGTAGGTGCGATATCCTTATCGCACCGGATATGCCAAATCTGACTTATCATTTTCTCTTGATGAAAATGAATTAAGCGTGTTACACTTAACACATCTTATAATACACTGGAAGGTTTGGAATTATTTAATGTAAAGGAGGTCCTGTCGTAATGGCTTATAGCAATTTTACATTAGAATCAGTATGCTCGGAATTTGAACTGGAGATTGTTGAATCTGCTGGTGTATTTTCTCATATAGAACCAGTGACACCAAGTGCAGAACTAATAGTGGACTTAAAAAAAAAGTACCGGTAGCTGCCGCCATAAATACAGAGAAAGCGCGTTCGGAACTAATTGTCGCGAATGTATTGTTTGAACTCCGAGAGCAATTTGACCGTGGTATCAGTTTTTTTTCAGGTATTGATTTCAACGTTGATCCCGAAAACGGCCTCACCGGTGTGTGCGATTTTTTAGTGAGTCTGTCCCCGATGCAATCTATTTTACAGACACCCGTTATTGTTCTTGTTGAAGCAAAGAAAGAAGATTTGACGGGCGGCCTTGGACAGTGTGCCGCGGAGATGCTTGCTGCACAACTTTTTAACACCGTTAGAAGCAATGAAATTCCTCGGATTTATGGGGCAACTACCTCTGGAACAGATTGGCGATTTCTCAAATTGGAAGGACAGAACCTGCATATTGATATAGAACCCTACCAAATCGCGCAGTGTGACAGAATCCTCGGTATCCTCTCCAGCATGGTAGAGCAAAAGGCATGAAGTATTCCAGGGACTGAGAATCTTAATCGGGAATTGGTTGTTGAACGGATTGGAGGCAAAGAATCGTAAAATGGAAAATAAAGAGAATATAGAATGCAGCATCATGGAAGAAGTTCAAGAAATGCGGCATAAAATCGCTGCTGAATTTGGGCACGATTTTAAACGATTAGGTGCGTATTACCAAGAACTTCAAAAAGAGATGCGGAAGTCTGGAAAGTACAAGTTTGCCGATCCACCAAGCGAGAAACCTGAATCCGAAAAAGATGTTTTTTATACTTCAGTTCTTGTGCAGTTGGAACCAGAAGAACTTGAGATTATTGAAACACTTGCCAAATCGCGCGGAATCTCTCCAGCGAATCTAATTCGGGAGTGGGTACTTGAGCATATTGAGACAAGAGTTTGATAAATCGTCCCATAAGCATCCGTAGGTTGTGTTGAGGATATCATCATGAAATACGACAAGACTAACCGAACTTTTGACTGCGAACCCACCCTCACAGATTCTAATGTGCTGACGTATTGCCACGATGGATTCCTGCAACTTAAAGGTGTCGTCCCTGATGAGATTAACAAACGTACCTGTGATTATCTAAACGGTGACATCCCAATCAATCCAATCTATATACCTGATGGCATGACACATTCAGATTTAGAACGGATTCGTGACACCCATGAACCGAGTACTCTATTGCTTGAAGACTGGTATATTGAGCATGTCCTACTCAACCCTGAACTTGCAGGCGCGTTGCGGTCCTTACTTGGCAAGAATGTCGGATTACCTGTGTTGATTAGTAATCATCGTGTTGAATGTCCGATGGAAGCGCAACCTTGGCACCACGATGCCGATCATGTTTTTGGTCCAGAAACCAACTTTGTTGAGGTATTCTATTTTCCACAAGACACACCTTTGGAAATGGGACCGACAGAACTTCTACCCACTTCTCATATCGAACCAAAAGAACGAGATATTACGGAGAAGGGATTTGCAAGTGATGGTCCTGCAGGTTCATTTGTCATCCATTCACAGAGTATCCTACATCGTCGCGGAGAGTCTACTGCTACTGGGTTGCGGCACATGCTCAAATACAGTTATTGGAGAACAGTTGCCCCCACACGTGACTGGATTCATGAACCTAATTTTGACTTTCAAACAGCTTCGTATGGTGGACACGGTATCGCACGGTATGTCGCACACATGTTCTACTGGTTATGTGGCAAAGCAGATGACTTCCGCCTCATCGGAGGACAAGCGTGGCCCTGGTCCAGCGAAAATCAGATTGCACCATCTTACGGATTTGGACATTCGGAGGGGTATCTTCCGAATTGGCGTAAGAACAATCCTGATGATTATGCAACGGGATAGTCCGTCAACAACTTTTCTTTACAGATGCTTTCAAAGGCTTATGGAGATGACGAACCTGAATACACAACAGAAATGCTCAAATGGGTGAATCCAGACTATGAAGGAAAGTGATGTGATTCTTACGCCATTGTTCCAAGCAGATGCAGAACTAAAGTATAGACCTGTTTATATAAGTCATTAGAATTACAATATGAATCGTAGAAATGTCTTGCTTGACAAAGCACGACGAAACCCAAATGGACTGAAATTTAGGGACTTTGAACGACTCCTACGACAGTGTGAGTGGGGCACAGCGTCGTCAGCAAGGAAGCCATAGAACTTGGTACTCGCCTAACGGGTACCGTCTTATCATTCAACCGGAGCGATCTATGGCAAAAGGATATCAAGTTCGACAATTTCTCAAACAGTATAATCAGGAGGAAGCAGATGAAGAAGAATAACCACGACGAATTTGATGGTTTCATGGTAAATGTATTTTTTGATGAAGATGGTGATTACCTCGCCCACCTCGTGGAACTCCCCGACGTCTCGGCTTTTGGACAGACACCTGCCGAAGCGTTATCTGAGTTAAAAACAGCATGGGAATTGATGAAAGAATGTTATCAGGAGGATGGTGAACCCATCCCTAAAGCACTTTCTCGACAAGGTTATGAAGGACCTTTTAATGTTCCTATTGATGCACAAATTTTTCATGCTTTGACAGACGAAGCAGCAAAAGCAGGAATGAGCCTATACACGCTTGTTACGCAAAAATTGCAATCAACGGTGCCAATTGTACAAGAAGGTATAGATTGATGAATAATAGGCTTTTAAAGTTTTTATTCTGTTTATGATGAAAATGCACAAGTATCGTCCTGACTTCGCTCGGATGAAGGCACCTGGGTCTGTCCCGTGTATTGCGGGTTCTGAGTATTTCCGACAACTGGTGTTGTGCTTGATAATGTTCAAAGACAATAAAAAAGTCGTCAATTTCGCAGAAAAATGCTATAATACCCATTAGAGAACTCCTCTGCCAAACTATTACATACTTTAAAAATAACAAAGGGGTTCTCTATTTACCAGTTTTTAATTATCAAACTCACGTTACACGAACTGTAAATCTGATGATGTTACTCGCTATGCGTTCAATATTAGCGGATGTTTCCATATCTGTTGTAACGAGAAAGGAAAGGTAAATTATGACAGGTGAAGAGAAGTTCCAAGTTGATCTTGAAGGTTATCTTGTAATTAAAAACGTCTTGTCCGATGAAGAAGTCGCTGAAATGAATACCTATATTGATGAAGGTAAAATGAACGGACGTCCGAGTCAGTGGGGTGAACCGTTTAAACGGTTGATAGACCATCCTAAAATCCTACCTTATCTAACAACACTGTTAGGTCCACATGTACGTTTAGACCACGATTATGCTATTATCATGAACAGTGGTGAGAAACGGGGTAGACTCCACGGTGGAGAAGATGGCGGACGCGCGGGCGGCAATGTCGGTGACCACTGGTACAAATACCGTGATGGCGTTATCCGGAACGGATTATCTGTCATGACATACAATTTGGCAGATGCCCCAGCAGGAGCTGGTGGGTTTGCTTGCATACCAGCAAGTCACAAAAGCAATTTCGCGCCTGAGATTCCCGGTGATGTTCGCAGCTTTGAACGAGATGCACACTATGTCGTGCAACCACCTCTTGAAGCAGGTGATGTGCTGTTTTTCACCGAAGCACTCATACACGGGACAATGCCCTGGACAGCATCACATCAACGTCGGTCATTACTCTATAAGTATAGTCCGGGCCATTCTGCTTGGTCAGACAATTACTACAAAATTGAGGAATACAGTGGGTTGACTGAACAACAGAAACGCATGCTCTTACCACCTTCAATTGGTAAAAGACCAAAGGTTGTTGAGCAGTAACATCCAATATGCCGCGTAATATTGATAATAATAAACCAAATATACGCCGATAGAAAGGAACAGCATTGCTATGACAGGTGAAGAGAAATTTGTCGTTGACCTTGAAGGGTATCTGATTATCAAAAATGTACTCACAGAAGACGAAGTTTTAGAGATGAATGCATTCATTGATAAAGGTGAACTCCAGGGACCTCCGAGTATATGGGGGGAACCCTTTAAACGGTTGATTGATCATCCCAAAATCCTTCCTTATCTGATAGATCTATTGGGACCGAATGTTCGTTTGGATCACGATTATCCAATTTTTATGAAAACTGGTGATAGACTCGGAAGACTTCACGGGGGTGAAGACGGTGGAGGACCAGGGGGTCCTGAAGGGGATCACTGGTACAAGTATCGTGATGGCGTCATGCGCAACGGTCTATGTGTGATGACATACAATCTGGCAGATGCACCTGAAGGTGCTGGCGGGTTTGCATGTATTCCCGGTAGCCATAAGAGCAACTTTCTAAGAGAAATACCATCAGATGTACGTAACTTTGAAAGACCAACACATTATGTTGTCCAACCACCACTTGGCGCAGGAGATGTGTTGTTTTTCACCGAAGCACTTGTACACGGAACCATGCCCTGGAAAGCAGACCACCAAAGACGCGCATTGCTCTATAAATATAGTCCAGGACATTCCGCATGGTCAGGAAATTACTACGACATAAGCAAATACGGGGAACTCACAGAACAGCAGCAACGGATGCTATTACCACCCTCAATCGGTGGCAGACCAAGAGTTGTCAATACCAATTGAACCGTAGTTTTTCTGCTCAGAAATGGAGTGAAAATTGTCAAAAATACAACTCACAGGAAAAGAAAGCGATTTTCTAAAGATCGGCGTTGCTGCTGCTGGACGCGGGGATATAGATGCAGTAAAGCAGTTATTAGATCAAAAACCTGAATGGATACACACTATCGGTTCACACGGTAGAACAATGTTGTGGGAAGTAGCATACCGCGGAAAATTAGACATGGTCAAATTTCTAATTCAACGCGGTGCAGACATGAACCTTCCCGGATGTCATCTGAGTCAGCATGATCTTGAGATAACGCCATACTGTGTCGCACGGCATGAGGGTCGCGATGATGTGGCAGACTACCTACATCAACAAGGTGCGATTGTTGATATTCATACCGCTGCATATCTTGGAGACTACGAAACAGTCTATTCATTTCTTGAAAACGATGCCGATCTTGTTAATGTCGGATATCTTGACTCTGTCATGCTACCATCTGGACAACCACATTCAGTTGAACATCAATATGCATCCTGGGCAACCCCCCTAATTTATGCAATAGTAGGCGGAAACATAAAGATTGTAGAACTACTCATCTCAAAAGGGGCTTCAGTCAGAGAACAGAGCGCACTGTTACTGGATCATGCAGTTTCTAATGACCGCGTAGACATCGTGAAGATGCTGATTGAAAATGGTGCCGATATCAGTCAAGCACCACGCATACTCGATGACAATTCTGCTATGCGTAAACTTCTCAAATCTCACGGTGTTCCACCTGAAGATATCAACGCATTAGACAATATGGGGTGGCCCCACTTGGTATATGTGTGTAGAGGGGACAAAGGTGAACATCCAGAAAAAGTCCTGAAACTACTAAAACTCGGTGCAGACATTGATGTGCGGAGCAGTAAGGGTAAATCTGCATTGCATTGTGCTGCAAAAGCGGGATTTCGCAAAGTGATTGATGTTCTATTGGAAAATGGAGCAGACATTGATGCTGTTGACCATAAAGGCGACTCATCGCTTATTGAAGCCATCCGTTCCACCATAAAGAATCGTGAGAAGCAACGCGCTACCATAGAAGCATTGCTTAACAAGGGGGCAAACATCAATCTAAAAAACAAAAATGGTCAAACACCCTTACAAATTGCACAACAGATGCGAAGAGATGACGCTGATAAAATCGTTGCACTATTAAAGAAACACGGTGCTGTTGATAATACGTAACATTGACTACGTTTGAAAATGCCTATGACAGATAAAGAAATCCATAAACATGCATCTCTATTGAGAAATGAAGCGAGTCAGCTGCTAAATAACGAAGGTCTACTGACATTGCTGCAAAGCTACGGTGATACGCGGGTTATCGGCAGCTACACATTAGATACAATGACATGGAGAGATATTGATATCAGCATTAAATTACCTCATGAGAGAGATGTAATGTTCTTTTTCGATATTGGGGAAAGTATTGCAAGAGATTTTCAAGTCGCAAAAATGTCATTTTCGAATTTCTTTATCCGCGATTTTCCGAAGTTTGACCATGGGCTTTACTGGGGAATCCAACTGCTATATGCGGAGCATGAGTGGAAAATTGACCTATGGGGTTATGGTGAAACGGAATACGATAACCACATGTCTGAATTTGACGAATTGCAGGCACAATTAAAACAGGTAGACAGACAGGCAATTTTACGGATAAAACATGTGATTTCTCAACGTCCAGACTATCGTGGTGACATCTATAATAGCATGAATATTTATCATGCAGTAATAGAAGATAGGATTACTTCAGTAGAAGAATTTGATAAGTGGATAGAAAGGAAATGCAATGTTAACTGATGAAGAAAGATGGTTTTTTGACCATCACGGATTTCTCATTCTGCCCAGTGTTGTACCAGAAGAAGATATAGAATTGATGATTGAGTTGGGTAACCGATGGCATGCTCTGGAGTTATCGGAATTACCGCCGCCTCTTACTTCTACATCTAAAAATAGTTCACACTCTCCAACAATTGCACACTGGATAAACAATGTACAGTACGGTGATGCAGTCTTTCAACGGCTTGTATTAAATGCAGAGATAATGCGTGTCATCATTGCTTTAACCCGTGCTAACCCTTGTCTTGTAGACTGTGCATTGACAAAAAACTTGACGACTTCTGACGATATAAACTTTCATGCCTCCGGACAGGACTACGGTATAGAAAACGGGATGCCGTACGCCGGTTTCATCAATGCTGGTACTTCGTTAGTAAACGTTCCTGAAGGAACTGGGTTTGTCTGTCTCCCCGGTAGTCATAAACGTAACTATGATCCTCCAGATGATCTTTCAATATACGATGGACCACCAACAGTAATCAATGTTCCCGTTAATGCTGGTGATTGTGTGATTTTCACCGAAGCACTCTTCCATGGGGCAAGACGGTGGACGGAAACGTATCCACGCTTTTCAGTCTTTAACCGATATATTGACAAAGGTTCTCATGGCGGACTACCGAAAGAGGAATATAGAGATTTGATATCAGATGAAGTTTATGAATTAGAACAACCTGCAGTGCCAGGAAGACAGAAACAGGTAGTAAAGCGGATCCAAAATGAATTAAAAACCTAAGTATATTTCTTCCAATCCCTCTGGTCTGAATAGACAGTCTATTTGCACCAATTGTTAAGGAGTGTTTAAATGAAAACAATAGTTAGTGTTCTACTGTCTGCAATCGCAAGTTTCCTGCTCACAGGACAAGCCTATTCCCGCACGATCGTTACCGAAGGTCTGGTGAGTTACTGGACTTTCGACAGACAAGATATAACTGACAAGACAGCAAGGGACATCTGGGGTGACAACAACGGTACAATTGTTGGTGATCCGAAAATTGTCTCGGGTCAAGTAGGACAAGCTCTTGAATTTGACGGTGTTGATGACTATATCAACCTGACAAATCTTGGGGACTTTGGTGAGAAGGTCGGTTCATCAACGTTTGAAGCATGGGTCAAAACAGAATTTAAGGACGATTGGACAACGCTTTTTAAGGTACTTGATGCGGGATGTAATATGGCATGGGCAATCGATGTTAATCGCAGTGCACAAGCCGGTTTCCTTTTTGCCCAAGATGTTGTTCACTTCTATGTTCGTCAAAAATCAGCAGCGGGTTGTAATGCTATAGCAGCACAAATTGACTTCGCTCTTTCAGATGGTGAATGGCATCATATTGTTTTCGCTGTTGAGGATGCTGGAATACCAAGAGTGAACATCTATATGGATGGTAAAGAACAGATCGTCATTCTTGGTGATGCCAAAAAGTTAACCTCTTTTGAACCATTTATTGAACCTGTCTATATCGGTGCTGCAAACAATCGTGGTGCTGTAGAAAGGTTTTTCCCCGGCGTGATTGATGAAGTGCGTATCTATGACCGTCCGCTCTCTGTAAACGAAGTAACACGAAATTATGAATCCAGAATAGGACTCAACGTTGATCCTATTAAGAAACTTACTATCTCGTGGGGAAAAATAAAGACGAACTATTAGTAGGAATTTGACCGGTGAATGGACGAACGCGGCTGAAGATAGAACGGTATTGACCCTATGTTATCTCAGATTTCTGTTGACTAAACTCAGTTTTTTGATTAAACTTAAGAATAATGCGTTACGTCTCAAGCATTACCTAAGGCTCTTGGAATCAATACTAATTTCATCAGATTAATTCGATTAAGATTCCTATTTCTGCTACCTGTGTAGCCACGTAAGGAAACCCTTGCAGGACCAATTAAAAAAGATCAAACGATCACTTATCCTTCCGGTTGCTGTCGCACTAAGTGTTTTTATATTAGTCGAAGTCAACTATCCATTTCTAAGACCTCAATCCAGGTTAGCTTTTTTCGCCTTGTTAGGTTTAATAATAGTTTTTTTTAAGTATCCACTACATTCTAAATTGGTAGACTATCCGCTCATTGATATCTTGGATTTTGGACTTGCTTTTTTATCATTCATCTGTTTCGGTTATGTCATTCTACAGACCGAGCCGATCTTTGAATCTTTATGGTTAAACGATACATATCTCGGTAATCGAGCATCAGCCGAACACTTCTTGGATTTTCTTATAGGTGGTGTTGCACTCATTCTTATTTTAGAAGCAACCCGTCGCTCTATAGGTTTAACGTTAACAATTTTGGCAAGTATCTTTTTGTTTTACGCGCTTGCAGGACAATACTTGCCAGGGTGGTTATTTGAACATCGCGGCTTTCCATTGAAACGTGTGATAGGTAAGACTTTTCTACACGGGGGCGTCTTCGGTGTTGCACTGAGAGTGATGTTTACTTATGTCTTTCTCTTTGTCTTATTCGGCACGTTGCTGGAACGGACTGGCGCGACAGCATATATTCTGAATCTTGCAAAAAAAGTATTTGGGACAAGTAAAGGCAGTCCGGCAAAGGTAGCAGTAATAGGGAGTGGTATGATGGGGTCGTTATCAGGTTCAGCAGTTGCAAATACCGCTACTACCGGGACATTCACTATACCTTTGATGCGGAGCGTTGGATTCAAACCTGAAATCGCTGGCGGGATTGAAGCTGCTGCGAGTTCAGGCGGTGCCTTAGTACCACCTATAATGGGTGCCGCTGCATACATGATGTTAGAAATTGTAGAACCATCCGTTACCTACCTCGAGATAATCAAAGCTGCGTTAATTCCTGCAATTTTCTATTATACTGCCTTGCTCCTCATCGTCCATTTTTATGCGAAACGTATCAGCAACCCGGCATCATCAGAAAATCAGAAGGAATCTGAACAGTCTTCTTTACAGGAGGATACAGTAGAGAAACCACCAAGGATACAAGGTATCGTATTCTTTACCGCTTTTATCACATTAATAGTATTTCTATTGAAATTACCGGGGGCTGATGCCAGTGGTACTGATGAAAGTCCATTCCTACTTTCTTTTTTTGGTTTCCTATTAAGAGCATCAACACCATATCGTGCTGTAAGTTGGGCACTATTGGTCGTCTTGATTGTAAGTTTATTCCATCCGAAAACAAGAGTCGGTATGTCAGGTATGATGAAAGCGATGGAGAACGCTGCGCATAGCGGCGTGTCATTAATCGCAGCGGCTGCATGTGTTGGGATTATATTAGGTGTCGTAGAACTAACTGCTATTGGCGCTAAAATGGCATCAACGATGGTATCGTTGTCAGACACAAACCTGATTCTTGCCCTATTTCTGCTGATGGTGTCAACGATCATCCTGGGTATGGGGCTCCCTTCATCAGTGTGCTATCTCTTAGTTGCAATCTTGATGGGTCCAGTTTTGCAAGAATTGAATTTAGAGAAGATAGTGCTGGCAGTTCACTTCTTTATATTTTATTTCGGTATGATGTCTATGGTAACGCCTCCCGTTGCTTTGGCAGCCTATACAGCTGCAGCAATTGCGGATGCAAACATAATGAAAACAGCATTTGCAGCATTTCGTTTTTCACTTGTAGGTTTCGCGCTACCTTATGCATTCGTCCTACGTCCTGAACTCCTCTTACTTAATCCTGAAGGTGGGAATCCAGAAATATGGAGTTTATTGTTGAATCTATCATTGACACTTATTGGAACTGTCATCTTTGCAGCAAGCATGGCAGGTTACGCCTTCAAGGAGATGTCTCTGTTGGAAAGGGGAATTTTATTAATCGCAGTCCTCTGTCTATTTTTCTTTTCAACGAGTGTCGGTTACCTTTGGATCCATGTGCTTGCAATACTTGCTTCTACTGTGATATTTTACTATAATTGGAAGAAAGAGGGAACTCACCATGCAACGGTCACTTAAAATACTACTCTACGGTCTGCTGGTTCTGCTGTTTGTCCTACATAACGACTTCTGGTTGTGGGATAACGCTCAGATTGTTTTGGGAATACCCGTAGGATTATTGTATCACATCGTATACTGTATTGCCGCGACCATACTCATGGCAATCATTGTAAAATATACATTGAAAGTATGAAGTAATTGAATACAATTAACGTGAGTTTGATAATTAAATGCAATATGCGTTGTAGGTCGGGTAGAGGCACGAAACCCGACATGTATTGCTCTATAATGGGTCAAAATGTTGGGTTTCGTGCCTCTACCCAACCTACGTAGTTATTTGTTCTGATTTATCAAACTCACGTTACAATTATGAAAAAAGCGTAATATGATCATCACAGTTCTTACATTATATCTTGCATTAGTACTCGGAATAGGCATTATAAGTCACCGATTGTTTCAAAACACTGGCGAGGACTATTTCGTAGCAAGTAGGTCTATTAATTGGTTTGTGCTATTAATGACCCTGTTTGGTACTCACATGACAGCGTTTTCAATACTCGGTGCATCTGGTGAAGCATACCATAGAGGCATTGGGGTTTTCGCTCTGATGGCATCATCTTCCGCAATTGTGGTACCGTGTGTCTTGCTATTTATTGGCACACGTCTATGGAAACTTGGTAAAAAATACGGATACTTCACACAAGTGCAATACTTCCGTGAACGATGGGAATCAGATGGCTTAGGGTTACTTATTTTTATTGTGCTCGTATTACTGCTAATACCGTATCTGTTAATCGGAGTGATGGGAGGAAGTGGAACATTAGCAACAATTACGGAAAACACAATCCCACGATGGTTCGGTGGGTTGCTAATATGTGCAGTCGTCTTGTGTTATGTGACATATAGTGGTATGCGAGGAACTGCTTGGGTCAACACATTTCAAACCCTTGTCTTTATGACACTGGGTGGAATAACATTTGTGGTGATTCTTAACAAATTAGGTGGACTTTCGGAGGCACTTTCAAAAGTTGACACACATCTCCTAAAGCAATCAGAGCATATTCAACCTTTAGAACTATTGACCTACACATGCATTCCACTCTCTGTTGGCATGTTTCCGCATATCTTCTCTCACTGTCTAACTGCTAAAGATGTGAGCACATTCCGATATCCAGTAATCTTATACCCACTCTGTATAGCGGTGGTATGGATACCGAGCGTCCTACTCGGTATCTTAGGTAATGTGGATTTCGTCGGACTGTCTGGACCAGAAACCAACACTGTCCTCATTAAACTCATACACAAACATGCACCAGGGGTCTTAGCAGGTTTCTTAGGAGCTGGTGTTTTCGCAGCGATCATGTCATCGTTAGATTCACAATCGCTGTCACTCGGTAGTATGTTTACACACGATATTGTGCAGCATTATATGAAAAAGGGCGGACAAGAGAGAATGTCCGACAAACAACATGTTTGGGTGGGACGTTTCTTCGTTATTGGAATACTCTCTATAACCTATATCCTATCTCTAATAGCAACATCAAGCATTTTTAAACTCGCGGTCTGGTCTTTCACTGGTTTCTCAGGACTTTTCCCAATAGTAGTTGCTGCACTATTTTGGAAGCGAAGTACTAAAATAGGTGTCTACGCGTCAATCGCAAGTGTAATTGTATTATGGTTATACTTCTTTATACAAAATTGGCAAACATCTGGATACACAGTTGGTGGAACAGGGATCATGCCCGTTGCTGTAATTATCCTCACATCTTCATCCATCTTATTTCTTGTATCACTGATAACAAAACCGCCATCTTCAGACACGATAAATAAGTTCTTTACAAAATGAAAGGTATATATATAATTATCGGTTAAACTGATATATTCCAATTATATAATTAGAGACATGAAAGTTGCTTATGTAACTGCTGGTGCCGCGGGTATGTATTGCGGTACATGTATACACGACAACACCATGGCATCAGCATTAAAAGACCAAGGACATAACGTATCATTAATTCCAACATATACACCAACACGTACAGATGAAGAGAATGTAAGTTTAGACCGGGTGTTCTATGGTGGCATTAATGTCTATCTTCAACAAAAGATCGCATTTTTCCGACATACACCATGGGCATTCGATAGACTACTTGATAACAACTCACTTCTGAATAGTCTGTCGCGCTTAAGTGCATCTACAGATGCCCGTGATTTAGGGTTACTGACAGTTTCTATGCTCAGTGGTGAGAACGGATTTCAGAGAAAAGAGTTAGAAAAATTAGTCAAATGGCTCCAGGTAGAGAATAAACCTGATATTGTCTATTTAACGAATTCTATGCTATTGGGTTTTGCAAAAGAGATAAAAAATGCTTTAGATGTTCCCGTAATCTGTGCGCTTCAAGGGGAAGACATTTTTTTACGAGACCTAATTGATCCGTACAAATCAGAAGCATTATCACTGCTCGCGGAACGCGCGACAGATGCAGACAGTTTCGTTGCCCCAAACAGCTACTACGCACAATTCATGGCAAGTGAGTATCTGAAAGTCTCCGTTGATAGAATTGATGTTGTACCACTTGGATTGAACTTGGATGGACACGGTAAAAAAGACGAAAAACCTACTCCTCCCCCGTTTATTGTTGGGTATCTGGCTCGGATCTGTCCAGAGAAAGGTTTACATATCTTGGTCAGTGCCTTCTATACGCTTGCGAAAGAGTTCGGCGTAGATAACTTAGAACTGCATGTTGCAGGTTATTTAGGAAAAAAGGATAAACCCTATTTTGAAGAATTAGTTAAACAGATAAATGACTGGGGACTTCAAGATAGTTTCGTGCATTATGGGGAAGTCACACGAACACAGAAAATAGATTTTCTGAACCGTTTACATGTTTTCTCTGTACCTACTGTTTATCGGGAATCCAAAGGGTTATCAGTATTAGAAGCATTAGCAAACGGTGTACCTGTCGTACAACCGAAACACGGTTCATTTCCCGAAATGATTAAGGCAACCGAAGGGGGTATCCTCGTAGATCCTGAATCTGCAGAATCGGTTGCTGAAGGTATATACCAGTTATTCCGGGATCCCTCAAAACGTAAACAATTGGGTGCAAATGGACAGATGAGTGTGCATCAGAATTTCAGTCGCGAAAAAATCGCACAACAACTTATGCGTGTTTTTGAAAAATATGTATAGAATTGGACAATAGTTATGTTCTTGATAACAACTCTCGAAATAAATCACGAATAAATGGTATAATATCTCAAATCAGAGGAAAAAAGTATGACTAAAACATGGATTATCTTTGTTGTTCTCACAGTTACGGCTTGGGGACTCTATGGCGTTTTCTTGCACAATGGGCAGAACTTTATGTTAGAAAAAAATGCAGATCCTGATCAGGGTAAAGACATCAGACGATACAAATCCTTTCTATTTGTAGGACTGGCATATCTCTTGGTGGCAGTTATCGGTTCTGCTGTATTACTACTCTTAAGTGGAGCAGAATGGTCATTTACAAGTAAAGGTGTTACATGGTCGTTCCTCGCGGGAGTTGTCGGCGCAATAGGTGCTTTCGGTGTACTGCTTGCATTCGGTGCTGGTGGCAAACCTGCAGTCGTCATGTCCATTGTCTTCGCTGGTGCACCTATCGTTAACGCTGTAGTGGCAACGTTGTCCCATCCGCCAGAGAATGGTTGGAGTGCTGTACGTCCAGAATTCATAATCGGTATTCTGCTGGCAGCTATCGGCGCATGCCTTGTTATGTATTTCAAACCATCTTCATAGACAAGCATCATATCATGCCTCAGCCAATCTACAGATTAAACTTCTATCCTTTTCAATGAATGATTCTCTATTAACTAACGATAGGAGTGTAATTAAATGAGCGTACCAGAATTGCAGGATGCTGAGGATGCCGAATTGATAATTGCTGTGTTAGCTGGGAACAACAGAGCATTTGATGAATTGTTCAATCGTTATCAACGCGCGATGCTAACAGTAGCACAACAGATCGTGCGAAACCCAGCGGATGCTGAAGATATAGTTCAGGATGCTTTTCTATTAGCATTTGAAGCACTACCACAACTGGATAACCTGAATAGATTCGGTGCATGGTTACATTCCATTACAAGAAACCGTGCGCTTCGCTACATGAAACGAGCAAGTAGAATCCAATTGCATGAAGATGAAGATGATGAATTACAAATTCAAGCAGAACCGAATTCTACAGACCCAGCAATGATACTTGTAAGAGAATCTACACATGAAGCAATCCGAGATACAATTGATTCACTGCCTTCGGATTTTCAAGAAGTTATCAAACTCTATTACTGGGTAGATATGCCACAGAAACGAATTGCTGATTTTCTTTCACTCCCTTTAACGACAGTAAAATGGCGACTTCATAAAGCTAAAGATATGTTAAAAACATTGTTAGAAAAAAGAGGATACGGAGATATCCTATCCCTCTAATTTTATTCTTGCAGATAACTGGAAATTAATAATACCATTTCTAAATGATGATGTAGCA
>JAJDZB010000064.1:0-78150 GCA_022824835.1 Candidatus Poribacteria bacterium | reverse complement strand
CTTTCTCGTATGCAATTATCGCAGCGTGATTATCTGCTGTTTTATCATACGCGAGTCCTAAATTAAAATAGACGGTCGCATCACCACCATCAAGCTCTATACCTGCTTGATAGTATTCAATAGCATCATTGTAGCGTTCTTGGTTGAGGTAGGCATCGGCAAGATTGTAGTACGTGTCAACAAACGTTGGATCAATTTCAATTGCCTTTCGGAATGCAGCTAATGCATCTGGAAATCTATCTGAAAGATCGTAGGCAAAGCCAAGATTATTGTAAAAAGCAGGATTTTGAGGATCTATTTCAAGGGCAGCCATAAACATCTCAATAGCAAGGAGAAAGAATCGCTGGTCAATGTAAACTAACCCGAGATTGTTATACGCATGTTGGTGTCTGTCGTCAAGTGAAATTGCTGTTTGGAAAGATTCTATTGCTTTTTCTAATTCGCCAAGTTTGTGATATGTTTTTCCTAACGCAATGTGCCCTTCAGGATCAATTGGGTTTAGTACCTGTCCCATCTCAAGTTTCATTGCTTCGCGTTGAAGTTCTCTACGTTTGCGTTCCGCTTCATCTGGAGCAGGACAACCGCTTAGTATAAATTGCACTGTTATTAAGATTACAATACAAAAAAAACGTAACATTGCCATCCATATATAATGAGGAGTATTATTTTGATGATTATTGACACACATACGCATTTCTATGACCCTACTCGACCTGAAGGTGTACCGTGGCCGAATCCGGATGATGATCTTCTATACCGAAAGGTGATGCCAGCAGACTACAAAAAACTTGCTGTTCCTGAAGGTGTAACTGGGACTGTCGTTGTTGAAGCAAGCCGATGGATAGAAGATAACCAGTGGATACTTGATCTTGCTGCAAAAGAAAACTTCATCGTCGGACTTGTTGGGAATATTGACCCTTATGATGCTGACTTTGAAAAGTATCTAAATCGGTTTTCTGCCAACCCGTTATTCAGAGGGATCCGTATCGGAAGCGGTCATCTACGATCACTCGGGGATACAGGATTCATGAAGAATATTGAGAAACTGGCTCAGAAGGGGTTGACGTTAGACCTTCTAATTAACCCTGATGCGTTAAAACAAGTTCCTGCCTTAGTTGAACACACGCCAACAATGCGAGTTGTTATCAATCATATTGCGGGAGTACGGGTTGACGGTAACGCTCCAGATTCAGACTGGATGACAGCAATTCAAGAAGCGGCACGTTACCCTAATGTCTTTTGTAAGGTTTCCGGTTTAGCAGAACATACAGGACAGAAACCTGCTCCAGACGATGTTGCCTTCTACACACCGACGATTGATGTTCTATGGAAAGCGTTCGGTGAAGACAGACTTATCTATGGGAGCAATTGGCCCGTATCGGAACGTTTCGCAGCGTATAAAGTCGTCCAAAAAATAGTGAATGATTACTTCAGCGCAAAAGGCGATGAAGTAAAAGAGAAATATTTCTGGAAGAATGCTAAAGAAGCTTACCAATTATCGGTCTAATTATCTGGCTAATCTACCCATCGCATAAACTCATCTGCAGATTTGCGGTGGGGATCCTTAATTTCTGCTGGATAACCGGTATAGAAGAAGCCGATAATGTATTCTTCTGATGAATCTATACCGAGTAGTTTATAGGTTGCTTCCTCCAAAGTGATTTTCCCAGTGCTCCACTGCATTCCGACACCAGCATCCCAAGCTGCCAGTTGTATGTTTTGCATGGCACAACAGGTAGCTGCATAATCTTCGCGTTGTCTTTGGTCATCTCCGTCTTGTATACAGGATACTGCAATGATAGTCGGTTTAGACATAAATTTTTCATAAGCCATTTGACCTATCTTTGCAAGATTCACTGCATCCACGTGGTCTGGTGTATCCTCCATTTTTATATCACGGTATCTTTCGGCGAGAATCTGTTTAGTCTTTTCACCGATAACAGTAAACCGCCACGGTTCTGTGATATGATGGTTTGGTGCCCATATTCCGTAACTGAAGATCTGTTCAATTACGTCTTTTGGCACGGGTTCTTGTTTGAACTTGAAAATGGATCGTCTTGAAGTTATTGCATCTTTTACGTCCATAAAACCCTCCTTTTGGAATTATAGTGTATTCGATGGTTGATTGCAAGCGTTGAATCTGCTCACTTGATCTACCCTAATTCAGTTTTAAGGTTCTCTACTGCCTCAACGGTATCCTCAATTTCCTTTTTTGGTATATTTGCAATAGCAGCATGGCTTAGCGGGTTTAGAATACGACTCCGATATAGTTCAATATCGTTGATGAGTCCTTGACTTAACAACGTGGATGTCTGATTTTCAATTTTGATTGCATCCCAGAAATCCTGACTATTCTGTTTGTTCGGATCACGTCTGAAAACTCGATGATGCTTCAGGTGTCTTATTCTGATGCAAGACTCTTAGCTGAAATACTCTTCAATTTGTCTTTCTTTAGTTCGGTTAGATTCCATTCATCATCGGGTATATTGAACCAAGTGTTTGATAAAACTTCTCCTTTTATCTCAAAACGTTGCAAAAAAGAAATATATTCAAGTATCAACTTATGAGGTTCAAACCATTCATCCTTTATCCGATAATCTTGAAACAGCGTATGCAATGCTTTTTCATCATCTTTAGTAACACCTATTATTTCATATAATAATCTCAATTTCTCAGAAGATTCTAATGCTTTAATTCTCTTCTCTACGTTTTTTGACCATCCTATTTTGATACGTTTTGTAGTTTCACCTTGTATAAGGTATACACTTCCTTCTTCTTTTTTTGGATCCGTCTTTTCAGGTATATCCTTTTCTATTTCTTCAATAGCAGGTAACAATACATCTGTAATATACCAATGATCAAATTCTGGTATCACTAACCTTTCACCGTCAATAAAACACAATTCCAATACCATTGGCATCCTTCTCCGCCATTTTTCTTCTTCTACTTTGGCAGCTTCATCAAACCTAATCCTGTCAGAGCGTGAATGTCCTATAGGAAGGTTCATATCAGGATCAATCGTGTTGCAGTGATCCCAGTATTCTTGTTGCCAACTTTCACCGAATCTAACTCTATACCATTTAACCTTATTTAAATCAAAACTAATACCATGTGCCATGTGAACATACTTTGTCATATATCAATCCTTTCGTTGTTAATTATACTATTCGTAATGCTAATTCGGAGATGCAATTTGATATATCCATCATCCGAGTTAAAGATGTTTTGGTGGGGTTTAAATTGGCACTCTCCCTCACTGGATTCCAAGAATCTTCTCAACGCCTCATACAATGAAGTTTTTCCACTGCCATTTTCGTCGTAAACAAGCAAATTCTTACCAGATTTGTGCAGGTCAATCTGATACATCCCATAAAATGCTCTAAAGTTTTTAATCTCAATTTTGGTAATTCTCATGCCTTACTCTCAATGATACGGATAGGTTTTATACTATCTAAAAAGAATAGATTTTTTCGGATAGGATGTGTTCTCTCATGCAAGTGCTCAAAAATATTCCGGAACGCAGACATTCTATCTCCCTGTATTTCTTCAAGTTGCGGCAACTGCTCGTTGAATAGCGGTTGGAAGAAGTATTTATCACCCCGATGGAGATCGTCAGATAAATAGAGTTCATAGGTTAACCCGTTAAGGATATTTCCAAAATATCCTACCATCACAGCATCGCGGGCGTGTTTTAAATCTTTACTGATTACCGTAGGTTGTTTCTTGAGATAGAGAATATATTCAACGATTTTGTGAATAAGTGCCCGCTGATCCGGTTCCATATCAGGGATCGGAATTTGTGAGACATACCGTGAGGTAAATTTTAGAAACGGACCGCGAACCTGTGGCGTAGTCCGTGCATAAAACCATGAAACTGCTCTGGTATTCAGCACACCAAGAATCGACAATTCATTTGTAGCTAAAAGAGATGCCGGACTTCCTACATAGTAGCCTTCATCATCAAAAGCGAATGCTGTTTCACTCGCAATATCTGCATAGATACACTTCGGTTGGGTAAATCGGGTTGTATCCTTTGAAGCTGTTTGGATTTCATACCATTCCTGCTTCCCCGATCTCTTTTCCAACGCGTCACGAGACTTTTCCAAGTGTTTCTTGATAGCTGGATAAGCATTGATGTCTATTCCTCTGTGCGTCCAGACAAGCCACTTATCTTGCGGCTTTCTCCGTGATTCGTCTATTGGTTTCACTCGCCAACGTTTAATGTCTCGCGCCATTAGAAACGGTTTTAAAATCTCTACTGATGATGGATGTTCGGCAATGAGTGCATCCCGTGTCTTAAGATGGACAATAAACGCTTCGTTATATCCTGTGATGATTCCACTCGACCGTTGATCTTGTAGATACTGGCTTAATGGTTTGCCAGCGTTTCGGAATTTCTCAAGTAGTTCTAAGACTGCAGCGGACTGCTGAGGCTTAACTTCAGTAGGTAATGTTTTTTGTCTGTCCGTAGATATATTATCTCCCATCTGCATGGTAGAATATGGTTCACCACCCAAAGGCCTTTTTTGGGTGGTCAGAAAATGATTTACCGGATCCCGCGTCAACATCGCAACGATGTCTTTCGGTAATTTGATACCGTTTTTTCGCTCAAAAGATGCAACGTCCCTGTAGGTGTTATGAAATACTTCAACAATATCAACTCCCATATTATTAGCATCTGTTAGGTCTGATCTGGCTTTATCCCATTCTTTCAGATGCAACCACGCACCACCACGATTGCAATATGCGGGAGCAAGTTTTGGATCCAAGTCTATTGCCTTGTCATAGTCCGCAATCGCCCTATTATAATCGCGTTTTTGGAGGTAAACATTGCCACGATTATTATACGGGTGAACAAGTTTTGGATTCAAGTCTATCGCTTTGTTATAGTTTTCAATGGCGCGGTCAAAATCACCTTTTTCACAGTAAGCAATACCAAGATTGTAATATGCCTCAACAAAATTCGGTTTTAGTTTTATCGCTATGTCATAGTCATCAATTGCCCGGTCAATCTCGCCTTTGTTACGGTAAGCACTACCTCTATTGCTATAAGGTTCGGCATAATCGGGTTTCAGTTGTATCGCTTTGTTGCAGTCTTCTATAGCTAAATCGTACTCCCCTTTGCTGCGATAAACAGCACCGCGATTATTATAGGCGAGGGCATAATCGGGTTTCAGTTCAAGTGCTTTTGTAAAATCTTTGATTGCAAGATCATGCTCACCCTTTTCGCCATAATCAATACCGCGATTGTTATAGAAGATGTGATCCTGTGGCTTTGGCACTGTGATCATTGCTTTTCTCCAAAAAATGGACTCGTGATGTTAAATCATAAAATATCTTTCAAAGAATATCAACCGAATTTCTTATGCAAGTACAGATATGATTAAGGACATCGTTTGATTTGGGTTCCCGTTTGAATTTGAAAATGTTTCGTCTTGAAAGTATTGCGTCTTTTACGGACGTAAAATTTTCATTGTTGCAATTATAGTATATTGGATAGCTGGTTGTTGAGTTTTCACTATCCCTTAATCACAAGATTTAGATAAATACTCTTTAGGCACTTACGAAGCCTTTAAAATCACGCCAGAGTTCTTTTGCGGAAGCTGTTCTACACAACACATGCCTCCTTAGACTCTTCTCTAGTGCCGTTTTGTAAGGATCGGACAAATTTAACGCCATTTCCCTTGGCTTTCCACCAAGAATTTCTTCTTGAGTAAATTTTAAACGCTGAGAGTACGCAAGTTGTAGGAATAGCAACCCAAGGTGATAAATGTCGGATCTATGATCAATTGGGCCAAACTCATTCGGATCTAAAACTTCAGGCGGCAATAACCACTGTGGTCTAGTGTTCATAGCATCTACATCAGGAAGCAATTTTGAAACACCGAGATCCCCTAATTTAAATTGAATGACATGAGCTTTTTGTGGAATCATTTCGTCTTTTATAAACGTTGAATAGACATTTCCCTCATGTATGTCTTGGTGTACATAATTATTCAAATGGAGATATTGAACCGCTTGTAAAAGATGTCTGGCTATTGGCATAAACCAAAGCATGCCATCCAAATTTGGTAAATCTAAAATCTCTGTTAGTGGTCCATGACACTTCTCAGTTACAATATAAAAGGTATTTTGATATTCAAAAGCATCATACACAAATGTAATATTGGGATGTCTTAATTCCTTCAGTCGGTGAAATTCACCCTCCGCATTTTTCCTCAATATGTCATAAGGACTAACAGGTTTTAACACTTTTACAGCGAGCTCATTGTCCCAATCATCAGAACAATTATACACAATGCCAAAGTTTCCTTCACCTATCCGGGCACCAATTGTGTAAGTGTTACCCGTAGATACGCTTGTAATGGTCTCACCTGGGAAAGGTTGTATACCACCCTTTATTGGTAAATTAAGAGTTTGGCTGGTTTCATTCATATTAAATTCCCATTTTTTATAGAACTTAAGCACTTATATGTTTCTATCATAGAGAATAGTTGATTCTTAGCAGTCCACCAATTTCCACCTATCGCTTTACGTCCTTTACACAGCGAAAACCCAAATCGTCATTCGAAAAAGTGGGAAAAGTATGGTCCCGATCATAAACTTTCACATCACGAGCAAACCTCATCCAAGAACCTCCTCGTAACACACGCCAAGACTTAAGATTCATAAAACTATTGACAATGTCTGTTACATTATCAGCACCAGCAATCGGATTACGACGAGGTGAAGTTCGGTAAAAATTCTCATCATGCTCATCAAGACACCACTCCCAAACATTTCCTACCATGTCATATAAGCCATAACCATTAGACGGGTAACTACCAACAGGAGTTGTATCGCCAATATTCCTACCGTGGTTTGCATTATTGAAATCAATTGAATTACCCCAAGGATATTTTTTACCTGTCAAGCTTCCACGCGCAGCCTTTTCCCATTCTGCCTCGGTGGGTAAACGTTTTCCAGCCCATTTTGCATAAGCCATTGCCCCATACCAACTTACATTGGCAACTGGATGATTTTCTTTACCAATTGGGTAATTGTTCCCATCCCAATATTTCAGGTAGTTCCCATCGTGGTATTTTTCAGGGATTTGATCTTTTTTCCACTTCGGATTGGCATCTATAAATTCCTTATATTGTGTGTTCGTTACCTCGTACTTGTCCATATAGAACGCATCAACATAAACAGTGTGAACTGGTTTCTCATCGTCATGCACATCACTGGCATTGCTTCCCATTTGAAATTCGCTTGCGGGAATCAAAATCATGTTGGGATCTGTTGGATGAAAAAGGATCTGAGTTTTATTAGGCATCTCTATTTTTTGATCGGTAGGCAAAACTATATTCGGATTGGATGGGCTCAAAGGTGTCTTTATCTCTTGAAGTGTACCCTGTTCCATTCTAAAATGTCTCTTTACCGTCTTGCCCGGTTTATTACCAAATGCCCGCGTAATGTAAGTAATAGATACAGTGTCTCCGTAGGGAAAAGGCAACGTAACTTCTTTGATTTGCACACGATCTCCTAGGCTGACTTCGTCCACACTTTTGAGCGTTCTTTTATCCACTACATTGAGATCATAAAAAACACCTGATCCACCTCCGCTGTATGCTAAAGGCACAAATATGTAGCGGTTTCCTTCAACAGCATACTGAGGTAGAAGAATGTAATAAGCGTAATAAGGGTTAACAATCCCTTCAAACTCCTGAGTAAGCACTATACGATCCGCGTCATGAGTTATACCTTCACCCTCAAAAACAACTTCTTCGTTTGAATCACCACTTAAATCCGTAACAATGAAAGTAAATTTTGTTAATGCTTCTTTCAAAGACAGATCCAATTTAACAAAACCTTCTGCAGATTCTTCTATTGAAACCGTAGACTGCTGCGGTGATGGACTACTCTGTTTTTTAAAAGGCAATACAGAGAATACTACCTTAAACACCGATTCCCATGCATCCCGTTTAACACTCCCTTTCTCAACCCCAAGCACCAACAACCCAGCATTCTGCAGCGTGCTATTCTCACGAATCTTATTAAGAAAATCATCAGTTTCTAATCCTACCTCTGCCGCGGCATGTGCTGCATCAAGTGGTCCTTCAAACTGCTTAACGAGCTGCTGTATCGGTTCACTTCCGCCAAAGACACCGCCAGACTCTTTGAGCGCACGTCTATAACGTTCGGTATCCTTACGAATCAACGTATCCATCTGTGATTTTTCAGCATAGAGACGCAACGCTTGTGCTTTATCGTAAGGTGGGTTCGGATTCTGTTCAATTACCGAACGCACCTGATCGTCAAACTTTTTCATCCCTTCTGTGTGACAGCCCATGCAGGATAGTCCGTTACGGACAACAGGATCTCTCGCACCAGCATCTGAGACAATGTTAATTGGTGCTTCATCAAGCCGTTCACCTATGGCAGTGGACAGATAGTATGCCTGCAAACCGTTGGGTAGATTGAAGATAATCTCACCGCCATCTTGTGTGAAATCAAGAGGATGTGTGAAGACATTCTGTGTGCCAACATTCCCTGCAAAGTCGTAGGATTTCCAATATGCACCGTACCGAGATTTGTGGCGTTCAACAATGCGATTGTTGACGGATACACCAGATTCGTTAAAACCGGCACGCCAAACACGTACACCGGGTGCATTCTTCAAGTTTTCGGCAACATTCACCTCAAGTTGCGTTTCTAATTCTCTGTCTGTTTTCGGCAGGTCAAGGATATCGTGGTAGAGCGGGGGCAGTGAAGCAGTAGCGATAAACCAGTCAGCACGGATGAATGGCAATTCACAGTCTGTCTCTTTACATAACGTTGCATACATAGCAGACTTTAACTGAACACCGTAGGGATATGCTTGCTCAATTTTATACCACTTGTCAGTTTTGATGTCCCATTCATAGTTGCGGAGGTCTATATAAAAGATGGTCTCCTCTTGGTCAATAGGTTTCGGTTTGATTACTTCTGCTCCCCAAGAAAGGCTATTTATGAGTTTTGATAAAGCGATCCGATAAGCGCGAAGGTTAGCATCTGTTGCGCCGGCGTTGTAAAGGTGCGTCAATGTAAAATAACGTGCAAAGGAACGGTCAAAGTCGGAGAGAGATGTCACATGAGTATGGATAGTTTTGAGCATCGCCTCGGTGGTGATGAAACTGCGTTTGGGTTTAGGAATTGCATCCCAATCTGGTGCGCCTGCTTCAATCCAGCGACGTATCGTGGCAATTGACTCATCGTCTAACGGGTCTTGTCCCAACGGCATCTGTGAACCTTTGTCTGTATCTCCGAGTAGACGCAGATAGAATTCAGAGGTATCGGGTTGGCGCGGAATAACAGATTTGTCTTCAATTAAATTAGAATGCTTAATTGTAAGGACATCTGCATAAGAACCGAACTCGCCATGACAGTCAAGGCAGTGTTGTTCAAAAATGGTGAACGCTTGCTGTGCAAGATTCTGTTGTGCCTCCGCGATTTGATGGTTCAAAACAAGTATCAGTATGCAAACAATTGTATAACAGTATTTCATTCGTCCCTCCCGCAAAAGGTAGCCATAAACGAATCTGGCAATTCATCAAATTCTTCAGCAATTTTTATAGTATTGTTCTGCATTACACATTACAATACCTGCGCCAAAAATAGTTGAATAAACTGGGCAGATATCTTAAAGTTATAAAAAACAATTCCTAATAACTTTGAAAGGACAATTGCCCCTGCAAGTAATTATAGCACTGTTTAAGGTTTTTATTCCATATTTAAGAGTAATTGGGAAAGGTATTGTTAATTGATGTATTTACTATATAATTCACTATAGTTGCTTTAAAATCAACCTGAGAGCGTTAAAGGAGGGTAGCAGTTAAGAGTGGTTAATTCCTGACGTTCACTTAATCGATCGGGATGATTAAAGTCCAATATACGTGCTGTTACCCTACCGATAGTTGTTAAAGTAATTATCCTTACTCCATCTAATCTAAAATGGTTTGTCCACAAATCAATTCTCGGATTGAAAAAGCGGCAAAATTGTTCAGTTTGCCACACAATTGAACCAATATCACTACCCTTGTTACGATTACAATATGAACATGCATAAGCAAGGTTGTGTTCTTCAGTAGCACCGCCATGCTTCTCGCTAATGATATGGTCTACTTGACAACCGAAGTAGGTATCATCTTCGTGGATAAGACAATACTCACACACCCTTTTAGCACGGGTCCTAACTAACTGTCTGAGAGCAGTGGTAACATAAGTCTTACTCATTCTTTCAAATAGTGCCGCGCACGGGATTTAGCAAGACGCATTAGATGCTCAAGCTGCAAACAGTGATTGAGTTCCGATGTTTCTTCAGATGTCAAACCGGTTGTCTTCTCGCGATGAATCAAGTCTGCAATACGTTCTTTTGCCTCTTCAGAAGGGTTAAAGTCTATCAGATTTTGTGGAGTTGTTCCAGCAGCGATAAAATCAATAATTTCCCTATAAACGGGTAAGGTTTGCATTGAATTTCCTCCTAAATGTTTATCAAAGGTTTGTATAAACTATTCTACTTCATTACACATTAGACATACAATAACTTCAGTTTGATTAATCATTTCGGATGCGTTCACTCACGCCATTTTCGTATCCGGGAGGCGTGCATTGTAGCACAAACTTTCAGTTTGTGGCACATTTTCGCAAACTGGAAAGTTTGCGCTACATTTATCAAACTCACGTTACATAGTTAGTTCCAACCTGCTAACTGCAGGTATTTCTCCCAAAGCATATCACCCCATAGCAATACGATTACTGCAGCACCTGCGATAAAGGGTCCATAAGGTATCGGACTCTGACGACTCTTTTTGCCAGTTGATATCAACAATGTTCCAATTAAAGCACCACCGAAGGCTGACAATCCTATAACTAAAGGGAGTGCTGGAAATGCACCGAGATATAAGCCGATGATCGCCATTAACTTTACATCTCCCATGCCCATCGCCTTCTTCCGCATTATCGCACTGCCGACTATTGCTATCAATCCTAAACTAAGTCCACCGAGAACAAAACCTATGAGTCTATCGCGTAAATAATTTAAATCTTGACTATAATAGGCTGTCAGACCTACAATTACGATACCGAGTGAAAGTCCAACGATACTAATAGAATTAGGGATAATTAGGTGTTGGGCATCAATTACAAAAATCGGAATTAGGATTGAAACAAAAATGAGAGCATGGAACAATTCAAATGTGATTCCAGATGTGCCGAATTTGTAATACATCACAAGAAACAGAATCGCTGTGACTACCTCAACTAATGGATAAATAATTGATATCTTGGTTTTGCATTTGCGACATTTTCCTCCTAAGATTAGATAACTCAAGAGTGGTATGTTATCGTAAATTGCTATGGATTCATTGCATTCTGGACAGAAGGAACGTCTGGGTGAATATATGGACAGACCTTCAAGCGGGATGCGATAGATACATACATTTAGAAAACTCCCTATTGCTAAACCCAATATGATAATGAAGATTTGTATCACTATGTGTTCCAAAGATCACCACCAATACTGTTCACCTTCTGTTGCATCTATAAGATAGACTCTGCTTATCTCAGCGATACCCCCTATACGATATTTCTCAGGTACCCGCATAAGTTCCTTTGCGATGCCCACTTTGAACTGATCTTGTAAGAGGGTGTATTTTCCACCCCAAGGGGTTTCTGGTATTGATTTTAGATAGGATCCGCGCCATCCGTCTATATTTGGGTCTGTCATAAGTTGTTCAAGACTTGTGGGGTATTGCAGTGTATGTTTGTAGTATTTCTTGATAGCGATTGCAAGTGTTTCAACGTTGATATCTGCTTGTGTTGCTTTTCGGTATTCTGCCCAAGGCGGATAAGAGAGGACTCCGATCACAATTACTAAGGTTACGAGAATGATAAGTTGAATTCGAGTCATACCGGTGTTTTTGTCCATGAGTAGTTATTTATAATTCTGCCCTTGTCATGAAAGTTGCATAGATTGCGGAAGTCCGGACCAGATCAGGAATAAAGACACGTTCGTTGATTGCATGCCCACCCTCACCCCGTGGTCCGTAACCTATTCCGGGTAGACCTGTGTTGACAAAATAGTGCAAATCGGTAAATCCTGTTGTTGTCTTGAAAATCGGTTTTCTGTGCCGAATTGTTCGCACTGCTGCTGCAAAACCTTTCGCTACTGAAGAATCGGTGTCTGTCAAACAGGGATGAATTCGTAAGATTGCTTGTGTATTTAGGTTCATATCCTCGTAGAATTCGGCTGCGCTGTTTATCGCCTCCATTAACTCAAGTTCAGCAAGTTCAAGTTTCTCGTTAGGCGTTATACGCCTATCAAGCGTGAAAGATAGTCTTGCTGGAACAGTGTTGACTTTATCTCCTTCGGTGCCTTGAAAAGTTCCGCCGAGATTCAAGGAAGGAAATCGTTCCGAACCATCGGGTAAAATGAAGGCACGTTCTGGAGAATTTAGTCGACGTTTGAGTCGCTGCAGAACGGAGACGAGTTCGGCAGTTTTTTCAAAAGCATTTACACCTTTCTCAGGATGTGATCCGTGTGCAGCTTTTCCCTTAACCTCAATTTCGAACCATAGAGCGCCGTTGTGTCCGTTGCCGATGTTCATTTCGGCACCGCCTTCACAGTTTACAACGTAATCGGCTTTGACTAACTTTTTTTCAACGATATATCCTGCGCCTAATTGCCCTCCTGTCTCTTCATCACATGTGAATGAACATTCAATGTTGAACAGAGGGGAGATGTCATTATCTTGAACAGTTTGAATAGCAAATAGTAGAGCTGCTATTGCGTCCTTCATATCGTCTGCACCGCGTCCATATAACCAGTCTCCTTCAATCTGACCACTAAAAGGGTCATTATGTCGCCACTGCCCAGCTACCGGTACAACATCATAGTGTGCATTGAAATGCACTGTCTTTTCCGCACCGACATCCCATCTTGCTATTAGGTTGAATCTTGGATATTCTGCTGCGTTCGGAACAATCTGCTCAGCAGCTCGCTTCGGTACTTTTACAATTCTTGTCTTCATCCCCAACGTTTTGCACTTCTCGTCAAGGAGTTCAATCATCTCTGCATAGTTTTCGCCTGGTGGATTGACGGTTGGGATTCTGACGAGTTCTTGAAGCAGACTGCACAATGTAGTCTGATTTTTCTTAATATAGTCTCTAACAGACATCAGATAGTATCCTTCTGTTTGCTACAATTACGATACAACTGCTTGATCTTTATCGGATAAATGTTTAACTGTCTCACCTGATTCTGTAAAAGTGCGAGTTACCTCAACAGAAGCATAAGTCCAAAGGATTTTCATAGTTGCATCGCTCTCATTCCAGAACCGGTGTGGAATTCCAGCGGGAACAAAGGTTGTATCGTAAGCCTGCATTTTGAAGACATCCCCATCTACTTCGCAAGTGGCTTCGCCTTCCAGGATTGTCACCGATTCATCACAGTTATGGTAATGTCTGGCAATAGTGGCACCCGGTTCAAACATCGTAATACCATTTGTCAGCGATGTTGAGTCGATCCATTTACCAGTCAACGGAACCGTTTTCACACCTGTGCCACGGTCGATCGGGATTTGTTTGTCATAATCTATGACATGTGAATCTTTGCTCATATTTATACCGCTTCTAATTAACTTTAGTTTACTATAGTATACCATTTTTTACCGAAAATAACGACTTTTTTTGAGGTGTTCCACTATCAAGCATAGGTATATTCTTTTAGACTTGATAGGTATTTTGTGTTATACTTATTTATTGACATAAATATTGAAGGAGTAAATAATGCGCGACGCTGAGAGAAAATGGGACGGATCTATAACCCGATACCCTGATCCTGCGATTGAGGTGATTGATTCACGATTTGCAAAATATAGAATTGGTAATGCAGTGGTGGAACGACTATGGTCTGGTGCCCGTTGGTCAGAAGGACCTGTGTGGTTTGGAGATGGCGGATACCTACTTTGGAGTGACATACCAAATAATAGGATACTGAAATGGGAAGAAGCCTCTGGGAAGGTAAGTGTATATCGTAAACCATCCAATTATAGTAACGGCCATACACGAGACCGACAAGGAAGACTTATCAGTTGTGAACACGGCACACGACGCGTAACTCGAACTGAATACGATGGAACGCTTTCTGTGTTGATGGATCACTATGATGGTAAACGGCTCAATGCACCAAATGATGTTGCTGTGCATGCAGATGGACATATATGGTTTACCGATCCAGGATACGGTATTATGCTGAATTACGAAGGACACGTCGCAGATTTTGAATTACCCACTGCAGTATATCGTCTAAATCCAGAAGCAAGAGTAGCGACTGTTGTTACAACGGAACTTGAGAAACCGAATGGAATATGCTTTTCACCAGATTATGAAAAATTGTATGTTGTAGATACGGGTGCAATACATAAAGAGGGAAGTCCAAGAAATATATATGTTTTTGATGTTGTAGACGGTGAACACTTAGAGAACAAACAAGTATTTTGTGATATGTCCCCAGGTATAGCAGATGGTATCAGGTGTGATATAGATGGCAATCTATGGTCAAGTGCTGGTTGGGCTGGAGATGGATATGACGGTGTGCATATTTTCGCACCCGATGGAACCTTGATAGGAAAGATACATCTTCCAGAGATCTGTTCAAATCTATGTTTCGGAGGAATAAAGCGTAACAGGCTGTTTATGACGGGTAGTCAGTCACTTTATTCGGTCTATATTGAAGCGCAAGGATTACCTCTGTTTTAGGACGCTTTTATCGCACTGGATTTAGCAATGTGGTTCTACATAAGAAAAGGTCTGGATTACATCATTCATTAGAAGACGTTGGGCAATATTTTCTATGATTTGATTACTTAGGTTTCCACTTAACCAGAACTTTTTGCCTGTCCGAACATTATTGACAGAGGAGATACCGATATCTTTGATACCCTTGACAGTACTATCTCCAACAGCATCTGTTACACCCGGTTTGTATTGGACTTCTATTGTCCAATCGTCTGTTTCTTCTTTTTCTTCAGTCAGCTTAAACACTTGTGTAATCGGATCAGCAAGGAGTTCGCTGCCAATTCTGTGTACGTGTTCGGTGTTAAGTGTTCCTTCAATCCAATATATTGATGCAGTACGGACAGCTTCAACACCATCTATGCCAAGGTCTACAATATCTTCAAGAATCTCTTTGCCAACAAAGTCTGTAATTTCTGATTTATATGTAACTTCAACTTTCCAAGAATTCATTAGTTTTTCCTGTGATAGCGGTATGATTTTAATTTTACACAAACATCTTTTAATGTGAGTTTAATATATGAACAGTGAAGCGATACGGGTTATGGTTATCGGTGCACATCCAGACGATTGTGATATTAAAGCAGGCGGTGTTGCAGCTCTATATAAACAGAACGGACACCATGTTAAATTCGTTTCCGTTACCAACGGCGATGCAGGACACCATCAGATGGGTGGTGGTGCTTTAGCACAAAGACGAAATGCTGAAGCACAAGCTGCGGCGGCTGTTATCGGTATCGATTATGAATTACTTGACAATCATGATGGAGAACTTGTTCCTACTTTAGAGAATCGCTTTCAGATTATTCGTCTAATTCGTGAATTTGTACCTGACCTAATCATGACTCACCGACCGAATGATTATCATCCAGACCACCGTTATACGTCAATTCTGGTTCAAGATGCTGCCTATATGGTTACAGTTCCAAATGTATGTGCCCTGACACCACACATGCAGCGGAATCCTGTGATTATGTATCTTAGTGATGGTTTTAAGAAACCGAATGCATTTTGTCCAGATATAGCGATAAACATTGATGCAGTCATTGAACAGAAAATTGATATGCTCCATTGTCATACTTCTCAGTTCTATGAATGGCTTCCATACAACAGCGGAACACTAGATTCAGTGCCTGAGAGCAATGATGCCAGACGCGAATGGCTTTCAGATCGCATGCGTAACCGCTTCAATGTGATTGCCGAAGACCATAGAAGTCTGTTGACGAATCTATACGGTGTCAGCGTAGGTCTTGATACAAACTTTGCTGAAGTTTTTGAGACCAGTGAGTACGGTTCCCGACTCACTGCCGAGAACATACCGATCCTTTTCCCATTCTTTGAATAGGCTGTCAATGGCACATATTTAACAAACAACTATAGTAAGGAATTTCAAATATCACATGCCTACCGATCAAGCTAACCCGAAAGTGGTGATGTATATTGTCTGCGTTATTGGTTTAATATTCGCGATTGTAATGGTAATTCTTTTTTTCAATGCAGCACCTGCCAGATCCAATATTGAGGAACATCGAGCATCTTCTGAAGATGCAGCGTGTCTGACTTGTCATAAACATGGTGATGAGAAATCACCTATCATGCCCCATCTCAATCTCGGTAGATGTAATCTTTGTCATGGATTAGCAAAGGAATCTCGCTAACATTGCTACCCACATTAGTTTATCCTCTGCTTGCTGTGTAACAGAAACGCATTCTAAACCGTTTTCTTTTAAAGTCTCTTGAACGTCGGCCTGTTCTGATTCCAGAATACCGGATAAGATTAGGCTTCCATCAGAATTTAATCTATCACGACAGTATGGAATCAATGGTAGGATTGCTTTTGTTAGGATGTTTGCGACTATAAGATCGTATTTTCGTTTAACAGTCCGGAGTCCATCCGCTTCATGTAATGTGATTTTTTTTGAGACACTGTTATTGGCGAAATTGGTCATTGCTACTGGTATTGCTGTCGGGTCAAGTTCGATCGCGTCAATATGTTTCGCCCCCAGTTTGATAGCAGCAATTGCTAAAATACCAGAGCCAGTTCCTACATCTGCGACAATCTGATTCGGTCTGATCGCTTCCTCCAACATTTGTAGAGATAATCGTGTTGTTGGATGGTAACCTGTGCCAAACGCCATGCCAGGATCAAGTCTTATTACGATGTCTGATTCATTGATAGGTTGTTCATACCATGTTGGAACAATGTGTATCTTTTCTCCTACTTTTTGAGGTGTGAAATTTGCCTTCCACGCTTCTGTCCATTTTTTTGACTCAATTCTTTTTAGTTCAATTTTTGCTGGATTCGGTTGGATTCCCCATGCCGGTAGTTTTGACAGGAAGGTTCTTAGTGTGTTAACTTTTGAATTGATTTTGTCATCCAGCGGGAAATAGGCAGTTAATAGTGTATCATTTTTGCTGTCTTCAGTTATCTCAACACCGAGTGGCTGCATTTCAAATAATTGATTTGCCACGGCTTCAGATGCTTCATGAGATGTTATTATTGTAATCTGTATCCATTTCATTTTTCAGTAAGAATTGACTATTTATCATCTGGATTGCCAAAAAGTTTTTCCCAGAAACTACTGTTCTCAGATCCGTCAGGTTTATACTCAGGGGCATCAAAATGTTCTAACAGTGTTCTCTGTTGTGTCGTGAGTTTTCTTGGTGTTTCTATCTCTATCTGAACAACAAGGTCGCCGTAATAAGTGCTTCTATATCTTGGCATTCCCTTCCCTTTAATGTGCAATTGGTCTCCGTATTGTGTTCCTGCTGGCACATCTAATTCCTGAACACCGTCAATACTTTTAACTTCAATAGTAGTTCCAAGTGCTGCTTGGATGAACGAAATTTTTGTATAAGTATATAAATCGTTTCCCTCTCTGACGAAAGTTTGGTGTGGCTTTATGTGGATTACAACCAGTAGGTCTCCGGGGGGCCCTCCTAAAGTACCTGCTTCACCCTGTCCACGCAAGCTGTACTTAGTACCGTTGTCAACACCTTTATCTATTTTTATCTTGAGTTCTTTTTTGACTCTTATTCTACCTTGTCCGTTACAGTTTCTGCATGGGTTCTTGATAATTTTACCTTCTCCATGGCATCGTGGACATGTTCGGGACATTGTAAAGAAACCTTGTGATTGTGTTACTTGTCCCTGTCCATAGCACTGAGGACACGTATCAATAGTTGATCCTCTTTCTGCGCCACTGCCGTTACAATCAGGACAAGATTCAATTCGGGGTATTTCAATTGTTTCCTCTTTACCGTAATATGCTTCCTCAAGTGTGATTTCAAGGTTATACGGTATGCTCCGTCCCTGTTTGGGTCTATTACTTGTTCTTCCAAAACCCCCTAATACGTCTCCAAACACCTCACTCAATATATCGTCAAGGTTTACGCCATATCCGTATCCGGATGTTGTTCCTTCAAGTCCAGCATGTCCATATTGGTCATATCGCTGTCGTTTTTCTGGTGTTCTCAACACGTCATAAGCTTCGGCGGCTTCTTTGAATTTGTCTTCGGCGTCTTTATCACCTTGATTTTTATCTGGATGATATTTTACTGCTAATTTTCTATATGCTTTTTTAATTTCGTTCTCATCTGCATCTCTGCTGACGTTCAAAACATCATAATAGTCGCGTTTTTGTTCCATGTGTTTTCCTACCTAAGTTATACCATTTCTAAATGATTATATAGTATTATTTTCGTAGGTCGGGTAGAGGAACGAAACCCGACATGGAAGTCTTTATCTAATCCTACGTGTCGGGTTTCGTTCCTCTACCCGACCTACGAAAAGACAATAATGTTAATTAATCAATTAGATTTGGTATTACATTTATTCTTCCTCAGTTGAAATTTCGATTATGATTTCTTCGGTTACTTCATCGGAGGGTTCTTCCTTTTTCTTTCCCGTTGACACGACAACTTGTGCGGCACGGATCACTTGTTCATGCAGCAGATATCCTCGTCTGAATTCCTCAATTATATTCCCTTCTGGTACTTCATCTGATTCTGTTGCAAAGACAGCTTCATGCTGGTTTGGATCAAATGAACCACTTGCGGAATCTATTGGCGTAAGTCCATGTGATCTTAGAACATCTAATAGTTGCTTATGTACTAATTCTACGCCCTCACTGAAGTTAGACATATCTGGATTATGTTCTTCAGTTTCGACCTTTTCATCAGTGCTATTAATTGCTGCTTCAAGGCTATCCAATACAGGAATAATTCCTTCTATGATATTCTTATTTGCAAATTTTAGCTGCTTCTTAGCATCGTTTTCAACACGTCTCTTTGTATTTTCAGCTTCTGCAGCGGTGCGTAACAAGCGTTCCCGTTCAGTTTCATATTGTGCTCTCTCTGATTCTGCAACTTCCTCAATCTGTTTTTTGAAAGATTCTTTGAGTTCTTCAATTTCTGCAAGCAATGTTTCTACAGTAGGTTCGTCATTCTTATTTTCTATTTTGGTAGTATTGTCAGAATCATCTGGTGTTGCAGAAGTCTCAGAATCAGATTTATCGTTTTCAGTTCCAATTTCAATAACTACCTCTCTATTTTCTGACATAATGTAATTCCTCACGTTCTAAATGATTGTTTTCAGATTATATTCTTAGGGTAAGTCATTTGCAATAGTTAACCATGAATTGCGATGGCAAACTGTTTGATAAGGTCAATAGAACCTGTTTCTTCAAGTATGTTACCCGTGACTATGAAATCTGCTCCTGCTCTTACTTTTTCAGCTGCTGTTTCAGGCGATCTTATGCCTCCTCCCACAATCAATGGTGTTGTGATCTGTTCTTTCACAGCAGAAATCATCTCGTTTGGCACAGGGAGTGTTGCCCCACTTCCTGCTTCCAGATAGACCATCTGCATACCGAGGTATTCTGCTGCCAGTGCATGGGGTGCAGCGATGTCAGGTTTGTCTCTCGGAATAGGAACGGTGCCACTCATGAATTCTACTGAGGTTCTGCTTCCACCATCAATCAACATGTACCCCGTTGGTATGGGTTCTAATCCATATTTCTGGATCCATGGTGCTGCTTTTACCTGTTCCCCGATAAGATAGTTTGGGTTTCGTCCACTGATGAGACTCATAAACAGGAGTGCGTCTGCATGCGGTGTGAGATGCATGGAATCGCCAGGGAATAGAATAATTGGCAACTCGGTTTCTGCCTTGATAGAGGCGGCAATTGGATCTAATTCTTGGGTCAATAGACTACCCCCAAGTAGAATTGCATCTGCACCTGCGTTCTCTATGGTAGTGGCAAGTTTTGCAGTCTTTTCTACATCACACATTTCCGGATCAATCAAGATGAAGTATCCTGCGTCCTTTTCTTTAATTACTGTTTTTAGATATCTTAGAATACAATTTGATCTCAATTGCAACCGGTCCTTACTGTCAAAATGTCATTGATCCTTGCGGGAATTTAACTTACACGATTATATATCAAAACTAAATTATTTTAACACCATCGGACGAATTTGTCAAATTCTTATAATATAGTGGGTGTGTAAAGTTATTCGACACCCTTTTGTCAGAATCGCGGATGACGCGCCAGTTAACATAGCTGGCACGGAAAACGCGGAAGGTGTTCTTGCTCATCTCAGGTTTACTTTCACAGGATTAGCGTTTTAATTCATAAAGTAGAATCCCGGTAGCAACGCCAACATTCAGAGAGGATTGACCCGTTGCCATGGGTATACTGACTAATTCTGTACAATGGTTTCGCGTCTCCTCTGTTAAACCACTATGCTCATTACCAACAACAACTGCAATCGGTTTCTCATAAGTCGATGTGTAAAGCTCCTTTTCTGTCTTTGCTGTTGCTCCGATGATATGCCAACCGCTTGCTTTGAGTTTCTCGATCGCTGGTTTCGTTGACGGAACATAGAAAATGGGAATCCTACCAACAGCACCACGCGATGCACGGATACAGTTCTTATGGAACGGATTTGCCCCTTCTCCACTTATTAATACTGCTGAAACACCTGCAGCATCAGCCGTGCGTAAAGTCATCCCAAGATTGTCAGGATTCTGAACGTTTTCAATTATCAGCAATATACAGTCTTGACTGAAATGAAAATTCATAAGTCCATCCTTATCTAAGAAGCTCGGATAACTTAGATGCACGGATGCTATAATTGCGGGGATCGGACGCGTTGTTGTTAGTGTACCCATCAGACTATCTCTTGTTAGATATATTGATAGATTTTCGGCAAAAACTTTCATCAAAAAATCTCTACCTGCAGCAGACGCAACAAATTCGTTTGTATGCAGCACGTTTTCAATAGGTAATCCGTCGGAGAAAGCGCGTTCTACCATCATTTCTCCTTCAATAAGAAACCGAGAATTCTCGAATCTACCCTTTAAGGATGTTAGATGACCAAGACTGCTGGTGATTGCATCTTTCTTTTTTGTCAATGTCTTCTGTTCTGCTGCTGTAGTACCGCCTTTTTTTCTGCCAACGAAACATACCTCTGATCCTACATTAACCTCCTCACCATCAAACAGATCCAGTACTCTGCTTTCAATCCAATCGTTTGTCAGGTAAAACATTCCAACTGAACTTCTTGGAAAAGTGAGGAGTAGTTCCCTTAGACTTCTTTCAGTAGTTGCACTTACAAGGATACCATAATCAGAATCATGCCCTTCCATCTGTCTCATCAACATTACACCGTCAATCTGTCTCCATCCTGATGCATAGACACTGCATGTTTTTAACAATTCGTCTGTTAAGGATGAAGTTTGAGAGGTATTTATAAAGCGCAGTGCATGTTCCATGTTTGGTGTCGTGCTGTTTAAGAACTCTATCACTTTGGTGTAGTCTTTCACTATCTATTCCGACGAGAAATGAATCGTCGTTCCCTTTTATCAATATATGATCCCAAAATAGATTGCACCTAAACCTACGAATATGTCCCATTTCATCCACCGTTGTATTTTTGCATAACCGTCTTTTGAGACGTTCTTCACGAGTTGAATTCCCAAGCAGATAAGGACAAGATCAACGCCAAGTAAGATTGTCACCAAATATTGCCACGGGTAAAGTCCAAGCAGATAGGGAATAGGACTAAATATAATCACAGAGAACATAAAACTCAATGCCATGATGATTGCCAGACGCGGATTGAGATTGGCAAGTGTCTTGATGTTTTCTCTTTTATCTCCTTCAATATCCTCAAGGTCTTTGACAATCTCCCTTGCTGTTGTAAATAGAAAGGCAAAAATAGCAGGTATGATGGTGCTATGTACTGAACCGACTGCTATGCCACCAGAAATGAACGTCAGACTTGTAAGAATACCGACAACCAAATTTCCTAAGATAGGTGTCCGTTTTAGAATGAGAGCATAGCTCACGAGAAGCATAGACACCAATATTGCTACAAAAACCGCATATAGATTAACTAACACACCAAGGGCAATACCGAGTCCGATAAGCGTTATGGCGAATATTAGTGCATTTCTTCTACGGATTCTACCTGAAGGAAGTGGACGATCAGGTCTGTTATGGCAATCAATGTTATAATCACAATAATCATTTATTGCATTGCCTGCGGAGAGTAGTAACAGTGATGCGATAGAAACATATAATAACTTTACTTCTGAAAATGAATTGAGTGTGCTGCCTATCGCGAATATGCCACCTAACCAAGTAGAAATAAATGCGATCACACCGTTCAAAGGCCTGGCAAGTTCAACATACGTTAACAACGTCCGCATTGTCAACCTCTGATTGTGTCTATCTGGAGTTAACAGGAATGTGTTAAGTTCTTTCTTGTTTCAAGGTGATGTAGATAGGAATTTTCTAAGTATTCTCATTTTCGAGTTCGTGTAGTTTCTCTTCAAGCTCCACGACACGTTTTTGCAGTTTATTAAACTCTTTTAATAATTCTGGCATTTTTCTGATTGATGCTTGAAAACGTAACTCCTGTTTATGGGGTCGGGCGGGAATACCAGAAAGATGACTTCCAGGTGGGATATCTTTTGTGACAGCCGTTTTTGAGTAGATGACGGTGTTTTCGCCAAGCGTTAGGTGTCCGATGACACCAGATTGACCTGCCATGTTTATACGATCACCTAATTGACTACTTCCTGCAATACCTGTTTGCGCTGCTAAACAGCAATCTTTTCCAATAACTACATTGTGTGCAATCTGAACGAGGTTATCAAGTTTTGTCCCGTTTTTTATCAGCGTTTCAGAAATTGTCGCTCTATCAATTGTTGTATTTGCCCCGATTTCAACATCGTCTTCAATAACAACAGAACCTATTTGTGGAATTTTATATGGACTATGGTTTGTGGGGTCAGGCGTAAACCCGAATCCGTCACTACCAATTACAGCACCGCAATGAATAATGACACGATCGCCAATAATAATATCATCCCGAATACTTACATTGGCGTATATTAAGCCATCACATCCAATTTTGCTTCCCTCTCCAATATAAACTAAAGGCATAATTACTGTATTATCACCAATTTCCACATTGTCTTCTAAGACACAGTGTGCATGTATAGAGACATTTTTGCCGATTTTAACATTCTCTCCGATAATCGCTGTTTCGTGTATACCGGTCTGTTGTTTTCTCTCTGTTCCCTGTGCAAATAATTCCAAGACCTTTACAAATCCCCAATATGGGTTGTCAACACTGATTGTGGCCTTCCCGTTGCCAGAAACACCGTGTCCTAAGATTATTGCCGATGCTTGGGTAGTTGCGATTGCACTCAGATATTTTGTATTTGCTACGAAGGTAATTTGGTTCGGAACTGCTTCTTTAATGCCAGAAACACCAGTTATTTCAATCTCACCATCCCCATGAAGTTCGCCACCAATATGTTCACAAATATGCTTTAGTTTCATATATAGTTTCCTCATTGAAACAGGTGAAATCTTACAATATCAAGGTATCATCTGACGGCACACGGCGTGTGCCTCCTACTATGCAAGAACGGCACACGGCGTGTGCCTACTACTACGCAAGAACGGCACATCGGAGTGTGCCTACTACTTTTAATATTCCTATTCATTTTTTTTCGGTGCTTCAACATCCTGATTATTCTGTTCTGCTGCTTCATTTCCTGCATTAATCAGAATAATAAGTTTGTCAGTAATATCATACTTTTCATTAAAATAGAGTGCTGCTTGTCTGTCAATTATTAGATCGTAGTTTTCATCTTTTCCGGTTTTAATAATGAGTTGTTCAAGTTCCTTGAAAATCGGTTGCATCAATTCTCTGTTTTTTTCTATGAGTGCCTGACTTCCCTGGTCACGTTCTTTCTGATATTCCAACTGTTTGGCTTGAATCTGTCTTACTAAGTCCGCTGTTTGTGCTTCTTCAACAAATAATTCTGTTTTTTCTTTTTTTTCGATCAATGTTCTAATGTCTTCTTCCATGTCATCAAGATTCTTCCTCAAACGTGCTTCCGCATTCTTTAGGAATTTGTCTGCGTCCATTGCCTTCTTATAGTTTTGCAGAACACGATTGGAATCAACGACACCGAGTTTAAATGACTCTTGACCGATGCTACCGGTCAAAATCCCGAACAACACTAAAGAAAATACTGTTAGTACAAACTTTTTCATAATTATTCCTTTTTGAACAACACATAAATGTTCGTTATGTAATTTCTACTAACTCACTGTCAGTAGATTATCTGTAGTTTTCTGATAAAATAATATGGACTAAAAGCCGGGTCCGATTGTAAAATAGAATTTGCCTTGAGGTGCCCGATTCTGTCGGTCAAATCCATATCCCCATCCAAAGCGTGCTAACATCCCTAACATCTGTAAACGTGCCTCAACACCGGCACCACGTTTCAGATTGATGTTATTGAAAATGTTTGGGGTAGATTCATCCCACACTTGACCGATATCAAAGAAAACTGCTGTTGTCAACTGTGGAGAAACTTGAACTCTGTATTCCCAGTTAGAGAAAAACACTTTGTTTCCCCCAAATTCCCTGAATGGACTATCGGAATCAGGATATATTTCCCAATCTTCGTATCCGCGTATTGTATCTACGCCCCCTAAGTAGAATCTTTCGTAAAATAGGTTTCTACTATCTGTGCTCTTACTGACCATATAACCTGCCCGTGCATGAATCGCAAGTACATGATTCCACCACGGATTGAAGAACCAACTTGTGTCAGCAGTGTATTTTTGGAATTCGTTATCAGCCCCCAAGATTCCACCAGAGTATTCATAAGATATACTGTTAGAACTTCCGCCCATGGGGTCGTAAAGCGATGTGCGGTAATCTCGGGTGTCCCGTCCTACTGCGAATAAGATGCTTCTTGTAGAACGATTTAACACCTCTCTGTCTGGCGTGTGTGCCCTAATATTTTCATTCCTGAACCTTACAGAAAGGTCGATATCATAAGCGATTGGACGTCCCAGAGAAATGGATCCGCCGACTGTGTCCCACACATATCTATCTGTTGTATAATCCGGGTTTAATGCGGCACCAACGTTGCTGTAATATCGTCTGAATCTGCGATTATTGTAGAGGCGTGTATTAAGTCTCGTTGGTGTCCCGAAGATCCATGGCGACCCGAAACTAAATTCAGCTGTATGGTGGTCTCTTGTTCCAAGTTCTCCTTTCAAATGTACACGGTACGCCCGTCCCAAAAGATTGTGTTGCCCGATTTCAGCTGTTCCGAATATACCGCCTTCACTTCCGTATCCACCCCCGACACTGAGGGTTCCTGTCGTAGGAGATTCAGCAATATTGACGACCAAACTTTTCCTGCTGTCATTTTCTGTGTCACTTGGCACGAAATCAACAGCCCGAATAAAAGGTCCCATCTGGAAGAGGCGTTGTCGTGCTTTTCGCAGCACTTTAACATCAAGTAGTTCATCTGATTTGATGTTGAGCCAATCCAGCTCCCGTCTTATGATTCTCTCTTTTGTCTTTTCCAAACCCGTGATGGGTACATTGTCTATAATTATAACATCCCCCTGGTTAATATTCAAGGTGATGTCTACGAGTGCGTTTTCCTCGTCGAAGAGCGGGATTGGATCCACTTCGGCAAGTAAGTAACCCTTATCCAGATATGCTTGCTGTAATTTTGCTATAGACTCCTCGAAGATAGCGCGATTGAAAACTTCTCCTTCTGCTGGGTCTAACATATTCTTGATTTTTTCTTCAGAAAAGATGACTTTGTCACCCGTTTGGAGTTCAATACTGTAATTACCTAATACAAACTGCGACCCTTCATCAACAGTTATATCAAGTATTAGACCTGTTTTGTCTTCCGTAAAGCGTTTTTCATGTCCGAGTATCTTCACTTGTGAAAAACCTTGGTCCTGATAATAGTTACGTAGGCTTAAGTTCATATCTTCTTCTTCAAAAAGCAATTCATCATAATGTTTGCCGACCCGCGTCTTCATTTTTTTTCGTAGTTTTTTTGCGGAAAGTTGGTCATTCCCTATGAAGTTGATCTCTGTAATTTTTACGCGTGGACCTTCGTTGATCTCAAAAGTAACTTGACTGGTATTGTCTTCTTCATTGACGTCGTTGTGAACCTGTATACTGACAAGATAGTATCCTTTTTCATGATATAGTTTCCGGATTGCTCTTGTACTTTGCCATCGTAGGTGATCATTATATATCTCTGAACGGCGCAAAGTAATTCTATCCATGATTTTGCCGATGCCAATTTCATCGTTTCCAATAATACTGATGCCCTCTATTTTCGGACTCTCGTATAGGATATAGGTTACCGCGATACCTCCATCTTCTTCGTTTTTTGATACATCAACTTTCAAATCGTAGAAGAATCCTGTATCCTTATATAGGCTTTCAATATCTTTCGTGAGTAAATCTTCAGCTATTTCTTGTCCAATTTTTGTTTGAATGAGCGTCTGGAGCATCTCTTTACGAAGCGATTGCACACCGTTGAAGTCAATCTTTGTTACAATAAGAGTATTGTCGATGGGTATGGATTCTTTCTGTTTAACAACTGCTTGATCAGCCTGTGTCTCTTCTTTTTCAGGTTGCGGTCCAAATGGTGTTTGAGATGATTGACCGAAACTAACAGGACTCTGAATAAACAATAATGCTGCTGTTATACAGACTATACTTATGAAACTTGCTATTGTTGAATTTTTCTTATGTTTCATTTTTTTGCTCCTTATACTGTTAGTGTGCAAGAGGTGCTAAGTTTTTATTATTCCTTTTCTTCACAAGCAAATATAGGTGTTCCGAAGTTGTTCGCGAGATGTCTAAATGCTGCAATTAACTTTTGTGTAACGATCCCTGGTGTTCCTTCTCCGATAACTCTTCTATCGAGTTTTACGACTGGAATGACTTCAGCTGCAGTACCAGTCAGGAAACATTCATCTGCAATGTATATATCATGTCGCGTGAAGACGCGTTCTTCTACCTGAAATCCTGCGTCATGAGCGAGCGAAATTACGGTATTACGGGTAACACCTTCCAATATCCCGATATGCGACGGTGGTGTGATTATGATCTCGTCTTTAACCAGAAAAATGTTATCACCACTACATTCAACAACATACCCGTCATTATTGAGCATCAATGCCTCTACTGCACCAGACTGTTTTGCTTCAATCTTTGCCAGAATGTTATTCAGATAATTGAGAGATTTAACACGTGGATTGATTGCTTCAGGGTAATTCCTTCTTACAGAGACCGTGACTATTTCCAAACCGTCTTCATAGTATTCTTCTGGATACAATTGAATGCTGTCGGCAATGATAACGACTGATGGGTTAGGACATTTCTCTGGATCAAGTCCTAAATCACCTATTCCTCGTGTGACAATTAATCTGATATAACCTTCACGGAGTTGATTTCTGCGGAGCGTTTCAAGGACATTATGCTTCATAGCATCTATTGCTATTGGTATTTCCAACATGATTGATTTGGCTGAATCATAAAGTCTTTCTAAGTGTTCATCCAGCATAAAAACATTACCGTTATAGCAACGAATACCTTCAAATACACCGTCTCCATAGAGTAATCCGTGGTCAAATACAGAAATTTTAGCATCCTCTGGTGATAAATATGCTCCATCAATATAAACCAACATTACTATTCCTTCCTCTACACTTATTCAATTGTACTTAGTCTGCAATTTTTCCATCTACAAGTTCTACCGTTCTGTCAGCTCGTTCAGCCAAACGTGAATCATGTGTTACTATAATAAAAGTCTGTTGCAATCGTTCATTTATTTCTTGTAAGACATTTAGGACTGCTTGACTGGTTTTGTCGTCTATATTCCCTGTTGGTTCGTCAGCAAGGACGACTTTTGGTTGATTTATTAATGCTCTTGCTATAGCGACACGTTGTCTTTCTCCACCAGAGAGTTGACTTGGATAATGGTCTAATCGTTCTGCGAGCCCAACATCTTCAAGGAGTCGTTGTGCATCTTGATAGGTACTGTTGTTATTTAAATCAGTATCTCTGGATTTATTTCGCTTGGATATCTTAATGAGCCTCCCCATTGCAACGTTTTCTAATGCGGTAAACTCAGGGAGTAGCTGATGAAATTGAAAGACAAAACCGATGGCGTTATTCCGAAATGATGCCAACTGCCGTTCTGAGAATGTCGTAATGTCTTCATCTTCATATAATATACTACCCGAAGTTGGACGGTCAAGTGTGCCTAAAATATGTAATAGCGTGCTCTTTCCTACTCCCGATGCCCCCATGATTGAAAGGATTTCAGACGTGTAGATGTCAAGATTGACTCCTTTCAGTACTTTTAATTCTGAGTCACCATCATAAAAGGATTTGTGTAAATTGTCAATTGTAATTAATGTGTCCATACTTCAACGTTGACGGCACACGGAGAGTGCCTACTACTATTCAATGTTAACGGTACACGGAGAGTGCCTACTACTATTAATAGTTTTTTGACATATTACTCATACTGTAACGCTTCAATCGGATTCAGGTTTGCAGCTTGCCAAGCTGGATAAATTGTTGCTAACCAACAGATTGCGAATGACAGAACATTGATAAAACCCACAAAGAACCAATTGACTCTTATAGGGAGTTGATTCATCTGGTAAATTTGGCTCAAACCTAATTCTTGCAAGGAGATGGGTTCTACCAAACAGTATAGACCGAAAGCAATAACGATGACCCATAATATGGTAAATCCAATTCTCCTTATTTTCGCATAAGGTAATAGACGTCGAATCGCAATCGCTATCTGTATCAGAATGAGGAATACTACAAGTCCTAATGCCAACCATGGTGTAGGTCTAACAATATTCGTACTGAGCAACCAGCATAGCCCGAGTCCCAAAGCAGTACCGATGAATGTGCCTAACATGCCAATCACACTTCCCTGGATCATAAATATCCGCATAATGTTCCCGCGGGATGATCCGAGCGTACGCAAAGTACCAATATCTCGCGTCTTTTCCATTACTGTCATTATGAGTGTGCTTGCGATGTTGAAGGCTGCGACTAAAATGATTAACGCCTCTATAATGACAGTTGCGATTTTTTCTAACTCCAATGCAGCGAATAACGGAGCATGTGTTTCCAACCATGTAGTTGTCATTGGCATTTGTATCTTGTCAAATGCTGGTGGTTCCGTCATTTTTTGTGCGATTTCAGGAGCACGTTCAGCATCCTCAAGACGCACTAAGATAACGTTGGCTTGTCCCGGTTTTTCATATATCTCTTGTGCGGTTTCTATATGAATAAATGCAATCTGGTTATCGTAAACTGCCAATTCAGATTCATAAAGACCGATGACAACAAAGTGCTTTATTATTGGATACAGTGAATCTGGATTCAATGCATCCTCAACCATTCTAACGACGAGTCTTAAAACATCACCTTCATTGACCCCGATTCTGAACGCTAATCGCGAGCCGAGTACAATTCCTCCCGTAATTTTTACATCGTTTATAAAGCTGGCGTCTTCTATGATCCCGGTATCCTGAAAACCGGTAGACCCCTTAACAAACTGAGAAAAACCGGTTACATTTTCCTCAAGATCCGGGTCAATGCCTTTAACGAGGATTACAGCATCTATATTGTTATTATCTTGTCGGAAAATTGCTGATTGAGAATAGACCACAGGTGATGCTGCGACGACACCATTAACTTTTTTTATTTCCTCAATCTTTCTATCGTAATCAGAAAAGTACGCACTCCCGAAATCTCTCAAGACGATATGCGCTTCATTTGCAAGAAACCTATCTCTCAGACCGTGTTCAACGCCGTCCAAAACAGCGATAACTAAAATAACAGTTGCAACGCCCAGGCTGACTCCTATAATAGAGATAATACTTATAATTGATATAAACGATTGTTTTCTGCGTGATAGTAGATAACGTGAGGCTACGAACCATTCAAATTTCATATAGTCCAGTTTGTCGTATCGTAACAAACAAAAAAAGACATCTGTAGCCTATTTCATTCATGATGTTTCTGAATTAGACATCCGCTGTTTTGTTTTGTATGTTATATTTAATTATGTCTTCAAGTACGCCCCATTTCTCTACTGCCTTTGGGAAACGTTGCTCAAATTTCATACCGATTTTCTGCATGACGCGCCCGGATGCAGGATTCTTAGCGAGATAGAATGCATGGATACTTTTTAATTTGAGTACATCCAACCCATAGTTTAGCACTGCCTTCGCGGCTTCTGAACAGTAACCACAATTCCAATAAGGTTTTCCTATCCAGTATCCAAGTTCACCAATTTTTTCAGATTTATCAACATTTATGTCAATTGCCCCAATTAGGCTTGTGTCTGTATAGGAATCATCCTCTATGCGTGTGATTGCCCAAACGACACCTTTTCCTTTTTTTAATCTATCTGGATGTGTACTTATCCATGCTTCTGCCATACCATCTTCATAAGGATGCGGAAGGTTACTGGTTGTTGCTGCAACATCGCGTTCTCCTGCTAGTCTTTGAACATCGTGTGCGTCCTCAATCGTAAAAGCGCGTAATATCAACCTTTTTGTATGTAAAGTAGGTGTGTCTTTCATATTTAATTCTCTGGTCGCATCTGTGGAAATAGGATAACATCCCGTATTGAGTATTGATCAGTTAACAACATAGTCAATCTATCTATTCCAATCCCCAAGCCTCCCGTTGGTGGCATGCCATATTCTAAAGCACGCAGATAATCTTCATCGACCATAAATGCTTCATCATCACCTTTTTCTAAATTTGCTGCTTGCTCAAGAAAACGTTGTCTCTGATCAATTGGATCATTCAGTTCACTGAAGGCATTACCTAATTCCATACCAGCGACAAAGAACTCGAATCTTTCAACGAATTCCGGATTCTCCGGTTTCTTTTTCGCGAATGGCGATACCTCTATGGGATAATCATAGATGAAAGTGGGTTGAATCAGCTTGTCCTCTACATAAGTATCAAAAATTTGAGCGATTATTTTTCCTTTAGATTCGTTTCCATCCAATTCAATTCCTGCATGGACAGCTTTTGAGTAGAGTTCATCTTCAGATAGTGTTTCAGGATTAAAGCTGCTATGCTCTTTGATAGACTCTATCATCGTCATTCTTCGCCAGGGTGGTGAAAAGTCTATCTCTTGCCCTTGATATGTAATTTTTGTTGAGCCGTGTATTTTTTCTGCTGTTTTAGCAATTAGATTCTCAGTTAACGCCATGACTTGAATATAATCTGCATAAGCTTGATAGAGTTCAAGCATTGTGAATTCTGGATTATGGTCTCTATCCATACCCTCATTCCGAAAATCCCGTGAAAATTCGTATACCTTATCAATCCCACCGACAATTAGTCTTTTTAAGTATAGTTCATTTGCGATTCTAAGATATAAGGGTTGATCTAAAGTATTATGATACGTTGTGAAAGGTCGGGCACTTGCGCCACCATAGATCGGTTGCAGTATAGGTGTTTCAACTTCAATAAAGTCTTGATCGTTGAGCATATCTCTTATTGCCTGAACAATATGCGTTCTTTTTAAGAATACCTCTTTCACTTCAGGATTCATAATAAGGTCAGCGTAACGTTGTCTATACCGCGTCTGTTTATCTGTCAGTCCGTGCCATTTTTCAGGCAGGGGTCGGATGGATTTAGAGAGTAGTTCAACTTTATCAACGTTTATTGTTAGTTCACCTGTTCGCGTGCGAAATACGACGCCACTTACACCGATTATGTCTCCGACATCAAAGCGACGATAGATAAGGTAAGAGTCAGCTCCAACGCTGTCTCGCCGCACATATACCTGGATACGTCCAGTGCTATCCTGCAGATGTGCGAAACTACTTTTCCCGTGGTCGCGCTTTGTCATTATCCGACCAGCAATAGTCACACGGTTTCTCTCATCGGCTATCTCATTGACATCTTTATATTTTTCGTGTATACCTTGGGTCGTGTGTGTTGGTTCATATTGATGTGGATATGGGTCAATACCGGCATTCCGGATTTCATTTAGTTTTTCTTTGCGTTGCCGCATGAGGTCATTGGTTTCGTCCATACTTTCTTCCTCCTTCCTGTTCTATGGTATATATAATTATACTCTCATTTTTCCTTCAGTGCAACTTGAATACCTGAAAATTACCTACGTTTGAATTCTGTCCATTTAAAAATCCGTTTACCTTTACACAACTATGTTGACTTATCTGATGCATTATAGATTGGATTTCTTCAGGAAAACTGACATAAGACTATTATGGTTTTGTTTTCAAATAACCCTCTATAAAGGCATCTAAATCCCCATTCAAGACAGCATCAACGTTTCCTGTTTCAATGTTAGTTCTCGTATCTTTCACACGTTGATACGGATGCAAGACATAAGATCGGATTTGGCTTCCAAAGTCGATATTTCTACGTTCAGGTTGTAGCTTGGCAATTTCCTCATCACGTTGTGCGCGATAGAACAGATACAATCGAGAACGCATTTCCTTCATGGCAATTTCTCTATTTTTGTGTTGAGAACGTTCATTCTGACACTGCACCATTATGCCCGTTGGTTTGTGCGTAATACGGACAGCAGAGTCTGTTACATTCACATGTTGCCCACCTGCACCGCTTGCACGAAACGTATCAATACGTAGGTCTTCAGTACTGATTTCTACTTCAACACTGTCATCAATTTCGGGGGTAACATGAACTGCTGCAAAAGAGGTGTGTCGTCGTTTGTTGAAGTCGAAAGGGGATAACCGAACCAGTCGGTGAACCCCAGATTCAGCTTGAAGGTATCCATAAGCTGATGGACCGCTGACAAAAATAGTTGCACCTTTAATTCCTGCTTCGTCCCCAGGAGTGATATCTGCTATTTCGGAAGTGTAGCTATGTTGGTCGCACCAACGCAGATACATTCGCATCAGCATCCCTGCCCAATCCTGTGCATCAACTCCCCCTGCCCCTGGATGGATGCTCAGTATTGCGTTGTTATGGTCAAACTCACCGTTCAGCATCAATCGCAATTCGATTTTCTCTAACTGTGCGGTAACTTCCTTTAATCCGCTTTCAATTTCAGGTTCAAAACTGTTGTCGTTTTCCTCAATTGCAAGCTCCAATAAGGTTTGTAAATCTTCAACTAAACCTGCTACTTTTTCATATTCACCAATTTCATCTCTGAGAAAAGATATCCGTTGATTTACTTTTTGCACCTGTTGGGAGTTTGCCCAGAAATCTGGTTTCAATGCTTCTTTCTCAAGTTCAACCAACTCTTGCTGTTTTGTTGAGAGGTCAAAGAAACCCCCTGAGTTCTTGTAATTGAGTCGTAATTCTATCTATTTCTGATTTATAGTCTGATAGCATATTCTCCATCCGTTATTTTGATTTCGTTGATTCTGTTATTGATGAGATTAAACCGAGTATTCGTACTGCTGGTCATAGTACCCACAACCTAAAGGTTGGGGCTTGTGCTTCGTAGTAGATGCGTTGTTTTCTTAGAAAACAGCCGTCTTATTTCTGCTCCACTTCAGGCTGCTAAGCCAGCCTTTTTGATATTGATAGCAGCGTTTATGTCTCTGTCGTGATTTACACCACAACTTGGACATCTCCACTGTCTATCTGAAAGAGAAAGATTTTTATTATGCTTGCCACAAGTACTGCAAGGTTTAGTAGTGGCAGTCCATTTACCTATCTGTTTGAAGTTTTTAGCATGCTTGATACATTTCTGCTCAATTATCTGAATGAACTGGGAAAATGATAAGTCTGATACTTTTCTCCCCCAAAGGCGTTTCATGCCGTCAATGTTCAGGTTCTCAAAACAAAGTATGTCGTATTCTGTGCAGAGTTTATCAGCAAGTTTCCATTGCCAGTCAAGGCGTTGCATTGTGATGCGTCTATACTGCCTTGCTAATGCACGTAACGCACGATACCAGTTACCCGAACCCTTTACTTTTCTGCTGAATGCCTTATTCAGAGACCTTAGTTTATTCAAGGATTGTTTCAGAAACTGTGGACTTTCAATCTTCTTACCATCAGATGCTGTTAGAAATGTTTTCAATCCAAAGTCAAAACCTGCGCTCTTACCCGACTTGGCTTTGGGTTCCGAATCGTCAACATTTTCGCAACTGAAACATATCCAATAATCACCGCAATAATCACGCTTGATCGTTATCGTTTTAATTACCCCTTTCATCTCACGATGTTTGTGAAACGAAAACCACGTATCAATACAATTCAGCTTGATGCGATTATCCTCAAGTGTGTATCCTTTCTGTGTAAATGTCATGGAATTATACTTGTGGTTCGGACTAATCTTAGGTCTACCGACTTTACGGGTAGTTTCCCCTGCTTTACGCTCTTTTATGTTTCTGAAAAAAGCATCATAAGATAATCCTATACGCTTGACTACATTCTGTGATACTTGACTTGGCAACTGATTCCAATGCGGTTTAGTTTGTGCTTTCAGTTTGGTTAGATGCAAGCTCATCCTACTATACGATAGGTTCTTCTTATATCGTCTGTAGTAACGACGCTGCAACTTCATGAAATGCACATGAATATGCCACATATCGTCAATCATATTGCCAATCTTTATCGTATTAGATTGATTCTGAATCTTATATTTATATGTCTTTCGCATGGTATCCCGTTTCGGCGAAGATCCCGTTTCCCACTTCTAATGGTGTGGCAGGTGTTAGAAGCACCCACCACTGAAACGGTCTAATTATAATACCACATTTTCATGCAAATGTCAAATCTAATTTACATATAAACCCTTTGGTCTCCGTCTACATCCCCTACCTAAAGGCAGGGGTCTTGACAGGTTACTGATAACAGAGGTTTTATTCTCTGAATAACGTTTCCGGCATCATTTAACACTGCTTCTGAATTGTTAGTTATATCACAAAGCATATTGAATGTCAAACAATTTAACTTGTTTTTTACTGAGAAATATAGTATTATCAAAAGTCACTTATAGACCCTTATAGTATTTTAGATAGCAATTAGAATTATCCGACTATAACATACTTTGTCTTCTATGCAGTACAGTTCGCGAACAAGCGAGTATCACAGGTGTTCGTCAATCTTTTGTTGTGCCCGTTACGTTCTCTATTCACTTGGTTAGTTTGCTGCGGGTTATTCTGTTTGCAGATAGTGGGTGGATACCTTAACTGTTACGCATGAATAAAAAGTTAGAGTTCTAAATTTCACTTTAGGAATTCTAACTGTAAACCTAATGAAATTACTTGCTATGAGTATTGAAGGTTTTATTTTTTGCCCGATAAGGGCTATAGGAGGTTTCAATTGAAACTTTATTTTCTAAACACAGTAACGTTTTTGCTTCTGTGCGGATTAGCCCTGATAGTCACCGGATGTGACGAGGGCATGAATATGATGGATCCGATCATCAACGATCCGATCGTTGAGCCGGGGACAGACCCGGTGAACAACGGTGAGATGAAAAAACCTGGCGAAGACGCTGACCCGGGAGAACAAAACCCCGGAGAACAAGAGCCGGAAGATCCTGAAACACCGCCACCGCCACCGCATGAAAACGACTTCGTCGGTCAGGTCAGTCAAACATTACTATCGTTTGATGACCAAGGGGGGCGCACCTACTATACCGGTCCGGTGGCAGGGGTTACTCTCACAGTTGTCTCCGGCGAACGAGCAGGTGAGTGGAGTGTCACTGACGAAAATGGCGACTACCGCTTCAGCGACCCGACGAAAGAAACCCTCCAGCTCCACCTACGAGCAGAGAAAGAGGGATTTGAACCAAAAGAAGTGATCGTGCATCGCTCGCAGCCGACCGAGACGCTTGCCGGTGGCGTTCATTTCTCACACCGATGGGAAAAACCACAGAACACCCCTGGAACAATCCTCATAGGGCACAGGTGGCCCGACAAGGTACGCTTCATCCTGGAAGAGACCGCGCTCCCGCACGACCTACTTCTCCTCATTGTTGATGACCTGCCGAACTATGCGGGGCTCTACTCAAAAACGGGGGTGGTCATAGCGGAGAATGGAAATTGTCTTCTTAAAAGAATTGCCCACGAGCTGGCCCACGCACACCAGCACGCTATCGCTGTCATAGAGGAAGGGCCAACTGCCTCTGTCGGCGACTGGGAACACACCCCGTCAGGCAAAGCGTATCTTGAGGCCCAAGCAAAGGACTGGGAGGAGGTCGGCAAGATACGGCTCCTTGACAAGGGAAGGTACCTCACCCTTGTCTATGAAAACATGGCTGAAATCGCCGAAGAGCTCTGGAACATACGGGGAAAATTTGATAACCCTCTATGTTTCAGTGCGACAAAACTGCCAGAGGAGGCGCCGAACCGCTTTCGCTGGGCACAAGAGTGGCTCAGCAAAACATACGAGTAAGGAACATCTTTACGCAAAACGACCAACGAATTCGTTGGTCGTTTCTTGTTTTATGGACATATCAACTGCGTACTACCCGCACCTGCCGGTAGAAAAGCATCTTTCGCCATTTTGCCAATCACAATCAGAGTTATATAAGCACTCTATACATTTTGTATTGGAGAAGACTGCACTTGTTCTCCCAGCACTGTTGGTGACACAATAAGGTTTATCAGCACTGCAAGCATCTTCTTTAGTAGGGTCACTGCTGTCATAGTCATATATACATTCACAGTCACTACTCCCTGAGCACTCTACACATTCACTAGGTCCATACGGAACAACATCACAAAAAGGCTTATCAGCGGTGGGACAAGTAATTCCTAGATCCGCAGTAGTATTAGAGTGATTATAGTGTGACACACAACTATAGCAGTAAGATACAAAATGAAAAAGGTACGAATAGCATTTTTTACCGGAAGAACATCCTGCATCCGTGCTAATGTCACAACCGTTACAAAAGCCTTGGTAGAAGCAGCCGTAAGAGCAGGATTTAACATTTCCATATCGTTTTATAGCAGTGCCAACTTTACAACTTCGGCGAACATGTTCCGCATCAGAAGAACACCAGTTATCACCCCAAGTGCAGGACTTACAGGTGCCGGTGCCGCTGCAGGTACTTGAGCTCGCACCGCTGCAAGCACTACAATACTCACCGTCACTGCCTCCTGTGGTGAGGCCTCCTTCACTGCAATCACTGTGAGAGGTACAGCCAGCAACTGAGCACGTAGCAGTAGTAGAAGTACTCAAAACAAAATCTCCATCATCACAAGTGAAGGTGGCGGTTCCGGTGTAACCGGTGGCGGTGTTGGTGACATCAACACTTTTATTATGGCCGGTTTTGGGAAGGGTCGTAGAACAGTTGGTATCCCAAGTTACTTTTTTCGCCTCGCAATCGTCACCTGCAAGAGCAGAACACTGCCCACCACTACATTGCTCATTATCCTCACAAGTCTCATCTTCCCAATACTTACAACTGCCGTTCTGAATACAGCGCTTTCGGGTATCACTGTCTTCACACCACCAATTGGTTGACCCGCAGGTGCCGGAATGACCTGAGCAGCATTTTTCAGTGTTAGGTTTTGTTGCTGTGCAAAGTGATTCATTGGAAGCAATATTGCCGTTATCACATTTACATTCCACCGTTCTCGTTTGCTTACCCTGTGAGCAGCTGCTGCTCCAACTGCCGGTTTCCCAATCAGGGTTATTACAAGGAGTGGTACACGACCCGTTCTCACAGGTGCCGCTCGCACAGTAAGTGCCCGTGAGTGTCTGTGCGGTGCCGGTACAGTCCTCCTCAGCGCCACAGCTGGTGGTGCCCTTGACACACCTTTGGGTTTCGGTGGTACCGCAAGCAACATCAGATGCCGATGCCGGAGTCCAGTACGCTGAAGAATAAGGGCAGGAACAGTCACTTTCACACCCGGGAGTACAACTGGTAAAGCCGGGGGATACTGCCCAATCCTGGCAATTGCCGGAATCATTTTTTCGTCGGATGTCAAAATAGTATGTCTTGCCGTTATCAAGATCGGAAAACTCGCCGCTTTCCTGCCAATCACCACTATCTTTGCGATATTCATACTCATAACCAGAGGTGATTGAATCAGCGGCGCTAACGCTGCAGGTGCCGTCACCTGCAGAGACGGTCGGATCCAGGGGTTGGGTGGCATGGGAGCAGCAGGTATTGCTGACACACACATTACTGCCGGTACACTGCGTACCTGTCGCAGTTTGGGTCTTTTCATTGTCGCCGGTACAGGTGCCGCCGCAGGATTCAGTGACTGTTTTGCTGCGGGTTGCGGTTTGGGTGAAGGAGGTGCCGCAGTCTTTTGTTGAGACATCTGGAGACCAGTCACCGTAGCTGCCCCAGGTGCAGTTGACCGGGGTACATTGAGTGGTACATGAGCCGTTAATGCATCTTTGTTCGGCTGAACACTTCGTGCCGTCCACGGTCGGTGCGGGAGTGGAGCAAGCTGAGCCGCCACAAGATGGGGCAGGGTTGGTGCAGGTCTCTGTGTGGGTGGTGCCGCAGTCGATAGTGCTTGCGGCGGTTGCGGTGTAGCCGCCGTTGGTCGGGGCACAAGAAGCAGTAGGCGTACAATTCACTGCAGAATCTGACCATGCCCAATTAGTGCAGGAACCGGAGTCGTTTTTCCTTCGTACCTTGAAGGCGTAGGTTGTATCGTTTGTTAAATTGGTGAACACATTGTTTGATAGACAGGTATAGCCATTGGGAATTTGTTTGCAATATTCATAGGTGTACCCGGTGGTACTCTCGGCAGCACTGATGGTGCACCGTCCGTTACCTGCTGTTGCTGTTGGGGTTGCTGGTTTGGTGGCGTGGGTGCATTGGGCAACACAGCCGGTGTTGGTGCAGGAGTAGCCGGTGCTGCATTTGGTGCCGGTGACGGTTGGTGCGTCGCCCGGGCAGGTGCCGCCGCAGGAGGCACCGGTACAAGTTGCTGTGCGGGTGGTGTTGCAGGCGATGGTGTTTGCCGCGGGAAGGGTGCTCCAGGTGCCGTCGACCGGGCGACAGACACATTGTCCGTTTGAGCAGGTTTGGTCGGCATTACATGATTCAGGGTAGGTTTTCACGATGTCACCATTGGCATTGCGGCAGTGCTGGACACGGTTGTCGTTTTTGTCGCAGACATACTCGGTGTCCCGGGTGCAGGAGGTGCATTTGTTGGTGTCTGTGTCACAAAAGACGCTGGTGCCGGTGCAATGACTATTCTTGGTGCATTGGACGCATCTTTTAATCTCGGTGTTGCAGCCTGGGGTAGCAGAGTTTGTACACTCATTGTCAGAGGTGCTGCAGGTGCCGCCGACACATTTTAAGCCGAGGGTGGTGATCGTGGCAAACTCTGAGGCACCGCAGCAGTCAGAGCAGAAGGTGGTGGCATCATAGGTGCTGCCCACACTCCCATTGTTGTAGCCGGTGCAGGTGAGACCGGTGGGGGTGATTCTGAGGAATGCTCCCTGATCACAGCAGTCAGCGGGGGTGTCACAATCACTTGCTCTCCAGGTATCGGCCGTTGTCTTGCACTCGATGCCTTGGTAGGTGAGGGTGGCGTGGGCGTTGGCGGGGCAGGTGGAAATAGTGTCGAGCGGTGACTGGCGTATTGTTGGGTCTTCAGCACGGGTAACAAGAGAAGTGCCACCCACAAACACACCCAATGTAGCCGCCACACACACCATGCCAAGCACCACAAAAAGCGACCGAACGCTAAGAACGCGACGGGAAGAAACCATATAGTATATAGTATACCCCAACCCCAAAAGGACAACACTCAACTATGGAAAACCTGCTCGGTGTTCGCCGGAGGGAAAGGTCTTTGAGTACTGGTGTATACTGAGCGGAGATCATAGGTGTCAGATTAGGGATATTCTCAGGTTGTCTATACGGATTGCGTTATTATCCGCAATAAAGTTTTAAGATAGTATTTGGTTTTATTCTTCTGTAGCACAATCAAGGATGAATGATGTTCAAAGAAACGCACAATCTAACAGAATTGGCTACAGCATTAGATAATTTATCAGATATTCTTTACCGCCGTAATATGCCTATGTAATAGCATTCTTTTCAACTGATTTACCCCATTTTTGAGTTGACAGCATGCCCATTTGCAGTGTATGATATACAGAACACTCAAAGATCGGAGGAAACAGAACTTGGCAGCAGATATAGGACTCATCGGATTGGCAGTGATGGGAGAGAATCTTGCACTCAATATAGAAAGCAGAGGGTTTGAGGTTGCGGTTTTTAACCGAACAGTCTCACGGGTTGATGATTTTATCGCCGGTGCAGCAGAGGGTAAGAATATAGTAGGTGCACACTCCATTGCCGAATTTATTAAACAATTGGATATACCCCGAAAGATCATCTTAATGGTCAAAGCAGGTGAACCTGTTGACGCATTTATTCAACTACTCGTACCACATCTATCCAAAGGTGATCTCATCATTGATGGGGGCAACTCCAATTTCAATGACACGATACGTCGACACGCGGAACTTGGCGAAAAAGACATACTCTTTATCGGTACAGGAATTTCAGGTGGAGAGGAAGGCGCATTAAAGGGACCCGCTATGATGCCGGGGGGTTCACCTGAAGCCTACACACTTGTAGAACCAATTTTCACAAAAATCGCAGCACAAGTAGACGGCACACCGTGTTGTTCATATATCGGTCCGAACGGTGCTGGACATTATGTCAAAATGGTGCATAACGGCATTGAATACGGTGATATGCAACTGATATGTGAGGCATATTCACTGATGAAAAACATCTTGGGTATGAACGCAGATGAGATACACAAGGTATTTAACAAATGGAATCAAGGTGAACTCAATTCCTATCTCATTGAAATTACTGCTGACATCTTTACACAGAAGGATGCAAGTGGCACTCCCTTTGTTGATGTTGTTCTTGATCAAGCAGGTCAAAAAGGTACAGGAAAATGGACAAGCATCTCCGCCTTAGACCTTGGCGTTTCTGCTCCTACAATCGCTGAAGCGGTTTTCGCGCGATGCATCTCTGCAATCAAGCGTGAACGTGTAGACGCCGCAAAGGTGATAAAAGGTCCTGCCGGAACTTATGATGGCGAAAGAAAAGAAGCGTTAACTGCTATCCACAATGCATTATACGCAGCAAAGATATGTTCTTACGCACAAGGTTTTGCACTTATGCGGGAAGCAAGTGCTGAAAACGATTGGGACTTGGATCTGGGTCAAATTGCCTTAGGATGGCGTGGTGGATGTATCATAAGAGCAAAATTCCTGCATCGCATCGGAGAAGCTTATGAACGTAAACCTGACCTTGCCAATCTATTGCTTGATCCGTATTTTAAGGATGTTATTGAAAAATCTCAGTCACACTGGAGAAATGTCGTCAGTACTGCCACTCACGTGGGCGTCCCAATTCCAGCATTCAGCTCTGCCTTAGCCTATTTTGATAGTTACCGTAGCAGCAGACTCCCCGCCAATCTAATTCAAGCGATGCGGGACTATTTTGGGGCACATACCTATCATAAAATTGACTCAGCGGGTAATGTAATTGTCAACGAAAACGGTGAACCGACAGTTTTCCATACGGAATGGATGTTAGAGAACCGTCCAGAAGTAATTGTTGAGTAAAGGAGAAAATATGGCTCAAGGACCACAACAAGCATTATACGATTTTAAACCACAACACGACTTTTTTGTCGGGATTGATTCTGATGGGTGCGTCTTCAACAGTATGGAGGTTAAACATAACGACTGCTTCAGTGTAAACGTAGTCAAGCATTTTGGGTTAGCATCCATTTCAAGACAGGTGCATCAAGCATGGGATTTTGTCAACCTTTATTCAACAATGCGAGGAACGAATCGGTTTAAGGCACTGCTACTTGTATTTGATTATCTTCGCGGAATGTCTCTCGTTAGAAAAATGGGGTTAGAAATTCCTGAATTACGACACCTAAGAGGATGGACTGAAGTTGAGACGAAACTCGGTAATCCCGCGCTACAGGAAGCAATAGACAATGCAACTGGTGAAAGAAGGGATGAACTGAGCCATGTAATGCAATGGAGCCTTGCTGTGAACGAAAGTGTCGCTGAGATTGTCTACAATCTACCCCCATTTCCGGGTGTGCGTGAAGCATTACAACGCCTGCAGGGGAAAGCGGATGTAATTGTCGTCTCCGCCACACCTGACGAAGCACTCCAACGTGAATGGGACGAACACAATATAGACCAATATGTCGCTCTGATTGCCGGACAGGAGATGGGAACGAAGACCGAACATCTTACAATTACGACAAAGGGTAAATATGCAGAAAATCGTGTCTTGATGATAGGGGATTCACCAGGGGACTTAAAAGCAGGTCGAAGCGTAGACGCACTGTTTTTTCCTGTAAATCCCGGTGCCGAAGACACCTCGTGGGCACACTTCCTTGACGAAGGAATTGATAGATTCTTCAATGAACAATTCGCTGGCAGCTACGAAGACAAACTGCTAAAAGCGTTTCAGGAGTTGTTACCAGAAACACCTCCATGGTCTACAGATTAGAAAGGATTTTTATGAAAATACTGTTACAGCATAGGGTTGAGGGTGAACAATTAGATAGATTAGAGAATATCCTCGGTGATGAGCATACTTACATTATGGCGAACTCAAAAGATAAGATTGCTGAAGAGGGTAAGGATGCTGATATATTCTTCGGTTTCTGCAGTGAGGACATCTTCCCGTATTTAGTCAACATCAAATGGGTTCAGGCTTCAAGTGCTGGCATGGATAAACACATGTATCCGGCGATGTGTGAGAGTGATGTGATACTAACCAACGCTGCAGGACTTTACGGGACACATGTTGCGGATCAAGCATTCGCACTCTTACTTGGATTGACACGTGGTATCCACCATTTTGTCCGAAACCAAGACAATCGTAAATGGGGTGGTAGTAAATCCCCGATGATTGAGATTGATGGATTCAGAATCGGTATAGTCGGCTTAGGTGGCATCGGTATGCAGATGGTGAAACGCGCAAAAGGATTCGACATGTACGTTATCGGTGTTGATGCGTACCGAACAGATAAACCTGACAGTGTTGATGAATTGTTACCGATGGATAGACTCACAGACATGATGAGTAGGGTTGATGTTGTGATGATTGCCTGTCCATTGACAGAGGAAACCCGTGGATTGATAAATGCTGAAAACATGTCTGTAATGCAACCGACTGCCTATCTTATTAACGTTGCACGTGGTCCGATTGTGAAGGAAGATGACTTGATTGAAATCTTGCAGACAGGTAAAATCGCAGGTGCGGGTTTAGATGTCACGGAGACAGAACCGTTGGCAGCTGATAGTCCGTTGTGGGATATGGATAACGTAATAATAACACCTCATGCTGCGGGTGGTTCTCAGCACCGTATGCGGCGAATTACTGAGTTTTTTCTTGATAACCTTGAGCGGTATCTGAAGGGTGAAGAATTGAAGAATGTTGTTGATAAGAAACTCGGTTTTTAGGTCGAATTAATCAGAATGTATTGTATTTACATGGTGAACCCGTATCCCAGTGAGGTCTTGCGATATGAGAAGGTTTGGTACGCGGGGACCTGTGAACCCTGATCAGCACTATATTGTCGCACGTACGGAAGAGCTGACCGATTTCATCAAGCGCGTCAAAGAGGGCCGTTTTATCGTCATATTTGCGCCCCGGCAAACAGGAAAGACGACTTTTTTCTATGCTGCAATGGATATCCTCTCCGATGAGGAAAAGAATTTTCTACCTATTCACTTGGATTTCCAGGCGTATAAAAACCTTTCATCGTCAGATTTCTATAGTTACCTCACCGATGACATTCGCGAGGAAATCGAGAATACTTACCATAAACATGGAGAAGTCCCCTCTGAGGCGTTAAGAGGTTTTTTAGATAGCACAACATTTACCGATAATGTGTCAATGCTCAGAGGTTTTAAGACATTAGCACGGGTGTTGCAAAATCAACAAATTGTCATACTTATTGATGAGTTTGATGGTATTCCTCAAGAAGTCTTGAGCGATTTCTTGTATGCCCTCCGCCGTATCTATGTCTCCAGAATTTCTCCTCAATGTCCGCATAGCCTTGGCATTGTCGGTGTCAAGAGCATCGCGCAACTCAACTATGATCGTTCTGTCTCCCCGTTCAATATCCAGGACGATTTTGCTCTGCCCAATTTTACGCTTAATCAGGTGCAAGAGCTATACGGACAATATACAGACGAAGTAGGACAGGCTTTCAACCCAGAAGTCATTGTATGTATTCACAAACAGACAGGGGGACAACCGTTTCTTGTCAACCGGTTCGCGCAGATACTCACTGAAGAGATGGACATTCCAAAGACTGATTCAATCACTATGGAGCATTTTTCCCATGCACTTCAAATCCTTTTGGATGAACGGAACACCAACATTGAACATCTCCTAACCAATATTCGTAAAGACCCGCGTTTTCAAACTATACTTATGCGAATTGTCTCTTATGAGAACAGCGTGCCCTTTAATCCCGATAATGACATCATCAATGAACTCGCTACGTACGGTGTTATTACTAAAGGAGCCGACAGTAAGTGTGAGGTAATCAACCCGATTTACCTGTACCGCATTATTCATGCATTCAAACCACTGTTTAACGGATTGGAGAGCGACTACTTTCCCGAGGACACTGATGGATATCAATATCTCACACCCGATGGACATATTCAGATTGAACGACTACTGGATAACTTCCGTGACTTCATTGCCCGCGCAGGATACAGGATCCTTCAAGTCCCTGAAACCCCTCAAGAGTTCATTGGACAGCATCTCCTTTATGCTTACATCGATCAGTTTGTTAACAGCGTGAACGGGGTAATGTATTTAGAAGTCCCAACAGGACGCGGTAGAATGGATCTACTCATTCTACATAACGGAAAGAAATACATCATTGAAACAAAGATTTGGAGAAGTGACAGAGGTTATGCTGAAGGGAAACAACAGCTCGCCGCGTACCTGTCAACAGAGGGCGTAACAGAGGGTTTCTACGTGGTATTCGATCATCGCGACGCACCTGAACCGCGCACTGAGACTGAGACGATAGATGGACAGACGATTCGGAGTTACGTTGTTCCTGTCGTGCAAGACCGTCCTTCCCACTCCGTTGAATAGGGGTTATAGATGGGCTTGATGAACCTATATCTCGGTGAAATTTAACTTACGAATCTTAGTTTGGTCAATTACATGAAGCACAACAATTTTTTATAGGGAACCTCTTAAAAAACAATTATGTGTCTATTTTCAAAAGGAGTAACCATGCCAAATGAAAATCAACCCTTGGTATATTTTTTCGCGAAGAGTAATTTCGGTGACAATCAACCAGATTTTATCAAAATCGGTCACACTATCACAGATCTTTCAAAAAGACAAACTACTCTACAGACTGGAAACGAAGCCAAAATATGGGAAATAGGTGTTATTCCTTTTGACTCAGTGAATGAAGCATCCAGAGAAGAAAAACGAATTCACTCTCAATTTGGAGCATTTCGCGCTGAAGGAGAATGGTTTATTGCTACAGCCCGAATATTAAAATTTATCAAGAATAATGCTGTGCAACATACCGATTTATTTACTGAGGAAGAGCCACCAGAAATCGAAGAACCATCAGAAACCGAAGAGCCATCAGAAAACACATTTGGTGAACAACTTGCTGAAGCTAGAAAATCAGCGAATATGACCCAAGTTGATCTGGCAGCAAAAGTTGGTTATACCCGAAGTCATATTGCCCTCATTGAACAGGACAGAGGAAAACCTGGAAAGAGTCTACGTAGAAAGTTAGTCGAAATCTTCGGTGATTTTTCAGAACCAACCCTTGAAACAAGAACTAACAATATCTTAGCTGTTCAAATGGAAGATGGAAATTGGATTTCAGAGGGTAAAGCAATAGACATCTTCATTGAAGTAATTAAGGTCTTAAAAATTGAGGAAGTCAAAAAACTTGACTTGCATGTCAATGAGATACCTCTAATAGCAGATTGTGACTATGACGGTAAAGCACAAAAAAAGGTTATAACAGAGACAGGAACCTATTGGATAGTGTCTGGAACCGATACTAAAAGGAAGAGAAAGATTTTAAAGGATATTGCTAATCGGCTTGAACGTGATATAACCGTCCTTGCTAATCCGAGGGCATAAAGGTCTATTCTAAAACGTAAAGATGTTATCTAATCTTCATAAGCGATTAAGATCAAAGGCCTAGTGGAGTCTATTTCTATACACTCATTGCAGGTGAATTCACGGTAACGCGGAAGATGCTGATACGGAAATAATTGGCAGGTTTTCACAAAAAGTGGTATAATGTTCTCAGTTTGGAACCCCGATGCTTTTATCGTAAACAGAAAGGTAAAATAATGGAACATCAAGTCACACTTAATATTCCCGATGCCGTGTACCGACAGGCTCACCAAATTGCAAAAATAGAAGGAGTCAAATTAGAAAATGTCCTTGTCGGTGTACTGCGTGCACATTGGTCTCCTGCCAACGGCCCTTTGACTGAGACAGAAAAGTTGGCAGCTATTGCACTAAGTATAGAATCAACAGATTGGTGGGATTGTGAAGGCGATAAGGAATGGGACGCATGGTCACCTTAAAATCAGCAGATGTGATTATTGCAGATTTTCCAGGAGTTACAGCGACTAAAAGGCGGCCGGCAGTGGTTATCTCAACTGAGGATTACCATACCACTGTTGGAGACGTTATTCTTGGTGCAGTAACAACGAATCTGACCATTGCAGCCACGCCCACAGATCACTTGATTACTGATTGGACAGAAGCAGGACTACGTAGACCAAGTGCATTTAGGAGTTTCCTTGTAACACTCCCACAGAGCAAAGTCTTAGCAGTCATCGGGTCCTTATCATCTGCAGATTGGCAAAAGGTTCAGGCATGTATCCGCAAAGCAATAACGGTATGAATGCCTTAAGGTACAATGTTTTCTGTTGATTCATTCAATTCAATCCGCACAGCACAGAATTTCAACTCCGGTTGTTTAGACACCGGATCAAACGCTGAATTCGTTACATAATTAACATTCGTCTCCGCGTGAAAGAGATCACCCCAATGGAACGGCGTAAACAGTAATCCACGGCGAATAGACTCCGTAACACGCGCACGCGCATAACATCTCCCACGTCGCCCAACAAGAAATACCCAATTCCCATCCTCTATCCCGTTCTCTTCAGCATCGTCAGGATGAATTTCAACGAAAGGTTCAGGGTCTTTTTTATTGAGTTGCGGGACTTTCCCGGTACGGGTGCGGGTGTGCCATTGACTCGCAACTCGTCCTGTTGTCAAACCGAGCGGAAATTCCGCATCTATTTCTTCCTCTGGTGGACGATAGGTAGGTGTGTGAAATTGTGCTTTACCAGAAGGTGTGAAAAACTTCCTGCGTGTATAGCGGCGGAGCGTTCCTGGATGTTTCGGATTAGGACAAGGCCAACGGAGTGACTCTTTTTCAAGACGTTCATTCGTCATTCCCATCTGGTCACACGGTGTTCCTGCGGTCAACAGACGGAATTCGTCCCAAATCTCCTCATGGGTACGAAAATCAAAATCACGTTTGAAACCCATAACTTTCGCTATTTGTGAGAATATCCACCAATCCGGTTTTGCTTCTCCTGGGGGTGTAAGGAATTTATCGCTTCGGACAACGAGACGTTCGCTATTTGTCATCGTGCCCCGTTTTTCACCCCACTGTGCAGCAGGAAGCAGTACATCTGCATATTCTGTTGTTTCAGTCGGATAATAACAATCCTGTACTACCACTAAATCGGCTCGTTTTAGACCAGATTGAGATACCTGAGTATCGGGCATGCTGACAGCTGGATTTGTGCATACGATCCAGAGTGCACGCACATCTCCAGCAGCTGCAGCCTCAAACATTGACACTGCTGTTAATCCGGGGTTCGGATCAATACTACCTGGTGGAATCCGCCATGCGCCTTCAAGATAGGCACGGTGCATGTCATTGGTAACCACACGATAGCCGGGTAACTGGTGAGACAAGTATCCAACTTCTCTCCCACCCATCGCATTCGGTTGTCCAGTCAATGAAAAGGGTCCCGCTCCTCTTTTGCCAACCTCACCTAATTGAAGATGGAGATTGATTAAGGCAACATTTTTATCTACACCATTCGTGCTTTGGTTTGTTCCTTGACAGTAGAAACTTAACAGACGGCTCGGCTTAGATAGAAACTCTACGATTTCATCAATACGACCTGGGTGTATGTCACAGATAGAAAGAAGTGTGTCCTCATCAAGACTTTCAAGATGATTTTTATATGCGCTATAGTTTTCCGTGTTTCTTTGGACAAACCTCTTATCAACGCGCTCCATCGCAAGCAGACGTTTTGCAATTAGTTGAAGGAAAGCGACATCACTTCCAGGTGCAAGAGGGATATGTACATCAGAGAATTCTGCTGTCTGTGTTCGGCGGGGGTCTACTGCAATAATCCGCGTATTGGGTTCTGACGCCCGTCGTTTTCGAATCATTTGAAAAAGGACAGGGTGATTTGCCGCCATGTTTGCACCAATAATAAGAAACATATCTGCATGTTGGATGTCATCATAGCAGGTCGGAGGACCATCTGAACCGAACGCTTTGATATATCCTACTACTGCTGAAGACATACAGAGTCTGCTATTAGTGTCAATATTATTCGTCTGCAAAAACCCTTTAAAGAGCTTGTTGAAAACGTATGATGTTTCGGTGTCTAATTGTCCAGAACCGTAGAGTGCAATCGTATCCTTACCGTGTTCTAACCGAATATCTTGTAGACGACTTGCTGTAAATGCAATGGCTTTTTCCCAAGAAACTTGACGTAGCGGCTCACGTTTACGTTCACGAATCATTGGATATGCTAATCTTCCATCATGATTCTGAAATGCTTGTTTGAGATGTGCGCCTTTTGGACAAAGCATACCGAAATTGGGTGCCGTATCATCGTCGGCTGAAATTTTTGTAATTTTATTATCCTGAACCGCTGCCCGGATAACACAACCGACACCACAATAGGGGCAAACGGCTTTACCTGTTACGTTACTCACTGATTTCTCCAATCTATAAGGGTCAATTGACATAATCATGGTTAAACATTCTACTTTCAGTTTTTGAATGCGTATCTTTCCGACAAAGCATCTTCATAAGCTTTTTTCTCTGCTGCTTGTACCTCAGGGGAGAATCGCACTAAGACTGTAGCAAATGCTGCAACAACAACTATTGTGCCAAGAAAGAGTAAACCTTGTTGCATCGTGAAATTTTCAGCACGAAATAAGAAACCAGCTGCAACTGCACCTGCGTTTCCTCCCGCACCAACGATACCAGCGACCGCACCTAATGCTTTTTTATTTATAAAAGGTACAATCCCAAATGTTGCGCCTTCAGACATCTGAACAAAAAGACTGAATATAATCATAGTGCCTACTGCAAGTATCAGAACAGTCATCTGTGAAAAGATTATGAGCATAATGCCTTCACCTAACAGAACGACGAATAAAAATAGAACCCGTCCACGGAGCCCCATATTCTTTGCAAAAAAATCTGACAAAAATCCACCGGTAGTACGTGCAAATATGTTCATTAATCCAAACAGTCCAGCGATGAATCCTGCTGTTTTGACATCTAATTGAAACTGATCATGATAGTATAGCGCAGCGATATTATTAATGGTAAGTTCAACACCGAAGCATGCAGCGTAAATCACAAAGAGTGCCCATACGCGATAGTCTTTAATCACTTGTTCGAAGGATTCCAATCCTTTACCTTTAGCATGTTCTAATTCACCTCGTTCTCTTAGTTCTTTATAGTTTCCATCAGGAGCATCTTGCGTAAGGAAACAGTAAACGAAACCCATTATGAACAGTGCTATTCCTGGAATGATCATTGCCAGACGCCATCCAAGAAACTTATCTACACCAAAACTCAGGACTGCAGTTAAGATGAGCGGCATCACCATCTGGGTTACGCCACCACCTAAATTACCCCAACCTGCAGTCGTAGCGTTTGCAGTCCCAACGCAGTTCGGTGCGAACATCACTGAGGTATGATATTGGGTTATTACAAAAGCTGCACCGATTGCACCGATTGCTAAACGAAACAGGAGAAAACTTGTATAATCCTGGACAAGTCCAATGCCCATGACAGGAAGTGAACCGAGTATCAGCAACCATGTATAAGCTTTTCTTGATCCGATACGATCGCAAAGGGGGCCAATCAGTACTCTAACTAATACTGTTATTGCTACAGAGGCAATTATAGTATTTCCAACTTCTGTTTTTGTTAGCATGAGGTCTTCACGGACTATTGCCATAAGTGGTGCAATCCCGAACCATCCAAAAAATGCTAAGAAAAACGCGAACCAGGTCGTATGAAAGGTACGCATTTGAACCGTCTTTAAACTAAAAATCTTGATTTGTGTGGCTTTGTTTTTTATATCCATAGTTTATAATATTTCAACCCTTTCTATTGATGAATATATAACATTTATTTGAATGAAACTTGATTTTGATTTAGTAAGTTTCCGTGTTAGAATATGATGTATCCGATTATTTTCTTGATAGGTAAGGTACGAGACTTTCAAGGACTTCTGGTAAATCATCACATGGAACATTCTCCAGTAATTTCGGTGCAACTTTTGGATTAGGGCCTGAATCGCCTTTGACGAAAACATCCACAGCATCTGTTATCACACCATCTATTTTCGTTTTCTTACCGAGAAGTCCAATATCTGCTGCCGTATGGTTTCCACAGCCATTTGGACATCCTGACCAATGTATAGTTAAAGGTTCGGTATTGCCAAGTTTTTCCTCTAAATGTTTGATCGCCTCCATTGCGCGTTCTTTTGTCTCAATTAGGGAGAAGTGACAATAGTCAATACCTGTACAGCTGACCATACCCCGCATGACTTCTGATGGATCATAGCGGAGTTCTTGGAGAAGTGGTTCGGCGGTTAACGCACCAATTCTGGAATCATGCACATCAGTGATTATCAAATTTTGTCCTTGCGTTAACCGTATTTGTCCAGAACCATATTTATCAGCAAGTCGTGCAACTTCGTAGAGTTGTGGAGTTGTTATACGTCCTACTGGTACAACAAGTCCTACATAGTTTAGGCTTTTCTGTTTCTGTGAGAAAATACCGGTGTGATCTGTTTTTTTCTTACCACGCATATCTTTACCTGCTGATAACAGGTGTTTGCCATGACGTGCCGCTAATTCTTTCCTGAACTTTTCGACGCCCCAGTCAGCAATGAGAAATGCCATTCTTGATTTATTTCGAATCGTCCGTGCACCGTGGTCTCTGAAGATCAATGTTATTTCTGCACATAATTCTGCTGCAAGTTCAGGTAAGACAAATACATCAAGTGCCTTGGCAAGCGTGAATCCTCCCGAACCCATCTTACCTCCGACCAAGACATTAAACCCCTTCAATTCCTGATTATCTACTTCCTTGACTGCTGGTATTAATGCGATATCTTGTGAAGCAGCATGTGTGCAGTTGTCTAAGCATCCCGTAATGCCAACATTAAACTTACGCGGAATATCGGTGAAAGCCTTGTTGCCCGTTATAATATCGGTATACTTTTTTGCTACAGGCGACGCATCAAACAACTCATTCGGGGTTAAACCTGCTACAGGACAACCTGTAACTCCTCTTATATTGTCAAATCCTGTCTGTAGGGAATTTAGACCTACCTCTTCAAGCTGATTCCAGATGTTTTGCACGTTCTCAATTGTAAATCCACGCAATTGAATCTGTTGGCGTGTTGTTAGGTCAACAAAACCTGGACCGTGTGTTTCACTGATTAAGGCGATTGCCCGAAATTGTTCTGAATTTGAGAAACCACTTGTCATCCTTAGACGCATCATAAATGCCCCGGGTGTCTGTCGACGGTAGAACACGCCAACCCACTTGAGTCTGTCGCTTTTTTCTGGTGGAATTGACTCCCACCCATTTCGTACGTAGTATGGAATGTCGTCCATAACTTCAAGTCCGTTTTTTTCACGTTTAAGAGCTTCAGCAGGATGAAGTTTGGATTTTCGTTTCTTATGCATGGTTTTCCGCTTCAACGCATTCTTATTCTTAATTTTGTCCATTCTTGTTTCTCCAATGAAGAATTAAAACAAAAAGTGTCCATCGACAAAGATATGCTTTGCCAGATGGACACCTATGTCCAATCCCAAACCTACACTGGTTGGGAATATATTTATTTTCTGAGTAGTTCCATTCAACGTTGAATGAAACTTATGACTTAATTTTAAATGTAGTGATCAGTTTTTATTAGATCTTGTTCGTCAATATTTCTGCTATAGATAGTACATCTTGTGCGATTTCTGCAAGACGTTTTCTACGATTCATTGCCATCTTTCTTAAGGTTTGATATGCTTCTGCCTCGGTTGTTCCACGTTGTTGTGCAACGATTTCCTTAGCTCGTTCAATGATCTTGCGTTCTGCAAGACTCGTTTTCGTTTTTTCAAGTTCTTTTTGTAACGCCCGAAACTTAGCAAACCGTGCAATTGCTGCCTCAATAATTGTCCTGATACGTTCCTTTGACAGACTACCAACTACATAAGCGGAAACGCCTGCCAACGTAGCATTTTGAATCGTCTCAGATCGATTATCTTCTGCAAACATAACAATTGGACAAGGATGATTCTGATTTATAGATCCAATGGCGATTAAGGTCTCATCAGAAGGTGAAGCAACACCGATTAGAATTATGTCAGGATCTGTTTGTTTGACTTGATCCAGAAAACCGTAATCAAGTTCCACATGTGCAATGATGTTATATTTGCTTGTCTTAAATACCTGGTTCAACAGACATATCCGTTCCAGATCGCTATCAACGATTAATACATTCTGTCTTTCATTCTGTTTTTCCGGGGCAACTTCCATCTGTAGAATTTAAACCCTCCAAATCAGTACAATGTTTGTGTAAAAGTCAATCACAAGAATCTCACATAAGACTTATAGCAAAATCAGTGCCAAGTATACGAAAGCAACTCAAAACAAGAACTGTATTGATTCATAAAGATTGAAAATCTGGACTGCGTTGTTTGTTGCCTATTTTTTTAGCAGAAGAATCTTATTTTTTTGGCAATAAGGAAATGATTTAGTAAAATCGAGATAGAATGTAGGATGGACAAAATATAGTGATATCTATAATTACTTTTACATCCCTGGTAGGTGCGGTTTCCTAACCAATGTTGAATACCAGTGCGGTTAGGAAACCGCACCTACCGGGGTGTTCACATATTCTTATATTTTGCTATAATGGAGTATGCTAAAGTGTTCTACGCCCTACCATAAACAGGTATAGCAGCACCATTTATTATCGTTGCATCATTAGATGTCAAGAAACAGATTACTTTTGCGACATCATCAGGTTTTACCCAACGTGTATGGTCTTCGTCAGGCATAGCATCTCGGTTCATTGGTGTATCCATTATACTCGGCATTATGCAGTTGACATTGATACCCGAATCCATCACCTCAGCAGCCAATGACTCTGTTAACGTCCGCACGCCACCTTTAGAGACACAGTAAGCACTCAATCCCGCCTCGCCTTTTAGTCCTGCTCGCGCAGAGACGTTTACGATCTTGCCATTACCCTGTTCAGTCATGTGCGGAATTACTGCTCTGCAACAGAGAAACACTGATTTGAGGTTAAGGTTCATCATGAAATCCCATTTATCTTCCTCAAGTTCAACTGTATCAATGCCACCAACAAACCCACCAACGATATTTACTAATATATCAAGATGACCGAACTTATCAATACAAGAATTTATGGTCTTCTGCACTGCTGATTCCTCAGTGACATTTGCATAAAGAAAGGTAACGTCATCAGTAAGATCTGGATTGTGTTGTTTAAATCTATTCACTTCATCGTCAAACAGGTATGTGACTGCGACCGTGTCACCCAGTGACAGAAATGTTTTCGTCACGGTACTTCCTAAGAAACCTGTACCACCTGTGATTAGGACGTTTCTGTTAGAATCTGACATGTATTCCTCCTATTCTACTGCTTTTAAGTTTTGACGACACCAATTCCTGGTCTATCAGGTAAAATTAACCTTCCACTATCAAGCGTTACACCCAAGAATGGATCGTTCCTAATCAACAAATTTCCATCTAAATCTGCGTAGTCAACAAGTGGAGATAGATGTGCAGCTGCAGTGATTCCAAGAGAACTCTCTATCATACAGCCAATCATGACAAGTAGTCCATTTGCACGCGCAACGTGTATCATTCGCAATGCTTCCAATAGTCCTCCACATTTGACTAATTTGATATTTATTCCATCTACTGCTCCAGATAATTTCGGTATATCAGTTGCACGTTTCACACTTTCGTCTGCGATGATCGGTAGTGAAGAATTTTCGCGAACGAACTTTAATCCTGCAATATCATCAGGCTCTGTCGGTTGTTCAATCAATTCTACACCAAATTCCTTTAGTTTCTGTATTTTCTGCACTGCCTCGTTTGGGGACCACGCGGTATTTGCATCAACATATATCGGTTTATCAGTTACAGTGCGAAGTGTTTCTATTATCTCAATATCCCGCGGTGTGCCAAGTTTGACTTTTAGTATTGGATAGTTTTCAGCAGCTAATGCTTTCTCTGCCATAACAGTTGGTTCATCCAATCCTATTGTGAACGAGGTGAGTGGAGTCTTCAGTGGATTGAGTCCCCAGAGTTTGTAAAGGGGAATACCGAGTTTTTTTCCCAACCTGTCATTGAGTGCCATATCTATGGCAGATTTCGCTGCATAATTATCATCTAAAGTTGATTCGATCTTTGACATGACCTGCTGGATCTGATCAAGGTCCTCGTCCAATTCTGAAGCGATGACTCCCAGTGCTGTTTCAACTGTCTGAACAGTTTCACCATATAACTTTGCTGGAGATGCTTCACCAATACCACCATCAATTTCAACAAAAATCGTATTTCGAAATGGGTCAGTTTCACGACGCGAGATTTTGAACGGATGTTTAAGTTGCAATTTGGTAATTTTAGAAGCGATCTGCATTCTTATTCCTCTTGGCTTCGTTGTAGAATTCCGTAAATTTCTCTATTTTCTCCATCTCAATTTCTGTATTGTTCTTTAGAAATTGCCACATACCCAAAAATATTGCGGATGCTTCCTGTTCCGATGTATGGTCTTCACGACCAATAGAACGTATTTCAAGTGTCATTGCTAATTTGTTTGTCTGTTGGATTATTGGTGTTTCTCTATCTTGGATGGTCTCAATCGGTGTTTCATAGAGCCTACTGTTGAACATTTCAAGGATACTTTTCTGAAGAAATTCGGTGTCCCGATTGCCACGATTGTGTTTAGCGATGACAATAGGTTCTCCTTCAATCCCTTCCGTATGGTTTATTTGCATGTAGTATCCTTCCCGATTGATACTGTTTACCTTTTTAATCCGATTTTCAATGGACATCGTTTGTCCAGGTGCATGTATATTGAATACGTTTGAACCGGCAACTTCTAACATGTCTTTCAATGAAGCAATCAGTTGTTGCGTCTTCTGTGTATCTGTCTTTGTGTCAATGACTATAGTTATATTGTCAAACAGGTTATCAGCAATTGAGTGAAGTTCCAGATTGACAATCGTCGACTTATTCTGTTCTATGGTTGTTTGTTGTTCATAAGGATAGAAACCTTGTTTTGAGAAGTTGAGTGTAGTTTGATATGGATATTCCAAATTAGGATCTGTTTTCAAAAAGTAGTGTCCTTTAGGATCTGATTCAGCAGATAACATCGGTGAAGCATGCAATATGACCTGTGAAATCGGGGCACCTGAAGCAGCGTTAGTAACTTGTCCTTGAATGACTCCGTTGGGAATGTCGGTAAAGCGTATTGTAAGTGAATTTCGGGTTTTACCGTAAGAGATTTCCACAACAGTTTCACTTGGATGATCAGGTGCTTTAAGGTAAAAATAGGATTTTCCGTTCTTTGAAGTGCTTTCTGAAGATACAAGTGTACCCTTGGATGCTTCCGCTCCGACAATTTCACCATCGGCAATGGGTAAACCATCTGCGTCAAGCGCATTGACTACAATTCCTACATATCCATTTCCAACGTATGGCATGTGCCTTGTCCAGCTATTCAGTTCAATCTTGGTTGCAGGTGGTGCAACTTTAAATTGCTGCGGTTGCGGTAAACTATGATTTCCATAGTAATTTACCATATCTGTTTGAACAAAATGAAGACCATTCGCTAAAGGTTCCTTAACTTCAACCGTGATAATATCGGTGTCTCGGTCATATTGAAAGGGATATTCCAATCCATTGATTTTCACATTTATGGAATTAGTAAAGACCTGCTGCCGTTTTAACATCCACGCCCCACGTTCATGTAATCCGTCCATAACTTTAATCTTGATAGTAGGTGTCTTTGATTGTATGACAGATCTGTTTTCAGGTGTGATGAGTAATCCTTTTGGGAATCCAGCTTCAACATATCGTGCTATGCCGAGGAAATAACCGTAAGCTTCCCTTTTCAGATATTGATCCTTCTTTAATCTTGCTTCCTCTTCGGGGTTTGTGTAAAAGGAGGCTTCACAAACGATAGCAGGAGAATTTGTCAATCGTAATACACCAAAACCAGAGGCAACTATTAGCTTGTCTGAGTATAGTCCAGTTGGTGGGGAGTTTGGGAGCCGTAGTGCGTCCGAGACGCCTCGTTGTATGTAACGCGCAAGGTCAAGACTTGGTCGGGAGTCGTCCGCATCACCGTGATACCATGTTGAGGTATAGTTTATTTCAGGATTATTATCGATTCCGTTGTGGTGTATTGATATGAAGAAGTCTACTCGATTCTCGTTGGCAATTTCGCTTCTGTCAGCTAAACTCACATAAGAATCGTCCTCACGCGTCATGATGACAGTAACACCTACTTTTTCTAAGAGCCTCTGAAGATGCTTGGCAACTTTCAAGTTTATTTCCGCTTCACGGAGACCTGTAGGACCACGTTTGAAATCTGGAACATGTTCTTGACCCCCATGTCCAGGATCAAGGCATATCTTTATCCCTTTAAGGTGTCTTGCATAAGATGGAATCTCCATTTCAATAGACGCATCTGATACCGTGTTCTTTTCAGACTGATTAGCACTGAGCGGACAAAGTATTAGGGATAGAAATAGTATCAGACAGTGTTTATATGTGTGGTGCATTGATCTAACCTTAGTCAAAGCAAACAATAAAAAAATACCGCAGTCTCAGATCAGTTCAAGACTGCGGGGAATGGAACGAAATTGTATCATCAACGTCCGCGTAAACTTATGGGTCTGCCAAGTATTTCTGACAAGATTATTCCGTCCCGGAATGTTTTTTGAGACATCTCTATTAATGATGTTATCGGAATCGGTTTTGGTGGTAGTTTTGATGGAGAATCCACTGGTATTGGTGGAGGCGAACCATAAGTCTTGTCAATTACAGTGGCTCGTTCCAGTTCCTTATTTATCTGCTTTGTAACCCTTTGTAGTTCAGGCGCCTCTGATTTTTCACCCTTTTTCGGTAGTTCTTCAGGTAAATGGTATGCTCCATCAAAATTATCTACGACGTCAGGATCAATATTTGTAGAAACAATAGGTGTCTTAACCTGATACTTTGCATCAGCTTTCTGCTGTGTAATCCGCTTATCCAATCGATTCGCTGATATGACGACATATATGACAAATATTAGAATAGCAAGTGGTGTAATTATACGTGTCCACACAATTAAATCCATGCTATTTTCTCCGAATACGGTATTTACTTCCAGACGTGCTAACGTCTCCTATTTCGGAACGTTTTCGGCTGTCCCAATATTTCAGCAAGAATAATACCTTGTCGAAATGTTTCTGGATTCAGTTCAATCAGAGAAGTTGCAGGTAAACGTCTTGACGGTAAACGCGATGGTGAATCTACGGGTATAGGAGGCACATCTTTAGGTTTCCTCTCTGGTGTAGGCTCAGGGACAGGTTCATCTTGCTCTGTCACCGTTGGAGCGATCATCTCTTCGTTATTCGTTTGATCGCTCTGCACTACTTCTGTCTCTGTTGGACCTTCATCAAAATTATTCATAAAAGGTGGAAATACAACATCGCTATCGTTAGCAGTATCAACCTCAACAGTATTCTGTTCAGTCGTCTGAGGAGCGTGTGCGGGACGTTGTGTTTGTTTACGTCTACGTGTACCCCCAAAAACGATAAAGAGTATTGCAAGTACAATAGGAATTAGAGCCTCAAGATTGAATTCCATCCGTATCTCCTTCAGATCTGTTTAGGTTAATCCTAAGGAATGTGCTGACCGGGTTGTGTCCCCATCATCTGTACCCCCTGGTGATGCGATGGATTGTCGCATTTCCGTGTCAGCGAGTATATTCCGTAGCGTATAATAGTCCATAACGCTCATATTTTCTGAATTGAAAGCGTCGGAGATAGAAAGGGGAATTTCGGCTTCAGCTTCAATCAGTTTGACGGTCATTTCTTCTACGAGAGCTTTATTTTCTTCCTCTTCTGCTTCGGCTTTTGCTCTTCGTTCTTCAGCTTTTGCGCGTGCAATTTTGAGTTCAGCTTGAGCTTGGTCTGTCTGTAATTTTGCGCCGACATTCTCCCCGACATTAATGTCAGCAATATCTATGGACAGAATTTCAAAAGCCGTACCAGCTTCAAGACCTTTGTCAAGTACAGTTTCAGATATCCTTACTGGATTTTCTAACACCTGTTTATGATTTGCGGATGAACCTATCGTAGTGATAATACCTTCACCCACTCTTGCCCGAATAGTATCTTCTGTCGCGCCACCCACGAGTCTATCTATGTCTGCCCTGACAGTGACCCGTGCTTTAACGATGAGTTGGATACCATCTCTTGCGACGGCAGTGATTCCAGTTGCTGGGTCTTCATCACTTGGTATATCAATAATCTCTGGTGTAACGCTCACTTGAACTGCTTGTAGTACATCTCTACCTGCTAAGTCAATTGCTGCGGCTTGTGCAAAGTCTAACTGAATGTTCGCTTTGTCAGCTGCGATGAGAGCAGCGACGACCCTTCCCACTTGTCCGCCTGCCAGGTAGTGAGCTTCAAGATCATCCAGTGATAAGGTTAACCCCGCTTTTGTTGCATTGATTTGTGGTTCAACAATTCTTGTAGGTGGTACTCGTCTTAATCGCATTGCAACAAGGTCAAAAATCCCAACCTTAACGCCCGCTGCAATAGCTGTAATCCATAATCCGAGTGGAACTAACCATGCAATAACAATCAAGAAGAGTAATACACATACTGCTATTATAGCAATTATTGGTGTTTCCATTCTATACTCCTTCTCTTATATTTGAAATCTCAAAGTTGCCTTCACGAAATGCCCCTGCGAGTGCTCTGGGTACAGTTGCTTCTGCTTCAACAACTGTTGCCTTTTTCTCTTGTACATTTGCTGTCATCTCTTGTTTCCTTGCGACTGCCAGGGCGCGTCGTTCCTCTGCTTTTGCTTGTGCTACGACAAGGTCAGCTTCGGCTTGTTCTGCCTGTAGTTCTGCACCGATATTCTTCCCAACATTGACATCGGCGATATCAATAGACAAGATTTCAAACGCGGTGCCAGCATCAAGACCTCTATCAAGCACTGTTTTCGTGATGATATCAGGGTTTTCAAGTACATCTTCGTAGGTATCTGATGCCCCGATTGCGCTGATAATACCTTCACCTACACGAGCGATGATTGTTTCTTCACCTGCCCCGCCAACAAGTCGATTGATGAAAGTTCGCACAGTTATTCTGACAGTTGTAATAAGTTCAACGCCATCAAGTGCAAGTGCACTGATGCGTGGTGTTGTAATAACCCGTGGATTAACACTGATTTGCACTGCTTCAAATACATCTCTGCCAGCTAAATCAATTGCAGCCGCTTGCGTAAAATCAAGGCTGATATTCCGTGCCTTATCAGCAGCAATAAGCGCGCTGACAACGTTAAGTACATCGCCACCCGCCAGATAGTGTGCCTCCAAGTCTGATGTAGCGACTTTTATTCCGGCTTTATGACTACTGATAAGAGCTCTGACAATAGTATTTGGATCGACTCTTCTCAATCGCATCCCGATAAGTTCAAAGATGCGAAGTGGTACCCCTGCTGCGACTGCTGCAATCCATAGTCCTACTGGTACGAACCAGAAAAACATAATGACGACTATAAGTGCAACGACAGCAACTATGGGTATAAATGGTAAATTTTCCATAGTGTATCTCCTTTTTTCAAGTATTATTGATTCTTCAAATTAGTTTTCCAAATCACTGATTATAAACTTCGGACTACAACTCTACTACCCTCAACCTGTATGACTTCAATTTCAGTTTCTGGTTCTACGAATTCGCCTTGTGTTACGATGTCAACCCGTTGTCCATTTATGAGTGCGACTCCTGCCGGACGCAAGGGTGTGATTGTTTTCCCAGATTTGCCGACAAGTGCTGTTAATTCTCTGGGTGCTGCGTGATAACCTTGATCACTACTTTCTGCAGCATCCAGAATAAATGTCTTTCCTATAGCTGTTTCTCGAATAAGAGATAACAGGATAATTGCTATCGGTATAACAAAAATCAGTGCAATACTTGTGAAAATAAGTGCCGTTTTTGGACCAGAGTTTGTCCAGATCATACCTATTCCGACACAAAAGATGATAATCCCAGGCACACCTGCTGCCCCAAAACCGGGTAGGATTAGGATCTCAATAAACACCAATAGTATACCGAGTGCGATAAGAATAGTTGGTACCCACATAAGGGTCACCTCCAATATATACAGTCTTACTTTGCGTTAATCTTCAAGAGCTTCAACAGAAATCTTTGAACCTTCTACCTCTAATACTTTAATCGGTGTATTCTCATCAATGAAGTTCCCTACTGTGACGACATCTAACCTTCTATTTTCTATGCGTGCAGTTCCTGCTGGTCGTAGCGGTGTTAACGCAATCCCCGTCTTTCCGATAAAGCTGTGAAAGTTGTCCATTCCAGCAGAATGGTATCCTTGGTCAGCACTCATCACGGTGGATAGTGCGAATCGTTGAAATGGAGATGACTTTGGAAGAAAAATTGTAGCAAGTATTGCCAACGTAGAGGTTAAAATAATCGAAATTGATAGCCAGAATAATGCAATAGAAACGTCACCGGTTTCGCTAAAAAAGGTGTAGAAGACACTTCCTAACATTAAAAACAGACCTATAATCCCTGTTATACCGAATCCTGGAATAACAAACACCTCAACAACAATTAATGCTAACCCCAATACGAATATTAACATTACGACCCACAATGATACTTGGTTAAGCATGTGTCCTCCGAAGAACAGTCCTATAAAGAGTAATCCGAGGAAACCGGGTATACCAAAACCTGGGGTTCGGATTTCAACAAGGAGACCGAGTCCTCCTAATGAAAGCAATAATGCACTGATATATGGACTTGTGAGAAAGAAGACTGTGCGATCTGCGACTGTTACTTCAAACCTTTCAACTTTAGCATTTTCCAACGTCTTAATGAGAGATACACGTTTTTTGCCACGTTCCTCTTGTTGATTTAATACCTCCTTTTTCGTCAATGCCGTTACGACATTTTGACTATAATCCTGTTCTATTTCAACGATTCGGTATTGTGTGAGTAAGTCAGTTAGATCTTCTGCTTGTGTATTGACGAATCCGTAATCAAGAGCCTGGACAGTAGACAGTGTCAGCAGTTCACCTTCAGCACAGAGGATATCCATCTGTGTGCCTGCGTCCTGTTCATTTATAAACTCAATGGGTCGTAACTTGATTATATCTCCATTCTCCATACGGACGAGAAAGAGCCTTTTATCCACCATCGCCTCGGCGATGTCTGGATTTCTGTTTTGACGTTCTGCGGTTGAACGGATAGTCGTTCGTATGTACGTGACGATTTTCTCAGGTGCTTCATTTCCTTGTGCATCAACGGGTGCGGAATCTCCTATTGCTGCCCCAGAAGTCATTACGATCTGATCACACGCGGCTGAGATCATAGCTCCTGCAGAAATCGCTTGCCTGTTAACGAATGCAATAGTCGGTATTTTTGTATCTTGGATTGACCGTATTATCTTTACAGCAGAATCGACCTTACCGCCTGGTGTGTCTATATCAAAAACAATGGCGTCTGCATTAGCCTGTTCTGCTTTCTGAATACCCTTCTTGACATAGGTACTGACGCCGCCTCCGATTTCGGTACGTATGTCAATAACATATACTAAGGCTTTCTGTGTTATTTCAGAATTCGTAGCATCGTCTGCATGAATGTTCAATGCAACGCAAACACAACCTAAAAGAATCAGCAAGAAAAGTAGTATGTTTTTGTATTTTACCATGCGTCTATCACTCCTGATAGATTCTTGTGGTACTGTTATGGCTTTCTTGTCAATGTCACCCTTTGCCTTTAGTATACCTTAATTAAGTTGATGTGTCAAGGAAGTTCATGTTTTAATCAGAGTTGTTTGTTTATAGAATTCAAAGCGGGATAGATCTGTTCATACACTTTAAGTTTTTCATCGTATTCTTGCGCTATTTCTTCACGAGGATAGTATGTCTCTTTCGGTTTTACTAATAGGTTTACCGCTTCCTCTATGGAGCTATATTTACCAATAGCAGTACCAGCTAAGATTGCAGTTCCAAGGCAAACACCCTCAGAGATGTCTAATGCAATGACTTTTTTATTGAACATATCAGCTTTTAGTTGTAGCCATTTGTCAGATTTCGCGCCCCCTCCAATTGCCCTCACTTCATTGATTTCTACGCCAGCATCCTGTAACATTGTAAGATTCTGTTTAATCTCATAACTTATACCCTCAAGAATTGCTTTCACAAGTTCACCTTTTGATGTAGATAGTGTGAGTCCAACAATGGCTCCCTTCGACTCCAGATCCAGATGCGGTGTTCCTGAACCGGTAAAATGTGGGAGTAGCATTGCCGTGCTGGGTGAATCGGGTATATCCTCAAGCAAGATATCATATACATCACGATTTTCTGCTGTTGCCTGTGCAATTTCAGTTTCTGCGAATGTGTCTCTGAACCATCTAAGGACGACCCCACCACTTGAGACAAATCCTAATGTTACATAGAGTCCTTCAACAACATGAGGATAGCAAGAAAAGTTCCCATCTATCATCTGTTGGTTAATGACAGGTTCTCCGAAGGCGGGTGCAATACATTCAACAGTACCGGTTGCATCCATAACTTCTCCCCCACGTATAATACCTGCTCCCAATGCTCCACAGGGTTGGTCATGCCCCCCAGCGACAACGACAACACCACTGGGTAATCCAAGCTCGGTAGATACTTTCTTGCCGATCTCACCGATTATAGTTCCTGATGGTACTGTATCTGGTAAAAGTGATGCGTCAATATCGGCAAGATCAAACATCCTATCCGACCACGTTTTGTTGATTATGTCAAATGCCATTGTGCGTGCTGCGAGTGAGTAATCAACAACGGGTTGAACACCGAGTCTGAAGTTGATGAAGTCTTCAAAACCGAAGAATTTCCATACCTCTTTGTATAGCTCGGGTTGATTGCGTTTTATCCATACAAGTTTTGCAAGCGTGTGAATGTCACTCGGTGGCATACCGGTTATTTGCATCACTTCTAATGGCGTGATATTGTTTAGGATCTCATCACAGATTCCTGATGTTCGGGAGTCAAATGTAGTGATTGCATTTGCGAGTACATCACAATTACCCCATACAGGTGTCACTGCCTCCCCTTGTGAAGCAACACTTATCGCTTCAATTGGATCGGTATCTGTTTGTGAAGCGACTTCACGAATTCCGTCGGCAACTTTTTCCCAAACGACATTTCCGTCTAATTCTGACCATCCGGGTTGCGGGTGTATCAATGGATACTCGCGATATGCTTGTGCTAATATCTCTCCGTCCTCACGAAAAGAAATGACTTTACAACCCGTCGTTCCAACATCAATACCCAGTAAGCTCATTATTTTTCTCCTTTTTTTGGTTATTAGTTTTCAGTTTATCAATCAATACATAATTGAAATCAGGTGTAAACATAAGTGCCCCTCAATCTATTTGCGGGTCAAGTGCGTCCCGTAGTGCATCTCCGAGAAGATTAAACCCTAACACGATAAGAAAGATAGCCATGCCCGGTGCAAATACCGATAATGGTGCTTTGCGTATAAACTTTGTATTCTCATTGAGCATTGCCCCCCATTCTGGTACACCAATTTCAGCCCCGAGTCCGAGAAAGCTGAGTCCAGCAGCATCCAGAATCGCTGCCCCTATTCCTAAAGTTGCTTGAACGATCAACGAAGCAAGGCAATTCGGCAGGACGGTTGTTACCAGAATTCGGATGTCGCTTGCCCCGATGACTTTCGCTGCAGTCACATAATCTAATTCCCGGACTTTCAGAACAGAAGCGCGTAATATCCTGGCATACTGCGGAATATAAACAATAGAAACAGCGATAATTGCATTCGTTAGACTCTGTCCCAAAATCGTAACAATGACCATTGCGAGTAGAATACTCGGCATTGCCAGCATCATATCCATGATCCGCATAATCACATTGTCTAACCAACCGCCGTAATATCCGGCAAATGCCCCGAAAAGCGTCCCTAAACCGAGTGAAAATGTTATTGCAATTAAACCGACTTTCAATGAGATGCGCGCACCATAAAGAAGCCGGCTATATATGTCCCGTCCCGTTCCATCGGTGCCGAGAAAATGTTCATAAGACCAACCTGTCAGCCGATTTTCTACTTTGGCAGTCATCGGTTCATGTGTTGCTAATAGGGGGGCAAAGATAGCGATAGTCATAAAAAACAGTATGATAGATGCACCAATTACAGCCGATGGATGTCGCATCAGTTTGCGCATGACGTGCTGTTGACTTGTTGCAGTAACATTAGCGTTCATAACGTCTCGTCCCCTACCCTTATGCGCGGATCAAAGTAGGCGTATAACAGATCAACAATTAGATTGACAAACATGAATAGTGCCGAAACGAACAATACACCCCCTTGAACAGCGCGAACATCACGTGCTTCAACAGAGGCACGTAGCCATGAACCGAGACCGGGCCACGAAAAAATATGCTCCGTCAAAATCGCACCCCCCATCAGATAACCAAATTCCAAGCCAATTATTGTCAATACAGGCACCATACTATTCTTCAGAGCATGTTTAATAATGACTCTCCACCGAGACAAACCTTTTGCGTAAGCAGTCGTAATATAAGGCTGATTTAACACCTCAAGCAGACTTGAACGAGTCATCCTTGCGATGATTGCTAACGGGATAGTCCCTAATGTAATCGCAGGTAATATCAGATGGATAATTGCATCTTTAAATGCTGTAAAATTGCCTTGAAGTAAGGTGTCAATCAACATGAATCCTGTACGGGATTCTACATCTAAGCTTAACACGACATCTAAACGTCCTGACACAGGTAGTATTTGCAGGTAATGTGCAAATAGAAGTATCAGCATCAAACCGAGCCAGAATATCGGCATTGAGATGCCTGCAAGTGAAGTTGACATGGAGAAATAATCTAAGAACTTTCCACGATAGACTGCTGCGATTATCCCAGCTGCTATACCGAAGAAAATAGAAAATACCATTGCAGCAAGCGTTAACTCAGCGGTAGCGGGAAAGTACCGTTTAATTTCTTCAAGGACAGGTTGTTTCGTTTTAAAGGATCGTCCTAAGTCAAGATGAACAAGGTCCCACAGGAAGATTCCGTATTGAAGATACAACGGTTTATCCAACCCTATATCTTCCCGGATTTGCTCAAGTATCTCTTGTGTTGCACGTTCACCAGCGATGGTAAGTGCAACATCCCCCGGGATCAGATGTACCATAAAAAACACGATGAGCGTTACACCGAGCAGGGATAAACCTATAGAGAGGAATCGTTGGACTAAAAATGAAAGCAATAATCATGCCTCACACATGAAAAACAGCAAGATTACATCCCAATGAGATGTATAATTAGAAGAATGGATTGTGTCGTTTCTCTTCACCAACGGTCGTAGAAGGTCCGTGTCCCGGAAACAGTCTTACATCATCGGGAAGTGAGAGTAGATTGTCGCGAACGCTATTTATTTCATCCTGATATGAGATGTTCGGTCCGCCAACGGAGCCTGCAAAAATTGCATCACCAACGAATGCTGCTGACTGTGTAAAGAAACTGCAGCCTCCCGGTGTGTGTCCGGGTGTATCCAGCACAGTTGCCTTGAGTTCTCCTATCTCAACAACGTCAGTATGAACAAGTTCTTGCAGTTTTCCTGCGCTTTTAGGTTTAGGTTCATTCTTATGAATGTATGTTACACAGTCGGTAGCCTTCTGTAGTTGAATCAGACCATCGGTGTGATCTCTATGAGAGTGAGTCAAAAGAATAGCCGTTGCATTGACTTTATGCATGCCAAGTTGTTTCAAGACTAAGTCTGGATGTGCAGCCGTATCAATGATGGCAGCTGCTTTCGTGGATTGGCAGACCAAAATATAAGCATTGACGGGCCACCCACCAACGGGTGGACTTACCGTTATGACTTTCAAATCTGTGTTTTCATGTTCTTTAGTCGGAGCCGGTTCCCATGTTTGATTTGCTATATCAAGGAGTTTTGCTCCGTCTAAATTCAGCACCTCTGCAATTTTATATACTTGCGATTCTGTGGGTTTTAATGTATACTGTTCCATACGAGACAGATCTGATTCTGTAATCCCTGCAGCATCAGCTATCTCGTTTTGAGATATGCTTTGACCACGTCTCGCTTTACCGATAATGTCACCGAATTCATCTTCAAGTGCGTAAGCCATGTAAATGTTCTCCTTATCTGATTTTTAGACATTCAAACAATATATAATTAGGTATTATAGCAAAATATAGTGAATAACACAATTCAAAAGGTATCTTCTAAGAGGGACATTATTATGAGATATGACATCAACAATATAGACAAGGCAGAAAATACGCTCAGACCAATAAAAACAGATATGACTCTGGAAGAATTCTTTAATAATGATATAGAGGGTTACGAATATGTGAAAGGAGTATTAAAACCGATGTCTCCACCAACTATGGAGCATGGTGAAGTGAGTATGAGTCTCATTTTACCGTTGGGAACTTATGTTCGCGATAACAAATTAGGACATCTTTACCCAGCAGATACAACTTTTAAATTAGGAGATAGGATAGTAAAGCCAGACATTGCGTATGTTTCAAATGAAAGGTTACCTGAAAACAGACGTCAGGGTTCGCCTATAGCTCCAGATTTAGCAGTAGAAGTTGTCTCTCCCACCGATGCGTTGTATGATGTTAATGAGAAAGCACTTGCATATATTGAAGCTGGTACACGACTTGTATGGGTGATTGAACCGGTCGCTAAAACGGTGAAAGTATTTCGATCTGAAAGAGATATTCGTTTACTTACACGAGACGATACACTCTCGGGAGAAGATGTAATTGAAGGCTTTTCATACCCTGTAGAAAAACTATTTGAATAAGGAGTTTATATGAAACTTGGTTTAGTAACCTATAATATGGCTAAAGATTGGGACATTCCCACGATAATTGAACGGTGTTCAGAAACAGGATTCTCAGGTGTGGAATTACGAACAACGCATGCACACGGTGTTGAGGTAGACTTATCCGCAAGTGAACGGACTGAAGTCAAAAAACAATTTGAGGACTCTCCGATTGAGATAGTTGGTTTAGGTTCTGCGTTTGACTATCATTCGGTTGATCAGGATGTAGTTCGCAAGAATATTGATGGCACTAAGACGTATTCTGAGTTGGCAGCAGATGTGGGGGCACCGGGTGTAAAGGTGCGTCCAAATGGACTTCCGAGTGAAGTGCCTGTAGAAAAAACATTGGAACAAATTGGTTTAGCATTGCGTGAATGCGGTGAATTTGCGTCTAACCTCGGTGTAGAGATACGTCTGGAAGTTCACGGTGGTGGTACTTCTGAACTACGTCACATCCGAACAATAATAGATGTGGCAGACCACGACAATGTATATGTCTGTTGGAATTCAAACTTCGGAGAAGTCGAGAACGGTTCAATACTGAACAACTTTAATCACGTAAAGGGTAAAATCGGATTAGTCCATATCACAGAATTACACCGTAGGGAGTATCCTTGGCGTCAACTCTTTTCCTTGTTGCGTGAATCTGGATATGATGGATACACATTAGCAGAGATTGCTGGCAGTTCTGACCCAGTACGAGTGATGAATTTCTATCGTGCGTTATGGGAAGAATATAACAGAGAATAACTTTAAGGGAGATGTATCTGAAATGAAACGTATTATACTTATAGCATTCTGTTTTACACTCACACTGATTTTTTCAGTTGAGAATACAATTTCTAAAATTGACCCAGATTCTATTGTAGGTATCTGGCTCCTTGACGAAGGTCAGGGAGACACTATCAAAGACGAATCAGACAATAAGAATGATGGCACACTCATTGGTGCAGAGTGGACAGAAGGAAAGATTGGAACGGGTCTTGAATTTGATGGAACTTCACGTGTGGAGATTCCTGCCAGTGAGAGTATTGATGATTTTCTTGACGGTTTTACATATCTTCTTTGGGTAAAACCGACTGCACCACCGCCAAACGCTAACACACGTTTGATTGAAAGGGATTGGCACAATCCGACAATTCAGATTGGGAGTAGTGATTTCTATGGCAGTATTGCTGTGAATGCTGACCAAAGCTTCTCACATGTCCGAGGCGGAGAATGGAAAATGGGTGAATGGAGTTTTGTCGCTATCACTTATGATGGAACTGATCTTAAACTCTTTGTCAATGACGAATTTGTTGGTGAAAATGAGGTGGGTAAACCCGATGAGAAACTGAATACTGAGATAAGACTCGGTGCCTGGCGGAATCCAAATTGGGATTTCATCGGTATACTTGATGAAGTCGGAGTTTTCAATGTACCCTTGTCTGAAAGCGATCTCAATAGTGTCATGAAAAATGGACTTGAGGGAGCCGCCGATGTATCTCCTGCCAAAAAACTGGCTACTACCTGGGGAGATTTGAAGGTTATCAAAATCCGTTAATGGTTGAGGAGAATGATGAATCAGCTTGAATTCTACGAAGCAAAACTGACTTTTGAGACAGATTCTTGGGATCTCTACGAAGCACTTAATAATGGGGAACCTATCATCGTAATTGATGCTCGATCCCCTGAAGCGTATAGCACTGAACATATACCTACTGCGATTAATATACCGCATAGAACAATGTGTGAAAAAAGCACGAATCATCTGGATAAGACAAAGACTTATGTCACCTATTGTGATGGAATTGGATGTAATGCTTCTACTAAAGGTGCTTTGAATATGACCCGTTTAGGCTTTAATGTGAAAGAACTGATGGGGGGATTAGATTGGTGGAAACGGGACGGTTATGAGACACACGGACAACAGGGGGCTGATGGTGAAAAAGTGGTGTGTGGATGCTAAATCTTATAGCTGCATTTTAATTTGCATTCGGTTTTTCAATAGTGTATAATTATAAATGCTTAATCCCTCATAGCTCAGTTGGTAGAGCAGATGGCTGTTAACCATCGTGTCGGCGGTTCGAGTCCGTCTGGGGGAGTTTCAGAATGCTGGCAGTTCTTTGAATTGTCAGCATTTTGCTTTTTCTGAATTGCTGATCACTCACCTTTATGTTTTTTCAAGAATTCTTCCAACCAAGCATCCGGATCACGCCCCAATTTGCGCAGACATACACACCCGATTTTCTTGACGAAATTTGGAATAAGGTTAAATAGTCTCAGTTGCCAACGCATTGCTTTACCTTCCGATTGTTCAATCAACTTAGAATCGTCTGTCCAGTAACTTCGTTAAAGAAATGGATTCGCTCAGGGACAAAGGAAATATGAAGCGTATCACCGATTTTTGCCTCAAAGTTCGGCACAGTCACAGATTTCATAATGGTTTGTGTATCAGCAGCATCTGGTCCAAGGGTTATCTCTACTATAGTCTCTGCTCCGAGTGGTTCAACACTATAGACTTCAGCTGGGAAAGAATTAGGTACAACGCGGTGATCGACAAAGACATCTTCAGGATGGATACCAAAAACTAAACCGGTCTCGGTATTGATATCTTTCAATGTTGCGGAGATGCTGTTATCTTCAATAGTATAACTTCTTTTTTCATTTGAACCCTTAGGTAAAATCAGTTGTAGGGATCCATTCTTATGCGTAATCTCACACGGTATACAGTTCATACTTGGACTACCGATGAAACCTGCGACAAACAGATTCGCAGGATGATTGTATATTACAGTAGGTGTGTCTAACTGCTGTATTCTCCCCTCTTCAAGAACAGCGATGCGATCAGCCATTGACATCGCTTCTACCTGATCGTGTGTCACATAGAATGTCGTCGTACCGAGATCGCGTTGTCTCCATCTAATTTCTGCCCGCATCTCCGCCCGTAGTTTTGCGTCAAGGTTAGATATGGGTTCATCCATTAGGAATACTTGCGGACGTCGTACCATTGCGCGTCCGAGTCCAACACGTTGCGTCTCACCACCGCTGAGTTGATTCGGTTTTCGCATGAGTAGATGCTCAATATGTAACATCTTGGCAATATCCAGAACGCGTCTATGTATCTCTTCGGGTGGTAGTTTCCTTGGATGCAATGGGAATGCCATGTTTTCGTAGACAGTCAAATGGGGATAAAGTATATGTGATTGAAAGACAAAAGCGACATCTCGATCTGCGGGTGTGCGATCATTAACACAAATATTGTCAATGTAGACGTTACCTTCTTCAGGTTTGTCTAAACCTGCAATACAACGTAAGGTCGTTGTTTTACCTGCCCCTGTTTGTCCAAGTAGCACAAAGAATTCTCTATCTTCTACATCAATAGAGATGTTGTCTAATGCTATTAGGTCCCCGAACCGTTTTGTAACATTTTCCAGTTTTACTGTTGCCATTATGTCGTATCTTGAATGTTTTTTACTGATTATGACACAGAATGATTGCTGTGTCAAGATAGATTTTGGATTTTTTAGGTGTTGATAAATTCCTTTTGATTGTGTATACTCAATAGCATGAAATCAGATAAACAACGCGGCATAATTATAGGCATAACAGGTGGCATTGCTTGTGGTAAAACGACTGTCTCTGCCCTACTTGCTGAAAAAGGTGCTATCCCTATCAATGCTGACGAGATCGGACATCAACTCCTTAAGTCTGATAGTCCAATTTTGAATAAACTGACTGAAACATTTGGACCGGATATACTTGACGAATCTGGTGATGTCAGTAGAAAAAAACTGGGTGCAATTGTGTTTAACGATAAAGTGGCACTTGAGAAGTTGAATTCACTCATGCATCCGCTGATTATTGAACGTTCCCGAGGACAGGCACGGAAGCTCGTTTCTGAAAATCCCTCATGTGTTGTCTTGCTTGATGCACCGCTTCTTATTGAGGCTGGTGCTTACGATTCAGTTGATCTGATTATCGTAGTAACAAGTTCACGAGATATACAAATAAAGCGGATATTAGAACGGAGTCATTCACAGAACCGACCTTTAACAGAGAGCGAAGCACAAGCACGTATTGACTCCCAAATGCCTGTTTCAGAAAAAGTAAAGTATGCTGATATTGTTATAGAAAATAACGGGACGCTTGAAACTCTACAAGGTCAAGTAGACCATCTCTGGAATGATCTTATGAGTCAGACCAGAGTAGATTAACAGCATTGGCTTTTATGACGCAATATACCTCCTTTCCTTGACACAATTGGAGCTGTTTGCATGCATCTGGTGTTATCTTGACTGTCATAAGATGCTGTTCAACGCTTATAGATACTAAAGTCTGATTCTCCACTGAATCTATTGTGCCTTTCAAGATGTTCCTTGCACTAATCGGGAGATTGTCTTCAAGCGATATGATTATATCTTCTGCCCTAATGGCGATCGGTACTTCATTGTTCGTTTCACCTTCCATATTAGGCTCAATGTAAGGTATAATCAGTCGTTGCGTCCCAATTTCTAACGCCGTAACGCCTTTCTCTTTATCCGAATTTGCAATTGGTAATGATAGGATATTCTCTACACCTATAATATTAGCGATCGGTAAGGTTGAAGGCGTGGTGAGTAATTCATGCGGTTCACCATTAAAGGTTATCTTACCCTCTGAGATGATGTACGCTTCATCTGCGAGTGCCATGACTTCAGAAATAGCGTGTGTAACATATAGGATGGGAATTTCATAAGTCTGTTTAATGTTATACAGATAGGGTATAATCCGATTTTTCAGTCCACTATCCAGAGACGCAAGGGGTTCGTCCATCAGAAGGATACTCGGTTGCATGTTAATGGCACGTGCAACTGCTACTCTTTGTCGTTGTCCACCAGAAAGTTGTTTAGGATACCTCTCAAGTAAATCCGATATTTCAAGTATATCAAGGATTTGTGATACGTAGTTCTCATTCTTCTGTACTGTCTTAGGCTGTCCGTAACGGATATTCTGTTTTACGGTGAGATGAGGGAATAGATACCCCTCTTGAAATACGTAGCCTATCCGTCTTTTTTCTGGTGCTATGTTGATTCTGGAATCTGAATCGTAAAGCGTCTCGTTACCGAACAGGATTTTACCTCTATCAGGTGTAAGTGTACCGCTGATGCAATTGAGTAGTGTGGTTTTGCCACTACCCGATGCTCCTAAAAAGGCGGTAACTTTCTGACTCAATACACAATCAATTGTCAGATTAAAACTGCCGAGACGTTTCTGAAAATTGAGCGATAAATTACTGTTCTCATCCATAATAGAGAGCAATCCTAAGACGGCACTCGGAGAGTGCCTACTACTTTCATAAGAGACGGCACTCGGAGAGTACCTGCTACTATCATAAGAGACGGCACTCGGAGAGTGCCTACTACTTTCATAAGAGACGGCACTCGGAGAGTGCCTACTACTATTAAGAGCTTATGAAATTCCAAAATTGACACTTATAATGACTAATAACTTTACGCATCCATGACAAACTTACTCAAAACCGACGTCATCAAATCCACCGTCCATGCCACCGTCAAAAAAACCGGAGTCTGAATCATCGACGGATTCGTCAACATCGTCACTATCCATCACATCACCCAAGATCATGCCTGTCAGTAACAGGTCTTCAAAGTCATCAACAGAATCATCCTGATTTCTGTGATCTGGTTGCTGCTGATTTCCTCTTTTAGTTTTCTTGCTCTTATTTGATCTATTGGCAGCAACGATTATTATCAAGACGCCGAAGATAGCAAGAATAATCAGTATTTCATAAGAGGGACCCATTTTATTATCCTCCATTTAATATAATTTTACTTTATTTAGTCGTAATGAAATGCAAAACGTTCTGTGAGCCAAATGGCAATGAAAGCGATAACAGTTGAAATAAAGACTAAACGAAACACTGTCGCATCCTCGCCTTGTTGAACTGCATCAAAGATGGAGAGAGCGAGGGTCTGCGTCTTTCCAGGAATATTACCTGCTACCAGCATGGTTGCACCAAATTCACCAAGGCTTTTTGAAAATCCGAGAATTGCACCCCCAATTATCCCGCGGTATGCCAACGGAAGTGTGATGGTGAAAAATACCCTGACAGGTGATGCACCGAGCGTTCTTGCCACTTTTTCAAGTTCTACCGGTACTGATGAGACACCTGTCATGATACCCCTCACCAGAAGTGGAAATGAGATTACAGATACAGCTAACACAACCGCAATAGGTGAAAAAACAATTTCTAATCCGAAGTACTGATTGAGGAGTCCTCCTATTGGTCCACTTTTGCTGAACAGAATCAGAAGTATATAGCCACTGACTACCGGGGGAAGCACTAACGGCAGCATAATGAACGTATTCAGTATAGATTTTCCAGGGAAATCACGTTTAGCAAGTAGCCATCCTATGAATAGTCCAGGTGGAAACATCACAATCAGACTGAGTATAGCAACCTTGAAAGTTAGGATAAGTGCGGTAATTTCAGCAGGCGTAATCCTCATTTTAATTCGTTTAGTGATTTCTGATGTAATGTATCTGTTGAAAGATATGTAAATCCATGTTTATTAAATATCGTATTAGCAGTTGGCGTTTTCAGGAATTCAATATACGCTTTTGATAGCAGTTTCTGTTTACTTTCCTTAATAATAGCAGCAGGATATGCTATTGTTGAATGTGTATTAGGTGGGAACCGATAAATAACCTTAACGTGTTCACTCACGGTTGTATCGGATTGATAAACAAAGGCAACATCCACATTTCCTGTTGACACATAAGCGAGTGTAGCACGTACGTCAGTGCCAAAAATCAACTGTGGTTGAATCCTATCCCATAAATCAAAGTGTTTCAGCACTTCCTTAGCATAAAAACCAGCAGGAACGATTTCTGGTTGTCCAATTGCAATTCTGGATACAACGTTTTGTTGAACATCTATCGGTTCCCTTATACTGATGTCGGCCTCTTTATGTGCGACAATAACCAATTGGTTTGTTAATATATCCTCTCTACTATTTGCCTCCAGTAGTCCGAGTTTCTCAAGTGCATCAGCTTGTATTATACTTGCTGAAATGAAGACATCTGCAGATGCCCCTTTCTCAATCTGTCGCTGTAATGTTGTTGATGCAGCAAAATTGAACGACACCCGCACGTTGTGTTTCTTGGCATATTCCTTCCCAATATCGGTAAGTGCATTCGTTAGGCTCATTGCGGCGAACACTGTGATTTCAGGGTCTTTCTGTGTGTCCGTAATACATCCAAAAATTAGCAGGTACTTTAGACAGAGCACGTATAAGAACGTAGAGAGTATCCGTTGATGCATGAGAATTACCAGTAGCAGTCTTATACAAATTGAGTATAGCAGAAAAATGGAGTCATGGCAAGAACGTATTGTCTGCTGCTGGTGATATTGGTTTAACAAAACTGTGTAAACAAAAAACCTGAGATTTACGTTAAAGTAATGGTAAGTTAAATTCTATAAAGGAGGCGTTAAAACATAGAGGTTCGGAGATAACTCTATGTATATTAACGGAGTAAAATGATTAGATATTTGTCATTGGTTGTATCAGTATTATTGTTGATATCTAACACAGCATTTGCGGGTCCTGGTAGGACAGGTGCACAGATCCTGAATTTAGGGGGTGGTGCTCGTGCCCGAGCATTAGGAGACGCTTTTTCGGCTGTGTCTGGGGATGTCACAACATCACTATGGAATCCGAGCGGATTGGCTTATTTACCAGATAGCAATTTGAGTTCAGACAGGAAAGGTTCACAACTTTCTATGTTCTACTCAGATATGAGCGCACCCTTTGGTGAAGCGGGTGAAGGCATGTATTATACTTTCATTTCAGGTGCAATGCCTCTGGGAGATATTGGCACAATAGGAGCGACATTACAACTTAATGGTCAAGGTACTATTCCTGTCACGGTCGACTCACCCGAAGTGATCCGCAACGATAACCTTGGAACAAACATGGTCTTTACTTTATCTTATGCCGATTACTTGACAGATTCAATTGCGATGGGAATAAACGGCAAGATGATTAGAATGGTACTCGGCACAGAAACAGGAAGTTCTTATGCTGTGGATCTCGGTCTGCAGTATCATGTCCCATTTGATCCTATACCCACGACAATCGGTATGGTAATTCAGAACGTTGGACCAGACATATCGTTTATTGATGAGAACCAAGCAGATCCTTTGCCAAGAATGTTCCGGATTGGAACATCAATGAGTCTCTATAGAGACAGATACAATCACTTTCGCTTGGTCAGCGGTATCACATCGTATATTGACAAACTCTCAGAAAATGAAGAGGAACTCTTAGCAGACTTAGAACGTGTAAATGCAGAAAGAGCTGAAAAGATTACGAAAGAACAACTGCTTTCTGATAGAGGTGTCGGTATCCGTGCATTTGAATGGCGACATCTACAAAAGAACGTCGGCGTAGAATACTGGCTTGGAAATATCCTTGCAATGCGTGTCGGTTATAAATCTGAACCTGGGATAAATTTACCAGAATTTACTGACCATCTCACTTACGGCATCGGTGTTAAGGTATATCTCTTCAATTTAGACATTACTTACGGACCGCGTTTTGGACCCGCTCAGGAAAGACTTCTTGAAGCGACAGGTATAATCGCATTTTAGTGAGGAATAGTTTATAGTGAAACTTGCACAAACCGTAGTCATTTATGCATTAATTTTCAGTTTCTCGGCTGCTATCTGTATAGCATCTGACAAATCCCAAGAGCATCTATTGACAGATTTTTATCTTGCGTCTAACCTCGGTATACGGACACTGACAGATCAACACGTTACAAACGATAATATCGTTTCTCTCAAGTCTCCAAATGAAGCGTTTCTCTATTCTCTGGCTATTCCGGGAATGGGACAGATATATAATGGTTCAAAATACGGTTACATCTATACTGCAGCGGAGGTGGGTTTGTGGATTACGTATTTTGTCTTACGGAATTCAGCAGTCAATACGCGTGAAGACTATAGGGAATTAGTAAGAGAAAATGTGATTTTTATCGGTCCAGGTTCATTTGAAGAATGGGACGAAATCGAAGACTATGAACATGCAACACAGTATGAAAATTGGAACCATGTATACGATTCTGAGGCAACCAGAAATAGAACCGGTAAGTGGTATTGGAAGGATCTTGATCCTTCACTGAAAGATGCTGAGGACACAAGCATTGAATTCGACTCAAAACATCGCCTGCAAGCTTATGGTTTACGACAGGATGCAAACGATACATTTGAAAACGCACGAACAGTTTTAGGGTTAGTTATTCTAAATCACGTTTTTAGCGCGGTTGAGGCACGTATCTCAACGAAACGTTGGAACAACAAACGCCAACAGAACCGAGCCTTTGAAGTGACGTTTAAAGCCAATTTTTCAACGGATGTCCCAAGAGGTGCTTTGGTACTCAAGAAGAAGTTCTAAAACCTATCCGTTAACAGTGCCTTCAGCATTTAGAGATTGAAGACGTGTCGAAGCCATCGGAAAAATCTTGTGATGGATTTAGTTGGACCTTTCATATCTTCAGAGTTCTGATCCGACTTAAGCGAACCTTCAGCTGATAGTTCTTTCTGGGCGAGTGCCTTGACTTCGTCTAACATACCTTCCTCTTTGAGGAAATCATCAAAATTGCTGCCACTATATTTATTCTTTTTCATATTATCCTCTCTGCTCTCCACATATCTCTTCTGCTTTCGCGCGAGACTCAAATCCCTTTGTGGTATTTTTTCGCATTCTTGATAAAGCCGTCCTGAATTGAAATGGAATATGGTGGTGAATTAGAATCAAAAGGCAGGCGTGATGCCTGCCCTTTAGAGAGGTATCCCGGCAGTGACCTACTTTCCCACGGGGTTGCCCCCGAAGTATCATCAGCGCGGAAGGGCTTAACTTCCGTGTTCGGAATGGGAACGGGTGTATCCCCTTCGCTATAACCACCGGAAAGGTGTATAATAATATTTGACAATTGTATATATAGTGAGGAACGGTAGAGGAAGATAAGTTATCAAGCCCTCGACTTATTAGTACCAGTTAGCTGAACCGTTCACACGGTGTACACATCTGGCCTATCCACCTCCTGATCTCGAAGGAGTCTTACCAACTTTTCGTTGTGGGATATCTTATCTTGAGGTGGGTTTCACGCTTATATGCTTTCAGCGTTTCTCCTTTCCGTACATAGCTACCCAGCGGTGCCACTGGCGTGACAACTGGTGCACTAGAGGTACGTCCACCCCGGTCTTCTCATACTAGGGGCAGATCCACTCAAATATCCTACGCCCGTACCAGATAGGGACCGAACTGGCTCACGCCGTTCTAAACCCAGCTCGCGTGCCACTTTAATCGGAGGACAGCCAAACCCTTGGGACCTGCTGCAGCCCCAGGATGTGACGAGCCGACATCGAGGTGCCGAACCGCCCCGTATATTTGAGCTATCGGGGGCGACTAGCCTG
>JAJDZB010000082.1:0-29746 GCA_022824835.1 Candidatus Poribacteria bacterium | reverse complement strand
TTGACTTTATTGTGATATAGATCATGAAAGTGGCGGAACTCCTCAGATATTTCGCAATAACTCTCCATTCCTTTAGGGAAGGAACGACAAATTACAAGCGGTTCAAATCCATTTTCAACTCCATAACGATGGTATTTAATTTCTCTTTTACCGTCTTCTGTAACACTTTCAAATGCCGAAGGCATGCCATACAATGCGTCGGCTTCATAATTATCGATACCTGTATTAGAAAGCATTCGTTTAATCTGATCTGGCGGAATTAACGCACAAAGAAAAAAATTAGCTATGTAATTATACTTTTCGTCTCTAACCCATCGGTAGACAGAAATCATATCTGTTGCTTTCGGATTTTGACGAAGTCGTTCTAGCTTATTGATTTGCAGTAAGCGTTCTTGATCTGAATCAATACTCATTTCTATATTCTCCTTCAAAATTGCCCGTATGAAGTTCTATCCGATTAACGCAATCTCATCTTCCGTTAAATTATACAATGCATACTCCATCTTATCAACCTCATTTTCAAGTGAAAGGTATTGGTCTGCGTTTGGTTTGAGGGTTGTGTTGTCTGAATCACGGAGAACACAGATGACGCGGATTATTGACTTTGAAGTGTTTCATGCTTCACTTCAATTCTACGTTCTATGGTTCATCAAATAAAGAATTAAATGGACTAAGGCATTGACAACAGAAAACGAAGCCCTTTATTTACAGCAACCAAACCCCTAAGCTACCGAAAAACTTCATCAAGCCGCCAAACGAGTTTAAGCGCATCCGACCAACCTGTTTTGGCAAAAAGATCTAATAAATTTAGCAAACTTTTCAGAAAATCTTCGTCGTCTCTAACCACATGGCGGTAGTCTGCCAGGACAATTTCAACTAATTTGACAACATCCTCAACAGCAAGGGAATCAAGATTATAACCAAAACGTTCACTTGATCTTGCTACCCGTTCTGCTAAATGTAAAACTTCTTTAGGGTTGCATATAAGAAAACTTGTTAGGAGTTTTACAAAATCGTGTGCAGTAGAAGCAAACATTACACCCGTATCTGGATCATCTGCAAAGCCTATAACTTGTTCCATTAGAGGTTTTACTTCATCATAGAAACGACAGCGTAAATCGTAAGAAATAACATCTGTCTGTTTCTCTGTTTCTATTCTGTCATGTGCAAATGTATAGTAAAGACTTGATATCACCTGATCTATCGCTCTATACATATTCTGTAATTCTTCATTCGTTTCCTCAGTGGGATTCTGGTTGAGTAAATAACGGAGATCTTTTATTGTATTGATACTAACTGATATAACTTCATTGAGATATTCAATTGATCGTTTAAGTATTTTGGTTCCTTCATTATTTTCCATATGCTTTGGATTCACATAAGAATCCATCGTTTCCGCCACAATCCTGGTCAATATATCAGAATTTTGTATGGGATTGCTGAAGTAAGTTTCTTTGATGAAGTTTATTGTCCAAAAATTCTCGCGTACTATTACCAGCCACATCAGCAAACTTATAAAAGGATCTGATGATCCAAATTTTCCTCCAGGTGAAGTTGTATGTTTAAGCAAATTCTTCATAACCGAGACTGTCTTGTTTTCATTCTCTTGTTTATGAGCAACAATGTAATTTAATGCATTATAAAGAGCTTCATGAACGACAAGATTTGTTTCAGATTCTGACCGTTGATTTATTATTCTCCAAAACCTATCAGAATTTTTGCCATAAATGTTTGTCAAATACATTGCTGTTATCATCCGCACAGATGGCACTTTGTCTTTAGCAAGTGTTTCTATTGCATCTAACATTTTAGTATCAGGTTTATCAAATGTTAATCTGATTAACCCAATGGCAGCCTCATGTCTTGGATATGGTGAGTAACCTAGAGAATCAAACTGTGCTTCGCTTTCAGTCTCTGGATCAGGTAGTCTATGTGATGCACCTTCCAGCAGTATATTACGACATAATGCAAATGAATCGTCATCAAGATCAGCGGTATCTCTGCCTATGATTGCCGCACACTCTGTCATTTTCCGCCAGAGTATGTTAATTAACTCTTCATCGGTATTCGTTTTATCACCTATAACAACGTACACTTCACTTAACTTTGGTATTATCAAGTCTGTGCTTTCTTTTGTAGGAGTCTTATTCCTCCAGTCAGAAATGAAATCTTCAAGTGTGTCAGAAAATGCTTTTAATTTCTGGTTTTCAGAGGTTGTTGTATCAACACCTTTATCTCTAAGCCATTTTTCTTCAGTAACTGTTCCAGATTCAAAATGAAAACTTACAGGCGGACGATTCTCTGGAACACGATTTTCCTGCTCCATTTTTTCTCTAATTGACTTTGCATCTTGTGAAGAAAGTAATTCCATAGGAATTCGTGCCAGGAGACTGTCCCTATGCATTATAAGATATTCGTCATTTTCCTGTTCTTGTGCTTCATTGGGGAGTGCTAAGATGCGTTCTTCAATCTGCCGAAGTCGATTATCACGAGCAAATTCAGATGCGGCATTTTCTAAGAAAAGACTAAGTTCATAAGAAACCTCAAGATGCAGTAGTATCGGTTTTGCTAAACATAGCTCAAACAGACGCCGTGCGAAAACCTTGGGAAACTGGGATGCTGTTTTTAATAGTCTTTTCCAAAAAAATGCAGATTCTACATGGTCTACAAAGACATCAAGTAGTGAATCGAGAAGATTGTGTTGATCTTCAGACTTTGCTAATTCTGCCATATAATCAAACATTGCATCTGCCATTTCAATTGATTCACCAGAAGAATTCTGAGCATCCCATATATGGCTATGGTCTTGTACAAAATTTGCAGTCTTCCCATGAAAACTGAAAGGTTCATTTAATTCTTCTATTGTCATATCTTTTCTGGAAAACCTGAGAATATGTTCTTTAGCAATGATGTAGTTCAAACTTCGGATTGCTGCTTGTGTTGCATCAATAGGTTTTTCTTGCAGAAATTTAGGAAAGTGTTGTACCAGACGATATTGACACATTCGAAAATCTTGGCTCCGATAGGTGGTAATAGGTAAAATATCACTACCGCGTCGTGTCTTACCTTCACTTTTAAATTCGTGTGAAAAAGTAGTAAAATAAATTTGGATGGCAAATTCTGGGTCATATTTGCAAATATTGTCAACATTGGCAGTTAACCGTGTCAGAAATCCTATCGGGAAATTATCTTCCTTCGTCAGGTCGAGTGCCTTTTCAAGAAGCGCACGAGATGCTTTAAGATTTGTATAATAGGTTTTAGCTACAAGCGATACTCCCCAATGTCCCCCAAACCGATTATACCACTCATCTTTCTTTTCTTCCCTTTCTTGCCACACCCATTCAAGTAACCTTCGTCCAATATATCCACAAGTATTGACTATATATGAGCTCTCCGTTTTCTCAAGTATATCTGATGTTAGATTTGCTAAATCCCAAGCAAAATCAATGTGCAAATATTCCGATGCCTGATCACAGAAATCAATCCAGGGTTTTTCACGTTTTATTTGTAGGGTTTGGAGTGCCTGAAAAAGTCTTGTTATTGCATCCGCAGCATTAGTTTCCATGTCTTGAATTTTTTGTATCAGTGGTTTCAGTTGTTCAATTTCTCGTGCTTCATTTGCAATAACGCTTGGTGGAATCAAACGGGCGACAAGACGTATAGAGACAGATTGATCACTTCGTAAAATATACCAGAAAGCATCCCAAAAACTTTCAGAGTTTTTATAGTACCAAAGTCGTGTGAAAAAATAGGTTATACTCGGTCTAAGGAAGAGTGGACGCGAGGGGTCTTTAGTAATAAATTTTTCAAGTTGTTTCGGTTCGTCATCAATGAGCAAAACGCTTATTGCGTAGTCAAAGAGGATGTTATGAGAAAAAGCGATTCCTTGTCCAGTTGAGGAAACTCTTTTCAATATTTCATCGCTAAAAAGGTCGTCTAATGCTGTTTGAATTAAAGATTTACGGACATCGATTTGCCTTATCCTTAAAGAACGTTGTTTAACCATCTCTCGTACGATTCCTTCAAGAACAGACAAACGGTCAATTTCATTGTCTGCGGACTCTATTCGTCGTTGCCAAAATTGGTCAAATAACTGTACTTCTGAACGTATCTGACTTAAAGAGTTTAAATCCTCATCTGATAAGTTCTCTAATATTTTTTCCAATAGCCAGAGATTGAAAGGATTAGTTAATACTGTCTCTTTAAATTCGTCAGAACCATTGTTGTAAATAGAAATTGGACATCCAATTTGAACTAAGGCTTGTAGTATTTCGTCCTCAGTGAAAGGTGGAATTGTGAAATGTCGGCATGATATATCTTGGGTCTGGTAATCGGTATCATCAGAATTACCAAACAGATCTAATAGTTCTTGCGACTTTTTAGCATCATAAGTGCGGACCGTAACTGCAACATTCCAATTTTCTAGATCCTGAATTGCACGTTTAATTAAGATAAGAAAGTTTTTTCGTTTTCTTTCATCTCTTGCGGCATCAAAGCCATCAAACAATAGTATAGCCTTGTTATCAGAAATGGGAACAGATTTTAGATGTTCAATCAGATCACCATTGAAAGATAATCCATCCGGCCATTCTTTAGGATCACTGTCTCCGAGTAAATCAATGGATAAAAGAAGATGTGGTATATTTGCTGATCGTAAATCTTGTAGAAGTTCTTTGAGTAAATGCGTCTTTCCAACACCTGGTCTCCCAATTACAACTCCGTTTTCTCGTGAAACAAAATCATATAGATTGTTACGTACTGTCTTTCGATCAACTTCAATCTTACTTGAATTATCTTCATCTAACCAATAGTTGTTGACAGATTCAATCCATTCCATTATATCTTGGGAATCATCTGTTTCTTCACCAAATTGTTGCTCAAGTAACTCTTCTACTTTACTCAACTTATCATCAGGAAGTTCTCGTATTTCTCTGATTAAAGCATTAGAATCAAGTATATCTTGATTTTTCTCAAATGTTAATTTATCCTGTGTTATTTCTTTAAAATCTACACGATAGTCTTTTTTTCTAGTCAATATGTAGAAGACTAAACGATCGAATTTATCGTATAGTTTATGCTCCATAAACTTTTTTAAGGTTTTCTTTAGTTTTTGTGAATCAGGTGTTGATGTAATTTGGTAGGCAATTCTTGAATTATAGTCACCTAAATCAATCGCTGGATAATTTGCTTTTTCAGACCAATTTAGATTCTTTAGATCTGAATGTTCAAATATAACGGATAACAGTTGGATTAAAAAATCTTCAGAAACACTGTTGATATCTTGCAGATACATTGCTCCTGACAATTCCACCTCAGTTACAAATCTTGATAATAATGTCTTAATTCTATTTAAAGAGACAAGTCTATTCACTGATAATACCTTTATTCTTCTATTGTAATATATGTAGGATTGTTAGTAAAACAAATAGCTACGTCAGAAGTGCCAAACTCAATTTGTTAACACTTCGTTTAGAATCGTGTCCTCGTTTTTCTGGTGAAGAAATTTTGGATATAATATGTATTTGATTGTTCAAACAAAATCAGAGTGATGTGAAGATCATCAGCAAAAATTCCTACTGAGCGTTGAGGCAACCATTGTTAAAATGGTAACGTATTTTTGGAAAGGAATCAAGTAAATGTAAAGAACGATTCAATATATACTTGACAAAATATTGAATTTGAGTAAAATATATTCAACAACTGTTTTACTTTGTAATAAATGGCATTATTCAGTTATATTAAATGGACTCTGTAGTGCAGCATATAGACGCAATTCATATCAGTAATCTTCAGCCCGGTACGACTCTGATAGACAAGTTCCAAAATACAGAACGGGTGATCCGTCAAGTTCAGCAATTCAATACATCTGTGCGACTCTATTTTGAGAATGATGTTGAACCGTTTACCTATTCTTTTGAAGAATTCCGATCGCGGTTTGAAATTGTATCAGACGCTTTTAAAGCGGATGCGAATTTGGTGAGGTTGGTTGCTGAAGCACATCGGCTGCGTCATGCTTATCTGTTCAATCCAATCTTTGCAACGGAGACATCGCTAATTGATCCACTACCGCATCAATTCATTGCTGTCTATGATCATTTACTGAAACATTTACCTCTACGTTTTCTATTGGCTGACGATGCTGGTGCTGGTAAAACGATTATGACAGGACTCTATATCCAAGAGTTGTTATTGCGGCAACAGGTGGAACGGGTGCTGATTGTACCACCTGCGGGTCTAATTGGTAACTGGGAACGCGAATTACGGGTATGTTTCCGCCTCCAATTTTCCATACTGACAAGTGCTGATGCTGTACACACAAACCCTTTTGTTGACAGGCAAAATCGTTTAGCCATTGTGAGCCTTGATACATTACGACAGGAGCGAATGCAGGAATGTCTTTTTGAAGCACAACCTTACGATCTGATTGTTTTTGATGAGGCACACAAATTATCTGCGAATTATGAGTCGGATGGGACGGTCAGGAAATCAAAACGGTACGAACTTGCCGAAAAAATTGCTGCACAGGAAAAGAATTTACTACTGCTGACAGCAACGCCTCACATGGGTAAAGATGATGCTTACTATTTTTTGTGGCGGTTGCTATTGCCTGAACACCTTGCTGCACAAAAAGCTTTTAGTCGGATGTCTGAGAGTGAGAAGTCAAATCACTTACTCCGACGTATGAAGGAGGAGATGGTTAACTTTGAAGGTCAACCTATTTACCCGCCACGATATAGTCGGACTATTGCTTATCCGTTGAAGCAGGGAGAAATTAGTGAACAATCCTTATACGATGCTGTTACAGAGTATTGTGAAACCTATTTCGATCTCGCTGGACAATACAACCGGATGGCGGCAAAGATGGCAATGATGGTACTACAGAGGCGGCTCGCAAGTTCAACGTTTGCACTATTGCAGAGTCTTATCAGACGTGAGGAAAAACTTCAAACCACTCTGCGTGAACTGCGTGATGGCAGGTTGTCAGAAGATGGATTAGAAAGAGTACAAGCGAGTCTTTCAGGTATTGACATCCGAGCAGAAAAAACAGGGGATGAGGAAGAGATCGTTGATGGAAAAGAAGAAGCAGAACAGGTTGACGAAGATCTTGAGCGTGCAACAGCTGCGCGTTCAATTAACGAGCTTGAAAGCGAAATCTCCCATGTTCAAAAACTCGTTGAACATGCAAGAGAAGTTTTCAACATAAAATCTGAAAGTAAGTTTGAAAAACTGTGGGAGGCGTTAACAGACTATCAAGACGAAAAAGTTTTGATTTTTACCGAGCATCGTGATACGATGAACTTCGTCATAGAAAGATTAGAGGCTTTAGGTTATACTGACAAAGTTGCTCAAATCCACGGTGGCATGAAATATAGTGAACGTGAAGAACAGGTAGAGTTTTTTCGCGACCCAGATGGTGCGCGATACCTCGTAGCAACGGATGCTGCTGGCGAAGGTATTAACTTACAATTCTGTTGGCTCATGGTGAACTACGATATTCCTTGGAACCCCGCTCGACTTGAACAACGAATGGGAAGGATTCACCGTTATAAGCAGAAGCGCACAGTGGTTTTGCTAAACCTTGTAGCTGAAGATACCCGTGAAGGGCGCGTGTTGAAAGTGTTACTGGACAAATTGGAAAAGATGCGCGAAGAATTAGATGATGATAAAGTTTTTGATGTTATTGGACAACAATTTAGCGAAATTTCTCTGTCTGATCTCATCACAAAAGCCATCATAGAGAATCAAGCGGATGCCTCAATTCAGACCATTAACAATCAATTGGAAAACATACGAAATCAGGTTGAAGAACAGCAAAACTTGGTAACCAATAGCGAAGTGAAACGATTACTTGACAACGTTCAGGAGCAAAGAGAAGCTGCAGAGACGCGTCGTATGCTACCCGCTTATGTTAGAGGATTCTTTGAAGATGCAGCACCTTTACTCGGTTATCGTATTGAAGGTGATATAGAGACGACTTTTAAACTAAAACCTTGTCCGGACTTTGTAGAAGATGTCTTTGAAAAACATCATGGTCAGCAAGATCATCTAACATTCTCACGAGAACTTGCTCTACCTACTGGATTCGAGAAACCAGCAGCAATTTTCGTTCATCCTGGCGAATCAATCTTTGATACAATACGCACTCAATTTTTGGAGAAATACAACGCACAAGGCGACCGTGGTGCAGTCTATTTCGATCCGCAAACTGATGAATCTTATCTGTTCTATTTGGTCAGAGTACCTATCGTGCGAAAAACTGATGAAACCAGTCAAAACCTTGAAGATATGTTGGTTGGAATTAAACGTTTTGCAGATGGACGTTGTGAAGAAACACCAGCACATCTGTTGTTGACGTTAATACCTCAAACAACAAAGCAGAGTGCGCCTACAGCGTTATCCTCTGAATGGGTTAACTTGGCAGATAAAGTAGAACCCGTTAAAACTTTCGTAAGGGATGACTTTGGTATGCCTCAACTTTCCGATATTCACAATCAACTTGAGGCGGAGTTGGTAAATAAGAGAAAACAGATTCAGGTTTCAAATAGTTTACGAAAAGCAGAATTGCTTAAACTACGGGCTAAGCTCAAAGAGGCGGTTTCCAGATGGGTTCCGGCAGCGCAGACAAAACTGAATAACTGTAATCATGAACTCGGTGAATTGGATTTGAAACGTCAAGAAGCTGAAACGAAACTTATTGAGGAAATCGAAAACACTCAATTGGGTCCTGTACATATCCATGTCCGTGCCTTTGTTACCCCACCTCCTGTTGAAGCGGCGCAAACAAGAACACTTCGGAATGCCGAAACTATCGCGATCAATACTGTCCTTAAATATGAACGGGCTCGCGGTGCAGAGGTTAGGGATGTCTCTAATCCAAATCTCAAAAAAGGATTTGATGTGCAGTCCAGATACCCAAATGGTGAGGTGCGATATATTGAAGTCAAGGGACGGACAGGGGTTACGAGCGTTGAATTGACTGCAAATGAATGGCGGCAAGCTGCAAATCACCGGGACCGCTACTGGCTTTATGTGGTTTATAATTGTGATACTGAACCGAAGTTATACCGATGCCACGATCCTTTTGGAACATTAATTGCGAAGGCCCGAGGAAGTTTCATTATCAACGCCAGTGATATTATTAACAATCAAGAATTATAAGGATGTACAATACTGAATATTGTCATTATGATCGTGCCCATAAAGATTATCTTATATAAAGAGAGTTGGGTGGACTTCATTGTGAATCTATTTGAAGAACAGCATCTTACAATAGAAGATATCCGTCAAGCTTTCAGGGTAGACGAAAAGTGGGATATAAACCTATACCGTTGATACACATTGAGTAGTACACTATAAACAGACTAACAAAGGAACCCAAATGCCACGTAGACTTATTGAGGAAGCCTTCCCATTGCAAAAAGTATCTGAGGACTCAAAGCACGAAAAAAGTGTGCGCCACGGACACATCTCCACGTTACACATCTGGCCGGCGCGACGCCCACTCGCAGCATGTCGTGCTGTAACGATAGCAACATTGCTACCAGATCCTGCTGATGCACCTCCAAAAATTAAGGAAGAGTACACCCGTCTTTCCGGGTCACCATTGCCTGAAAAACAACGAGAATATTTGTGTAACGACTTAATTGCTTCGTTAACTCGGTGGGGAGACGAAAATGGACAAAGTGATTGGGATAGAAAGGATAGTAAAGGCCGATGGTTGAATAAACTACGTATCGCCAGAGAACTCATCCAGATGGCATACAACGGATGTCCACCGAAAGTATTGGATATGTTTGCAGGGGGCGGTGCTATTCCGCTTGAAGCGATGCGCCTCGGTTGTGAAGTCATTGCAAATGACTATAATCCTGTCGCATGGTTTTTACTCAAATGTACACTTGAATATCCGCAACGTCTCGCCGGAAAAACCATACGCCTCCCTGAACTCAATCTTGATGAACGTCCTGACTTGAACACAGGCAATCTTGCTGACCATGTCCGCTTGTGGGGACAATGGGTCTTGGAAAATGCCCAGAAAGAACTTGTAGAATATTATCCAGTGATTGATGAAAAACCAACGGTCGCATATCTCTGGGCAAGAACAATTCCCTGCCAAGACCCACAATGTGGTGCAACGGTACCCTTACTCAAGACTTTATGGGTTTGCAAGAAGGCTGAGAAGATTCTTAAGAACACACCAGAAAATAGGAATCGATCTGATTTTATTCGCCTAAAGGAAACTCGGAATCAAACGAAAGTTGTCATTAACGCTAAACGCGTACTTAGACTTTGTCCAGATTCTAAGACAAAGCAGGTCCGTTTTGAGATTTACGCTCCGAAAGATACAGACGATGTTGCCAAACCTACAATGTCCGGCGTGACAGCAATCTGTCCGTTTTGTAGTTCACAACAACCGGGAGACTACATTAAGCGATGCGGACATGAAGGCAAACTTAAGACATGTATTACAACGGTGGTCTACAAAGAGGAATATGGAAAAGAATACCGTTCACCCACACAACTAGAGATAAATGCCGCAGAGGTATCGGAAGAAATCTTTGATGCAATTGCAGATGATATTCCGCTCGGAATTCCTGATGAACCAATGCCAGGACCTAAAACACTCGGATTTGTGGTACCGCTCTACGGATTCAAGAAATGGTCGGATGTATTCACAGATCGGCAGTTGTTGGCTTTGATGACATTTGTGAAGTGGACGCTTACGCTGAGTAAGGAAATGGAAAGAAATGGCTATTCCCCAGAATGGATAGAGGCGGTCAGAGGATATTTAGCAATTCTTGTTGATCGAATTGCTGGTTATAATTCCACAATCTGTACGTGGCACAACAGCGGAGAAAAGATGGGCCACACCTTTGCCAGATTTGCATTGCCAATGGTTTGGGATTTTGCTGAACTGAATCCTTTTTCTAAATTTACCGGAGGGTATTCCGCTCACATCGGTTGGGTTGCGCGTTTCTTGGAAAACGTGCTTGAGGCAAAATTTACTTTTTCGCCTAGCATTAACCAGCAATCAAGCCGTTTTCAAGTCAATCAGATAATTGATGCAATCATTACTGACCCACCTTACTATGACGCTATTCCTTACGCAGATCTCTCTGATTTCTTTTATGTGTGGCTTCGTCGCTCAATTAAAAATCAATTCCCTGATGTTTTTGCCGAAGAACTCACACCAAAATCTGACGAACTTGTCCAACATTCAGACCATTTTGGTGGTGATAAGAAATTGGCAAGAAAGTTTTACGAATCTGGAATGGCTGCCACTTTTCAATCTGCTAATAGTTCGCTGATAAACAATGGGAGAATCGTCATTGTCTTTGCTCACAAATCTCCAAATGCATGGGAAAACCTTGTTAGGGCAATGATTGAATCTGGTTTGGTAGTCTCTGCTTCTTGGCCTATTCACACGGAATTAAAGAATAGCATGAGTTCACAAGGAAAAGCCTCACTCGCAACTTCGCTTTGGATGGTATGTCGAAAACGTCCCGCAAACGCCAAAGCAGGTCATTACGGTAAAGTCAAACGCGATATGCAAGAACGGGTAACGGAACGTCTCCGCTATTTCTGGGACGAAGGGATCCGGGGTCCTGACTTCGTATGGGCAGCAATTGGACCCGCGTTGGAAAGTTACTCAAGTTACAAAGAAGTTAGGCGACAGACAGGTGAACCGTTTACGGTAACCGAATTTCTCACAGAGGTGCGGCGTATGGTAACTGACTTTGCGTTAGGACAAATATTGCACGGGGTAAGCACTGAAGCATTAGACGAATGGACGCGTTACTACTTGATGCATAAGGATTACTTCGGTACGGAGGATGCGCCCGTAGGCGAGTGTATTCTATTGGCACAAGGATACGGGGTTCCGCTTGATGATTTGCGAGCAACGCAAATTGGATTCTTGAGTAAGGCTCGCTCTGGTAATGCACTCAAACTACTTGGACATAAAGACCGAACGTCAGATCGGGTTGGTTACGTGCACACTTCGGGCAGAATTCCGATGATAGATATAATTCACAGGATTATGAAACTTTGGGACGCGGGCGAAAGAGCACGAATCAATGCCTACTTCCATGAACATGGATTACAAGAAAACGCGCTTTTTAAGGCAGTCGTTCAGGCACTCATTGAAACAAATTCTCATGGTTCCAGTGAAAGATCACTTTTGGAGACACTTATCAATTATGAACCGGGGGAACCGATAAGTGGGGTTTCGGGTTCTGGACGGTCAGAACCCGTGGCAGTTCAGCTGCCGCTTCTGCCTGAAGTCCGTTCAACTGAATCACCGCCTGATTAGCGATCAATAAACTGTATGCTACAGCAAAAGGAGTAAGCCTATGGATAATAACGCATGGCATGAAAATTGTGAATTGAGAAATGATGTGCGAGAGGGGACCCTTCAACTTTCAGAATTTGCTGCAGACCTTTATGCAGTGCGAATGGAGAACGCACCAGATGTCTATCAATTACCCAATCTCTTTTTTGACCGGACCTATCCTACCTACAATCTCAAAACGTTAGTGCGGGATGTTCTGAGACGTTTAGCAGGACAAGAAGGAAACCCGGTCATCACTGTCCAAGTTGCCTACGGTGGCGGAAAGACCCACGCACTGATTGCGCTTTTACACTTGGCTGAGCGAGGTTATGAATTCCATACTCATCCTACCGTGCAGGAGTTTATGGGATTTAGCGATTTAGACGCACTGCCCCGCGCGAGAGTTGCACTCTTTCCTTTTGATGAATTTGACGTGAAGAACGGACTTTCGGTAATGGGACCTAACGGTAAAGAACGGCAAGTTATGACACCGTGGGGTGCGTTGGCATACCAACTTGCTGGCGATGTAGGATTTGCAATGGTCGCTGAACATGAAGCAGACTATATCAATCCTGCTGAACAGACGCTTGTTGAGCTTATCAAAGCACCACAGAAGGATAATCTATCTACACTCATTTTACTTGATGAAGCATTGATGTATACACGCGCTGCTGTAAATGACGATCCAAAGCGGTTCGGTATCCTTCAGGATTTCTTTCAGGCACTTACACAAGCGGTTGACAAGGTCAACAGTGCTTCAATTATAGCAAGCCTTATTACCTCTGATATTATTGCTAACGATCCAACTGGTGTTCGCGTATTAGATATGTTGGAGGGGGTATTTCATCGTATGGATAAACCTTTTGAACCAGTTTCTCGAGAAGATGTCTCAGAATTGCTTCGGCGTCGGTTGTTTGAAGATGTCCTTCCCGATAAAGAACGGCGCGCCATTGTAGACCGCCTTGTTGCAGCGAGGCAAAAACTTCCACTCCGCGGTGAACAAATGGATCAAGAAGCTTATGATGAACTTGTGAAATCCTATCCGTTTCATCCTGATTTCATTGAAGTATTCTATCAAAAATGGACGCAGCTGAATAAATTCCAGGGAACTCGCGGCATGTTTCGGGCATTTGCGCTTCTACTTAGAGAGGCTGAAGGTAAGGACAAGGCGGCATTTGTAGGACCGAGTGCGCTGCTTAGCACTGATGCTAAACTGTCAGATGCAATTCAAGAACTCATTAAAGCGTGTGATGAAGGAATTCAATGGTCACCGATTTTGACAGGAGAACTTGAAAAAGCTCGGGACATTCAGAAGAGTTTGCCTCTACTCCAATCTCGTGAAATTGAAGCTGCAGTTGTTTCCACATTCTTGCATTCACAACCAATAGGACATAAAGCGGAAGATTCAGATCTATATCTGCTTTTTGCACACCAAAACATTGACCCCGTATCAGTAGCAGATGGATTATCACAGTGGCGAAAAGTTTCATGGTTTCTCAAAGAAAACGATAATAGTTGGGCACTGGGAACGACACCCAATTTAACAAGGGTACATGATAGAGCGATGGGAAGACTCACCGATGAACAAATCAACGATAATTTGACAAATCTGATAAGAAATTCCAGACTCGGTCAGAACTCTAATAGCGTAGATGTCCACACGTTACCACAGTCATCTGCGGACATTCCTGACAATCCCGATTTCCACTTTGTGATTGTCGGACCTGAGTGGACAGCAGTACCAGGTGAAGACGTTGCTGATCATCTTGCCGAATTCTTCAATAGAACCTATTGGAACAACGTCATCGTCCTTGCGCCGGAAAAATCACTATTGACAGGATTGCGGCAACGGATTCTCAGGATTCTTGGCTGGGAGAATATTGAAAGTGGGGACGATATGAATCTTCTGAATGAACCTCAGAAGGCGTTGCTAAAGCAGCGCAAACAAGAGGATGGAACGGGAATTTCAGAATCGGTTATATCGGCTTATAGTGTGCTAATTGCTTTAAACGAAGATGGGGAAATTAAAGCACATGCGTTGTCGCCAGGACCAGAATCTCCCTTTGAGCGGATGAAAGAATCTTTGGTAGGAGACGATAGATTACTAATAAAGTCACTTGATCCAGATTTACTCACACCAGAGAGTTATTTTGAGTTATGGGGAGAAGATGAAACTGCTAAACCTGTTCAAGGATTGTATGGTATGTTTGCCAGTCTTTCCAGACTTCCTCGGATGTTGAATAGACAGGTATTTGTTGACACACTTCAGCGCGGCGTTACGGACGGTAAGATTGTCCTACGTACTGTGCGTGGAGATGGATCTCATCAGACTTTCTGGCGTGAAGTGCTTACTGGCGAGAATTTTAAGGAAAAATCGTTAGAAATTGTTCCAATTGAACATGCAGAACTGCACAACCTTAGTGCTGAGTTATTGCTTTCTGATAAATTACCTGAAGTCTGGCAAGGGGATAACGGCACAACGACGGTAGGAACAATTCGAAGATTCTTTGATGGAAATACCACACCTAAACTTGCATCTGACGAAATTCTGACTGATGCAATTCAGTCTGCAGTTCAGAACGGTTTGTTGATGGCACGGCTCAAAGACAAGGCATATCTTAAAGAGAACATACCTGATATTGAAATTAATGACGATTTGGAATTGCTCGCTCCGTTAGAATCGATTAGCGGTTCGGAGATTGGTCATAAAATCTTGCCTGATGCATGGGAAAACGAAACTACATCCATTTCCAAAATTATGGACGCATTGGCAGTGAGCAAAGGCACACCGATTCCGTGGTCATTGATTCGTGAGGCTGTCAATATTGGTTTATCAAATAACTTGTTTGAATTTACTGAAGGTAGTCCTGTATGGCCGTGTAGTGTAGACGAAGCGGATAAAGTCGGTTTGAAGGTTTCAAAAGCCCCTGTGAAGATAGCTCCGAAGGATCTTATTGGAAATGATGCTGAAGATGCTTGGGAATCTGGACAACCTACACTTGGATTAATTAAAGAGACACTTGAGAAAAAAAGAGGAATTTCTATTACTGATGAAGTGTTTCGCTATGCAGTTGAAGAAGCAATCAGAATTGGAATGATTGCTTCAGAAGATTCATTAATTAATGGATTTTACAGTGTTCGTGTGCGGCAACCTAAGTGGATGCGTCATACCGATTCTCATCTTACGGATATGGAAATTCAAGATCTACCTGAAACAGTTGCCGATCTGTTTGAAATAGCCCCTGAACTTGAGTTTAAATATCGCATTACAATTACTGCTGAAGGTGATCAACCTTCAGATAAGGTGTTGAAAGAGATCAATGAGGCACTTCAGAAGGTTACAGAGGAATTGAAATTTGATTAAGAAGTTTTTATCTTTGAACGATTAAGTAAATTGTGACACTTCAGTAAGACGATTTAGTTTTCTGTTGTTTGTCCGATTTAGCGAAATGTCAAGTTCTGGGTATGAATTCAGATTCCTGACTGAACGTTTAATTGCAATAGTTTCGCCAAAAATAGACATTCAATTAGATTGATCTTGAATTCTTAAGCGTCCCACATTCTGTTAGATTGTGCCGTTCTCAGTTTGATTTCTAACAGATGGTAATAACAGAAAATCTAATAGAAATGGTATTACTTTTCCATCTCTGGGACAAAAATGCGTGTAATCCTTGGAGCGGGAGAGCAGCTCCCCCAGAGAATTCTCGTCCCGAAGTCGCAGAGGTTTTGATGGGGTATTACCATAGCGAAGTTAATTAGTGATTTAATTTACCTATTATTGAGGAGGAAAAATATGAACATGAACAGGTTTGATGCGATTCCTGTTAGACTTAAAGATTTGTTAGGTGAGATAAACAGTGGACAAATACAACTTCCTGATTTTCAAAGAGGTTGGGTATGGACAGATGATCGAATTCGAAGTCTTATTGCCAGTGTATCACAGTCATTTCCGATAGGAGCAATTATGACACTTGAAACTGGCAATCCAAATGTGTGTTTTAAGGCAAGGGTTATTGAGGGGGTTAATTCAATAAGTGAAGAGATTAAACCTGAGGAACTTATTCTTGATGGTCAACAAAGATTGACTACATTATTTCAATCATTAATGTCTAAGAATGGTGTTTATACCATAGATCGTAATGAAAAAGAAATTGTTAGATATTACTATCTTGATATGGAACAGTGTGTGAAAGATGATATTGATAGAGAACGCGCTGTTCTTTCTCATAGGAAGGACATGCCCCTTAAAATAGCTTTCAACGGTAAAGCAATTAACATTAAACCAAAACAGATTAAGGAACAGTACGAACATGCAATATTTCCTGTTCATCAAATATTTGATGCAGACGATTGGGGAGATGGATACAAGAATTATTGGGATGAAAACCCTCCGAAGAAGGGCGTCTTTAATCAATTTAATGGCAAGATAATTGAATGCTTTAAACAGTACAGTATACCTGTAATTCGTCTTAAGAAAAACGCGTCAAGAGAAGCGGTTTGCATAGTCTTTGAGAAGGTAAATACCAAAGGAGTAACGCTTACAGTGTTTGAGTTACTTACCGCATCCTTTGCTGCTCATAATTTCCTACTTCGTGATGACTGGAAAAAGAGATCAAAGTTTTTTAAGAAATCTGAAGTACTAAGTAGACTTGATAATACTAGTTTTCTACGAGCAATAAGTCTACTTGTACACGGAAATTGTAAGCGCGGTGATATACTAAGTCTCAATGTAGCAGATTATAAAAGTGTAGCAGACAGTGTTCAAGATGGATTTGTAAAGGCAGCAGAATTCCTGAATAAGCAAGGCATTTATAATGCAATAGATGTGCCATATCAAACTCAACTTGTTCCACTTGCTGCAATTCTTTCAAGCTTGGGTGATGATGGATGGAAAATTGGTCCTCAGGATAAGATTGCACAGTGGTACTGGTGTGGTGTATTTGGAGAAATGTATGCGGGTTCAACCGACACTCAAGCAACAGTCGATTTTTCTGAAGTGACTAAATGGGTAAAGGAGGATGGAGATAAACCATCTATACTTCGGGATGCCAATTTCCACGCTAACAGAATTCTTGAGCTTCGAACTCGGGGAAGTGCTGCGTATAAAGGGTGCTATGCTTTACTTATTTCCAATGGATGTCATGATTTTCTAAAGAATAAAACCATTGAAGAAATGAAGCGTGATAGTGATGATATTGACATCCACCACATATTTCCAGAAGCCTGGTGTAAAAAGCAGGACCCGAAAATCTCTAAGGACTTATATAATAGCATAATTAATAAAACTCCTCTTTGGTCAACGACGAATAAAAAGATGGGTGGAGATGCCCCTTCAGAGTATTTAGACAGGATGCAAACAGAGGCAAAAATTGATCAGATCACGATGGATAAAATAATTTCTTCTCATCTGATTAGTCCAAATGTGCTCCGATCTAACGAATTCTCGTGTTTCATTGATGACCGAAAAGAGAAACTACTGAAGGCAATCGAGAAAGCAATGGGAAAAGAGGTTATCAGATAAGGCGACGATTCGTAGGATTCCTCAGCATAACAAGGCGAGACTGCAAAGTGGAATCTATCCAATACACAAAAAGCATTCCCCGTTATATCGCAATCTTGTTTTCGGTAGTCGTCTAAATTTCCGATCAAAGTACAATCAAACACATTATCCTGTAAATCCTATAAATCCTGTAAATCCTGGTTCAGACAAAAAGAAATGGAACAACTCATAGCTGATCCTAATAGAAGCTAAAACTATTCCTGCTGAGTATTCCCTTTAAACACAGCATAGAGATACCAAAACGCTGGTGCTAATACCACACCACCAACGATGATGATAATCAATACGGGCATTAGCACTGAATCTGGAGCAGCAGTATTCGAAAAATTAAGGTTCGGTGCTACAAGGTAAGGATACTGGGCGAAACCCCAACCCAGAATTACCAATGATACTTGTATAAGTACAAGAATGCGAGCAAACTGATAATAACGGGTCCAAATCGTATAGATTGCTGCAATAGAAGTGACGCCTGTTAAGATATGAAAAGGTATGGACCAGAAACTATTACCTAATCCTTGTCGGATTGTAGGGGCACCTTTAGCAGAGAGTAAAAAACTTATGCCTGCTATAATACCTACACTGACTGCTGCGATGAGAGCACGCAAACGAAAATCTTCCTGCAATGCTATATCTTCAGTTTCAAGAGTCAGATATACCGCCGCCGTCAATGCACACAGTGTTAAAGTGAACAAACCTATTGCAATCGGAAATGGAGCAAACCACGATGAAATATAATCTGTAGCAACAGTACCTGTTTCAATATCTACAAGAATCGTACCTGATGCAACCGCTCCCAAATTAATGCCTAACATGAACGGGGTGATGATGCTCGCAATAGCGAACACACGACTCCACTTCGTATGTGTTGTATCCGATTGATCATCGTAGGTACGGAAAACGAATGCAGTACCTCGTAGAACAATGCCAATTAACATAAGGGATAGCGGTATATGTAAAGCAGTACCGATTGTAGCAAATGCCATAGGAAATGCCACGAATAAGAGTACGACTATCACGATAAGCCAGACATGATTCGCTTCCCATATCGGTGCTATAGCGTTCTTTATGAGTTCACGTTGGGATTTTGCTCTCGGACCAACCGCAAACATATCCCAGATGCCACCACCAAAGTCAGCACCCCCAGTTAACATATAGATAATAAGTGAGATTAGCATCACACCTGCTATCGCAATCTTATAACTAATCATGCCGATGTTTCTCAGTATCATACTTAACCGTAAAAAGAGCATTACGGTTAAAGTGAGGTGATTTCATGAATTGTCAATTATCAATTCTACTCGTTTCCTTATATATTCCTTCTCATTTACAAAACAATTCTAACAGGAATTAGTGATGTGTGCAACGATTTATCATCACCCTTCCCCTCTTCCATCCTTCCAGTCTTCCCTCTTATCCTGGTCAAATCCTGAAAATCCTGGTCAACCTTCCACTCTTCCAACCTTCCCCTCTTCCAACCTTCCCCTCTTCCAATCTTCCAATCTTCCACTCTTCCACTCTTCCACTCTTCCACCCCCTCTTTCTTTGTAACTTGCTAAAATCAGCAACTTGTGTTAACATTATAGACAGATGACGAGAAAAAATGTCATTTTCATCTCAAATGCCTTATGAATCTATTTTTAGATAAAGAACACAATTGGAGGAAGTATGAGTAACGAAAGTAAGTGTCCGGTGATGCACTCTCAAGCACAGGGCACATTAGCAAATAAACGTTGGTGGCCAAACCAGTTGAACCTGAAGATGCTCCACCAAAACCCGCCTCAGTCCGATCCGATGGGTGAGGATTTTAACTACGCAGAAGAATTCAAAACAATTGACCTTGCTGAGTTGAAAGCGGATATAGATAAGGTGATGACAACATCACAGGCATGGTGGCCCGCAGATTATGGACACTACGGTCCCCTCTTCATTCGTATGGCGTGGCACAGTGCGGGAACATACCGAATCGGTGACGGACGCGGTGGCGCAGCTTCTGGCACGATGCGCTTCGCACCACTCAATAGTTGGCCCGATAATGCCAGTCTTGACAAGGCACGGCGATTGCTTTGGCCAATCAAACAGAAATACGGACGGAAACTCTCTTGGGCAGACCTTATGATATTCACTGGGAACTGTGCGCTGGAATCTATGGGACTCAAAACTTACGGATTCGCCGGTGGACGTGAAGATGTCTGGGAACCAGAAGAAGATATCTATTGGGGCTCGGAGACCACATGGCTCGGTGATGAACGTTACACGGGGGATAGAGACCTGGAGAACCCGCTCGGTGCTGTTCAGATGGGACTCATCTATGTCAATCCACAAGGACCGAACGGTAATCCCGATCCGGTAGCCGCAGCAATTGATATAAAAGAGACGTTCCGACGGATGGCTATGAACGATGAGGAGACAGTCGCACTCATCGCAGGTGGACATACATTTGGTAAGACACACGGTGCTGCTGACGCAGACGAGTACGTAGGACCCGAACCGGAAGGCGCATCTCTTGAGGAACAAGGACTCGGTTGGAAGAATACTTACGGTAGCGGCGTGGGTAGCGACACTATCACCAGCGGATTAGAAGGCGCATGGACAGCTACACCCACACGATGGGACAATAGCTTCTTCTATAACCTGTTTGAGTATGAGTGGGAACTGGAAAAAGGACCTGGCGGTGCGTGGCAGTGGACACCCAAAGATGAATCTGCACAGAACACTGTCCCAGACGCACACGATCCTACAAAAAAGCACGCACCGATGATGCTGACGACCGACTTGTCGCTAAAGGCTGATCCTGACTATGAAAAGATCTCCAGACGCTTCTATGAGAATCCAGTAGAATTTGCGGAAGCCTTTGCTAAGGCGTGGTATAAGTTGACGCATCGTGATATGGGACCCCGTACACGGTATCTGGGGCAGTTAGTACCTGAAGAGGCACTGCTATGGCAAGACCCAGTGCCTGATGTTGATCATGAATTGATAGATGAAGCAGATATTGCTTCCCTAAAAAGCAAGATTCTCGATACCGGATTGTCCATTTCTCAGTTGGTCTCAACCGCTTGGGCATCTGCGGTTACATTCCGTGGCACAGATAAACGTGGCGGCGCGAACGGCGCACGTATTCGTCTTGAACCACAGAAGAATTGGGAAGTTAACAATCCTGCTGAACTTGGGAAAGTAATTGAGACTCTGGAGGGGATTCAGAATGGGTATAACGAATCGCAATCCGATGGAAAGCAGGTCTCATTGGCAGACGTGATAGTTCTTGGCGGATGTGCTGGAGTTGAGTCCGCAGCAAAGAATGCTGGGAGAACCGTCGAAGTTCCATTCACTCCCGGACGCACCGATGCAGTGCAGGAACACACGGATGTGGAATCGTTTGCCGTGCTTGAACCGACTTCAGATGGATTTCGCAACTACCACGCGAACGGACACGATAGTACAGCTGAAGACCTGTTGGTTGATCGTGCCCACATGCTAACACTAACCGCACCTGAGATGACTGTCCTCGTCGGTGGTTTGCGTGTCCTGAATGCCAACACAGGTCAGTCTGAACATGGCGTCTTCACCAAACGTCCGGAAACGCTGACGACCGATTTCTTCGTCAACCTACTTGATATGGACATTGATTGGGAAGCGGTATCTGAATCAGAGGATGTATTTGAGGGACGCGATCGGTTGACAGGTGAACGCAAGTGGACGGGTACACGGGTCGATCTCGTTTTCGGGTCAAACTCACAACTTCGTGCAATCTCGGAAGTCTATGCATGTGATGATGCGCAAGAAGCATTCGTAGATGACTTCGTGGCTGCGTGGAACAAAGTCATGAATCTTGATCGCTTTGACCTTGTTTAGACTTTTCAAATAAAGGGTAGGGGAGCGTGGTATGGTTCACGCTCCCCTACCACTAAATCACGCCAAATATACTCTGTGATAAACAGAGAGGACATTCCATCCTATTCCTATTTTAAATCAGAACACAATGAAAAACGACAAAAAATCTATCTTCGGTTGGTGCATGTACGATTTGGCAAATTCAGCTTATATTACCACCGTCCATGCAGCACTGTTACCGATCTATTTTAGGCAAGGTATTGTTGGGGAATCGGGTGTCGTGATCTTCGGTCAAACAGTGAGTGCTACATCACTGTGGGGTTATATGGTAGGATTCGCTGCGCTTATAGTTTTCCTGTTTGCGCCTGTGCTTGGGTCAATTGCTGATTTTTCTTCAGCAAAGAAGCGGTTTCTTATCGGTTTTGCCTATTTCGGTAGCTTGTTTGCAACTTTACTGTTTTTCTGTGAACCTGGATATGTATGGTTGTCTGTTATACTCTATATCGGTTCACAGGTCTGTTTTGTTGGGGGTAATGTATTCTATGATGCATTTTTGCCGCAGCTTACTTCTGAGGACAAGATGGATTCCGTTTCTGCCAGAGGATACGCATTCGGTTATGTTGGGGGATCAATACAGTTCGGTATCGCGCTTGCGATCGTTTCTCTACACAAACAAATCGGAATTAGCGAACAGATGGCGGTGCGAATCAGTATGGCAATGACAGGTCTTTGGTGGGCAGGTTGGACGGTCATCACCCTCCTATATTTAAGGGAAGAACGAACAGAACAACAACTACCGGAAATTTACCGTGATAAACCGAGGATATCTGCTTATCTTTCATTGGGAATTAACCGAACTATCGCAACAGCAAAAAAGGTAGGACATTTCAAGCATCTCTCCCTTTTTGTGATCGCTTATATGGTATACAATGATGGTGCACATACAGTTACGAGTATGGCAGCAATATATGGTACAGATGAGTTAGGGTTAAATACTACATCATTAATGGTGACACTCTTACTTATCCAATTTGTTGCTATTGGAGGCGCGTTGATATTTGGAAAAATCGCAAACTTTATTGGTGCAAAACGAGCAGTCATGGTTTCATTAGTTCTATGGAGCGGAGTCGTTATTTACGGATATTTTATTCAGACTGTAATTGAATTTTTCGTCTTAGGAATGGTCGTCGGGTTAGTTCTTGGTGGCACACAGGCACTCAGCCGTTCTTTCTATGGGGCAATGATACCGGAGCAAGCAAGTGCTGAGTTTTACGGATTCTTCTCTGTCTTTAGCAAGTTCTCTGCTATCTGGGGACCGATCACCTTTGGATTTATTAGGCACATTACTGGAACCTCCCGTTTAGCAATAATTTCATTGATGGTTTTCTTTATCGGTGGGTTAATACTACTCTCATTTGTCAATGTGGAGAAAGCAAAAGCAGAGAAAACGGCATTCGATATAAGTCATGTGTAAGGGAGAATATCATGCATAAATACCTTCGCTAAAATAAACGCTTTATATTAGTCAACAGACCTTTTTGAATAATGTCCAACAGCCCCAGCGGGGCGACAGGTGTATAGAAAAAAGTTATGGCAACTCTCTTCAGTCCCAGAGGGACGCTATGTTTATAGAAAAACGGCGCATATTCACATCTATTGCAATTCTCTCAATCATGTCGATACTATGCTTTGGGTGTGATATACCAACCCCAACCCCAAGCTTGCAACCGATTGTTGAAAAAATGTCCGACTTGGATGATCCAAAACTTCGTGAATCGGTTTTTCAAATAGCATTAGATGAGACAGATTTAGAAGTAAAACAAAACATCTCAGGTGAATACATTCATTATGCCCCCAATAACACTGAACCTTATACGGGTTGGGTAAAGAGCATAAGAAAACTACAGCAATTTCAGAACGGCAAAAAACATGGCATCTTCATCAGTTGGTACGGCAATTGGGAAAAGGTAGAACAGGGATCCTTCAAGAATGGGATACGTGATGGTTTATGGATTCAGTGGAGCCCTAATGGAGAGAAAGAGAGTGAAGGTTCCTACAAGGATGGTTTTCGTGATGAAGTATGGATATTTTGGAATTCCAAAGGATCCCTAAATCAGATTACATATCAGAATGGGAGAGTTCTAAACACGAAACATATTCCACATAAGGAAAAGGATAAAAACGATCTTGGAAAAGCATCCAAGGAAAAAGTCACGCGTGCCTTTATACTGCATGAATCCAAACAGAACAAATTGTTAACAGGTCTACCAGATGGGGCAAAGAGGCGTATTGGCAAAGGTAAAATATATAACATTCTATATTCTCATGATGGCAAACAAATCTATGTGCTAACTTCTATTGGTCTTTGGGTCTATCATGTAGATAGCGGAGAAGAACTTGCTATACCCGGGGATGTTGGACAGTTAACAGCAATAGCACTCAGTCCTGATGGCACAACGATTGGAAGCCTGGCAAATTCTGCTCCAATCCAACTTTGGGATATTACTACGGGACAACATAAACGAAACATTACTAAACGAAATGTTCCCGCAGAAAACTTGCTCTTCAGTCCGGATGGACGACTGACTGTAACTGTGGGTTATTTTTCGGGAATTTTCTTGTGGGATACGCATACAGGAGAGCTTAAACAAAGCATCAATAAGAGATGGAGAAGAGACGCTGACCTTATGCCAATCTTTAGTCCAGATGGTGTTACCTTTGTCATCGGAAATGAAGAAAGACTCGATATATGGGATACACTCACTGGACAACGCATACAATCACTCGTCGCTAAAGAAGATAAATTTGATTACGTCCTCTTCAGTCCTGATGGTAAAACCTTTTTGACTCAAAATAAGAATGGACATATTCATCTATGGGATCCACGTACGTGGCAAATCAAGAAAAGTCTTATACAGAATAAGAGTGTGCTGAGATGTGTAGCATTTAGTCCTGATGGATCAACCCTCGTTCATGGAAACACTGATGGAACCGTAAGTATATTTAATGCAAAAACAACAGAACATTTGCAGACACTCTCTGGCGATAACGTTAGTGTGCGTTGTATTGCGTTTAGTCCTGATGGATCAATCATAGCAAGTGGTGATCAGTCAATGGCAATTCACCTATGGGATGTCCGCACAGGAAATCTAATAAATAAACTCACGGGTCAGACTTTCAAAGATAAAGATACCCCATACCGTGTAAGACACAGTAAATCATACATTAAGCTCAAATTTAATCCTGATGCAACAACACTCGTGAGTCAGAGTGAAGATAATCAGGTATTGCTGTGGGATCTCCGAACGGAAAAGCATAAGAATCTTCTGGCAGGATTCACTAAACCTATAAACAGTATCGCTCTTAATCCAGACGGGTCTATCCTCGCAAGCGGGAACAATGAAGGTACTATACACTTGTGGAATTACCGTACCGGACGAAAGATGCAAACACTGTTAGGACATACCAGTTCTGTTACAAATGTGATTTTTAGTCCTGATGGATCAATACTCGCAAGTGGAAGTTGGGACAGAACCATTCGTTTATGGAATATACAAACTGGTAAAGAGAAGAATAGACTTTCCGGACATAAGGAAGTAATTAAATGTTTTGCTTTCAGTCCTGATGGAACTACCCTTTCCAGTGGCGGACGTGAAGGAGAACTAATCCTATGGGATAGCCGCTCAGGACAACAAAAGAACACTCTAATTGGTCATACATCCGAGATTGACAGTGTCTCATTTAGTCGTGATGGAGAGACCCTCGCAAGTGGTGATCATGAGAAAACGATTCATCTGTGGGATGTCAAAACAGGGGATCTGAAAAAAACACTCTCTGATCATGAACATTATGTTTCAGCGGTCCTATTCAGTCCAGATGGAAAATATCTTGCAAGTGGCAGTTGGGATAACACTATACGGTTATGGGATGCTAACACTTTTGAACTTATGAGAACGTTAGTCTGGGATACTGTTTCAAGTCTTTCGTTCAGTCCAGATGGGAAAACTATAGCAGGTGGGAGTGTATTTTCACGTAAGAAACCATTCATGGCAATTCGTCTATGGAATGTAAAGACTGGACAGGTAGAAAGAACTTTTATGGGACATACTGCGCGGATCAATCACGTTTTATTCAGTCCTGATGGAAAAACGCTTGCGACTGCAAGCAGTGACGGAACGATACTCTTATGGGATGTTAGTTTTCTATCAAGGTAAATTGGAGGTAAAAATGATACTCTTAAGTTCACAACAAAAATCACACAGAACCTTTCATAGACACCTAAAATCTACTAAATTAAAACCATGTTTCACTATATCGTTATTGGTTCTGTTTGTAACGGTTTCTATCTCAGTTTGGTTATCCACTTCTGCAGTAGCACAAGAAAGCAATACGGTTTCAGGTCGACTTATTGATACCGTTGGTAATCCTATTTCAGATATTGATATCTATCTTCGTCGTGATACAGAACACGCAATTAGTGCCGATGGTTCTGTCAATATTACCAGTACGGAACATGATTCTGTCCAGATTAAAACGGATTCAAAGGGACGTTTTGCTTTTTCTGATGTTTTCTATAAAATAATGGAATTAGATGTAGACTGTCAGTCCAAAATTGGTTATGAGATTAAAGTGCAATCTATAGAATTTGGTGAAATTACGCTTTACCCATTTAGGGCATGGCATCGGTCATCGGTAAAATTTACATTAGATTCTGGTGTGAAAATGGAGAACATCGTCATTACTGCTGACATCAGAAAACGTCCAAAAATCAGAACACGCGTTTTCTATGCAGATGGTACACCAGTTGCTAATTCAGAGGTCTATATGCACTTTGAAACAAAGTCTCTATTTAGGAACACCAAAGGCACAGGTATAGGACCAACAAAAACTGATGCCGATGGGTACTTTGTTGAATATCGTTCGACTGACTATCCGCCTGAATATTATATTACACTTGCTGTTGAACATCAAGGACTCTATGGAAAAGCGACACCGTTCATTCTGCTTGATGATGTTGACATCGTATTGAAGTTAAATGGTAATCCTGGTTCGGAGATGAAACCAATCATAGGATATTCCGAAAGGGAGTCTGCTCTTCAAGCATTACTTAAACCCCCACCGATGTGGGTTGCAAACCAAGCTAATGGACATGCTTACAAAATTACAAAAGCTCAAACTATAAAAGATGCAATGAATCAAGCGGAGGTAGAGGGTGCTTACCTGCTTTCTATCAATGATAGGGCAGAGGAGGTATGGCTTAGTCATATCTATGGCAATAAACGGATTTGGATTGGACTCAGTGATGCTGAAGAAGAGGGAAAATGGAAATGGCACAGCGGTGAACCTGTCACCTATACAAACTGGCTGCCATACCAACCTGAAAAAGGCAATACCGAAACGAAAGATTATGTGATGACATATTATTTTGACTGGCGATGGGATGTGACTGAAGCAAAATTCGGCAGAGCAATCCTTGAAAAGCCATCCATGCAATTCATTTCACAGCCTAACGAGAATTAGCTTCTTCACGGTTCACAGTCTTCTAACTGCAAAGGAAAACGAAAATGATTGTTCTGAAAACAGGCAACATCATCTCAAAACTTGGGATTATCGTAATGTGCTGTGTGATACTGAATGCATGCAATACCCAGGATAACGCAGCAACCTTCTCTGGTACACTAATTGATGTAGATGGAAAACCGATTGCTGGACATATTGTTATGGTGTATCCAGTTGATATGGGGGAAACCGGTTCAATGATTTATCAACCAATTAGGACAATTGCTGCTACTCCGGGCTTCATAACAGCACGCACTAAAAGCGACGGTTCATTTGCTATTAAAGAGAAGATCAATCAAGGTATGATGACAATTGGGCTTTTGCCTAACAAAATGCTTGATATAATAAACAACCCCAGAAAAGCGAAAACTGAAATTAGGACAGAATATCAACTCATTTCAGTCAAAATTGGTGTCATGACTCTCTATAGAGGTAAAGGTTTTTCGAGTAGCATTGTCTTTTCTTTACCAACTGAAAAAAAGTTCAAGGATGTTGTGATCATAGCACGACAGATGATGTGGATTGAGGGAAAAGTCGTATTTAATGATAAGAAACCTGTAACAGATGCACCCGTTATTTTCAAAATTAATAACTATGGTGACCGTATCCTTACTACAGATGCGAAAGGGAATTTCTGGTACGACCTGTTTCACCATACTGAACCGAAATCATATAAAGTCTCAATTGAATATCAACAGTTGACAGCAGAATCAGAGGAGATCCTTATACAAGGAAATTCACGTTACAAGGGATTAGTTTTGGAACTTAATGGCGATAGTAGCGATATACCTGAAAACCCGAAACCACCAGAACCTATATTGATGCCGGGAATGACTCGACCGCCAAAAAAACCGACACCTCAAGATTGGATAGTAAATCCGTATAATGGACATGTGTACATAAGGATAATGTGTGAAGGATATGATGCTGCTAAAGCACGCGCACAAGCTGAAGGGGCATATCTCGTTGCAATTAATGATGCGGAAGAACAGAAGTGGGTGTCAAGCACATTCGGAAACGAACTCTATTGGATCGGATTGCATAAAACAGAAAGCGGACAATGGTTATGGGATAACAAGGATCCTTTAGGTTATACTAACTGGGGACCTGAGGACAGATTCCCTGAAGAAATCCTCGCTAAGAGTGAGAAAGTAGGAGCGGTTATGACTTTTGTTGACGGTGAGTGGCATGCAGTCGCACCCGGTGATCTGTTTTGGGATTATACAATATATGCGATTCTTGAAAAGAGTAGTTGGCAAACCGGAACAACATCAGAGGATAGATAAACGTGAGTTCGGTATGCGGTAGGTGCGATTAAGAAATCGCACCTACCGCATGGAACATTTTTTAATTAACCAATTCAAAAACAACCGGTAGCTCAAGTCGTATACTGTTGCCTTTCTGTCCATCAGGGAATGGGGGATACGGTTCAGCATTTTGCACTGCTGCAAGGGCAGCGTTATCCAAGACACGTGATCCAGACGAATTTGAGACCTTCGGATCACGGATAGTACCATCTCTGAGAAGTGTAAAACGGATTGTTGTTGTTGAACCATCCTCTAAACTACGAACATTTGGCGGCAAACGTTGCTCCTCTTTAATGCGATCACGTACTTTTCTCAAGAATTCTGAGAAGGACTCCTTTGTTTCACCAAAACCTGCTGCGGACAATCCAAGATCAGCAGTTTCGCCAAAATCCATTACAGCTAAACTTGATCCCATATCCATTTGGGTTGATAATCCGGTAGTTTCAAATTTTGGCATCTCAAACTTTGGAACAGTAGAAACGATTTTCACATGTCGTGTTGTGTCCATCATACCTTTACCTGTGCCTAATACGTTTAATTGTATTGCATTGTCTGATGGTGGGTCAGAGACCGACATCGTAAAGCTTGCAGGTCCCAATGAGAGGTTGGTATTCATTGAAACAGTATTGTTCTTAGGCACTCGGATTTGAACGGCTTTTGGTTTAACCAGTTTCTGAGGTGCACGAGGTGGGGATGTACGTCTTGTTTGAGGAGGCGGCGCGTCTACGACTACACTTTGGATTTTATCCTCGTTCATCTGCAAGACTGTCTGTTTAATAAACCATACGGTTAGGACGACAAGTGCGACAGCGTGTAACCCAATTGCACATCCAAATGCAAACTTTCGTGCTTTTGCCTTCCATTTTTTGCTTGCTTGCCGATTTTCACGTTGGGCATCTACAAATGTGATTGAAACTTCTGCAGCTTTTTCATAAGATACTCTTCTGGCAACATTTGGTGCTTTTACACCCAGTCTGTTACTGGCTGCCATTTTTTTTCTTAGTTTTTCTCTTTTCCGCTTTTTTGATGAATAAATAGAGAGTGCGTGATTCATTCAGTTTAGTCCTCCCAGATTTTGGAATGGCATGTAAGTTTGCCTATCGTATACGTTTAAGATAGAACTATCTTATCAAATATACCTTATACCATTCCTAAATGATT
>JAJDZB010000048.1:0-13007 GCA_022824835.1 Candidatus Poribacteria bacterium | reverse complement strand
AATCAATACGTGTCGGGTTTCGCTACGCTCTACCCGACCTACAGAAGAAAACTATACATTCATTTAGAAGTTTACAGAACATTAGGTATAACTTTGCATTTTAACGCGTTATAACGAGCCATGTAATCAGTTCAAATTCGGTTTTATCTGTAATCTGTTCATCTGCAGTTGGCAGCAGGGCATTAGGGCTTGAATCCAGTTGATCGTTGATCTTCTGAATATACTCTGCACGAATAGATTCCAACGCAGCCTCAAGGTACATCCCATAAATCGTCATGTCACTACCATTGTCGGTATCTTCGTTGAACTTATCACACAGTTCAGTATCGGGTGAAGATTTCCCAACACAGAGCATGCTGAACCGTTCTAATATCCGTCTCGGATTTGTAAAACCGATAGAAACAACCCCGTCATTATTTACATAAACCAGGTAATAGGGATGTCGTGGGTTTAGTTTTTTACTTTCCTTACTGACCTCATCCGCAAGGACCTGTTTAAGACAGAAGATAACTCCCGGTTTTATATCCACAGGTTTTCCATCCTTATCAATTGGTCCGGTGACGGCGTATAAACCCATGTCTGCTTGCTGTAATTCGTCCTCTCTGGTCTGAATATAGTTCAAGAGTTGTGCCCGAAAATCGTCCAGTGTGAATTGACTGATTTTCACTTGTTCATCTTCTTCGTCAAAGTTAAGGATATCGGTTTGCATACGGCGGAGTTGTTCGTCGCGATGTGACCAGACACGTTCTAAGTTCTCATCTCTATTGTCAGGTGTGAGCGGGTTGTCATAGCCAGTAGCTGTCAGATTGACAAGAGCCATGCGTGCCTCCACGCGAACTTTCAGATTGATATACTCGTCAAGTTCAGGTGTAGGCCAAAAGTTGACCATACTAATGGTTTCGTTCTTACTGCCGATACGGTCAATTCGTCCGAAACGTTGGATAATACGGACAGGATTCCAGTGTATATCGTAATTGATGAGATAATCACAATCCTGCAAGTTCTGTCCTTCAGATATACAATCCGTCCCGATGAGTAGGTCAATTTCTGGGATTTCTTCATCTGCGTCATCTGTAGTGCGTTCTTTGGCGATAGGAGCGAAGTTCGTCAAAATCTCATTGAAATCCGTAGTGCCATAAGTCGTTTTATTTGCGGAACCCGTTACCACAGCACACTCAATTTCAAGTGTTTCTTTTGCCCATTCATGGACGTTGTTATAGAGATAATTGGCAGTATCTGCGAATGCAGTAAAAACAAGCACTTTTGAATTGCGTTTACCTTCACCATTTGTCGTAGAACTCCGCACCTTTTCGGTTATAAGCTGCTTGAGTTTCCTTAATTTATCATCTCTCTCAGGAGTCACGGCAGATGCAGCGCGTTGTAATCCTGTGAGTTGATTTCTATCATTTTGTAGATCTTCCAGCCATGCTTCAAGGTTAAGGTGTTCATACTGGTATAGATCATCTTCTGCATCTTCTATGCTATTCAGTAGATCCTCATCTTCTCCATATTCTGTTTCTGCTTCTGCGAATGCAGTGTAATCGGTGTCACAATCTGCCTCATGATGTAAGTAATCTTGTATGTCAATTGAAAGTACATTTATTTTTTCAATCGTACGTTTTAATGTTGAATCGAAGGAATGGACACTGCTTTCAAGGCGTTTGAGAAAGTTCACCTTCATCATACCGATAAGGTTACTCTCACGATGCTGCAGAACTCTATCGTCATAATGGTGCAGACAATCCGGTTTGATATAGAATGATGGGTTGAATAGAGAGAGTTTATATCCATCAATCTGTGAACTGATGGCTGCGAAACTTGGGAATATACCCTCTGTATCAATATCAGGAGATACGTGTATTGGGTCTGCACGATCCGGGAACTTGATTTTTGAACCATCAGTATCCTTATAGAATTTCGTTATATGTTCTCTGGAGCGTGCTATGGTGAGTCTATCCAATAGATTGAAAAAATCGGTATTCAGACTTTTATCAAGACTATCCTGTCTTTGTGCTTGATTAGATTGATCGCCGTTCTGTTCTGTCCATTTTTCAAACCGATTTTGAGCGTTTCTCAATGTCTCTCTAACGCTACTTATACCTGTGTTTTGAAAAGCATTGTTATTGTCCTCAGTGATGAGTCGTATCTGGTTTTCAAGGTCGGTCAGTTTGTTGTTCACTGGTGTTGCAGATAGCATAAGCACCTGTGTTTGACACCCATTTTTGATAATCTCCTCCAATAGTCTGTTATACCGACTTCTGCGTATTAACAGCCCCTCCTCATATTTATCAGGAGGTCTATTTCGGAAATTGTGTGATTCATCAATAACGACAAGGTCGAAATTCTCCCAATCAAAATCTGATGATTTTCCTCTGTCTGTCAAGTCTGAGTGTGCGCGGACGGTGTAGTGAAAGTTATCTTTTCTGAATGGATTATTTTTCCTTTGATAGTTTAGAGAATATAAAGTCCAGTTCTCTTCTAACTTTTTGGGGCACAACACCAAGACATTCGCCCCCCGTATTTCAAAGTATTTTATGATGGCGAGTGCTTCATAAGTTTTACCTAACCCGACACTATCAGCAATGATACAACCATTATACTCCTTTAGTTTTTTGATACATGCCTGAACACCATGTTTCTGAAAATCGTATAGTTTTTTCCAGATTTCAGAGAGCTGGAACTTTGGACTTTCTTGTGCAAAATCCGCATCTGTTGCACCTTTCAAGAAGTCTTCAAAGACATGGTACAAGGTCTTAAAATAGATGAATTCCGGGTCTTTGTCTGTGTATATATTTTCAAGGTATCGTTTAACTGCTTCTTTTACACAATGCACCTGATCCGATTCCCATAGGTTATCAAACCAATCCTTTAGATCTGCACAGTCACCTTTGCTGTCTACTTCAAGGTTGAGTTCAATGTTGCTTGCTTTTTCATTCAATCCCAGACCTCGCACTGTAAAGTTTGAGCTGCCGAGGATTGCGTCTTCCCTTCCATCCTTCTCAATATAATACATCTTGCCGTGTAAGAAATTGGATTTAGCGACCGACCTGATTTCTACTTTATCATCTTCAATCCAATCGTAACATGCTTTAGCAATCGCATTTTGTGGCAAGTAATTCTTTAGTTCTAAACCTTCTTCTGTAAGACGAAAGACTTTGCTTTCTGTTTTGCTGGGGTCCATACCTTGGATAAAACTCGGTTCACCGAACAGAAAACGGAGGTCTTTTATGTTTGTAAGTTTGTCTTTGAGTGCGTTGAAAGCGTAGATGGTGAAATATGCAGATACAAAGGAGAGGGAGGATCCTTCTTGAATATTGTCAAGCAGAAAATCGGCAACGCTGCCATACATATAGTTGTCACGGATACCGGTTTTCACGAATGGTTTTTCATCTGACATGTAGGAACCTCTATTTTTTTGGAGATAAATGAATTGATATCACTCTTTGAAACCCGTTTGTCTTCTACATAGCACTTGCACTGGATTGCACAGTATCCGCTGCTACGCGAGCTCTGTATGTAGTTTTATTAGGCTTTGGTCACGTTGTGGATTTCTGGTAATATTTTCAGATAGTATCTTACCACATTCTGCAGTGAGTGTCAACGTATTTTGACGGGTGTATAAAATAATCCGCGATTCTGACGGTGCGATTCTAACAGTTTAGGGACAATATCTTTACGGATCCGTTTATGTACATAGCACTCCACTGGCGTGCAGCCCGTTGACAATCCTTTTTCTATAGACATATTGCTCCGCTGGAGCAAGGGTTTAGCGTTCCTTTTTTTTTAAGTGACAAAAACTTTACACACCCGTTTCAACTATTTCTGATTTGTGTGTTAAAGATATGACAAAACAGACTTTTTCAGGCAATTCAACTATGGATTATAATTTTATTTTCAGGATTTCAGGTTTTCTGTCTGCAAAAAATCTTGACATTTTTTCAGAAATGCAGATATAATACTTATATGTCATACTATGATGAAATCTTCAAATACGTTACCGGGGAGTTCCCACATGCCTTAGCAATGTTAGCACTGCAGACGGCAGATGTCAGGGTCGTAGAACGGTTGAATACTGAACATGCCACGGTTCGGATGCATCATAGTGATATGACGTTTCATGTCCGCTTACCTGATGAGGAAGCGATCTTACATATTGAGATGCGGGGAACTCTATTGTTTGCCCTATCGCTTTTCGGTAGTTTAGTACATCCCAACGAATTTTTTCAGGACCCTTTATTGGAGGCAATTATGCAAAATTCACCTTTTTACGAACATGTGATTGAACAAGGTGCGCGCCAAATGAGCATAGAAAACACCTTGGCAACTCTTAAGGCTCGTTTCCCGCTTGCAGATGTGAACTCTCTCATCCCCAAAATTGAGGCTATTGCTGACATTAATCAACTCAAGCAGGTGAACCTTAATGCTTCACTTGCAGCCTCTTTTCAGGACTTCCTAAAGGCCTTAGCGAATTAAATGACGACTGTTATCATCTACGTTACCATCTACGCGGCATAGACTACAATTTCCGATCCGTTGAACACTCTATGCACGACATCTTCACATTAAAAAAGGTAGACTATTACCATCTATTCGCCATACTATACATTTATGTTAATATGTTGGGTATCTGATTAACCCATTCATTAGGAGAATTACTTTGCAATCCGAATTTCAAGAACTCAAAACCAGACTCATTGAGATAAATGATATACAATCTGCTGCTGGACTTCTCTATTGGGATCAATCCACCTATATGCCTCCTGGGGGTGCAGCAGCACGAGCAAGACAAAGCGCAACGCTAAGACGTTTAGCACACGAAAAGTTTATTGATCCCACTATCGGTAAACTACTTGACACATTACAACCGTATCAAGAGAATCTTGACTACGATTCTGATGAAGCAGGTCTATTGCGGGTTACACGCCGCCAATATGAACGCGCGATAAAGATACCTTCAGATTTCTTGGCGGAGGTCACAACGCATACTTCAGAATCGTATCAGGTTTGGACAGAAGCGCGACCAGCAAACGATTTTGAGAGCGTGCGTCCCTACCTTGAAAAAACACTTGAATATAGCAGACAATCCGCTAACTTCTTTCCCGGATATGATCACATCGCAGATCCATTAATTGAACCGAGAGATTACGGTATGAAGGCTGCAGATGTAAGTCAGGTTTTTGGGGAATTAAGGGAAAAACTTGTACCGATCGCCGCTGCGATTACTTCTCAAACACCAGCAGACGACTCCTGTCTACATAAGACCTATCCTGAAGACAAACAGTTGGCGTTTGGTCTGAAGGTTGCTGAGAAATTTGGGTATGACCTAAATCGTGGACGACAAGATATGACGCATCACCCTTTTATGACGAAATTCTCACTCGGTGATGTCCGTATTACAACGCGCGCAAAAGAGAACAAACTCGGTGAAGCCATGTTCTGCACAATGCATGAAACGGGTCACGCTTTATACGAACAGGGTATAAACATGGAATATGAAGGTACACCTCTGGCACGTGGTACATCAGCAGGTGTGCATGAGAGTCAATCTCGTCTCTGGGAAAATATCGTAGGACGTAGCAGGGGTTTCTGGAACTGCTTCTATCCACAACTTCAAGAATACTTTCCTGAACAACTCGGTTCTGTTTCACTGGATACATTCCATCGCGCAATCAATAAGGTTAAAAAGTCCCTTATCCGCACAGAAGCAGATGAGGTTACCTATAATCTACATGTTATGTTGCGTTTCGACTTTGAATTAGCACTCTTAGAGGGTGAGATGGAGATCAAAGACTTGCCGAATGCATGGCGTGAACGATTTGAAGCGGATTTTGGCATCGTTCCGCCAGATGATAAAGACGGTGTATTGCAAGATGTACATTGGTATTTTGGACTTATTGGTGGGTCATTTCAAGGATATACATTGGGGAATATATTAGGTGCACAGTTCTTCTCTAATGCCCTTAAAGTACATCCGGAGATACCAGAGGACATTGAGAAAGGGGAGTTTGATACGCTTCACAACTGGTTGATAGAGAATGTATATCAACACGGCTCTAAGTTCACTGCGCCAGAGCTTATTGAACGCGCTACGGGTGAACAGATGACAATAACACCTTATATAGATTATCTGCGTAGAAAATACGGAGAATTGTACGACCTAAACTAACGTGAGTTTGATAAATGTAGCGCAAACTTTCCAGTTTGCGAAGATGTGCCACAAACTGAAAGTTTGTGCTACAATTCACGCCTCTCGGATACGAAATGGTGTGAGTGAACGCAACCGAAATGATTAATCAAACTCACGTTAAACTAATCATGGTGAATGGTGAAAGGATGAGAATACGTAAATGTCAATACATCTTATTCCTTTGTAGTTTTCTCTATGCTTGCGGTGGTGCTGTAAAGTTGATTGATGTAAACAAGAGCAGTTCCGCACTTGAGTTGAGTCATGAACAGCGAGAGAAAATACATCCGAAACTGCAACTGATTCGCGATATCATTGAGGATTATGAATTTGAGAAACGAGAATTTGACTCTGAAATGCGAGAATATCGTACATTAAGAAGCGATAGGAATCTATACCGAAATGATGGTGGGTTGAGCTTAGCACAGAGACAACGCAGTCTTTTGCAGATACGGACTAAAGCAAGAAGATTCCTTGTGCAACGGAATAGACTATTGAAGGAGATAGAAGACATCCTTAAGGAGATCTATGCTGAACTTACGACAGCACAGCAGGTAGCATTTAATGAACTTAAAATGCCGGAATTGAAAATACCCCGTTCACTAAGACCTGATCCACATGCAGACCTACAGAATATACCGAAACACCTTATTGGCGTGTATTAGTCAGGAATTCGGAATAAGACGACTAAAGAAATGGTTTAAAAATGTATCTGCATCTACTTCAATACAGATACTGGCGTTATGTGTTCTCTCTTGTCTACTGTCGCGTAGGTCTGCAATAGTCATCCCTCGTGTTAGATTACCTTCGGTTTCAACCTGCACATAAGCATCAATACTTTTGAAAAAGTGGGGATGTGTTAGCATACCGATTGGTAGCGCATCATGGATGTGCAATCCATAGAAACCGACATGCTGACAATAGAATTCCATACATGCTTTTGTTGAATCTCTGAGAAAACTGGATACTAAACACTGTTGTCCTTCAGTCTCAGCAGATAGGTGTTCACCTGTTAAAACGACTTGATGCGTAACATCCAAGGGGGCAACTTGTATTGGAATTCCAGAAATGAAGACTTCATGTGCGGCGTGTGGGTCTACGTATATATTGAATTCTGCAGTTGTGGTAACATTTCCATATTCTCTGAAAACACCTCCCATCAAGACGATAGCATGGAGTTTACGCATTTTTATCGGATCTTTTCGAATTGCCAATGCAATATTGGTTAGTGGACCCAAGGCAACGAGTGTCAATTCATCGGCATAACGGTCAACCATTTCAAGGATTAATTCCGCACCAGATAGATCAGCAATATCAGCGTCAGCTGGAGGATACAGTGGATTCCCATCTTGATTATATAACGTACTGACGTTCCCTAAACCGTCTTCACCGTGCACGTGTGCTGCTGTTAGGAGTGGTAATACTAAAGGTCTGTTTTCTCCTTTTGCAATTATAGGATATTCTGAGATTTTAAGGAGTCCCAATATCCTGAATAAGTTCTCTGTCGCTTGATCAACGTGAATGTTTCCACTGACGGTCGTTATCGCTTCAACGGATAATTCTGGTGAGTTCATGGCAAGGAGGATCGCAAGTGCATCATCAACACCAGGATCAGCATCTATGAGTATTCTTTTCATTTTTATGGTCCATTTTTTATGTTTAAATGTTTATCCTATTTTACGGTGCATACTCGTTTCTGTTCAATAACAATTTTTGAATTGACAGTTGCCCTCATCTGTATCATACTATTCAACACATGCAGTTCTCCATCGGTGGCACAGGTAAATGTCTTTACGAGCGAAACGATGAAGCAGATGCAATTGCAAGCTGGATGGTATAACAGTGTCAAACTTGATCTGTCTTACAGCTCGGGGAACACAGATTTGCTTACTTTGCGAACACGTTTCCGTACAGATTATTTGTCAAAGTCGTTTCACACTTTCCTCTTTGGTAGCCTTCAACACGGTAGAAAGGACGATGATCTGTTTACCAGTAAAGGTATTGCTCATGCACGCGTTATCCGTAATTTGACGCATCATGTCTTGGCTGAGTCTTTTGTTCAGAAACAGTTCAATGAATCCATTCTCTTGATGGATAGAAATCTGATTGGTGGTGGTTTCCGCTTCGCTTTCAGTAAACCGAAAGCACGGATAAATTCCTACTTTGGTACAGGCATAATGTGGGAACATGAGAGCATTAACGACAGCGACAAAGGTGTCATCGTAACGCGTATCCCACGCTCAACCAATTACATCAGTTGGAAGGCTGAACTTGATGATCGTATTTCAACAAGTGCGACAGGTTATTATCAAGTTTCTTTGGAAGACGTCACAGATTATCGCATACTTTTTGAAGGTAGTATCAGTTTTAGTCTATCCAAGAGGTTGACGATGCCATTAAGTGCAAATTTTCGCTTTGATAACAGTCCGCCTGCAGGGATCAGAAAACATGATCTGGAAATTTTTAACGGGTTAAGTTATACTTTCTAATAACACTGAGATATTATGGTGAAGTTTAAAAATAATTACACACTTTCAACCCACGGTAGGTGCGGTTTCCTAACCGCACTGGTACAGACTGTATAATTAATTCAAAATTTTACCATAAAAGGAGTTTTGTCATGAAATTTATTCTTACGAGAACAACAGTTCTTCTCTGTTCTCTGTCCTGTCTTATGACGATATGCAACATTGCAAATAGTGACGGTCATGTTCAAATATCGCAGGAGGAAAAAAAGATCATTCTAAAGGGTACAATATCAAAAGCACTTGGCGAATATGAATCACATTTAAAAGGCGCAGTTGAATATCTCGTCTGTGGACCAACGGGTAAGCAGTACGAAAGCATAATTGTCACTGAGGCATCCGCTAAAAATGTATATGAGGCAATAGAGAAATTAGGTGTTAAACCGGGCACTGCACCGGGATACGATGAGGAAACTGATGCACCTACCCCCCCTACCGGAACGGCATTTCTATTCTCTGTTGAATGGATGGATGGTGAGAAAACAAAACGGGTTAGTGCTGAAGAACTATTAATAAATGTTAAGACCAAAAAACCGATGCAACCCGTCGCTTGGATTTTTTCTGGTTCACGATTTATACCTGACCTTGACAGCGACGACGAGAATGCAGTGATACCTTATGCATTTATGGAGAATAGCATCGTTGCACTGAATCAGGGTGATCCGAGTGCGCTGTTTCAAAATCCACTACCTGAGTCTACACAAGAAAACCTATATAAGAAGAATGATGACCTGTTACCACCACTTGGAACACCTATTAAACTGACAATTGAGGTGAATCGGAAAAGGCAGATACATGTATTGCTTGGTGGAAAGGTGCAAGGTGTAGGATTTCGGAATTTCACTGTCCGAAACGCGAGAGAACTGGGTCTAAGCGGCTATGCTAAGAATTTAGCAAACGGTAAGGTAGAGATAGTCGCAGAAGGGGATAAATTGCAGTTAAATGCCCTAATTAAAGCAGTAGAAAAGGGACCTCGTGCTTCAAGGGTAGATTCTGTAGAAGTAAAAGAACAGGACTTCAAAGGTGAATTTGATTCCTTTGTCGTTAGATATTGAGCTATGCATAAAAAACCGTTGCCTTCAATAACAGGCATTCTTCTTGCTGCAGGACTTTCGACCCGGATGGGTTTTCCGAAGCAGCTGCTTTCATACTGTGGAAAAACCATCATAGGAACAGTTGTTGACAACATGCTAAATTCCAAGTTTAGCGAGGTTATTGTCGTCGTCGGATTTTGTGCTCATGAGATCCATTATGTATTGGAGGAGAAGAATGTCAGAATTATCAATAATGAAGATTTTAGAGAAGGGATGTTGAATTCTGTTCAAAAAGGTGTTCGTTCATTTGATTTTAACACGCGTCGTCGGCTAATGGAAGATTCTACTTTCAACGATAGATGTGCATTTTCACTGATGCTGGTTGACCAACCCTTCATCACAACTGATATGATAAACAGAGTCATTGATGCTTATTCAGAAACAGATAAGGGTATTGTTATGCCAAGTTATTGCTATCGTCGTGGACATCCGGTGATCTTCAATCATAAATATGCTGATGATATATTAGCATTGGATGCGGATAGCGGTGGTGTAAGATCACTATATCGTCTATACAGTAATGATATTCACTATGTGCCTGTTGAAACAGATATTGTTTTACGAGATATTGATTATCCTGAAGACTATAGGAAAGCTGTTAAACGTAGTTGATAGTCCAGACTAAATAAGTAGGTCGGGTAGAGGAACGAAACCCGACAAATATCAAAAGCGTATTTGGCGTTGATTTGGACACGTATTGATTATGTTTATCATGGCGCCAGTTAATATTTTATTGGCGCTTCGCTCTACCCGACCTACAAATAGCTGACCCAAAATTATGAACAGCAATAAAAAATACCGTAAGGTTCAGAGAAAGTTATTCGTTGGAATTGGATATCCGCTTCTTGTGTTAGCTGCTTTCTGTACGATGGTACCGCTTTTATGGTTGTTGAGCTCCTCCTTCAAATCTGCTGAGGAGGTATTCGCTGTTCCTATTCAATGGTTTCCTAAGCTGCCGCAGCGTGTTGCTGCATCTCCTTACATCATATCCAACACATATCCCAATATTGAAAAACCCGATTTGGTGACTGCAGAAAAATGGGAACAATTACGACCAGCATTAGAAGACGCAATATGGCAACAAGCACAAGGCTCCATATCTGGTAGTCTACCTGCTAACTCTCCTGAATTGGAACAAGAATTACAGCCTGAAATTGTAAAGGGTTTATGGCAACAACATGTCGTATCACTTCCACCAGAAGTTTGGCGAGGGGCAGCTGAGACTATTGTTAATCAAGTGGAGAGAAGCATCGTTCCTGAGACTATAAAGACTATTTTTGATTCTGTCTATAGACAGGTTAAAATTGGGAGTATCGTAATTGAGGATAAATCGTTTAAGAAGCACAATATTGATACGGTGTATTGGAATTCCGATTCTGATACAATCGTGCATATTGATGAACCGATTACGTCACTGTCATGCGATTTTCAAAAGAATAAAGAAGTTAACCTGTCCGCAACTGTGTTATCACCAGTAAGCATTGACCGCATTCGAAGAGTTATTATACCCATACGTGGTGATGATTCTTACCATCGGCTCTCCTTAACCATCTCAAAAGGTAGTACTGAATATAGATCTAAGCATCCTTTTGTTTTAGGAACTGCGTTGTGGAAGGACAGTAATTGGAGATTAGATGGTATGCCTGGAGAATTAGAATCGTCCCACATACCGGTGCAGCAATTATTCTTAAAACAGGACTTAATAAAAAGCGTAGCACCCGCTTCAGAAACAAAAGATGAAATTTTATTTCAGATAACCGTCCAGCGTCCTGCTTATTTATCAATTGTCTGGCATAAACTGACCGCTAACTACAAGAATTTGTGGGAAGCGGTACCGTATAATCGTTATTTTATCAACAGTGTTTTTATTGCTACAGCATCAACGTTGTTAACGCTTTTCTTCTGTTCGCTGGGGGGTTATGCATTCGCAAAATATCAGTTTAAAGGGAAAACAATTCTATTCGGTATTTTACTTGCTTCTATGATGATACCGTTTCAGGTTCTTCTTGTTCCGCTTTTTGGTTTGATGTATGATATTGGTTGGCTGAATAGTTACAAAGCCATCATTATCCCGTTTTCCGTTGGAGCATTCGGTATATTCTTAATGCGTCAATTTATCGTTACGATTCCATCAGAACTGATTGACGCTGCACGGATTGATGGGTGTTCAGAATTCGGTATTTACTATAGGATAGTATTACCAATTATCAAACCAGCACTTGGTGCATTGACGATCTATTCCTTTCTGAGTTCGTGGAACGGATATCTATGGCCCCTGATTGTCTTACGTGATGAAGCAAAATATACGCTACCGATAGGTTTAGCAAATCTAATCGGTATCTATCGACAAGATTACGGTATGTTGATGGCTGGAACGTTTCTGTCGCTGTTGCCGATTATTATTCTGTTCTTAGCCATGCAACGTGAATTTGTGCAAGGAATTACACTCGGAAGTGTAAAGGAGTAATAAGTATGTCTGATTATACGCCAGTAACGAAAACATCATCTATTAAAGAGGGACGCGGCAAATCATTCACCGTAAATGGTAGACGTATTGCTATTTTGAACGAAAACGGGAAGTTCTGCGCTGTTGACAATACATGTCCGCATGCGATGGGTTCGCTTGGTAGAGGAAGAATACGAAATGGAATTGTTGTTTGTCCTGTTCACGGATATGCTTACAATACAGAGACCGGTGAATGTCAGACAGACCCACGACTTAAAATCAGAACTTATCCTGTAATTGTAGAGGACGAACAGATCAAAGTTCAAACCTAACCGAACGATTTTAACTTGATTTTTATGGCAGTATTTCATAAAATAGGGTTAGTATAAGAATCTGAACATCCATTAATCTGTAAAATCTTTAATAGATTTATGGAAAATAATAGAAGGAGGAACACTGATGATAAGAGCAATGAACAGACTGTTATTGATTGTATTTCTCATAGCATTGGTTGCTATTGCAGGATGTACAACAGTGAGAGATGTAGTTATGGATGCAACACAAGAAGATGATAGTATAGTTGATGCTGATCCAGTAAAAATAGTCATGTTCATAGACTATCCTATAGGAGGAAAAGATGCTTATATCGCATGGGTCTCATCCGTTGCTGAAACACTACAAGCACCTGAAGAAGTTAAACGTATCCGATCCTACGACAATCAAGATCAAACAGTGAGTCCGAATAGACTTGTTGAGTT
>JAJDZB010000106.1:0-8387 GCA_022824835.1 Candidatus Poribacteria bacterium | reverse complement strand
CTCTGGATGGGGAAGTTGCTAACATCTTTTCATCCTTAGAAAATGCGATTTCAGTATGTAGAAAGGACTCTGATGTGTACCCATGTCCTTTCAAGTAGATGCGATAACGTCTGTTTTGTATATCCCACAACCTTAGGTTTCTATCTGAAATATCATCCAATGCTATAGTTGTTGCGTTTGGTGAGATTGTCTCAGAAGGAGTAAATCCAAAATAGGATGCAGAAAGTTGGTGACCGTTCTTGATATCCCATAGTCGTACCTGTGTAGGGTAAGAATCTGAACTGGTTAGAATATTTGTCTGTTCAGATACCGCTATAGATCTAATTCCCACCATGTGTCCAGGACATGTGTATATCTGTCTACCAGTGGTAGTATCCCATGCCCTGATTGTTCCGTCATCACTGCCAGAAAGAAGTGTTTTTCCATCCGGTGAAAATGCTAATATATTGACTCTCTCTTTATGTCCTTTTAACTTTAGTGTTGGCATATATTGTCCAATTTTCCCGCCAAGTCCTTTCTTCTGTGCGGTAGCATTCCATAGACGGACACTTCCGTCGGAACATCCACTGGCGAGTAGTCTACCATTGGGTGAAAAAGCTAAGGCATTGAAACTTGTGTCTAGTGCTTTGAAGGTTGCTTTAACATCTGAGGCATCAGTATTCCATAAATAGATTGAATCTGCACAGGCAGCTAATGTCTTACTATCGGGGGAAAATGCTAATGCAGTTACCCATTCATTTGACTGTGCTGATCGTTCAAAAAGAAGCTTACCTGTATGTGCATCAAGTATGTGAATAGGGAAAAACTCGTTATGGTGTTCTTGCTGTGGTTTAGCAAGAAAACGTCCATCAGGTGAAATAGCGATGATCTTGCCGTAGCCTCCTTTAAACTCTACGTCCAATTTTAATTCAGTAAGAATAGGGGCAAGGACATGGGTGTTAAGGTCGTCATTAAGTTCCCATACATAGATCTTTTCATCACTTACTCCAGTACCGTAAAGCCTTGATCCATCCACTGTGAAAACTGCTGATGTTAAGCTGAATGCTTTTTCATTGCTGAGAGTGAATATTAGTTCTCCGTTTTCCGTATGCCATTTCAATATCTCTCCAATTGCATTTACACCGATCACGGTATTACCGTTCTCTGTAAAGGCAACGTCAAGGAAATTTTGTCTTTTCCCTTTTAGCAGTGATATGATGCTTCCAGACTGTGCATTGTATATCCACACCCCGATAGTTGTCGCAACTGCAAATCGCCTACTATCCGGTGAAAACTTGATGTTGTTTATCCTGCCCTTTCCCAAACGCATTTTCGCACCCTCAGGCAATTCCCATCGGGGATATTCACTATTTGTTGGTACTTGGAATATTTCTGCCGAGTTCTTATTTGCTATCAGTCGTAGGAGAACAGTGACAGCAATAATGCCGAAGATGATTGTAGATAATATGAAGATGATACGAGATGCTTTCATGCCTGGTTCCTCGGTTACGAAACTATCCAATAGTTTAGCACAAAACGGTTCTCTTTTCTATTGTTTCTATTCTTCTATTGTTAGGGAAAGGCTTGTGGACCTGCCAACACCATCTATGCAGGTTAATTCATGTTTGCCAACGATAGGGGTTAGGAAGGAGGGTTCTACTGCTTGACCGCTGAAGATTAGGTCACCGTTGAGGAACCAAAAAATATCTTGTGTATCACCAGAAACCGAAGCAGCTAAACGTATCTTCTGATACGCAACCGGGATGTTAGGACGGATATGATATACTGCATCCCGTGCGGGGGAAAGAATAACAGGACGTGTACCTGCCAGGAGACGGGTACAGTCCTCATTGTGTTTTGGTAATTTTGAGATACCGAACCCGTTTGCATTTAACCATGTTGCCACTTCTGCGGGGAATACCGCTATGGTTTCATGACGAAACTCTCTTCCAGTGCGACATGCTGAACAGAGGAGTTCACCTGTTTCCGTATCAATCTGAATGGTTTTGTGTATGTGGCATTCGCGAACGGAAGATACACCGGGGATATAAACATCTGTCGTTGAAGTTGGACAGTGGATTGAAACGGGTAGGCCTGTCAATGCACAGACAGGACGGGTCTTTAATTGGGGTGGTCTGTTGTACCAATGAACTGTTTTTTCTCCTGACAGGGTGGTGAAAAGATTGAAAAGGATAGGTGCTGCTGCTTGTGAACCGCTGAGCAGTGGAGAACCTGTACCATTGAAGTTTCCAACCCAGACGCCTATGGTGAGTTCTGGTGAATAACCGATACTCCAGGCATCTCTATGACCGTAAGATGTTCCAGTCTTCCAAGCGACCTTCGGCATCGTTCCTGTCTGTTCAAATGAATCGGGATAATCTGGCCGGACAAGTGTTGTGAGCATTTCGGTGATGACCCAACTGGTTTCGGGTCTTAGCAAACGTGTTGCTGTTGAAAACGATGTACCTTGCTTTTTCTTAGCATTGTTTTCTGGGTCAACGTTTCGCACTAACTGATACGGTGCGAATTCACCCATATTTGCTAAACCTGCATACAGATTTGTGAGTTCAAGTAAATTGACACCGCATCCACCCAGAATAAGAGAAAGTCCATAGTCCTCCTGATCAGAGAATGTCGTGATACCTGCCTGTTTTAGGAATCCGTATAGTTGGCTCTGTCCCATCTGTGCATAGAGGTTAACAGCGGGGACATTAAGGGACCGTGCTAATGCTTCCTTAGCGGTCAAATATCCTGTGAATTTTCCATCAAAGTTCACGGGAGAATACCCCACATAGTCTACGGGCACATCATACAGAATTGTCTTTGGGGTTATAGTTCCCCTGTCTATGGCGAGTGCATAGACAAAAGGTTTAAGTGTTGATCCTGGGGATCGTACTGCAAGCGTGCCGTTGACTTGTCCTTGTGCGGATTTGTCAAAAAAGTCGTGTGAACCAACCATCGCAAGCACTTGACGACTCTGCGTATCCATGATAACGACAGCACCTGTAGATATACCTTGCATCTGTAATGGACGCAAACGTTCACGTAGGATTCGCTCAGCAGTGTCCTGATAATGCATATCTACTGTCGTAGGAATCTTATAGTCTTTCGCAGATTTGGATGCTAAGGAGAGTTGTTCCTTTACAAGAAGACGTGATAGATGCGGTGCTTTGAATGGTAATGTATATCGGGTTTCTGGAATCGGTTCTTTTAGTGCTTCTTGAAGTCGTTGCTCTGATATTTTACCTGCATCCTGCATCCGGTATAAGACCTTCTCTCGCGCTTTTCGGGCACTGTCAGGATAACGATCAGGACGTAGATATTCTGGTGAGTTTGGAATTGCTGCTAATAGAGCTGCTTCTCCCAGGCTGAGTGCGCTTTGCGGTTTGTTGAAGTAGAGTCGTGCAGCTGCACCTGAACCGACTATGTTCCCACCGTAAGGTAACATATTGAAGTAGTGTGTCAGTATTTCAGTTTTTGTGAATGTCAATTCAAGTTGAAGTGCACGGAACATCTCTATGATTTTATTGGGTATCGTGCGATCTTTCGGTTCTATGAGTCTTGCTAATTGCATGGTGATAGTTGAACCGCCGCGCACGACTTTACCCGATCTGATATTGTCAATGGTGGCATTGGAAAGTGATACCGGATTGACACCCCAATGCTGGTAGAAGTATTTGTCCTCATACGTTAGCATAGCGGATTGAAATAGGGGTGATATTTCATCAAGAGAGGTCTCGGGAAATCTCCACATTTCGTCGGGTGATGTGAACGCACGCAGCCACTCACCGTTTCTATCAAGTATAACTGTTGATGGTGAAGGTTGCAGTTTTTCTAACGGAAGTGGGAAACACCAATTGGCAATTAGAAATAACAGGAAAGGTGTTATGGGTATAGCAACAATATACCATCTTCTCAACAAGAATCTAACGATTCTGGTATTTTGAAGTTTTTTGAAAGGAGATAGTATGGGTTTTATCAGTTTCATGGTTAGTGCTTGCTTTGTCAAGTGCTATTTCGTAGGTCGGGTAGAGCGAAGTGAAACCCGACATGTATTGCTCTATAATGGGCAAGATGTTGGGTTTCGTTCCTCAACCCAACCTACGTAGTTATTTGTTCTGATTTATCAAACTCACGTTCATGGTTAGCATATTGGATGAAGAGATGGAGGGAAGAGGAATAAACCCTCCATCTCTTCCGCATATTGCCCTATGAGTTTGGGCATAGAACAAACTCCTGTACTTTTTTCAGACTACTCTCCAACTTTTATATTTCCACTACCTGCAACAGATGACTTCACTGGGTCATACATAGCTTCCGCTGTAACTGGTGGTAAGGTAAAGTTTCCGCGAGTTACTGCTCTAAGTGCGTAGTGAAATTTGCGTTGTCTTTGTCGTGGGAATGTGCCGAAGAATATCAACCTATCGTCCCGAATGTCTACATAGTCGGGATTGAAGTCTTGTTGTTTTAACCAGGGTATTCCTGCGCGTGATGCTAACCTTGCATTCTCAATTTCGAAACCGGCGGGAAGCATGTCAACGACTACGACATTCTCAAGGTTTGATGTAAGAGCTTTGACTGTAACCTCAGCGATTATCATGTCGCCGTGCTGGAATTCGTTTTCATAAGGGATTCCCTCTTGATTGAGATAACGTCGTCGGACTTCTATATCGCGATCATACTCTTCGATATGTGAGTCCCGTCTTATGCCGAATGCTGACCAATAGTAGTAGCAGTTCCCTGTACCTTCAATAGCGATCTTGACTTGTGCCCCGTCCCAATCGGTATCATCCAAACGAAACGATGGTGTCGTAGCATCGAAATCAGCAAGATGTTCACCATTTAGTGTGACATTTCCGATGTAGTCCCCATCCATCTGTTTTTTCATGATTTTCCCGAGTGCAAGGAATGCAAATGCGTTCTCTTGTGTCGTGCCCCATCTATTTCTTTTTGATGCTGCTTTGCTAAGATTACTAACAAGCATTGGAATAGATGGGTGATTTTCGTTTACTTCTGATAATACGTCAAGCATAATTGCCTGTGAGCGTACTGGAGAATCGAAGTTTCTACCGGTATCACGACTTCCATTAGTCTGAGCCGAGACAGAAGCAGGTAACATTGAAAGTGCAGTTTCCAATTCACCACTCAGTGCGAAAGCACCAGCCAATTGGAACTGACTATATTCTGAAAGTCCGCTAAGTAGATTATTCTTTAGGTAGTGCATGACACCTTTTTCTGGTTGTCCCGCTGCCGCTAAGACGTAACAAGCATATACGCCGCGTTGCGTTCTGTATCTATTGGAATCATTAACAGCCTTTTGTGTACCTGAAATTTCTTTTGCCTGTTGCTTGAGTCCTTCAATCAGTCCATCGTAGACACGATCAGAGACTTCGTAACCGGCTTTGCGCGCTTCAATCAGAAAGTGAGAAGCATAGACACTGCTCCAGTGGTTGATGTAATGACCCCCTGGCCAATATGAGAAGTGATTCTGAGATGTGAGCATACCCTCAAGTTTTGCGATTCCTTGGGTTAGGAAGTGATCAACGTTTTCGTCCAATGCGAGTTCAGGATCAACAGTCTTTGCTATATCGCTAAAATAGAGCAGTGGAAAGACTTTACTTGTCGTCTGTTCAAGGCAACCGTAGGGGTATTTGATCAGATAACGTAGTCCACCGGCGAACCCAATTGCAGGAAAAGGTGATACCGTCAGCGTAAAGTCGGAGGAATTCGGTATTAGGTTTGCAGGGTAAATAATTTCTGCGGGTTTTTCTGCGGTAATCAAACCGTTTCCTGTCTCAGTGATGGGGGGTGCAGCAGATCGAAGCGGCAGTTCTACAGACATCTGTGTATTTTCATTGTTCCCTGAAGCAGTTACTTCAAAGGATGCTTTACCTATTGAGTCAAGTGCAAGTAGTTCGAACAACAGTTGTGCTTCTTTATCCGCAGCGATCTGTATATTTTTACGCAACCTATTGTCCTTAATTTGGTTCTCTATCTCTATATCGTTAGAGATGAATTGCACATCACCCACCGCTTGTATCTCTACTTCAAATTCTCCATCAGTACCTGTGCCGTTGTGAACACTGACAGGGAATTGGATGTGGTCGCCACCAGAGAGGAATCGGGGAAATGTTGGTGTCAAAACAATGGGTTCCACCACTCTCGTGAATTTCTCTGCGGAGCCGAAGTTTGTATTTGAGTATGCAACAGCCATCAATCGCAACGTGCCGTTAAATTGGGGTATATGGAAGCTCGCTGTGCCGTTTCCGTATCGGTCTGTCTTTATTATTCCTGACCAGAGTGAAACAGGTTTGACGCGCATGACGCTTGATGCGTTAAGTCGTTTTGACCGTCCATCTAAGCTCTCAGTGCCATCTCCACCGGTGCTGGAGTTTCCTTGCCCTGCTTCCAGTTCGGGTAAAATAGCTGAATAGAGGTCATACGCTGCTGTTTTCAGTCCGCGTTGACGATAAAAATAACTGTGCGGATCGGGTACACTGAAATTGGTTAACTGGAGTATACCTTCATCAACGGCAGCGATAGTCACATGTGAGTATGGACTATGTGTCCCGTTCACCCGAAATTTGACGGTTAGATCTGTATTCGGTCGTATCTCTTCAGGTGCATCTATTTCAACACTGAATCGGTTGGCTTCAGTATCTAACTTTAATGGGATTACACCGTAAGCGCGTGCGGGTGAATGTTCTTTGAGTGACTTCGTTGAACGGATGAGCGTACCGGAAATGAATACATTTGGTCTATAACTTGATTTAACAGGAATATCCAGACTGGCAGTGTTGCCATTTAGTCTAACGGTACGGTAGTTTATGATCTTATCACGTTCAATTGTCAATAAGAGTTTACCGGCGAAAGGGGCTTTGATGTTTACTTTTGCTGTCTCACCGGGTTGATACGCCTTTTTGTCTAATGTCATTTCAAGCAGTGTTGGATTTTCCATTGACACAGGCACACTGCCCCACCCATAAGTCTCTATTTTGAGTTCAGTCTTCGCGCCAGATTCTACATCTTCAAGATGTATACGGTATTCACCATATTCAGTAGGTGTATATTGGAATATTCCGATTTCTTCTGTTGTAATCACCTGATGGGTTTCTAATTTCGTTAATTGCTTATCCGAGACATACTCGTATCGTCCGCGTGCGTTTCGCCGCAGGATAGAATTCCAATGCACTTTGTGAACTGTGAGTGTTAGGGCACGTTCTGAAGCAATATTGCCAGTTTTATCCAGTGAGATATATTCTATATTCACATTCTCATTAGGTTTGACAGCTCTTGTATTTGATTGTCTGATACCAACATAGTGTGAATATGGATGAATAGTGACACGATATGAAGCGGAAACAGCTCTACCCCCCGGTTCGTTCACAGATGCAGTTAGAATGCCACTTAACTGAGATGGGGATTTAACTCTCTCGGGTAGTTTGAATTTATACTGTGCTATCCCTTCAGCATCGGTCTTTGAGTCTCCCAAAGTGATGCGTTGTTTATCGAATGGAATAGAGCTGTAGAAATGGAATGAATTCCATTTCTCTGTTGGCACATAAGGAACAGTTTCAAGTATATAAGATGCGGTAACTTTACGGTTTGCTGCGGGTGGTCCGAACAGATTAACAGCGGAAACGTCCATGCTGACCTCTTCCGCTAAGTCATACACGTTCTTGTTTGTTGCGATATTGACCTTCATTCGGTCGGGCATGAATTCCTCAACTTGAAAACCTCTTCGTCCAATTTCTTTGCCAGCAACACTCATCTTTGCGATGTAATTACCGGTCTGTGCATACGCAGTAAGTGGTACTGTAATCTCGCACCCCCCGCGTCTATCTGTCGTTTTACGAAATTCATTTATTATTCTGCCATCTGGTGCTAAAATATCAATATTGATGGGTAATGTAGGAGGCGTAATGTTCTGTTTTCCGCGTACTACTGCTGCAAGATCAACTTTTTCGCCAGGGCGGTAGACACCTCTGCTTGTATAAAGGAATGCGTCATATCCTGAATCCAAATAGGGAGAGCCGCCAACATTGAAGTCACCTGTGGAGAGTTGATGCCGGTTTAATTGAATAAAGGATAAGTCTTTTCCCTTCTCTGCTATTAACATAAAGGGTGTAAATCCTTCGGTTTTCTGTGCAACGGATGTGAACTTAATGAAACCTTCCCAATTCGTTTGTCCGGAAAGTAGTGTCTGATTGTTATCACTTACTAACCTAACGTTTGCTCTTGCGACAGGTCTTGTGGTTGCAAGCGAATTGATCCAGACCCATAGTTCATCTCCAGTCTGTTTAGAAATAATGCCAAGGTCCGTTAGCATCACCCATTGCGTAGCACGGGCTCGGTAGCTATTTGGGTCTCGTGCAAAGACTTTGAAAATACCGATACGTTTGTCATCC
>JAJDZB010000109.1:0-14881 GCA_022824835.1 Candidatus Poribacteria bacterium | reverse complement strand
CGGTTTCCTAACCGCACTGGTACAGACTGTATAATTAATTCAAAATTTTACCATAAAATGGTATCAACCATGCATGGATTAGTCGCCAGAACAAAAATAATCATAATGATGCTATGTGGATGTTTGGTGATTCTGCTGGATAGTCCAATTTCGTTGTTTGTCTGCTTCCTATTCAGTCTGTTATTAATTGCAGTTTCTTCTCCAACACTGAAACAGATCCGACTATTGTTGTTGTTTCTTCTGTTTACGACGTGGGGATTGCTTTATAGTCAAGCGATATTCTACAACGCGTTCCCACGCACGATTCTTTTTACGCTTGTTCCTTCAAATTTCCCTGTCTTAGGAGAATGGACTGGTGGGATTAGTGTCTATAGAGAAGGCATTTTTCATGGTGTTGTACAATCCTTAAGATTCAATACGACGCTTGTGATCGGCTGTTATATCATTTGGACAACACAAGCACGAGAACTACTTGTTGCATTGATGAAGTTAAGAATTCCAGGTACACTCGCGTTTATGGTGACAACAGCACTCAGGTTTATACCCGTTATTGTGGAGGAAACAGCAGCAGTTATTCGATCACAGAGATTGCGTGGATTTCGGTATATGCGATTAAATATCTTTGCTTCTATTAACGGAATAATCAATAGTTTCCGTCCGACTTTAGCTGGAATTATACGACAAGCAACCCATCTTGGCGAATCTGTTGAAAGCAGAGGATTCTCTACTGAGAGTACATCAGAGCGGACACAGAGTAAGGCTTCAAAGATGAGAAGTATGGATTATTGTATTGTAGCTATTTTTTGCCTGAGTCTTATCGCAATTGTTGGATTAAAACTCATCTATTTCTGTTATGCAAATGGAATCTATTATGCGTCGTGGTTAAGACATGCCTATACTTTTACGCGTGAGATATTGTAATACTTCATCTCCGCTGTAAAGTCGGGTTTCGCTTCGCTCTACCTATAAGTGTCAAATTTGGGATATTCCCAGGCCGGTAGGTTCGGTTTCCTAACCGAACCTGCATTGTGCCAATTGCGTTCATAGAAGTTTTCGCGTAGGATCCGGTTCGGTTAGGAAACCGAACCTACCGGCCTGGGAACATATCGTCTCTACGGGACTGAAGATAAGACAACCCGTTTAACGACCGACCTCCCATGCAAGGTGCTGTAATTCGGGTCCGATAAGTTTCTCCCATGCTAATCTGACTGCTGCGTTTGAACCTGGGGTGGATATGACGACCTTCCCACGATAGACACCTGCCGTAGCACGGGAGAGCATCGCAGCAGCACCAACTTGGTCATAACTAAACATACGAAATAGTTCACCAAAACCTGGTAACGTTTTCTCTAACTTTCGATTCAGCACATCAAAAGTAGTGTCCCGCGGCGCGATCCCAGTGCCACCGTTGAATATAATGATCTGTGCATCACTGGCAGCCATCTTGTCCAACATCTCTTCTACTTGGTCAGGTTCATCTTTAATAATCTGATATGCAACTACGTTGTTCTTTCCGCGATCAAGCTGTTCGCGTAAGAATGCTGCATTCGTGTCTGTTTCGGGTGTACGTGAATCGCTTACGGTAACGATAGCAACCGAAACAGGACCTTCCTCAGCTGCTATTTCTCTATGTTGGTCAGAACTTGTTTTGGTCATAAATCTCCTCTTGATTATTGATTAGGGTATGCCTTATTCAGATGTTTAGGCATCGTATAGAAAAAACCTCCGGTCTCAACAGCTAAAGTCGTCTGGAAATCGTTCTCATCAGGATAACCGATTATGTATGCAGTAATACCTAAGGATCGACATACTGCCAATGCTTTCGCCTCTGTTTGGGTACCGGTTGTAGGTTCGTCAGTAAGAACAAGTAGAAACCTTTTGGCATAAGGACTGAACTGTACCTGCGGTAACCCTTCTACGATAGCATCCAACAGATGCTCATCTCCACCGAATGGATCCTCCATAAGACTTTCTATGATGACTTCATTAAGCGGCATCTGAGCGATGTCTACACCGTCCACAGACTTAAGTGTGTCCTTTGCTACTGCAAAACGGATAAGTCCGATACGATATTTCATCGGAAAAATGGATAGTCGTCCAATTAGGGTACTTAATCCGAGCATAACTGCTTGAGATTTACCCCTCATACTACCGCTATAGTCTAACATAACTACAATGTCGACTATTGATTCTGTATTAACTCTCTGTGTATTCCCCGGTTGTCCACCCATATAAACTGCTAATGTTTCTCTTGCTTTAATGAAAGTATATGTCTGTTTATTCATTTGATCATTGATGAACCACTTGTTAGATTGTTGATATGAATTAGCAATAAGTTTTGGTGCCAAAGTCCAATTTTTTGGATATTTTCCTGAATAAACAGAAATCTTGTCATTCTCTATTTGCATAGCATAGAGTTGTCCGTGGCTATAGTCGGTAATTATGAGCAGATTTTTCTTATCTTTCCCTACAAGTTCATTGTATTCAGTCTCAAAGGATTCTGCTCTTAAGACAACCCCATGTGTATCAAACGCTTCTTGTATTCTTTGGATTGGATTCTCTCCGGTCTGTATCGCCACCTCAAAGTATAACGCAATTTGTATCATTGGGGTGTTACCGCTCTTGCGTATACTTACAGCAATTTCACGGAAGGTTTTGAGAAGTTTTTGGTTTCCAGCACGGTTTGCTGGTAATGCAGCAGGATTATAATCGCTCCCAGGAATCTGTTGCCATACACCCCCTGTAACCTCAGCGAGTTTCTGTTGATAAGGTTCAGCGAAACCGAGTATGTTGACACGTATTTCCTGAAATTGAGCTTCATCAATAACTTTCTCCCGTTGTGTCTGCGTGCTGTTTTCTGTTCTTAAACTGGTAGTCGCGGGTTCATCTGTAACTAAGATAAGATGTTTATCTGCATCCGCATGGAAATCTATGAAATTTACCGTACCTAATAGGCATCTAATGCATTTTCGTCTCCACTGAGTCGAACCCCTTGCATCCGTTTTTTCAACAAGCCAACATCTGGCATGAGTGCATTTGTCTTTAGTTCCTGTCCCTCTCGTCGTACACTGAATTCAGACATACCAAAATGGTACTCAAGATTTGCGAGGTCAAACGCATCTGCCATTGTGTAAAGGTTTTTTGCAACCTGCTGTATGTTATCACGCATGCTTGCACTTGTGTCTAAAACAAACACAACATTGACTTTGTCCAATGTTCGTGATGCAACAATGTGGTTAGCGATCTCTTCCAATGCATCTCCGATAGGGTCAGATTTTCCTTTCCCAGTCCCTTTTCCACCATCCCCGTCGATTCCGAATCCATCACCGATACTGCCGATATCTGCTGTACCCGTAGACTCAATTCTATGTATACCACTTTTTCCATCACCCTTTACTCTCTGTCTAAGACTCTCCTTACCTTTACCGGATGTAATATCGTAGGGACTGGATACAGATTTTGGCAGTGCTGCTGTCTGTCTGTCTAAATGTTTGGCATGTGTTGTAATATCTGTTAGATCAGTGGCTGTATCTGACACTATTTCTGATGCATGGTGCATTAAGATCTGTTCTGAAGGTCGAAGTGTTTCATCTATTGGATGTGGTGAAGCTGTCTGTTTAAGATGCTGCGGTCTGTGTTCTGAGATAGTTCTTGACGGTTTTTTGGTCAAGGTTTGTTTCGGTAAAGGTCTTTTTAGTCGCCGGTGCAATTGATCAGGACTTTCCATATTAATAAGGTCTAAACCGATAACATCATCTATTTCATGGCTGAGTTGTGTGTAATAGAAGAATGTTAAAAATAGTGCTAACCAGAGATGCATGATTCCAGCAATCAATAATGCATTTATAGAGCGGGTTTTCGAACGCTTTTGACGCATAATCTTCTCCTATAAGTTGATTGCCTTCGTTCTTCAGATCGATTAGTGTGTATATTATAACAGTTGATGGGGAATTTTTCAATATAGATATGTAAGGAGGGTATGTAAAGTTTTTGGCATGATCGTATCTCATAGCATGAAATTCACTAATTGCTGTAGCACATTCATCCCTGATTGTGCCTCTTTCTGCTACAAAAGATCAGCCTGCGTAAGTTCTAAGTCAGTAATTTTTTATGAACAGTTCCTTTCCTTTTGCTGCATTATCTTTCATAAAATTGTTCATGCCATATTGCAAAGTCCATTCACAAATATCTGCAAAATCAAAAAGTTCTCGAATCACTGGGGAATCGTCGTAGGTAATCAACCACTGATGAGAGCACTTCTTCATATTCTCTGCAAATCGTTCGTGGTCAAATGTAGTATGTAGCGTTCCTCTTGTACCATACAATTTGGATTCTGTGGTTTTCCAATACGGCGGGTCAAGAAAGACAAAGACATTTTTACCTTCCTGAAAGAGAAGATCGGGGTAATCTCCACAGTTTATATGTACTTTCGTTAGATATTGAGAAATCATTTTTACTCTTTCAATAGAAGAGTCTGTAAATCGTTTATCATAGGCAGCTTGAGAATATCCTCCCGAATCAACTATACCAGAAAAAGAAATTCTGTTTAGAATAAAGAAACGTACTGCTCTTTCAAATTCAGGAAGCACCCCTTTATCTGCTGATAGTAAATCTTTGTCTTTTGTTAATTCATTAAACAGAATCCTTCCGTTCTTATATTCTCTCTTAATTTTACCTATAGATTCTACTAAATCATCAACATTATCGCGCGTATGCTTCCAAAAACAATATAGGTCATAATTTAGGTCATTTATCCAATAGGCATCTATGTGATCCTGAAAAATACTACGAATTGCAAAAAAGACAGAACCTCCACCAACGAACGGTTCTCGATATTCTTTTATATTTGGAGGTAGGAGTGGAATAATCTGTTTAAGTGCTCTTGATTTTCCACCTGGATACCGTAGAGGACTTTTTGCTAATTTGTTCACGTTGTCCTATTACTAACTCTTATTCATCCAACCAACTCATCATACTGCGTAGATTCTTGCCAACATCTTCAATCTGCAGTTCAGATTCTTGTTTGCGGAGGGCACGAAGGACAGGTTGATTAGCTTGATTCTCAAGGACCCATTCTCGGGCAAAGATTCCACCCTGGACATCTGCTAAAATTTGACGCATCTTTTCCCTAACACTATCATCAATCAACCGTGGACCACGTGTCAGGTCTCCATACTCTGCAGTATTACTTATATCGTTACGCATCTTGCTTAATCCGCCAGTATAGAGTAGGTCAACAATGAGTTTCAACTCGTGGAGACATTCGAAGTATGCCATTTCCGGTTGGTATCCAGCTTCAACAAGGGTGTCAAATGCTGCTTTAATGAGTGCTGCGGTACCACCACATAGTACTGCTTGTTCACCAAAGAGGTCCGTCTCTGTTTCTTCACGGAACGAGGTTTCCATAACACCTGCACGTGTACCCCCTATCCCTCTTGCATAAGCGAGGGCAATATCACGGGCAGAACCGGTTGTGTCCTGGTGAACAGCTATGAGACACGGTACACCACCACCACCTTCAAATACCTCTCGGACAAGTGAACCAGGACCTTTCGGTGCTATCATAGTAACATCAATGTCGTTCGCTGGAACAATCTGACCAAAATGAACACTGAAACCGTGAGAGACCATCAACATGTTACCAGACTGCATATTCGGTGCGATCTGGTCACGGTAGACATCAGCGTGTTTTTCATCGGGGATAAGCACCTGAACTATATCTGCTGATTCTGATGCTTGTTCCACTGTTCTGACGGTTAGACCTTCCTCCTCTGCACGGGATTTTGAACGACTGCCTTCGTACAAGCCGACGATGACGTTTGCACCACTGTCTTGAAGGTTCAATGCTTGTGCTCTACCTTGTGCACCGTAGCCGATGATTGCGACAGTTCTGTCCTTTAGAAGGTCAAAATTAGCATCACTGTCGTAATAGATTGTTGCCATAGAATAATTTCCTCTTTGTTTCTATTGTATAATATTCTCACATGTCTGGGAATGTACTACTGCGGTTTTTCGGTAGAACCACGTATCATAGCGATTTTTCCTGTGCGTGCTAACTCAAGGATTCCATAGGTACTGTATATGTCAATCGCTGCTTTCAATTTCCCCTCATCCCCAGTAATCTCAAGTATAATAGAATTAGGTTTCATATCAATTACACGTCCACGAAAGACTTCAGCAACTTGCAGAATATCGGCACGAGTCTGGGGGGTCGTGGCAATTTTGATAAGGATGAGTTCACGTTCAACATGCGTCCCTGTGGATATGTCCGTTACCTCAATCACGTCAATCAATCTATTCAGGTGTTGATAGATCTGTTCTATTATCTGAGGGTCACCGTGTGTAACAAGCGTAATCTGTGAGACACTCTCATCGTGTGTTTCAGCGACATTGAGGCTGTCAATATTAAAGCCGCGTCCACTAAATAGACTCACGACACGTGCGAGCACGCCGAATCTGTTCTCTACCATTACGGAAAAAATGTGTCGGTCTTCGTTATTCATTCTATTTCTACCTGCTGCTTTGTCAAGTGCGATATTGTAGGTCGGGTAGAGCGGAGCGAAACCCGACATGATAGTTCTAATCAAAACGTGTCGGGTTTCGCTCCGCTCTACCCGACCTACAGAAGAAAACTATACTTTCATTTAGAAGTTGACAGAACACTACCAATTTAATTCTACTTAAGATAAGCCTCTGATAACATCCCCGAGTCCTTTACCTGCTGGCACCATCGGGAATACGTTCTCCTCTTCATCAACTATAAAGTCAATGACGACAGGACCATCGTCAATTCCTTTCGCCTTAAGCAATGCTGGTTCAACGTCTTCAGGATGTTCTACTCTTAGACCTGTAGCACCGAATGCTTGTGCAAGAAGCGCGAAATCAGGATTGTCATGATAATCTACTGCAGCGTAACGTTTGTCATGAAATAACTCCTGCCATTGACGAACCATACCGAGATACATATTGTTGATGATAAAAACTTTTATCGGTAATTTCATTGTTATCGCTGGTACGAGTTCTTGGATTGTCATAATATACGAACCATCACCATTGACATTGACAACAGTTCTGTCTGGACAACCGAGTTGTGCACCGATTGCGGCAGGAAGACTGAAACCCATTGTTCCGAGACCCCCTGAGTTCAGCCATTGACGCGGTTCCGTGAATTGGAAGTATTGTGCTGCCCACATCTGGTGTTGACCAACATCTGCTACGACAATTGCATCACTATAGTGTTCATAGATCTGCTCCATAACATATTGTGGCATGACTTTATTGCCTTTCTGCTCGTACTCAAACGGGTATTTCTGTTTCCATTCTTGTATCTGTCTACGCCACGGATCAATATCGGTAGTTTCAACCATCTTGTTCAACTCTATGAGAACTTTCTTAGCATCACCCACAATGGGGACATCAACAGGTACATTCTTACCAATACAAGATGCATCAATGTCAATATGGATTTTTTTGGCATTGGGTGCAAATTTGTCAAGATCACCCGTAACCCTGTCATCAAATCTGGCACCTATTGCAACAACAAGGTCTGAATCGGTAAATGCGTAATTTGCGCAGCATGAACCGTGCATACCCGGCATCTGCATCGCTAAGGGATGTGTTTCAGGAAAAGCACCGAGTCCCATCAACGTAACAGTGATTGGAATCTGTGTTTTAAGAGTTAATGCTCTGAGTTCTTCGCTTGCGTTTGCCAGGACTACGCCGCCACCAGCATAAAGAATAGGACGTTTCGCTTCTTTAATTAGGTCAGCTGCTTTTGCGATCTGTTTGGGGTCACCATAGATCTGTGGTTTGTAGCTGCGGATATCAACTTTTTCAGGATATTCGTAAAGTGTCTTTTGTTGCTGAGCATCTTTTGCAATGTCAATAATGACGGGTCCCGGTTTTCCAGTACTTGCTATATGAAATGCTTCTGCGACGACATCCGCAACTTCATCGCAGCTCTTGACAAGATAACTGTGTTTACAGATGGGTCTGGTGACACCGATAACATCACATTCTTGAAATGCATCACTGCCGATGAATTGTGTCATGACTTGCCCCGTGATAGCGACCATCGGGATGGAGTCCATATATGCAGTCGCAATTCCTGTGACAAGATTAGTTGCGCCTGGGCCTGACGTGGCGAGAGCGACGCCTACCTTACCTGTAACGCGTGCATAACCGTCGGCAGCATGAGAAGCACCTTGTTCGTGTCGCATCGGTATAAGTTTTACATCTGTTTCGTCATATAAGGCATCAAAAATCGGCATTGCTGCACCACCGTTCACACCGAAGATATATTCGACACCTTCACGTTTGAGACAATCCACCAGGATACGTGCTCCTGAAAGTTCCATGCCAATTTCCTCTTATTGTATTGTCGGCACACCCTCCTGTGCCGGAACATATTGAAAAAAAATAACCCTCTCGCTTCGCTTTGGAGACGAGAAGGATGCATAATCAGACCTTACCGTGGTACCACTCCAATTCTCTCCCTTCTTTTTCTATTAAGGAAAAGCACTCTTGGGATGCGTTAACGGACATCAAACCGACTAATCCTACTTGTCGTAATTCGGAGATCGCTCTACAGTCGTTCAGATTAGCAGCTCCAGGGCGACATTCAGTCTTAGGCACTTGGGAAGACCTTGCAGCCTGTGAATCTTCCTCTCTGGCAAGTCCAATAGACTTACTCTTCCCTTTCAACGCTTTTTTCTATTCTGTTGTAATTATCTATCAAATATCGTTCTTGCGTTATGTTGTCTTGCGTTTCATTAATGCTTCATATTAATTATAACACCGAATCACGCAAAAGTCAAAAAAATCGGTGTTATTTGGTTTTATAAAGTAGTAGGCACACGCCGTGTGCCGTCATCTTATGTAAACGGCACGCGGAGCGTGCCTACTACCATGTTATTTTAGTGACTTAAGTTGTCCCCAAACGACACTCACTTTTCCAGATGAGTCTACGGACTGTGATACTGGTGGAAAGCGATTGGCAATAAGTTCTGCATAAGAAGTTGCAATTTGCTCAAATGCTGGGATTGCAGTGCCACAGCAGGAGGTATGGAAATTGATGAACCAACCTTCCATATCATCTGTTCGGTAGGCAACCGGATCGGCATTTGCGCCATCATCGGCATAACTTTCAAACTCAAAGTTGTTCTGTTCTAATACAGATATACCGACTGGACGATTTGAGATCCAGTTCTTCAGAGATGGCATATACTTCTCACCAAGATCAGTCGGTTTGACAGATGCTGTATTGGCATTTGTTACTGTAACCCCGAATATTTTTTGCTGACCTGCAGTTTCTGCTGCAACGCGTGCATTAATTTCATAGTTCCAATAGTAGTAGAATGGATAATCTCCGATAAACCCTCCGATACCGCCCTCTCTCAACCATGAGTATACCGGATCATCTTCACCTTTATTTTGAAAGATGGTGTCCGGAGTGTTTCCTTGTGTGAGGACATAAATGCCATTTGGATTGGCATTCATATAGTTAATCAATCCTTCGCCATCAACTATTTCGCCGTTGATTTTTTTGTCAGCAAGTTTTTCTACGATAAGGTCTGCTAAATCGATGCCTTTGAGGCCGCCTGTACCTAATACATTTCCGTTTTCAAGAGCTGCGTCGTAGACGACTGCGACATCTTGTCCAAAACTGTATCCTGCAAACGTAAGAGCTATAATGGATACAAAACAGAATAATTTTTTCACCATTTTTCCTCCTAATAAGATATAAGAAAATAGGGGCAGCTTGATGGCCGCCCCTATAAAAATCAAATCGCTTTTAAGCATTTGCAACATAAATTTCATTAACCTTTTTCCAGTTAATGACGTGCTTCCATGCCGCAACGTAGTCTGGACGACGGTTCTGATAGTTCAAGTAGTAGGCATGTTCCCAAACATCAATTCCGAGTACAGGTGTATGCCCCTGCATAATTGGACTATCCTGATTTGCAGTAGAATAGATTTCCAACCCGTCATCACCGATAACGAGCCATGCCCATCCTGAACCGAAACGTTTAGTGGCTGCTGTCGTAAATTCTTCATTTGCAGCCTCAAGTGAGCCGAATGCAGATTTGATAGCTTCACCGATTTCACCACTGCTGGGGTCTCCACCGTTTGGTGCCATAATCGACCAGAAAAGTGAGTGATTGGCATGTCCGCCACCGTTGTTTATGACTGCCTGACGAATGTCTTCAGGAACTTGATCAATGTTCTTCAAGAGTTCTTCAACATCTAATTCAGCAAGATCATCATGACCTTCTAATGCCGCGTTGAGGTTGTTAACATACCCTTGATGGTGTTTTCCATGATGAATTTCCATCGTCTGCGTGTCAATATGGGGTTCTAAAGCACTGTGTGCATAAGGCAGTTCTGGTAATGTGTGTGCCATTTAAAGTATTCTCCTTAAGTATTTGTGATTAAAATTAGTATACCAAAATAACAATTAGAATGCAAGACATTTGAAAACAAGAATCATTCTTCCTGATACTCCTCCTCAAAGGCACGTACTCTACATTGCCGCTTATAGTTGCAGTAATTGCACGGTTTCGTAGGATCTTTAGGTGTATCTGGTGCATGATCAGGTTTTTCTAAGTCTACATCTGTTTCTGCTCGCGTGATGAGTGGGAAAAATCCTTCAGTTATACGTTCTACATAAAGTTCAACATAACCACAGATACGATCAAGGAAACTGTTAAAATCGTCATCTTCTAAACACTGTTTGTTAGATGAACCAAAATCATACCATCTTGAACCGTTGTAACCTTGATAAGCATTTCCGTTCAGCTGTCCCTTTCCTATACCAAGTTCCTGCTTGAATTCACGAAGTCTGATCTTCTGATACAGACCTGCTGCAGGACTTAACCCTCTCAGGTTAGCATGTTGTGCGAATAAACTTTCAGCTACTTTGAGGTAAACTGACAGTTGAAGGCTTCGTCCTTCACGCATATCTTGTATGCCAATTGTTGAACTCCCGGTCTTATAATCTACAACATTGAAATAGTTTTCACCGATGTCAATGCGGTCTATTTTTCCTTTCATATTCACATCATTGACTGTTATGGGTTCAGAAGAACTTAATTCAGTATCCGAATCGCCTGGGGGTCTTCCAAAACTAACTTCAAAGAATCTTGGTGATACAGTGAGTTCGCAACTCTGTTCTGCCTCTATCCATCTGAAGAGTGCTGCGCGTAGTTTATCGGTACTGATTGACCAAATTAGGTTTTTGCCGCTGATATTGCGTTCATTACGTTTCTCGGCAGCAACTTGCTCTATTATAGTATTAAGATATTTTTTTGTTGTATCCAAATTTTTCTGCCTGTCCTGTTCTAATGATGGTGACTTTTTTTCCTTACGGTCATTATAGAACTTGAAAAGAATGTTATGCGTCAAATTACCTTTATCTTTTCCTGAAATTTCATCATCTTCCTCTTCCTCTTTTATCTTAGTATTCAGAATATTTGACATAAAATATTGAAAAGGACAATTTGCATAAGTTTCCAATTCCGTAACTGAATAAATTCTTTCGCGAAGTGTCTTCAGTTTTCTTTGACTGTCTAATGAAAGCTCATCAAGGTATAGACGACCTTCATAGATCGTATTCTGTTTTGTGTCTTCACGGTATTTTTCAACCTGAACAACATGGTTTATTATTGGTCTTAATTCTTTCAATTTGGGTGGGAAACTTTCAAGAACGGGTGCATCTGCATGCCACACATAATCACCATAGGTACTGAGGAAACCTGTCATACTGTGCTGACCGATATCAGTTATTTCTTCTGATCCTGTTTGACAAATCTCCTCTAATTGCTCAATGAATATTGATGGAATGAGTTCAGTGTCCCTATCACGTGATGGGGAAAGAAGATATAGTTTCTCTCCAAAGGATTTTAGGATGCGATAGAACAGAAAACGACTATCGTAAAGATGTTCAGCTTCAGTGCGGTATGGTGTTTCTGGCAGTAAAGGATCCGTGCGATATTGCACTGGAAACCCACCATCAACAAAATCACCCAAAAAGACATAGTCAAACTCAACACTTCTGATCTCACCAAGTGGGAGAATCTTTACTGTTTCAACCTTACGTGATGCTCTCCGCTGATAAAAAGTATGTTTGACTATATAGTGTAGTTTCCTAATCAATTCAAGTGTTAGATAGGTATCCTGTGCTTCAGATTTCAACACAGAACAGAATTCATTTAATACTTCTTTGAATGTTTGTAGGGCGTTTATCTCTGCTTCAACTATGGTGGGGTTTTCTTCTGACATCTGGGTTAGGATAAATCTGAACGTCTTGGATTCGTTTAATATCATACTGATAGAGTCAAGAAATTTTTGTGGCGTACAACTCTTTTTTTCCAAGATATCCTGATTGTCAGTGAAATAAACAGAGGGTTGCGGATCCCTGCTTGATGTTAACAGTGAGAAAATCTCTTTAACTAATGGGGACTTTGCCAATGAGACCTTTTCAGATAGTGTGTACGGAATGCCGTAATCAGAAAAAACCTCAGTGATACGCTGCTGATACTTAGAAATACTATAGTAAGTAACACAGATTTTGTTGAGATTACATTTTTCTTTGTCAACAAGTGTTTTTATTGTGTGTGCAATCGTCTCTACTTCCTCAGATCGATCAGAAGGTTTCAACAACTTAATTTTTTCCGATAAATCCTTTCCCTTAACCACCTTATTGTTAGAATTGAAGAGGTTTTCAGCGAAATAGTGATGTAATTCTGATTGACGTTCAAAGTTAGCATCAATCTTAACACCGAAATTCTCAAATTCTTTTACCAGATTGACGACATTCCAATATAAATCCTTATTCTCAGAATAACAGTCTGTGCGAAAACACATTTCAATGCTTTCTATAGTTGCGATCTGTTGTAGTAGTTTTATATTTGCTTTTGAAAGAACGGTGAAACCTTCAACGACGACAAGTTTCACATAAGGAAAAGCAGATTTGAAGTATCTCTCATCAAAGTTTTCAGCAAGGAATAGGTGTTTACCTTGTTCATCAATCCATTGGGAACCGAGTTTGTTTTCATAGCTGCGATAAATTGTATCAAGATCTGTTCTTGTTTGGCTCTCTTCCACAAACTCAAGATGGGTCTCATTACGTCCCTTAAGGTTATTGATTGTATCTACTATCAGACTAAGTGTACTATCTGGTACTGAAGCGTTTTGTATCGGACGAAACGTGTCAAGGTTGTGTTGGGATTCTACATCTGAACCTGTAATCTCATTTAACCACAGTCGTTGAATACCTAATGAGATATGTCGTCTGGGGCTACGAATTTGCGAATATAATCTGTTTATAAAACCGACAATTTCTTGTACCTGCAGGTTAGTTATAGCACCTTCAGGATGATAGTCAATTAACTTCCGTTCTCGGTTCTGACGCGAAGCAACATTTGGCACAATTACCAGAAAGGAATTTGCTCTGTTGTTCCGGATTTCGGTTTTTAATCTGTTTTCTATTTCAGACATTTTGATCAATCTTATGGTAAAAATCAAAGGCTACCTGACTTGAGTGCCAAGGGGTACTTCAGTTTCTGGGGTTGTCAATACAACAGAGTCACCACTTGCGGCAAGCACCATACCGTGCGATTCAACATTGCGAATAGTTGCGGGTTCCAAGTTTACGACCACAATAACCTGTTTTCCTATCAGACTGTCAGTCGGATAGTGTTCTGCTATTCCTGCCACGACCTGCCGTTTCTCTGTGCCGATGTCTACGATTAGTTTAAGTAGACGATCAGCACCCTGGATGGGTTCTGCTGAGATGATACGTCCAACACGGAAATCCATTCTTTGGAATTCTGTGAATGAGATGAGCTCTGTTTTTCCTTGTTTTGGCTGCTCCTCAGACTTCGTTTTACCGGTTTTTTGAGGAGGCTTCTCTTTTTTGAGATCAACACGCGGGAATATAGGTTCACCTTTAGCGACCTTTTTGCCTGCCTTCAGTCGTCCCCATTCTAATGTGTAATCAGAATCGGTAGAGCCAATCTGTCTCTGTATCTTATCTGCAGTATCGGGAATAAATGGAAAGATCAAGGCGGAGATGAATCTGAGTGCCTCTAAACTGTTGTATAAGATTGTACCCATTCGCGGTTTTGTTTCAGGTTTCGCGAGAGTCCAAACTTCAGTCTGTTGCACATAACGGTTGATACGTCTGACAAATTCCCAGATAGTTTCAAGTGCCATGTCATAGGCAAAAGTCTGCATGTGAGAGTCAAACGTTTCAAGAGTATCGTGAGCAAGTGTCTTGATCTCATCATCAAACTCACCTGGTGTCGTAGGTTCAGGAATCGCGTCAAAGTTCTTATTCAATAAACCGAGGACGCGATTGAGTAGGTTTCCGAGATCGTTGGCAAGGTCTGCGTTGTAACGTTCGTGTAAACGCGAGGGACGGTAGTCTCCATCATTTCCGAAACTAAATTCGCGCAGCAGATAGTATCTGAAGGCATCTACACCGTATTTTGTTATATCACCATCCATGTCAATGAAGATACCACGCGTTTTGCTCAATGCTTCACCATCCTTCGTCAGCCAACCGTGACCGACAATATGTTTAGGGAGTGGTATGTCCGCGGCCATTAACATGGCAGGCCAAAGCAACGCGTGAAAACGGGTGATGTCTTTTCCCATCATGTGAACATCGGCAGGCCAAAAGGTTTGGAATTGTTCACCGTCCGTTTCATAACCGAGTGCGGTGATATAGTTACTTAATGCTTCTATCCATATATAGATTATATGCTCTGGATCAAATGGAAAGGGTATCCCCCAAGAGAGTGATGCGCGCGAAATACTGACATCTTGTAATCCTGATTCGAGGAAACTTAACAACTCATTCCGTCTTGTTTCTGGGTAA
>JAJDZB010000007.1:0-27574 GCA_022824835.1 Candidatus Poribacteria bacterium | reverse complement strand
AATTGTAATATATAAAAACATATTTTGCAAGTTAAAATTAAAAATAAATTAAAATTCTTCATTTTTGGGTTGAAAAGCTTATTATCTGAAGTGTATACTTATATGAACATTGTGCATAATAGTACTGTCAACACCTTTTTTTATAAACATATAGTAACTACATATATAATATGTATCATTGGTCATATATTTAGATACAGACGTTAAGTTAAAAGGATAGGTTGGAAGGTTGGAAGAAAGGGATGAAAGGGTGGAAGAGTGAAAATTACACTTGACAAACATCAAAATATAGGTTATAATATAACTAACATCAGTTAATAAGGAAAATACAATGAAAATTAATAAAATATCAGATGTCTCATATTTGACTTCCACTGCAAAAAAACATAAAATAAACGTGACAATCGGTTTTGTCACGTTTCGGCAGATTTAAAAATTTACACATACATAAAAAAAGCCTACGACACCTTACACAGTCTGGATTAATACACAATGTACTAAAAGTCACGCCTGTGACAAATTTGTCACGAATTCGTGACTTTTTGAAGAACTGAAATGTCTCGTTAATTTATCAAAAAACATTCCTATGATAACGAAAAACAACTTTAAAGACTTACTCAAAACACTCGGTTTCATAGAAGAAGGTGACATCTTTCAAAAATCAATTGCTGAGACAACCTTAAAAGTTGACTTTGATAAAAAAGAAATTATTTACCCTGAAGAGGTAGAAGTCCACGAACACCAAACATGCAACTTCTCACAAAATGAGAACTTTGTAGTTTTTGAATGTGTGCATCGCCTATTAGCCAAAGGGTACAAACCTGAACATTTAGAACTTGAACGTCCCTATAGAATTGGGCACAGTGCCAGTGGTGGACGCACTGATATATTAGTAAAAGACCAAGAAAAGAATCCTTTATTGATTATTGAGTGTAAGACAGCAGGTGTGGAATTTGAAAAAGCATGGGACGAAACACGACAGAATGGCGGACAGTTATTCAGCTATGTTCACCAAGAAGCCGATACTAAATACCTATGTTTATACGCTTCCAGTTTTATTAACAATGAGTTAGATTTTACATATAAACTGATCCCGCATCTTGACAATCCACAAATTTTGGCAGAAGATACAAATCTGATGTCCTTTGATAAAGCGAACAAAGCTGAACAACGATTCGCTGTTTGGCGTGAGACTTACAAATTAGAATTCACAGAAAACGGTATTTTTGAAGATAACATCCAAGCCTATCATATCGGTAAAAGTAAGTATACCCTCGCCGAGGATACCAAACCCATTGGTGCTGTTGATAAAGATAGCAAATACCATGACTTCCGAACAATTTTAAGAAAGCACAACATTGCAAGACGCGAAAACGCCTTTGAGGTTTTGGTTAATCTGTTTTTATGCAAATTAGTTGACGAAGAAGAAAACAGAAACGACCTAAAATTCTACTGGAACGGACCCGCATCTGATAACTACTTCGATTTTGTTGATAGATTGCAGAACCTCTATCACAGGGGGATGCGTAAATTCCTGAATGAAGAAATTAGCTATGTCAGTCGTGAACAAATTGACGATGCATTTTGGCCCGTCAAAAATGACCGAAACGCCACTAAGAAAAAGATCCATGACTATTTTAGGGAGCTAAAGTTTTTCTCCAACTCAGCGTTCTCATTTTTAGACACCCATAACAAGGATTTATTCGACAGAAACACAGCGGTTTTATCAGAAGTCGTGCAGATGTGGCAGGGATTGCGGCTTAAAACAGATGAACAAAACCAATTTTTGGGTGATATGTTTGAGTTCTTTCTTGACAACGGTATCAAGCAGTCCGAGGGTCAGTTTTTCACACCACTACCTATTTGTAAATTTATTGTTTCATCCTTACCACTTGCTCAAAAAATTGAGGAAAATACTGAACCGCTTAAGGTAATTGATTATGCTTGTGGTTCAGGACATTTCTTGAATGAATATGCATATCAAATAAAAAAGGTAGTCCCAGAGCAGAAAAGAGACTTCTACTATAGCCAAATTATAGGTATAGAAAAAGAAGATCGCTTAGCAAAAGTGGCAAAAGTCGCCGCGTATATGCACGGACAAGAGCAGATTAAAATACTGGATGCCGATGCACTTGCAGCTCACCCTGAAATTCTACCAAAAAGTTTTGATGTCTTGGTAGCAAATCCACCCTTTGCTGTGGAAGGGTTTTTACAAACCTTGAGCGATGCAGACAAAGAACGGTATCAACTCATTCAAGCTACAGGTGAAAATAGCAATACCAATAACATTGAGTGTTTCTTTTTAGAACGAATTCATCACTTAATGGCTCCCGGTGGAATTGTTGGTGTGATTGTCCCTTCCAGTATCCTGTCCAATACAGAAGCGGTTCACAATCGAACGCGTGAGATTCTGTTACAATTTTTTGATATAGTGAGTATTGCCGAATTGGGGAGCGGTACCTTTGGTAAAACAGGCACCAATACAGTAGTGCTTTTTTTAAGACGGAAAACAAAAGTCCCGGAACTCGCTGAGCACTACCGCAATCGTGTGCATGATTTTTTTGACGGTGATGACCAAGTACAGTATCAAGACAAAACCCTAATTGAGGCATATTGTAACCATATCAAAGTTCCTCATCAAGAATACATTAAACTCTTTTCCCCTACCGATCGCGGCAGGCTTTGTGAATTATTGCAGTACGATATTTTTCATGAATACGAAGCAGCCTGTAATCAAAGTACGGAGATTAAAAAATTACGAAAATCCAAGAAGTTCAAGGAGAAAACAAAAGAAGAGCAATCCGATGAGTTAGAACAAAGTCTTATTGCGTTCCTACATAAGATAGAAAAAGAAAAATTGTTCTATTTCATTTTGGCACATGAGCAAGAAAACAGTGTGCTAATTGTCAATGCGCCGAATACTAACAGAGAGCGAAAGCAATTTTTAGGTTACGAGTGGAGTGGACGCAAAGGTAGCGAAGGCATTAAATACGAAGGAGGAGAAACGGTAAATGATATTATCACGCCTCTGTTTGACCCGAAGGAGCAAGATAACAACGCGAAAATAAACACAGCAATTAAACGAAACTTCATAACTGAAGCCACTGATCCACTGCCTGAGCATTGCCATTATGCCAAACTTACCGATATGTTGAATTTTAGCCGTGTAAGTTTTGATAAAATCATTAGCTTGACGCCGTCTCAGGATACTAAAATAGAAACACAGCATCCGTTTGTGAAGTTAGGAGATGAGATAGAAACAATTGAAACTGGGAGTAGACCTAAAGGTGGCGTTGAAAATATAACAAGCGGAGCTTGGAGTTTAGGAGGAGAACATATACATCCTACAACTGGTATGGTTGACTTAAGCACACCCAAATATGTTCCTTTAGATTTTTACCACGGCAGCACAAGAGGCATATTACAAGAAAATGATATGTTGCTTTGCAAAGATGGGGCATTAACCGGAAAAATTGCGCTTTTGAGAGATGAACTAAACAATGAAAATGCAATGGTAAATGAGCATGTCTTTCTTTTACGGTGTGAATCACAACTAAAGCAATATTATATTTTTAATTTTCTTTTTTCTGTGAACGGTCAAAATCTGCTAAGACAGAACATCACAGGTTCCGCTCAAGGGGGACTAAACTCAACCAACCTTAGAGAAATAAAAATTCCCCTTCCACCGTTCCAAATCCAACAGCAGATTGTAGATGCGTGTGAGGAAGTGGATCTGCAAACTAACCAAGCACGTCAAACCATCACCGAAGCCAAACAAGAGATTGAGGAAAAACTACGTACGATTGAAAATGCTAATCATGAAATGAAAAAATTGGAGGATATTGCCGAAAAACTTGTAGCCGGGGGAGATGTTCCAAAAGAAAATTTTTCACAAGTCAAAACTGATAAGTTTAGCATTCCAATTTTTGCTAACGGTGTTCAAGATAAAGGACTATACGGATGGACCGATATTGTCAAAATAGAAAAACCAAGCATAACCATATCAGCAAGGGGAACCCTTGGATATACAGAAGTAAGAAATGAAAAATTTTATCCTATTGTCAGGTTAATCGTTCTAACTCCCAATGTAGATTTAACTAATATTCTCTATCTAAAACACATTATCGGTAGACTTGATTTTACAGATAGCGGTTCGGTTATTCCTCAATTAACTGTTCCAAAGGTAAGAACTTTGCAAATTCCTGTCCCTCCGCTTAACTTTCAGGAACAGTTTGCAGCAGAAGTTGAGCAATTAGAGGCAAAAATCACGGAAGCACAAACAGTGATTGATAATGCTACTGAGCGTAAAAATACCATTCTCACAAAGTATCTATAACAGGCCGGTAGATGTGGCTTCCTACTTACAACATGCCTCTAAACCCTGGTAGGTTCGGTTTCCTAACCGAACTGGCTTTGCGCCAATTGTGTTCATAAAGGTTTTTGCGAAGGATCCGGTTCGGTTAGGAAACCGAACCTACCGGCCTGGGAAAATCACTAAATTGACGCCTATGGTGACAAAATATTTACACACCCCTCAACGGATTCACAATTGGCATGCACTCTAAATGTGTGCTATAATTTATTTGAAAGGAAGCAAATGGCAAGTTTTGATACTGCCTCTAAAAAACAGGCCGAGACAAACCCCCAAGATTTTGTCAAGCTCTGTTTTAAGTTCGGAATGGAAAATATTACAGTGCTGGAGGTTATTACACCTGAACAACCAAAAGTTGAAATGCATCAGGCAGACACGCTTATCAAAGTCCTTTACGAAGATAGAGAAGTACTTGTGCATTTCGAGTTTCAAACTGCTGACAGTTATGATCCGGAGATGTCGCTACGGATGGCAGGTTACATCATTAGAGCGATTGAAACCTACCGTTTACCAGTGTATTCCAATGTCCTCTACTTGGGACCTAACGCGGGGAGAAATGACCCGGGGAAGTTCACGCAAAATCTGGAAAACCATAACATTTCTATTGAATACCAAGTTTTTCGGCTAAGTGAGATAGAGGGACAAACGATTCTGGATTTAAAACTTGCGGGTTTGGTCCCTTTTACACCACTCATGCAGCATCCGGCAGACATAGATGCTGTTCAATGGCTTCGCAGGTGCGTTCAAACAGCAGATAGTATGGATGTTCCAAACAAGCCTGAATATCTCGGAAGCCTGGTTGTTTTAGGGAATTTAATTTACGATGTACAGACGATTTTAGATATTATTTCGGAGGAAACCATGAAAAACCCACCAATTGTTGATTACGTGGCGCCACAAGCATACGAAAGAGGTATGAAAAAAAACGCGCGTGAGAATATACTTGAGGCACTCGTCTTACGATTAAAGACCGAAGACGCGCAGAACTTGAAACCAACTTTAGAAGCAATTGATGACATCCAACGTCTTAAACAACTGTTTCAGGCTGCAATGCAAGTAGAAACTCTGGAGGAGTTTACGCAAGCGTTAAACGACAACAGCGAATAACCGATACGCGTCTTCTTGTCTGAACATAAATATCATTCAGGGAGGTAAGGGGCTTGCTATTGGTTGGATCAATGCGCGGACTATACACCTTTCACCCCTCTGGGGTTTGGGTTTAGGGTAACCGACACGTTCTATATACCTTTCGCCCCTCTGGTGCTTGTTTATTGGTGGTCCCGACACGTTCTATATACCTTTCGCCCCTCTGGTGCTTGTCTTTTGTGGGGTGAAGTTCTATATACCTTTCGCAGCTCCGATGCTTGTTATGTAGCCTCAGAGAGACGGAATGTGTATAGAAAACATTGATGTGACCACAATTAGTCCTAGCGTGACAGCAGGTGTATAGAAGTTGTTTAGATAAATAGCACTCCGCTGGAGTGCGGCTTGTTGACAACCCTTTTTCTATAGACATATTGCTCCGCTGGAGCAAGGGTTTAGCGAGCCTTTTTATATAAGTGACAAAAACTTTACGCACCCACGAATGCGTTTTTGATTGATTATTGGTTGTTTTTATGATACAATACTACTATTAATTGCTCGCGGTGATGTAGTGAAAAACATAATCCTAATAATTCTGATTGCTCAGTATTGAGGAGATATTTATGACAAATAATAAACTAATACCTCGCGAAGACCATTGGAGCCGTCCAGTGGCTATGGCACTCAACGGGCAATGGATCTCTTTACGGGAAGTGGTAGAAAACGAACCTGCACGGTTTTCTTTTGTTCAATTGACTCCCGAACAACAGGCAGAGTTGGTGGCGGAACGTATCCGACTACGCCCCGAATATGATATGGGTATTCTCGGTCTTGGAGTTCTGGACAAAAAACGGGCTATTAATGAAGTGCGGGATAGAACATCTATAGGATGCACTCTAATTGAGATCGAGCAGCGAATGATTGAACGTTTGATCGAACGTGCTGGTAAAGAAGAGCTATAACACTTGAAAATGAGAATTCCATCCATCTAAAGAACGATACATTGACTTGAAAATCCTTGCTATAGATTCCAGTTACGACCAGAAGCACATTCATTGCTCATTTCCGCATTGTAACAGGCGATGACATCAAAGGAACACCAACCACAATAACAGAAGTTGAACAAATAGAGGCAAAAATCACGGAAGCACAAGCCGTGATTGATAATGCTACAGATCAAAAAAATGCCATTCTCACAAAGTATCTATAACGTGAGTTTGATAAATGTAGCGTAAACTTTCCAGTTTGCGCCAGATGTGCTACAAACTGAAAGTTTGTGCTACAATTCGTGCCTCTCGGATACGAAAATGGCGTGAGCGAACACATCCGAAATGATTAATCAAACTGACGTTATCTGTAGGAACAAGTACGAGGGGGTGTGTAAAGTTTTTGTCACTTGTCTGAACCAGGATTTTCAGGATAAAAGGGTTGCGGTAAGTATCAATGGGTATGGTAGAATGCATTACAGACTTTGTAGTATACGTTTCTACAAAAATGTTACACACCTTACAACAGTCAGAGTTGGTTGCGGAACGTATTCAACAACGCCCCGAATATGATATGGGTATTCTCGGTCTTGGAGTTCTGGACAAAAAACGTGCTATTAATATAGAAAAAAGGATTGTCAACGGGCTGCACTCCAGATGAAGATTAAATAATTAATTATTTAATCTTCATTCAAGGGGGAATGCGTAAGTCCCGTCATTATATGACTTTAATCGACTACAAAGAAGCACAATCTGGAAGAATGTGTTACTGTTCAAAGTTATATATAGGGTGGTATATTAACTACTTACCGTTCTTTGAAAAGTCAATGTCCTCAAACGTGTCTGCGGTGAGGACCTGGTCAAACAGTTCATCAAGGTGGCCAAGGTCATCTATAGCCGTAATCTCATTGAGAACAGTGTCTGACTTCTCAGCGAACCGATACCGTGCTATTTTGAGAACGGCTGTCCGTTTCTCGTTGATTCTACCTTGTTCAAGTCCTTCGGCTTTTCCTTGTTGAATAAGAGCTTCTGCACCTGTCATAATGATTCTTTTAACCTCCTCATCTTCTGTCCGAGTGTTTATCATTCTAAGCAATGGAGTTTGCTCGCTTGCATGCCGTCTACACCTTACGATCAGTGATAGATATATCATCGCGTTTCGGTGGAGTATCGGGTCTTCATCTTTTACTGTATCCAGTTGTGTTAGAGCCCTATCTAACGTCTCTTGCATGGATTTTTCATCGTCAAATTCCTTCTGAAGGACGGTCATTAACCATACGAAAGGATGATCGGTCTGTGTCAACTCATCCGTGTCAATGTGTTTAACACTGAGAAAGTGGGTCTTAAATGATGGCACATAAGGTGTCATCTTCTCTGGTATATCCATTACTGCGTTGAGAGATACAGGGGTCTTCCACTGCCTATCTCCAGTATAAAAAACGATTGGGACGATAGGATGCAAACGCTGTTGACTTGACTTCACTCCTTCGTTGGCTGATTGTTCCAACTGTGCATGCCATATCTGACACATATAGGAAAGCAACCGATACCCCATCATACGATCCGTTGTGGATTGGTGTTCTAACAAAATGTATATCGTTAACTCAGTCCCTTTAGAAGTGTCCCGAAACGGTACGGTGAACACCATATCTGACACTAACGCTTGCAATGTGTTGCCAACAATATCAGGACTAACTATTTTTGCTCGTTTAAAGTCAAGGAGTTGGACGAGATCTTCCCTGATTATAAAGACTAAGCCGCGTAAGAACTCAGATTTTTTGAATGTCCATTTCGCAAGTTTGTCGGCAAAATGACCCATGTTCGTATCAAGTATGTTCAGGATTTCTTCTAAGTCCTGTATTTGCTGATCTTCAGACATTGTTCCTCCAAAAGATTTATTTCAAAGTATATATTAGCAGAAACTGATGAATATGTCAATGGAATATGGGGAATCTTTATTTCAGTTGAATTTTCAATCCACATTGTGTATAATTGATTCGGTTTTATTCTCCATAAGAACAAACAGGACAGAGGTAAAAAGAAAACTATGAAAAAAACAATGTATGAAAAAATATGGGACGCGCATCTCGTCCGCGCATCCGCAGACGAAGTACCGATTCTCTATATCGACACACACCTGGTTCACGAAGTAACATCCCCGCAAGCATTTGAGGGACTAAGACTCAACAATCGAAAAGTACGCCGACCCGACCTAACATTCGCTACGATGGATCACAACGTGCCGACAACAGATAGAAGCCTACCCATCAAAGACCAAATAGCAGCAAAGCAGATGGAAACACTCGCGCAAAACTGCAAAGAGTTTGATATTCCGCTATACGACATCAACAGTCCTGACCAAGGCATTGTGCATGTCATCGGACCAGAACTTGGTATCACGCAACCCGGAAAAACGATGGTCTGTGGTGATAGTCATACCTCTACACACGGTGCACTCGGCGCACTTGCATTCGGTATCGGAACAAGTGAAATTGAGCATGTGCTCGCAACACAATGTCTCCTGCAACATAAGTCCGAAACTTTTGAGATACGCGTTGATGGCACACTACCCTACGGTGTAACGGCAAAAGACATCATCCTCTCAATAATTGGTCATATCGGAATTGATGGGGGTAATGGCACAGTAATAGAATACACAGGCTCAACAATCCGAGCACTCACTATAGAAGAACGCATGACCGTCTGTAATATGACAATTGAAGCAGGGGCAAGAGCAGGTATGATCGCACCTGATGATACGACCTACGAATACATTGCTGGCAAACGTTTTGCACCCAAAGGTGAAACCTTTGATAAGGCAGTTGAGCAATGGAAACAACTTCCAACAGACGATGGTGCTAATTATGATCGCACACTTACACTGAACGCTGCAGATATTGCACCGCAGGTAACATGGGGTACAAACCCAGGTATGGTTACTGACGTAACAGGACAAGTTCCCAATCCAGCTGATATGCAGTCAACTGATGAAAAACAAGCCGCGGAACACGCTTTGGCATACATGGGTCTTCAACCCGGCACCCCAATGACAGATATCTCAGTAGATAGAGTTTTCATCGGAAGTTGCACGAACTCACGTATCAGTGATCTACGTGTAGCAGCTGATGTGATAAAGGGAAGGCAAGTCGCAAAGACTGTCAATGCCATGGTCGTTCCTGGATCGCAAGCGGTCAAACGGCAAGCTGAATCCGAAGGACTTGACGAAGTATTCCGTGCCGCAGGTTTTGAATGGCGTGAGGCGGGATGTAGTATGTGTCTCGGCATGAATCCAGATATTTTGATGCCGGGGCAACGATGTGCCAGCACATCAAATCGGAATTTTGAAGGCAGACAGGGTAAAGGTGGACGCACACATCTTGTTAGTCCGCAGATGGCAGCTGCGACTGCGGTAACGGGGCATTTTGTTGACATAAGGGAATTTACATCTTGATTGAGGTACAAAAAATGGAAGCATTCAAAGAACACGATGGACTTGTTGTCCCACTTGACAGAATTAATGTTGACACCGATCAAATTATCCCAAAACAATTCTTGAAACGAATTGAGCGGACAGGTTTCGGTGAATTTCTATTTTATGATTGGCGTTACCTTGAAAATGGCGACTCTAATCCTGAATTTGTATTGAACCATACTCGCTACGCGGACGCAAGTATCCTAATAGCAGGTATAAATTTTGGCTGTGGAAGTTCTCGTGAACACGCACCGTGGGCATTACAGCAATACGGTTTCAAAGTGATACTTGCACCTTCATTTGCTGACATTTTTCGGAATAACTGCTATAAGAACGGAATATTGCCGATCACACTGACTGCTGAAATAATCGCATCAATTAGTCAGCAAGCGAAGAATACCGAAGGATACAGATTGATGGTAAATCTTGAAGAACAATCTGTTGTCTGTCCAGATGGAACAGTATACACATATCAAATCGGTGATTTTGAGAAGTATTGCATGCTTAATGGACTTGATGAGATTGGGTGGACATTGCAATACGAAGCGGACATAACAGCCTACGAAAACCATAATCGTTTATAGTACTTGACAAAAACACAGGAATTCGTTACACTAAGTCTAATCAATTAACACAGCATTCATAAGCGGATAAACTTAGAGTTTTGCACAAAGCATTTAATGTCAAATTACATACTTAAAAGTAGTCGGCACACTCCGTGTGCCATCTGTATTTGTTGATTAACCAATAATTATGCACACATCTTGATTATTAAAGAGAGGGATAAAATGTTAGCAGAAATACTTCAAAGAGAAGGTGTTATTATAATACGTCCAACTGGACGGATGATCGGTGCCGCAAATGTTGAACTCAGACAACAAATTCATGAAGAACTTGAGGAATACTTTGATGCACCAAAAGTCGTGTTTAACCTTGAAGAAGTTACCCGTATGGATAGTAGCGGTTTAGGGACACTCGTTTCCGTACACGTGACGATTACGCGAAAAGGTGGACGCACTGCACTTGTCAAAGCTGGCGCACATATCAGAAACCTCCTTGTCCTCGGAAGGTTAGCTACCGTTTTTGAAAATTATGACAGTGAAGAGGAAGCAATACTTGAAATGACGACTGACAAAAGCTAAGTACTCAATATTATGTTTAGCTATTCATCATGCACAGCATCATTTGCAATGATTATAGATACTTACAAGGAGATGTATGGCAAATCAGAACAATCTAACATGCACTGTCAACGCAGGATACCATAATCGGGATGGGTGTCCTGTTGTCGTTAATGTAGACCATCCCGATATACACAAGTATGCCAACAAAGATGTTGTCTTAACCGATACAGATGCCGGTGACGTTATCGCAGCACAGTGCTTGACAAGTGATGATGGCAAGTCAACTTCTTTGGCATGGATACTGGATAGTCTTAAGGCGGGCACTTCCCGGAGTTATACACTTTCAGAAGGAAGTATTGATGGTGAAGCAGGTGTCAATTTAGATGAAGATTCTGATACGATTGACATTACGGTCAACGGCAGACCGTTCACTACTTTTCGGTATGCTAAAACACAGTATCGTCCCTATTTCTTTCCAGTCTTAGGACCAGATGGATGTGAAGTGACACGTGGTGAAACAAGTGAGATATCAAAAGACCACGTACATCACCGTTCGCTCTATGTCGCTTATGGTGAAGTCAATGATATTGATCTTTGGGGTGAAGGCAGCAATTGCGGAAAAGTTGTTCATCAGAACTTTACACACAAACACGGTGGTGCCGTTCTTAGCAGACTTTATGCAGCCAATACCTGGGAAACGAAAGACGGTCAAGTATTGATGACCGATAAACAGCATTTTCGTATCTATAACCTCCCTGATCACGGTTCCATCTTTGATCTTGATCTAAGCTTTATCGCCTCTGCTGGTGATGTCCATTTCGGTGACACTAAAGAGGGCGGTATCATGTGTATACGTGTGAATCCTTCAATGAACGCCTCTGATGGTGGAAAAATAGAAAACGCTTTTGGCGGTATCAACGAAGGTGAAACATGGGGTAAACGCGCGAATTGGTGCGATTATTCTGGTGTCGTTGACGGGACACAGGTAGGAATTGCAGTCTTTGATCATATTGTGAATCCGCGCTATCCCACCTATTGGCACGTTCGCAACTACGGATTAATGGGAAGTAACATCTTTGGTAGCGGTACTTTTGAACGGGACAAATCTAAAGACGGTTCTTATGTCCTTAAAGAGGGTGAGGAGATGCACTTTAGGTTTCGCGTGTTAATCCACGCTGGGGATGCTACTGCAGGTAACGTGGCACAGAAATATCATGATTTCATCAATCCGCCGACTGTTGAGATTTCTGAAACATAGTAAAACAGTGTGAATTTTATTGACATAACAAAGGAGACTAATATGCCAATCCCCACTATTCATGTCGGTTGCACACATTTCGCACACGGACGATTACAAGCGCAAGTCAACACAAACGGACTGGAACCCGTTGCATGTGTTGACATCAACCTTGAAGCAGCGAAAAGAGGCGTCGAATCAATCAATGGCGTATCTGAAGACCTATCAGAACGCATCTACACCACAATCACTGAAGCAAAAGATAAGCATCCTGAAGTTGAGGCATGTCTAATCTACGCATCTACTACCGTCCATGCTGAACTGATAGTGGAGAGTCTGAATCTTGGCATGCACACACTTTGCGTCAAACCGATTGCAACGACACAAGCCGAATTCCGAGACATCATAAAAACGCACAAAGCCAACCCCGGAACAATTTTAGTCCAAGGCCAAAACAAGCGATGGAACCCAGCAGCAGCAAAAATGCGAGAATGGCTCCGAGAAGACGACGGCATCGGTGAAATGTTAGGTGGAGAATGCAGATTCTGGATCCGACAAAACCTCTTTACCGGACCCGACTCTCGCCAACCCGATGCTTATGTTGATGGACTTTATTTTCATGCAGGGTGTAGTCATCAACTTGACCAACTCGTTGGTGCAAAAGGACTCCCCAAATACGTTACAGCACAGGTGCATAACCGAAGAGACCCAGCATTAGGGCAAATTGACGCGTGGGGCACTGCAGGTGGAAACGCATTGATGGAATACCATAACGGCGCACCGTTCACGTACGCTGGCACAAGAGCAGGACACATGGGAGCTTACGGATGGAGCGGAAGTTGGACATTCCACGGTGAGGAAGGCGACCTCCGCAGAGATGGCGGACACCTCCAACTTTTCAAAACAGGACAAAATGTTGAAGACCTTACACTACAAGACCTCCATGGCGGACTGATTGAGGATGACAGACTTCAATTTGATGCTTTTGCTGATGCTATCACCACAGGCAAAGACCGTGATTGGATTCAGGGCAGCACTCTTGGCACATGGATACTGATGGAAGCATGCAATGAATCTGCACGCACACATGAACGCGTTGATGTGGAAGCATTTGCACAGAAGATGCTGAGCTAATTTGGAGAGTTCACATGCAATCACCACACGGTTCAGCGTTTCGTCCATCTGTTATGGGCAGCAACGGCATGGTTACGTCAGGACACGTGCTTGCCTCACAAGCAGGTGTCCAAACGATGATGGCTGGTGGCAACGCTGTTGACGCAGCAATTGCAACAGCCGCCGCACTCGGTGTCGTAGAACCTGCAGGGTCCGGTGTTGGTGGAGATGGATTTATCCTCATCTATTGGGCAGAAACAGGACAGGTCGAAGCAATCAATGCCACTGGACCCGCACCCCAAGCCGCAACACGTGAAACCTATCTCAAAAACGGCGGTATTCCCATGAAAGGCATGCGAAGCGTTTCGGTGCCAGGACTTGTTGACGGATGGCTGCTTGCACATGAACGGTACGGCACACTCAAATTAGAAGAAGTTTTCGACCCCGCAATTTCTCTCTGTGAAGAAGGATTTCCCGTCAGTCACAGACTTGCAGGTAGTTTGAGAGGACAAAATACGAACTTCTCTACTGACCCATATACGCGCGCTATTTTCACAAACGATGGTGAACCGATTCCCGCAGGTGAACACCTCGCAAATCCTAACCTCGGCACCACCCTCCGAAAAATCGCTAATGAGGGTAGAGATGTGTTCTACAAAGGTGAAATTGCCAAAGCGATAGATAAATTCAGTCATGCTTACGATGGATTATTAACAGCAGAAGACCTGGCTAACTACCGTGCTCACTGGGATGAACCTATACACGTCAACTATCGCGGTTATGAAGTCTATGAAATGCCGCCAAACTCAAGCGGACATATCCTCTTGCAAGAACTGAACATCGTAGAACTGTTTGATTTGCAAACACTGGGATGTAACACAGCAGAAAGTGTGCATCTCATGGTTGAGGCGAAGAAACTGGCTTTCGCTGACAGAGAAAAATATATGGCTGACCCCAATTGGGTAGATGTTCCCATAGATGGCATGTTATCTAAATCTTATGCCGCAGAACAAGCAGAACGAATTGACTTGGAGAAGGCTGCAGTTGATGTCCCCGCAGGTGTACCCGAATCATACGAAGATACCACATGCTTCTGCACCGCTGACCGTGCAGGAAATCTTGTCTGCGTACTACAGAGTATACAATCCGGTTTCGGTTCTGGACTGATTGCAGGTGATACAGGAATATTATTAAACAACCGTATGACCTATTGGCATCTGGAGGAGGATCATCCCAACTGTCTAATGCCGGGTAAACGTGTCCGTCATACAATGAACCCTGTTATCGTCACAAAAGATGGAAAACCTATATTAGCGTGCGGAACACCGGGTGCGGACACACAAGTACAGACGAACCTGCAGTTGGTTACACATGTCCTTGACTTTGGGATGACACCACAAGAAGCCGTTTCAGCACCACGTTGGCGAAGTCTCCAAAACCCGATGGAATCTACAATACCTCATACCTGTTCCAACCATCTGCAGTTAGAAACACGGTTTTCGTCAGATACGCAAGAGGGTTTAGCACAGAAGGGACATGAACTCCAACTTGTCGGTGATTGGGGAGGTCCAGGAAGTGCACAGATGATAATGGTTCATCCTGAATCGGGAGCACTTATCGGTGGCTCCGACCCGAGAACTGATGGATATGCAGTAACTTTTTAGCAGGAAAAACGGAGGAACGAATGAAAATATTAGTAACAGGCGGCACCGGCCGCATTGGATCAAATCTTACCAAAAAACTATTAGAAAAAGGACACGAAATTCGCTGTTTTACATATCCCGGTGATGCAAATCGGGTTGATAGATGGAAAGGTAATGACAAGGTTGAGACTTTCCTCGGTGACCTTCGAGAATATGAAGATGTCAAAAAAGCGGTTGAAGGTGTTGATGCAATTTATCATATCGCTGCAGCCTTCGGTGGTCCATTCAACAACCGAGATTATTTAGCTATCAACGGGATGGGAACGCTCAATATATTAGAATGTGTCCGGGAATTCAACAAAGATATCCACCGCTTCGTCTATGCCTGCACAGAAGCGATCTATTGGGAACTTACAGAAAAAGGACGACTCTTCAATGAACCCATCACGGAAGACATGGTCGCAAAGTATCACCATATGCCATATTTCCTTACGAAGTGGATAGGTGAGGAACTTTGTATGACATATCACCACCAGTACGGTGTACCATCAACAGTGTTCCGTTTTGCAACTGTCATTGAACCGAGTGAATTCCTCAATGATGATCAGTTACCAAAGCTCTTCGTATTTAGTACCATCTATAACCGGTACAAAAACTATAAAGGCGATGATCCTGCTGAATTAGAAACCGCAGAAGCAGTCATAAAAGCGTGGAATGGAGAAGAAAAATTCATACTCAAACGCAATCCCGATGGACGTGCCTATAAAGAGCATTTTGCGGATATCCGCGACATCGTTCAAGGATTGGTATTAGGTATAGAGAAGGATGCAGCAGTCGGTCAAGAGTTTACACTTGGCGGAAATGGGATCTTTGATTATGAAAAGGTAGTCCCTTATCTATGTCAACGTTATCATAAGGATTATGCTGACATCAGACTAACGAATTCAAACTATTTTGAATTTGATCTGACTAAAATCAAAACACTGCTTGATTTTGAACCGCAACACGATATAGCAAGCATACTTGATGCAGCAGAAGCAATGAAACGCGGTGAAGATGTCGGCATTATTCCAACCGGTGTAAGATGGTGATAACGACAAATAGTAGTAGGCATTCTCCGAGTGCCGTTTCTTTCTTTAATAGTAGTAGACACTTTCTGAGTGCCGTCTCTGTCTTAATAGTAGTAGGCACTTTCCGAGTGCCGTCTCTTCATATTTTTCCTTGAAATTCACACTGTTATCGGTTAAACTTAAGAAAGAACACATACTTTGACCTTAGGAACTCAGCACTATAGGAGATTGACAATGAAAAACAGACCTTGGAAGATATACCGAAATTGCGCGATTTTCATTACACTCGCTCTTTTAATTGTCGGATGTGCAACAGTCACTTCAATCAAAACAACAGATACTTATGTTCCATCAAGCACAAAACACTTAGATAGACACATTGACGCTGTGCTAAAACAGGAAGGACTTAAACCTTCACGACAGACAGATGACGCAGCATTTCTAAGACGTATCCATTTAGATATGACAGGCGTAATTCCATCCCCTGAACAGGTATTAGACTTTGTGAATGATGGTTCAAAAAACAAACGGTCCAAGAAAATAGATGAACTGCTTAGCAGTAAAGAATCTGTTGATTACTGGACACGTTTGTGGGTGAATTGGTTAATCGGAAGACGTGATGTCGGTGATGATCGCCGCATCGGTCTAACGGGTTGGGTGAGAGATGCACTTGAAACAGATATGCCTTACGACCAGTTTGTCAGTGAACTCGTCGCTGCTGATGGAGAATTACAAGATAATCCTGCAGGAAACTATGTGCTACGTTATGAAAGATCACCTGTCTTCTTGACATCTCACTCCTCCCGACTATTTCTCGGTCTTTCTATGCAATGTGCAGAATGTCATGATCATAAGACAGAAGCATGGTTACAAGAGGACTTTTACGGAGTCGCTGCGTTCTTCACAGGAATCAGAAGCGAGGAAAAGGGGTACCTCACGGATATGATGGGTGACAGAACCGAAATGGAGAATTACCTCATTACGAATTCACCAGAATTTCAAAGAGCTACCTACATGTTCGATGGCAACAGAGAATCTGTTCCACCCCGATTCCTTGATGGCACGGAATATAAAGGTGAGAACACCAAAAAACGCCATGCACTCGCTGAATGGATGACCGCTAATGAAAATCCATACTTTAGCAAAGCCATCGTCAACCGTATATGGAAACATTTCATGGGACGTGCTTTTGTAGAACCTCTTGATGGTTTCGGTGAAGAATATCCGCCAACTAACCCCAAACTATTAGAATGGTTAGCTGAAGATTTCGTCATTCATGGCTATGACCTAAAACATCTCATGAGGACAATTCTACATTCAAAAGCGTATCAACGAAGTTCAGAAACAAATAAAAGTAACGAAGATGATGAGATATATTACTCACACGCCTATTTGAAACCGTTAAGTGCTGAACAGTTCTTCTATTCTATGCTACAAGCAACAGGATTTGAAAGACTCCAGAAACGGAAAGACAAAGGACAAGTTGAAAACATGAAACGGGAACACCTGAGAAAATTCCTATTCCTGCTTGACAATGGTGAAATGGAAGAGATTGAAGCATTCAACGGTACTGTCCCGCAAGCACTTATGATGATAAATGGAGGCCTTGTGAACGACAGTGCAGACCACAAAGAACGAGGTTCTTTTGTCAACTATGTCCTTGATAACTGGAGAGATACTATTGATAGAGTTGAATTTATCTATCTGACTGTTTTATCAAGAAAACCGACTAGCAAAGAGCAAACCTATTTCCAACGGTATTTAGAACGAAGTCTCTATACTGACAAAGACTTAGCTTATGAGGACCTCTACTGGGTACTACTAAACTCAGCGGAATTCTCATTGAATCATTAAATGGTAAGTGCGGTTTTTTAACCGCACTTAATCACGCGCAATGAATCGCATTGAAAAGGAGTGCATTCAAATGAAAAGGTCTATTATGTTTGTCCTCTTGTGTTGCTTTACCTTTGGTCTTACCACAGCAGCAATGTCCCAGCTCTATTTTGAGGATAACTTTGATAACCCAAGCAAATCTGAAGATAAATGGGCTTCATTATGGGGGACATGGGAATTTAAGGATAAGGAATACCATCAACTCTTAAATGATGCAAACTGTATCAGCATCGTTACCGATGACTATTGGGATGAAGATTGGGTTGAATATACTTATGAAGTAAGTGCTAACAAGATCAGTGGTGCAGAAGCTTTCCTGATTATGTTCCGACTTCAAGGTGAGATGAATCCTCGTGGTAAAACTCTCAGAGACCTTCCTGCCAGTATGCAAGGGAAAGAACTTTTTGAATACTGGTGGAACCTTGGGGGTTGGGGAAACTCCGTTTCAAGAATAGAAGCCTGGAACGGTGCTGCATATAAACAAGCTGCTGATAGTAATCATACATTTAATACCGATACCTGGTACAACATTAAAATCGTGAATACACCTACCAGTTACACTCTCATTCTTAACGATGAAGAGGTACACGAAATTTCCGATTCTGACAAAGATGGTGTAGGGCGAATTGGACTTGGAACGTGGCATACCTTAGCAAAATACGAGGATGTCCTCGTATACGGTCCAGATGGCCCGTTACCAGTTGATCCTAAAGGTAAAGTCGCAACTGCATGGGGATTTCTTAAAGCTGGAAGCTAGCGTATTCGTTTTATATATATTCGGGGTAGAGTCATCTCAGATGGTTCTACCCTTTTTCTATTACTTCCGTACCCATTCAGCCTTCGTATAAACGGACGGGCAAACTTCACCCTACGATCATTTTTTCGACTGGATTATTTCTTATGAAAGTGTGAAAAAGGTCAAGACAACTACAGTTAATGTAATCCGAAATAATGTTTTCAACATAATAAATACTTCCTTTTACCGCCACAAAGGGTCTCCATCTTCATCCCATCTTAAAGGCGGTTCCAATCCAATCCATCCTAACTTCACAAATCTATTTGTTGGATTATTAGGATCCTGCCAGTTAATTATTCCATCAGTGCTGTACCACAAGCGACGGTGTTCCCTATGAAGTTCTTCAAATTTTTTATCTAACTCCTTCGGATCAACTCCTGAAGGTACTTCACCAGTCGCGCGAATGTATGCCATCAAATACTCAATCTTCGCGTATTCAGTGGCTAGTTTATCATCCGGTGGAATGTCCGGTATATGTTCCGCACTCCAGTGGTTCATCTCTATACTGAGCTTACGAAGGGCCTCCGCTGGATTTGTCTTAAGCAGTTCCTCATGATACGTTAAGGGACCTTTATACGCTTTATATTCAACAGACACTTCTTGATTATTATTCGTATCCTGAATAGGTATTTTATTCCAGTGGTCACCATGCCGAACCCATTTGAAACCTTGTTCAGCAGGAGGCGGTTTGTCATCAGAAATATCTTCCTCTTTAGGTGTATTAGCTGCTTCGTTATGTGCTTCTGACTTTTTCTGTACATCTGCCCAATCAGTTTCAAGCTGCCGTATTTTTGATTGGTCTTTGGCAATTTGGTTTTTGTTCATCACAAACACAAAAGCACCTATCAATAAGACAATGAGGATACCGAGTCCCCAGTAAAGTTTATTCTTCATGAGTTTTACTCCTTATAGTGCTGCAAGGATGATACCAAGAATAATATCGGCAAAAATAAAATATCGGATGCATTCACGGTGTTTAGATTTGCAGCCTCGTCTCATCTTGTGCCTCCAATTATATCATGAAATGGTTATCGTATGCATGATCACCAATGCTATATGTAGGAGTCGTGCCTACACCATTGTTTAAATCATCTACCTCTATAGTTAAAGATGTGCCTCCAACGTGATCATCGACCTTAGTCAGAACGGGCAAAAAACGATAGATTCCGCTAAAATTACGCAAATTGAGCTTCTGTAATAAATCATCAATTAGATTTCCAACAAGTATCAAATTCGATGACATTTTTCCCCTTCATAACTTAAGACAATATTTTTTACCCCAATAGGTGCATAAAATGCTGTATAAAACGAAAAAAAATGAATTTTTTCTAAAATTTCAGTCAAAACGGGCAAAAAACGATAGATTCCGTGAAAATTACGCAAATTGAGTTCCTCTAATAAATCACCAATTAGATTTACAACAAGTATGGAATTCGATCACATTTTTCTCTTCATAACTTAAGACACAGTATTAATTCCAAAAGAGTGCAAATCTGGAAAAAGTAAAACATGCTCTATTTTTCTAATTCATCAAGAAAACTATTACAATGCGTTGATTAAGAAAATTACTCAAACAACGAGATAGAATACCCTCTATAATTAAAGACACAGGTTTCAACCTAAAGGGTGCAAGTAAAGGAAAAAAATGAACTTTTTCTGACATTTTTACTAAAAATAGGTAATATACCGATAAAATTCATGAAAATCACTCACATTCCCTCTATAATTAGAGACACAGGTTTCGACCTAAAAAGGGTGCATTTTGGTGAAAAAAATTGCAATTTTTCTAAATATTTAGCAAAAGTTCGCGAGCACAAAAATATTGCAGGTTTCTAAATCCTGCAAAACAATTTTATTTAATTTTCGGTTTTTCAATACCTTCGCGAAAAATGGACATTCTGTCAGATTTGCTGTAGCACATGCATCCTTGAAGAAAAAATTCACCGTCAAATTTCTCTTGCCTATAATCTTGATACATGGTAACGTAATTAATAGATTTCAATACCCGTAGGAAAGTCTTTTGCGTATACAGAAACACTTTATTTATATTCTCTTTCTCTGTAGTTTGTTACCTATCCTTACTACAGCAGCTCAAACCAAAACACGCAGCCATCTTCCAACGAATTCTGTTGCGATGAGCGATGATGCGTTAGCGACCTTTTTCAATCCTGCTGGATTAGGCACCAGGCGTGCATTAAACCTTTACTATTTACGAACTTATGGCAGTACGTTGCCAAATGATGATGCATTTTTCATCGCTGCACCCAACACAGGTTTTAGCATGGAATTTGCTAACGCTACAGAAGATATCGATTTTACACGTTACAATCTTTCCGCAGGACATCATTTAGGAAGTGCTTTGTATTGGGGGACAAGCTATAGCTGGATCAATTCAGACAGTGAAGGTTATGATGACTATAAGTCAGTCTCTGTAGGTTTAATGTATCGTAGAAGATTCTTCTCAATTGGGGCAATTGGACGCGACCTTAATAGGCCGAGGATAAATAATCAGAAATTGGGAAGAACTTACGATATCGGATTTGCACTACGACCTGGAACCTGGAGAACAACACTTTCTGTCGACATGCGAAAATTGCAAGATGTATCCGATTTAGACTTTAGCTATGGTGTTGAAATCCGTCCCATTAGAGAACTCATGCTCCGTGGAACATACAACAGTGATAAGAGTTATGATATACGGTTTGGAATCAATCTTGGTAATTTCGGTATTGGGTCTGTCAACTACTTTGATGAAAACAGCACATCGGATACAGGTGTTGGATACTTCCATTTTACAACTGCCGCTCTTACGAAACCGATATCACGAAAACGTGTTTTTCTTGACTTAGAGATGTCTCAACTGGAGAGAACACTCCGTATTGCAAAATCGGACAAAGATGTCGCAGGTGTGTTGATCCGACTAAAAGGTATTAAGTTTGGTATGGGACGTCTGCAAGAAATCCGTGATGCCATCATAGATTTCAGGAAATCGGGAAGAATCGTTGCCTGTTATATCACTTACTGTTCTACGGGGGATTATATCGTTGCGTCTGCATGTGATGCCATCTATATGCATCCGAGTGCTGATGTGCGACTTGTCGGTTTGAAATTCGAACTTTCCTTCTATAGAGATGTGTTGGACAAACTCGGTATCCGGGCAGAGCTTGACCATTTTGGTGAATATAAATCTGCATCCGAAGCATTCACTCGCAAAGGTATGTCAGAAAAGCATCGTGAAAACATGAACGCGATTCTTGATGATTTATATAACCAACTCACAACAGATATTGCAACAGCACGCGGATGGACACCTGAAACCGTAAAAGTGAAGGTTGATAGTGGACCTTTCACTGCGAATCAAGCAATTAAGTCCAAGATTGTTGATAGACTTCTATATGAGGACCAGTTAGAGCATGCGATCAAAAAACTTGTGAAAAGAGATGTCAGGCATCTTAGATTGTATGAATACCTCAGCAGCAGTTTGTATCCACAAGATTGGTCTGTTCCCAACCCAAAAATTGCTGTCATTGAAGCGAAAGGGATGATGCTGACAGGTGAGAGTTTTTATGATCTGTTGACCGGGAATTCAGTCATGGGAGCATCAACAATCTCACGTGCTATAGATCACTGTAGAGCAGATGATTCAATTAAAGCGGTAGTTCTCCGAATTGACAGCGTTGGTGGGTTAGTCGTTGCAGCAGATATAATATGGCATAAACTCATGCACCTCACAGCGAAAAAACCGCTTATTGTTTCTATGGGGGATGTTGCAGCCTCTGGCGGATACTATATTGCTGTTCCCGCGGAAACGATTGTTGCTGAACCCGGTACACTAACGGGTTCTATTGGGGTTATCGGTGGAAAGCATAGCCTAAAGGGATTGTATGAGAAGATTGGCATCAAAAAGGAGATAATGACACGCGGTAAAAATGCTGATTTCTTCAGTAATTTTAGTGATTTTACGCCGGGGCAGAAGGAGAATCTAAGAATCCAACTCAAAGAGATTTACGATGATTTTATCACAAAAGTTGCACAAGGTAGAGAAAATCTAACCGTTCCCGAAGTAGATGAAGTCGCTCGTGGACGGATATGGACAGGAAGACAAGCGAAAGAGATAGGATTGGTGGACGAACTTGGTGGATTAGACAAAGCGCTTGCAATAGCAAAAGAACGGATGGGACTAAATGACAAGACTGTTGAAATTGTTAGATTGCCGAGGGTATCATGGTTATCAACTCTCTTTGGGTATTCAAATTTTATATCTACCCTAAAGATACCTTTCCTATCAAACATCATTACGTTTCTGGATCATAACGGAAATCTAAAACTGATTGAGATTATCAAGAAACACAATGTTTTTCTATTGATGCCTTATGATATAGATGTGAATCCGTAAACAATAAGTAGTTTGGTTACTACTATACTTGAATGGTGATAGACAATGGTGTCAGTTGATGGATTTACGAACGTCAGACAGAAGATGGTTCGAAGCCAGATTGAGAAACGGGGTATTGAGAATCCTGATATATTGGCAGCAATGCGGAAAGTTCAACGTCATCTATTTGTTTCACCTGAATACAGAAAGTGGTCTTATGACGACAAACCGCTTCCTATAGACAAAGGTCAAACTATTTCACAACCCTACATCGTAGCTCTCATGACAGAATTACTGGAATTAGGAGCGAATTCTAAAGTACTTGAAATTGGAACGGGGTGCGGGTATCAAACCGCAATTTTAGCTGAATTAGCAAGAGAGGTATTTTCCGTTGAAATCATAGCAGAACTGTCAGAGGCGGCTGAAGCGAGACTGAATATGCTCAACTATCATAACATTCATTTTAAAAAAGGCAATGGCTATTACGGTTGGCTTGAACATGCTCCGTATGATTGTGTGCTGGTTGCAGCTGCGCCTAAAAGAACACCACACCGCTTAACACAACAACTCGCTGAAGGTGGAAGAATGGTTGTTCCGGTAGGTGCTGATTTACAGGATCTGTTTTTATTAAAGAAAAGGGCTGGTAAAGTCAACACAACAAAAATTACGGGAGTCAGTTTTGTTCCAATGACAGGTAAACCATAGGAGAAAAGATGCTAAAAACAAAAATGAGATGTTGTTATATCTTAATACTAACCTTACTCTTTACACAACCTGTATTCGGTGCATTTAATGATATAGGTGTGGGAGCCCGTCCTCTCGGTCTCGGCGGTGCTTTTGTCGCACTGGCAGATGATAGCAATGCTTCAAATTACAATGCTGGCGGCTTAGCTTATTTCAAGGACATTCATTTGGGTGCTACTTATGCGCAACGTTTTAGCGGACTCGTCAATTATTCAATTATTGCCAGTGTGCTCCCTGTTGGTCGTGTAGGTACAATTGGAGCAGATGTCGGTTTTCTATCTGAAGATTCTGGTATTTACAACGAACAAACATTCCGTTTCTCTTATGCCAGGACAGTTATCAAACAAATAGGGATTGGCGTTAACCTAAAGTATTTTAGTACATCCTACGATGAAGCGAATGAATCTGTCAAAGAGAACCCATATTTTGCAGATTCGCAGTCAAGTTCAGCGTTTTCTTTTGACATAGGTCTGATGGTAAAACCTATTGATAATCTACACATCGGCTTATCTACGGAAAACTTAGTGCCAGCAGATATTAGCATTTCCGAGGCAGAGACAGATACAATACCCCAGAATATCCGTGCAGGTATTGTCTACAGACTTGAATCAATCGCTGCAATGAGTGCGCAAGGAGAAGCAATCAGCAACGTATTGAAGAACACTTTAGCAATCGTTGAACTGAATGCGCGTGATGGCGTGGTAACGACTCGTGGCGGTATAGAAATCTGGATCAATAATGCCATCGCTGTTCGTGGCGGTTTTGGGGTGATAAGTGATGATAATTCAGCGACAACCGTAAATCTCGGTGGCAGTGCAAAAGTGCCTATCGGTGGAACAGCATTGCAACTTGACTACGGATTTCAACTTCTGACAGGTGACCTACAGGATAACACAACACAACGGTTTTCTGTTAATCTATTATTTTAAATGAAGGATCGTACTTTATGAAAAACGCAGCTTTTATTTCTCTATTGATTATTTGCTTCTTCATTACACACATCAGTTTTGGAGCTGTCACATCCATCGGTGAAATAAACGTTGATGGTGAGACGAAAGGTATAGTTCCAGCAAGTTCAACAGTGACGCTTCTTGTGACACTCGTAATTGACAGATCACAGGCAGTGACTGGGGAAGAAATAATGATTATTGAAATTACAATGCCGTCAGGTTTTCAAACAGTAGTTTCGGATTTCAAGCATATCTTGAGAGATAGAGTAGAATTGGCTGCAAGCGTTGAAACCTCTGGTGGAAATGTCTTACGTGTAGTTCTCAATGAACCGATCATCGATTTTCAGAATTCTGTATACGAAATTGCTTTTGACTGTCTGACACCGAATAACGTTGGAGAGACAGTCTTCAGAGCGAGATTACGCAATACAGAGGATAGTCCTATCGGTGAATATATCCGCGCTGGTCAAGCCGATGGAAAGTTGAATAACGATGATTTTACGCTACAGGTCATTCCAAATGTGCCACCGGCACCTGTAACAGGTTTCACGGCTATGGCTGACACAACAGGGGAAAACGATGTAACACTGCGCTGGCAAAAGTCGACGGATTTAGATGTTAATGGGTATGTTATCTATCGGGATGATGATGTTCAAATTGACGTTGAACAACGTGAGGCGACAACTTTTCTTGACGTGAATGTTCCACCGGGAAATCATACCTATCAGATTGCAGCCTTCAAGACAAAGATATTGCAATCGGAACGTTCACCGATACAAACTGTCAATGTATCAGCAGACACTGCAGCGCCAGAACCGCCGACAGATATTCGTATTGTCACTGAAAGGGAAGGTATCGTCGTCTATTGGGGACCGAGTGTGAGTCGTGATGTGTCGAAGTACCGTATTATGTTCGGTTCTGCAGACTCAGGCACACTTAATCCGCTCCCAAACAGTGAAATCTCAGCAGAAAAAACGTCAAATGATTCAACGGAATTCAGATATGTAGACAATAGACAGTTGTCTACAGGTAGTTTTACTTATGCGATAGTTGCAATTGACGAAGCAGATAACGAATCCGCACCTGCTCAGAAAAGGCTGCGAATTTTTGATAAACCGTATCCGAATCCATTCACCCCTCTTTCACCCGACCCCGATTTTAACACCGTCGTTTTTCCAGCGCGAACAATAGATGATGCTGAAGGTGAATTTAGTGTGCTACTCTATAACTTAAATGGCGTGCTAATAAAATCTCTCATCGCAGAACTCGGTGAAACAGAATTGAAATGGGACGGTAAAAACGAAAACGGTGAAATCGTAGAAAGTGGAATCTACATCTATCAATTACAGATCGGTGAAAGTTTCAAAACCGGGACAATCATACTTGCAAAATAATCTGAACCGTTATACTATATATAAAACACCCTCGGTAAGTGCGGTTAGGAAACCGCACCTACCAGGGATGTAAAAGTGCGGTTAGGAAACCGCACCTACCAGGGATGTAAAAGTAATTATAGATTTCGCTATAGAATATATATTCATATTTAAAAGTCTATCAAAGCGTAAAGGAGTTATGATGAACAGAATGAAGTCACGATCGACACTATCAAAGAATATCTTACTAATAGTAGTTATTACAACTGCCATAATCTCTGTGCCAGTAATCGCTGATTGGGTTGTTATGCAAAAGAGCGATCCAGATTTTAGGGATTATATGGATGTTACCTTCACATCTCAAGGGATCGGTTGGGTAGCTGGGTCAGCACTTGCCGAGGATTTTGAGAACCCAGGATTCATTGCACAAACAATGAATGGTGGAAAAACATGGCAAAAAATGGATACAAAAATCAGTGCTGATCTCACCGGAATTTACTTTTTAGATGATGAAAACGGGTGGGCAGTGGGTGCCAAAGGTCTAATCGTGAATACGACAAATGGCAAAGATTGGGATATCCAAATAAGCAAAGCCGATACGACACTTAAGAGCATATATTTCGTAAATAAAAACGTAGGATTTGCTGTCGGAGAAACGGATACCATTCTTAAGACAAAAAACGGGGGACGCGTTTGGAATGTTCTGGATGGTGGTATTGTCGGAGCCGTAGGTGATGAACCTGCAAGTATGTTTAGTGCAATCCAGTTTATTGATGAGAACACAGGATGGATTGTAGGAATAAACGTTAATCCACAAGCAAAAAATCAGAAAAGTATAATCCAAATGACCACGGACGGTGGGGAAACTTGGCAAAACCAAGAAACCGGAAAAGAGGATATCCTTGAAGACATCTTTTTCCTTGATGACTCTGTAGGTTGGGCAGTAGGTGAAAACGGGGTTATTCTTCACACGACAAACGGGGGGAACCAATGGAGAGAACAGGACAGTGGCACCATTGAGACCCTTAGAAGCGTCAGATTCGTTGATAAATATACTGGATGGGCAGTAGGCGGGGATCTCGGTGTTGGTGTTATCCTTAGTACAAACAACGGCGGTAAGAAATGGGAATTAGAAGAGAAAAAAGAGAATATGATTAAAGTGTTTGTATTTGATAAGGATAACGTTTGGATTGCAGGGGCACGCGGTCTCATCTTAAAAGCACAATAACCCAATGTTGTATATTGCAATTCAACAATGATATAGAGGAGGCATGTTTTGAATAGCCATACTTTCGCCAACCGCATGAGTAGGTTGGGAACAGAATCTGCTTTTGAAGTGTTGG
>JAJDZB010000066.1:0-15405 GCA_022824835.1 Candidatus Poribacteria bacterium | reverse complement strand
AGTCTTGCTTGTAGACGTTAAACCTTTCATTCAAATCACCAGCAGAAAGATATACACCTGTTTCTGCATGGTGTTTTTTGAAATCTGCTAACGCCTTATTATATGCAAAGCGAGCATAGCCACACTGTTGTGCAAACCATTTACGCTGTTTGTTGTTAGGAGCTAATGCAATTTTATGAGTTCGTTTCATGGTATCCTGTTTCCTGATTAGTGCCTGTTTCCATTCGTTAGAGGTGTGCGAAATGCTAACGACATCTCCCACTGAAACAGTCTAATGAGTATATCACATTGTATTCCTAATGTCCAGTTTTTTGGTCTCTGTGTCTACATCACCGAGCTAAAGCATCGGTGTCTTGACACGGAAGATTGATAAATATCTGTCGACAACATTTTCCAAGCAATAGACGAAAAAATAGAATCCCTTGAGCGAGAAGTTGAACTGATAGACGAACTATTCCACGCCATGCTTGAAGAATTGATGACAGGAAAGCGATCTGCTATGAAGCCTGTGTGAAGAATTTTCTATAGTTATGACTTTTTCGACTGGGGTGATGGGTTCAGTAGCACAATCAAGATGAATGTGCTACGGTAAGAGTTGTTATTTTATGATAGTTTTCAATGACTTAGCTATTGTATCCGAGTGCTTTGATATCTTCTGGATTGCCTTAAGAATTCGTTCGGCAGCACCAAGAACAGGTTCAGTTAACAATGGCAGGAAAATCAACTGTGAACAGATCTTTTCAGTAACTGGAAAATCTCCTTCGGCGTATCCTTTATAGTCTCCCCCCATATCTGAATTACAGAGAACTCCCCTTCCATTCGTAAAGATGTCTATTCCTTGGGAAAAGAGCGGTAGTGTATGTAAAAGTGGATAAGGATTACTGTTTGTTGGCATACTTCTACTTGAAAAAACCGGTACACCATCACCGACAAGTAATGGATAAGGATTATTATTTGCCAATACACCTTCCCTTCGTAAAACTTCAGCAAATGCTGGTGCTGGTAACCCATGCATCTCTTCCATTCTGTAATGAACAGGAAAACCAAAAAATGCCGCAGGCTCAGCACCTTCGTATCTATCAACAGCACTTATGCCGGGTATATCTTGCAATCCATTTCTGATTTCGTCAAGATATGAACGTCGGTTCTTATTAAGTGCATCCAGTTTATTGAGCTGAACAGTTGCTATACCGATAGCTAACGGATGTGCCCGGTATTTTACACCCAATCCCATAGGTGGCAAGTGTGCGTATTTAAGGGTATTAGGATCTAAATCAGGGTCACCGATACTATCAATTGAACGATTTACCTGTCCTAACAAGCACGCTCGTTCAAAGATAGAGATATCGTCTGTTGCAAGCATACCCCCTTCACCAGCACTTACAGCCTTACTTCCCTGCAAACTCCATGCACCAACTTGAGCGATACTCCCACAAGGTTGACCTTTGTAAGTTGCTCCATGTGCATGTGAACAGTCCTCTATTACAGGAACACCTGTCTCTTTGCTGAGAGTCATCAACGCATCCATATCACACACATTCCCCCACAAATGCACTGCTACAATTGCCTTAGTTTTGGGGGTGATACGTTGTCTTACATCGTCCACATCTATGCACAACGTCTTCGGATCAACTTCGCAGAATACAGGTCTGGCATTTAACATCAGGGCTGGTGTGATAGAAGCCATCCAAGTATATGTAGGACATATTACTTCATCACCTGGTCCAACACCAAGTCCGAACATCGCACTATGTAAAGCAGCAGTTCCGTTACTAAGACTTACCGAGAATTGCGTCTTATGTCGTTCGCGCCAAGTCCGTTCAAATTCTTTAACTGTGGATGACCTACCAGAAAGCTCATTCCTTAATGTCATCTGATATGCGGTCTGTGCTTCAACTTCTGTGATCTGTTTCCACTGATCCAGTTTCGGAAATGGTTGTTCTTCAGATATTTCAAAAACAGGTTTTCCACCTAAAACAACAGGAAGGTCTTTATCAAATTGTAGGTCTTTACTGTTTTTACTATTCTTTGGTTTCTTCATTTTAACGATCCACTATTCCTAAAAATTAAACTTATAATGAGACAGATATAAACGATAAAAACAGGTGTATAAATTGTTCTGACAGAAATTGAAAGAGATTGCTTTTATACTTCCCATGTGTTATATTAATAGCACCAGATTGCTTGATTAATTCTTACCGTATATTATCTGATATGAGATTACTAATATCTATACTATCACGCATAGATGTATTTGTCAATATATGTTTTTTCCTTTTCTTTCTTATGAGTATGTTTTGAATAACCAACCAGTACCTTCTGTTCACACCAGAAATCAGTTTCATACTATTCAACAGATTCTTAATGTTGTTTTCCCATTCACAGCAGTCTTAGTTTTTTTTCTGTTCTGTGGGATTGTCTTGTTACTAAGAGGAAAAAGCCCTTATGCGTTTTATCTGACTATATTCAAAAGTGGGTTTTCGAGTTTTGATGAATTTGCAAGTGTCTTGTTTTATACAACACCCCTAATTTTTACGGGCCTCGCAGTTGCTTTAGCTTTCAAAGCAGGTCTATTTAACATCGGTTGTGAAGGACAACTATATGTAGCGGCTTTTACGGCAGCATGGTTTGGTATTCATATAAATCTACCATCTATTGTTCTAATTCCGCTATGTATTGTCGCTGCTATGCTGTCTGGTGCTATTTGGGGTGCGATTCCGGGTTTGTTAAAAGTGAGGTTTGGAGCACACGAAGTAATCAACACAATTATGATGAACTTCATCGCGTTAGCTCTGACAAACTTCCTTGTAGTTTCTGTGTATCAGGAGCCGGGTCAAATGACTCCACAGACAGAGGCAATCCATAAAACTGCCCGATTCCAACGGTTAGGTGAAGTTATACCTTTCATAAAAGAAAGCAACCTGCTGGATGCAAGCTTCTTACTTGCTATTCTTTGTGTTATCCTAACACATTTATTCTTAAAATACAGTCGTTGGGGGTACGAACTTCGTTTGGTTGGAAACGCTTCAGAAGTCGCAGCTTATGGCGGTATTAAACCAGGTAGGGTAATCATCTGGACAATGGCACTCAGTGGCGCTATTGCCGGCTTATCAGGTGTTTCTGATGTAATGGGATATCGTCACAGATTCCTGGATAGTTTTTCATCTGGATGGGGATTCACTGGCATTGTAGTCGCCCTTTTAGGTAGAAATCATCCATTTGGAGTCTTTGCTGCATCACTTCTGTTTGGTCTGTTGAACAAAGTTGCATTGGACATTGAATTAGAGCTGGGAATTCCACGCGGTCTGTTTCTCGTTGGTCAGGGATTACTCATAATTATAATGGTGTGTATAGAAGGTTTTGTCATTAAAAGAAAAAGATGATTCTTAGTCTGATACCAAGCACTCTACGAAAAGCGACTCCCTTAGGTTATGCTGCCCTTGGTGGAACATGCTCGGAACGTGCAGGCGTGGCAAATATCGCACTTGAAGGCATGATGCTCATGGGCGCCTTCGGTTATACTGTAAGCGCACAGGCAACTGAATCCGCCTGGATAGGTTTAGGTGTTGGTATTGCATGTGGATTCGGTTTAGCAATGTTACTGTCAGTAGCAACGATAACTTTCCAGTCAGAACAGATTGTAACAGGGGTTGCGATTAACATACTTGCATTAGGTAGTATTGAGTATCTACTGCCAACATCCGAAAGGGTTGTCGGTCTACCAGAACTGAAACTACCAATCATAGGTCACTATAGCATTCTTACATATACAATGCCTATGCTGATATTAATGTGTCATATAATGCTATATAAAACTGCCTGGGGGTTGCGTTTGCGAGCAGCAGGAAACTCTACAGAAGCACTCAAAACACTAAGCCTAAGCAGAAAAAGGTGGCAGTATTTCGGTGTCGGTTTGAGCGGTATTTTGGCAGGTATGGGTGGCTGTTTTCTTGTATCTGATGTCAATTTATTTACGAAAGGAATAATCGGCGGGAGAGGATATGTTGCCTTAGCGGCAGTGATATTTGGAAACTGGCGACCCATTAATTGTGTACTTGCCTGTCTTTTGTTCGGATTTGCTGATTCGTTAGATCTCATTCATCAATGGAACATTCCTGATCAATTAATTAAGAGTTTTCCATACATACTGACGATGATTGTCCTCGCAGGACTTGTAGGAAAAACGCGTCCTCCGGCTGCACTTGGAAAGTCAGAGAACTAAATAATACAATGCCAAGAATTCATTAACAGGCTAACTCCCTTGATCTGTCAGTTCATAGTAGACTGAACGCCTATCGTAGTATCCATAAGACCTGGCATGTTTCGGATTGATCATATTACACACCACGCCAAGTCCTTTTTCTGGCAAGACATCCTTGAGATGTTTCAGCCCTGTTAATACATCAATCCGTTTTGTTTTCGTTATATCAAACACATAAACGACAGCATCCACAGTCATAGCTAATATAACAGGGTCGGCAACTGCTCGAACAGGCGGACTGTCAATGATGACAATATCGTATTCAGACTTTGCGATTTCTAACAACTGTGTCATCATATCAGAATTCAACAACTCAATCGGATTAGGTGGAACCGTCCCACCTGGTATAAGATGCAAATTTGGAATACCAGTTTCTCTCACAGTGGATCTAAATACTTCGTAGTTATTCTCGTTATTCATCGTAATCAGCATTTCGCTTAGACCAGGTTTACGCGGATCACTATGCGTTATTTCTGGTGTTTCGTGGATATCTTCAGATTCTGAATGGACTGCATCTTCATATAAAATTCTCATTAACTGTTCGGCTGGAAAATGTGTGTGTTGAGAAGGTCTCCGCATGTCAGCATCTATGAGTAATACCTTTTTACCTGCTTGTGAATATGTGGCTGATAGGTTTGACGAGATACAACTTTTTCCTTCTCCCCGGGTTGAACTCGTCACAAGGACTGTCTCCATCTTTCCACCAGGATTGAGAAAGGGAAGCTTAGCACCTATTGCTCTAAATGATTCAGCGGATTTTGAGTTGGGTGAATCATGAACAACAAGTGGAATCCTATACGTACTCCGTTTCTTAATGGAGGGAATAACACCGAGAAAACTTGGTGGTTCTGGTAGAGAATCCAGTTGTCGTACCGAGTCTTCTAACCTTAAATATGTGTCTTTAAAGTAATTCTTCACAACAGCAAAGGTAAAACCGAGTAATCCTCCGAGCATTGCTCCCAACACAAGGTTAATTTTCATCCGCGGTTTTATAGGCTCCTGGGACAGACGGGCTTGGTCTAATACTTTAAGGTTCTCTGTGCGTGCTTCGTCAAGAATTTGAGATTCACGCATTCTTGCCTCCAAGGCAACGACCTGTGTATTATAAATCTCTACATCACGTTTAAGTCTATACAGTTCAAGTTGGTTATCTGACCAACCACTCAGTTTGTTGATATGTTCTTCTATCTGTGAAGAGACAATCTGCTTCTGTTCTTTTAGTCCCTTTATGGTTGCTTGGGTTTCATTTATGTGTTGAGCAAGAATTTGGTGAAGAGGATTATATGAAGAAGTAGTACTCTTTATCTCCTTAGCTTCACCTTCAAGAAGTTTCTTTGTTTCACTTATCTTCTCATCTAATGAAGTAATCTCAGGGTGTTTCACATCTCCATATTTTCCAATAAGTGCTTTTCGGTCGATTTCATTCCGATTTAAATCATCCTGAAGTTTTGCGTATGATGGGTTTCTTGATATTGTTTCAGATCTGACATGTTCGTCCACCTTCTCTATCTCATCTTCAAATGCGGCAAGTCTCAATTCAGCCCCGAACAATTGACCTTCAAGCTCATTTTCACTTAATCGTAATGCCAAAATAAGTTGAACTTGCGTTCCACCTTCAGTATTCAGTGAAAGTTCTGGGTTCTTTTCTTGGAATTCAAAAAGTGCGTTTTCCGCTTCTTTTCTCTTCTCTGCGACGTCACTTAATATCGCCATAGGCGATGGCTTCTCCCACCATCGTGCCTTCTCATCTGTTTCAGCTTCAATTGTTTTGATAAGTATCTCGGCTATCTTATCACACAGTAATTGTGCGTATTCAGGTTTTCGTTGTTTCACAGATAATGTAAGTACATTTGCGTCCTGATTCTCATCAACCTTTATTTTTTCATCAATAAGCGTTTTTATATAAGCTTCTTCCCATTCAGTAATTGTCAACTCACCTTGTTCAGTCAATGTGGGATCTAATTCGACATTAAACAGATTAGCAGCCCATCTAACAAGTTTTCCACGGAAAACCGGTAACGGTTCCAACAATCCCTGAGATCGAAGATCAAGTACAGCTGGTGTAATTACTAAATCTCGAGACTGAATCAGTGTAGCATAAGTGCCAGAGGATGGTCCACGAAGTATACCAGGGATCGGTAAACCTGATAGTATGGATGATGCCCCTTGTCCATCAAGAATCCGTAGAGTCGTTTCAGATTGATAAACGGGTGGGGTGAAATCAGTTACAACAAATGCGCCTATTATACAGAGTAAACATATTGCAATTACACTCCATTTGTTGCGATAAAGAATCCAAAAATAATCCAGTAAACGAATTTCTGTTATTTGCTCAAGTTTTGTATCTGTCTGTTCATTCATATTATCTATACCTTAACCAAACACTAACGACCAAGTTTGTCAATGAAGCAGCGAAGCTCAAAACTCTCCAATCAATCCGTATTCTTTCCATTATGCGAAGTTGGTCATTTGGATTGAGGTATACTTCAGATTGTCTGAGATTAAAGTTAAGCTCTTCTTGTGTTCCATCCGCTCGGTTTATTATACATTTCTTAAAATTTGCTTTTTCTTCGTTTAACCCTCCTGCCATAGCGACAGCATCACGCAAGAGAATCGGTTCAGTGATAGTATATTGACCAGGTTTATATACTGCCCCTACAACACTTATTTTTGCCTCAGCGATTGGAATATAAAGTATGTCGCCTGGAAATAACATTGCACTGACATTCTCAGCTGTCAGATCAACTGGCGTATTACCTTCATCAGTGATGATTTCTGCATTTTTCAAATCCGCAAAGTCTGATCTTGTACCGCCAGCAAATTTCAATGCCTGATCAGCAGTAACTTGTTCATTTCTTATAGGGTATAGTCCTGCAGCTGCTACTGCACCGATAACGCGTATCTGTCTAAGGGCATATATTGATGGAACAATTACAATATCATAATCCTTTAATGGTATATCATTATATTCTTTATCTAAATGTTCTTGAAAATTAACTGTACGAAAAACCTTACCATCACGCCAAATTGCTATTTTCGTCAAATCAGCAAGTTCATTGTTAATTCCAGCGGCAGCCAAGGCATGGGTTAAATAAACTTGACCTGTCTCAAATACATGTAAATTTCCTCTCGCTTTCTGTTCAATAGCACCATACACAAGAATATGTCTTTTGGGTTTCATCATTGTGACGAATACTCTTGCACTTGGCAACTTAGTCGTAAATGTCTTTTGCATGTGTGCTTGAAGTTCATATACTGTTAATCCTGTTGCTTTAATGAGTCCGATCAGAGGGTATGAGATAAAACCATCCGGCTGCACGGGTACAGGTACACGATCTTTTGTGTATTCAGGATAACCTTCAACAGTTACGACGATACTGTCACCTACCTGCAATTTGTAAGTTGATGTCTCTGGATATTGTGGCGTTTCTGTTACAATATTCTCATCAATTGGTTCTTCTGCCAATAAAAAAAATGGACAACAGAATACACCAATGCAAAATGTTAAAAAAGAAAACATGAGCGAGTTTAACATCCTTAGTTTCATTTAGAATTCACCTTCTCAAAATTACTTATGTTCTTACCGTGTTAAAACTACCATTTTTGTGTTATTCCAGAATGTTTTCTTCATAAATTGTAAATAATCTATCATATTCTGTCTTGAAAACCCTATAGTATTTTATCAATATAGAAGCATATATTCAAGTGAAATTACAAAAGGGATAAATCGATCTGGAGCTATCATTAAAACAAATATCCTGTGCAGTGATAATGAATCTTGATTTAATTTGTTAGGTTGTGTTAATATAATAATGTGAAATTAAATACGATTATTCCCCAATTTCAAAATAAGAAGGTGATGGTTATCGGTGATATCATCGTAGATGAGTATATCTGGGGTGAAGTCAACCGCATATCACCTGAGGCACCAGTTCCTATATTCGAAAAAACTTCTGAGAAGACAGGCTGTGGAGGTGCTGCAAATGTTGCTCAGAATATAGCAAGCTTAGGCGCGAAAGCAGAATTAATAGGTGTTATTGGTAAAGACAGAGATGGTGAAAAACTAATACAGATGTTGAATTCGATGGAAATCGGAACGGCTGAAATTTGCATAGATGTGCAACGTCCCACAAGCAAAAAAACGCGTGTTATCGTAGATGCTGATACAACCGGTACAATTGATTCTTTCAATAGTAGTTTAGAACTAACACAATACAATCAAGGACATCACCTGCTAAGAATAGATCAAGAATCTAAGCAAGAAATATCCGCTATTCTGAGAGAACATATCTCCCGATCAATTCTATCACAGACGGACGAATGTGATGCTATCATCATATCGGATTACGATAAGGGTTTAGTTAGTGCTGAATTGATACAATCGGTAGTCATGAAGGCAAAATCCTGCAACATTCCAACTATCGTTGATCCGAAACGTAATAACTTCTGGAATTATGAGGGAATAACTGCCCTCACACCAAATGACAAGGAAGCGTGTGCTGCAACACAAGAAATGATTAACGATGTTTCTCATCTGATTTCGGTCGGTGAAAAAATATTGGATGATCTTTCACTCTCAGCTTTGTTAATTACTCGCGATGCCGAAGGTATGTCACTTTTTCAACGTGGTCCTGATGGTGTACTACAAGTCGAACACTTACCACCTACTTCAAGCGATGTTGTAGATGTAACCGGTGCTGGAGATACTGTTACTGCTGTCTTTGCACTCACACTTGCTGTTCAATCAGATTACAGAACTGCAGCACAACTGTCGAACATTGCTGGCGGTATCGTTGTTGGAAAATTAGGTTGTGCGACTGTGAAACCAGAGGAAATGATACTAAATCTTGACAAGTGTTAGAACAAGTTGTTAGTCAGTTCCCATACACACAAAACTTTGATGAAAACTGTATTCCTTGACAGAGATGGCGTGATTAACGAAAATCACCATAATAGAGGTTATGTTTGTAATTGGTCAGACCTTGTCTTCATCAATAATTCTCTTGAAGCAATATCCATTCTATCTCAGAACGGTTTCAGCATCTATATAGTAACGAATCAATCAGGCATAGGTAGAGGATTCTTCACAGAAGAACAACTATCTGCAACACATGCCAGAATGATTGAAGCAATCCAATGTGCAGATGGACATATAGAAAAGATATATTATTGTCCTCACCATCCAGACGACGGCTGTGAATGTAGAAAACCTAAACCGGGAATGTTACATCAGGCTGCAAAAGATAATAACGTAGACCTTTCAGAAAGCCATTTTATTGGAGATTCTTCATCAGACATTAAAGCTGCAGCTGCTGCTGGTGCAATACCAATTTTAGTCTTAACAGGACATGGTCAGAAGACGTATAAAACCTATACCAAAGGTGACAATACTCACGCGTCAATTAGACCGCTTAAGGTATTTACAAATCTATATACTGCTTCCCAATGGTTGGTAAACAGACCAATATGCTAATTGGTTTAATGCTACTTTCCATCACTATCATGGATAGACTTACTCCAAAGACACTTCAGAGAGAATAGTTGAGAAGGTAATTTGTGTTGACAAAGATTACGTATTTATCTATTATTATAGTAAAAGTTTTCAATGTTATGTTTAAATCTGAGAATTGGAGGAACTCATGAATGAAGATCAGTTAAAAATGAATATACACAGGGACCAACTCAATTGGTTTCTAACACTACATCTAAACGAAAGAGAGATATTTCAGTTGTTGACAAGAAGCAATCTATTTACTGACCCAGACAGATTACATTCTTCATCATCTCATGAATTACTGAGTATGTTGACAACTGCATTCTACACACATTCTGTTATAGATGACAAGATCACCCAACATCTTTCGGAGAAGTCAGAAACTGCAATAAACAGAATAGGATACATGGTTGTGGATGAAATACACACATACTTTAAATCTCCTAAATCGTTAATTGAATCTGGTGATTTTGGTGATGTCGTCTGGGCACTTCTGTCTGATGCTCGCGAAGAGGTGCGCGCCCACGGATACAAGTTATTAACAGCCGCGTATGAGGCGGATAATCAGACATACGCGCAAAAAACTAACAAAGTAACAGAAAATGAAGATGCTCGGGACAGCAATTGTGAGATAGCAGAGCTGGAAATTGCATCAGAAACAACAAAAAAAACAGATACAAATTTAACGGATGGGAATGAAACAAATGAATCTGAAAGCGATAGGAGGCGTATAGACAATTTACATTTACAGAAAACCAAACTTGAAAAAAAGAACAAATTGCTGGAACAACATTGCAAATACCTTATTGAGGAAAATGAGAATTACAAAAGGAAAGTTGTAGTATTTCAAGAAAAAGAGAAACAAATTTCTGACTTGCAAGAAGAGAATATCAACCTACATGAAAAAGCAACACGATTAAGTAACGTTAATGAAGAACTTGAAAATTTAGAAGACAAACATAATGCACTGTTGTCTGAGAATAACAGAATGACATCTCAGCTTAATATACTGACTCAACTTAAGGACGCAAATGAATCATTCCAAGTTGAATTAAAATTAGCTGAAGAAGCAATCTATAAGGAAAAAAGCGCATTAGACCAACTAAAAAGTGATCTTCAATTACATTTTGATCTCATAGACAAACGCTATGAAACATCTCGTAAAACTCTCAATCAGATTCGTCAGACTGTTAGTCAATTTGATGGTTCACCTTTGGATATTAACTTTAACGTCAGGAACGAATCGTCTCAACCCCGCGTAGGTGTTTTTGTTGATGTACAGAATATGTTCTATGCAGCAAAAGACCGATTTGAACGAAGAGTAGACTATATCAAACTTCTTGATCTCATTGTAGGACCTCGGCACCTGATTTCAGCTTTTGCATATATCGTTCAGATTCCAGAAATCAAACAATCCAATTTCATTTCGTTGTTAGAACACAACGGTTATACAATAAGGAGTAAAGACCTACGTTTGAGAGGCGATGGTTCCGCAAAAGGTGATTGGGATGTTGGAATTGCAGTCGATGTTGTCTCTATGTTAGGTTCTTTAGATGTTGTAATTTTAGCAAGTGGGGATGGTGACTTTTGCCCATTAGCAGAACTTATCAAACAGCAACAAAAACGCATAGAAATAGTAGCATTTGAACATAATACTTCAATGGACCTTCAAGCTATGGCTGACCAATTCTTTCCAATAGGTGAAGAACTATTGATGTAAAAATGCAACGCTTTGATACAGTACTTCTACCCATTCATAAGAACAATAAATCAATGCAATCTAAATCTAATCCTGAATATGGTTTTTTCAGTATCGGCTGGACAGTTTTATCCCACTTTTTTTTCACTGTCTGCTTACTCCTCATTCTTTCTTATCCTGTCCTTTCACAATTGAATCCCATCGAGAATTTCGCTGTTTGTATTGCAAAGAAAGCACAACATTTCCCAGCAGCCACAAAAATCAAGGATGATGGTGTAATCGTTGCATGGCGTGATGCACGAAATGAAAATTATGATGTGTATGCCCAGATGATGGATAAAGAAGGGAACATGCTTTGGCAACCTGATGGGATACCTGTCTGTGACCACGAATCATCACAAGGTCCACCAATTCTTGTTTCAGATATGGAAGGTGGAGCGATCATCATTTGGGGGGACACTCGAAATGGATCCCAGGATTGCTATGCACAACGGATAGATTCTAAAGGACAGAAAATGTGGGAACCAGACGGTGTAGCAGTATGCATTGAGAAAACACTACAAGATGATTTTGTGGCTGTATCAGATGGTAGCGGAGGCGTTATTGTTATCTGGGAGGATTGGAGAACAGGGAACCAAGACATTTTCGCACAGAGAATAGCTGCAGACGGTATACCAATTTGGAAACAGAATGGTATACCGGTGTATGCCAGCCAAGGTGACCAATACGATCCTGTGCTGATACCTGATAACGATGGTGGAGCAATCGTAGCATGGTGGGATTTTAATACTCCCGATTGGAATGTGTATGCCCAGAAAATTGATAGGGATGGTAATACCCAGTGGGAGAAACCTACTCCCGTATGTACTGCCAAAGGAAATCAAGGATCACCCCAGCTCATTTCAGACGGTAAAGGTGGGGCATATTGTGTATGGTCAGATTTCCGAAACGACCCAAATCTATTCACAAGTTCACAGTTATATACCCAACATCTCACCAAAGAAGGTAAGACATCTTGGGAAAAGGATGGTATCCCAATCTGCAAAATGTCGGTAAACCAGCAACAAGCAGATAGCGTCAGCGATGACAAAGGAGGATTCATCGTCGCTTGGTGGGATGATAGAGATATATTTGCTGATATCTATGCACAAAGAATCAGTTCAGATGGAAATTTATCATGGGATCCCAATGGCATTGCTGTTTGCACTGCAGGGGGAGTTCAACAGATCCCTAAACTGGTATCTGATGGTGCAAACGGTTATATCGTATATTGGCTTGACTATCGAAATGATTTTGGTGACATAACTGAAGATGCTATATATGCACAAAGACTTGATTTTAGTGGAAATATCTTATGGAACAAAGATGGGATACCTATCTGTAACGCAGAGAAAGAACAGATAACCCCGACAGCAATTTCAACGGAAGCAGGTAGTGCAATTGTAATCTGGAGTGATGCTCGTGGAGATGATTACGACATTTATATGCAGCGGATTCCTGAATAATCACAATTCTCAGATTCTAATCTTCAAATTCCAATAAACATGTTAAATGCCAGTTTGGATCTTCCAATGCTTCATATACTACGCCACCTTCAACATTTGTAGGCATCGGTAGTCCCAAAAGATAACAGAGCGTTGGTGCTACATCAACGACACGTACTTGCCGTTCTAAAACTATTCCTTTTCTAACACCAGCACCCGATAAAATAAATGTTGAATGCTGACCACCAATACCAAAACTCACTGAAGGTAGTTGTTTACCATGTGCACCATCAAACTCTGGTCTCAGAGCGTATACGACATCACCCACAAGGTCGCCATGTAAGTTCAGCATCTCAGCATCGGCGTGAGTGACCGCTAATGAAAAAGGGTGTTTTCCTGTTGCTTTATCGGTGTAGGCATGAAGTGCATCAATGATCTCAAGTTGAGTTGTTTCATAATCTTCAGCAGGAACGATACCGTTGGGTTCACGACCAGCCAAGTTTATAAAGATATGTACTAATCCGACGTTAACTGCCCGTGTTTTTGTCCAGTCAATAGATTGGTCACGAGCTCTCACTATAAAACCCGTCTCTTCCAATACCCTTTCAATATCTACTGCCCGATATTGGTTAGGTGTTCCCCCATGGTCTGCACAGATTAATACAACTGTATCTTCATCAGCGAGTTCTACAATCCTTCCTATCATCTGATCTACCGATTCATAGGTGCGGCGCAGTCCTTCACGACAACGGTGTATCGTTTCCGCTGAAGCACCGCTTATTTCATCGGCTTGACTTAGAAAGAAATGACTGGCATAATCGGGTGCATGTGTTTCCACCATGAGTACATCCCAATCGTTGTTTTCTGCAAGATGTGTCGCGACATCTGCCAATCGATTATGATGATAGTCTAACAACTCAAAGTATGTGTCATCGTCTACCTGACCAAGTGCATCTCTTGCCGGATTTTGCAGGAAAGACCCAACATTCTGATCAATGTCAGCAGCTATTTCGGCAGGCACAGTGTATCCGATCCGAGGCCATATCTGTGGAACAAAAAGCTCAAATGCATCGGCGTTTGATGTTAGGGTGATTAATTTCATACGAACATAACCCTGAATCTCTTCTGCATCTATTTCAAAGTCATCTATCCACCATTCGCTCCAATCACCGACGCCGAGATCAGCGATGACTTCATCTGTCGCACGATTCTTATAGATCTTTATTCGATCATATCCATTTTCCCCAGAAGCATAGATTAAACCGTAGAATGTCTTCGGTATTCCTGATTTACCCCGGTTCATATCCGCTCTTCCACGTGCTAATGGTTGAATCGTCAACTCCACCTCTTTTATAGGTTTGTTAGACTCAATAGCTGCTCCTTGCCATCTTTCACTCTCAAATGTCTTGATATTAACTGAATCGATGTGTTTTATTTTTTGTAATGCACTTGGATCAAGTGTTTCAGGATCACGTTGTCCACCAATTGGACGTGATGCCCATTTTCCAGCTACAAATAGATGGTAACCGGCAATCTGATGATGGTTTGAGACACCTGGTCCAGTTCCTTCTACTTGAATACCTTTCGTAACTGTAGGAGGCCAAGACATTTCCCATTTTACAAGGATAGGTTTTCCGCCTGATCGTTCTACCAAGTTCCATATATATTCGGATTGACATAAACCCGTATTTATCCCCCACACTGTTTTATCAAGATTCTTTCCAATATCTCGTATGTTAAAGTCCATAACGCCATGAGTACCAGGCCACGAACCTGTAGAAAGGGCTGTCCACCCAGGTGGGGTTAGCGTTGGAAAAACGCCGATCATTGGACGATGAACACCAACTTCACGAAGTCTTGCCATATTGGGTGTATGTCCCCATGCAATCATATTGTTTACAAGCTCCATACTCGCCCCATCCATTCCAATTATTATGGAGCGTTTTGCGGGAGATAGTTTTGATCTTTTCAATATATACTCCTCCATCAAATTATTCGGGCAGGGGACACCGCAGCTTTAGCTCGGTGGGGAATGCCCGCTCTTATCTGTATTGAAAGTTTAGTTTTGTGAGGATGCGAAAACTCTCATATTTCGCTCCTCTAACAACCCGCTTAACACTTGAAATTTCACTTAGGTTCAGTCCGCCTCTTGTGTCAAACCCTGTCACGCGTAGCAATCCGTGTTTGACATGTTTCACAAGTGTGTTCTTGACAATACCTAAACACATCGTGCCACCATACCGTGGCCTTTTGCCGCCTTTTTGCGGGTTCTGTCGGTGCAACTCACGCCTTCTAATCGGTATCGGTGAAATGCTGAATATATCCCTGTTGTCAGGACTCGCATCACCACCAACAATATGATAGGCTAAACACCAACTATCAACACAATGTGCCTCAAAGATTGCTGATAGTTTCTGCTTCGATTTCTTGAGACCCAGACTGTCTCTGATCGCTTTTGTTTCCCAAC
>JAJDZB010000010.1:0-13542 GCA_022824835.1 Candidatus Poribacteria bacterium | reverse complement strand
AACATGGTTTTGAAACGGTTGTTGTCTGTGGTGGATTTCAACTAAAGGATACTCCCCAAGTCCAAACCCACTGTGAAAGTCTGATCGGGATGGGGCAACATATACCCCGAAAGGGTGTGCTTACCTGCTTTTTCTTTGCACAGGATCAGGTCTATTAGGTTGATGGTGCGAGCTCAACTAAACGAAGCAGTCCAGCAAGAGAAAATCGGCAACGAAACCGTGCCGAAAAAACGGAACGCATTCTATAAAACAAAAGGAGGGGTATTCCTCCCCAAGCTAAAGCATGGGGTCTCTTGCCCGAAGATTGATGATATACTTTGATATACTTCCTATAACTTTAACCGCTTAGGGTTCGTTGATGTTTCCAAAACGCATAATAATAGCAGCATTCTCAATATCAGCCGCAGCAAGTTTTCTGTTGTGTGGTTACGAATTCATACGAGCTGTTTCAAACGCACTGTTTATTGAGGCATATACCGCTGAGAATCTTTCACGGGTAATGGTCGCAGTTCCACCAGGAGTATTGTTGATTCTCTATATTTATGGACGCCTCTTATCTGCCTTTGGTGCGACAGTCACTTTAGTCATCACCTCATTCCTATCAGCCATACTAATTGTGGGATGCTTTTTCGCAATAACGAACGGGATACGATTCGCCGCTGCGGTCATCTATGTTTTCCGTGAAGCCTATATTGTCCTGATAATTGAACAGTTCTGGTCCTTTGTAAACAGCACACTTAATCCGAAGCAAGCGAAAACCATAAACGGACCATTCTGTGCAATTGCTTCACTCGGATCCGTTGCAGGAGGATTGCTTGTAGGTAAATGGGCAACAACATTGGGATCGGAAACTTTCTTACTGTTCACAGGTGCCTCACTCATACCTGCTGCGTTTTTCGGCATCATCGCCTATTATTTCGCAGGGGAACCTAAGCCAACGATGTTTGAAGAAGGAGGACAGAGAGGACATTTAGGTGTAAGGACACTCTTTAGTTCCAGATATCTCGTATATATCGGATTACTCATTCTAAGCACTCAGATTATATCAACTGTTCTTGACCTTAGATTCAATGCATTGGTAGAATTAGACATCACTGAAAAAGATGCTATGACATCGTACTATGGTAATTTCTATGCACAGCTCGGTGCAATATCAGCTGTTTTACAGTTGCTTGCAGTTCCAATTGCACTCCGACTCGTATCCATAAGAGTCATTCATATAGGTATACCGATAGTACATCTTATAAATGGTTTTGTCTTACTGTTTACACCTTCACTTAGAACAGGTGCAAGGGCATATCTTACCTTTAAAGCCTTTGATTATTCGCTCTTCAGAGCAGGAAAAGAACTATTCTACATGCCGTTGACTTATGACGAAAGATATCGCGCAAAACAGATCATCGATTCCTTCGGATACCGGTTTGCAAAAGGTGGAAGTGCTGGCGTGATAGAACTTATTCGTTTAGTTGTTACCACAATCCCTGGTATGGCTTATGCACTGACTGCCATGGTCTTTTCATGTATCTGGGGCGGATTGGTCATGAATCTAACGAAACTCTATCTAAAGTTAGAGAAAAATTACATAAGTCCAGAGGAGTAAAGTTGGTGTATAAACCTGATATTCATGAATTAGGAGCACAGAGATAGCAGAGGGAAATTAACTGGCAAACCAATTTTACATACCTTCCATCCTCCTCCCATCCTCTTCCAACCTTACCCTCTTCCCCCCTTCCATCCTTCCACCCTCTTCCATCTCTCTTATCCTGAAAAAATCTGAAAATCCCGAAAATCCTGGTCCTATTTTACTTTTGCATTAACATGCCATACATGGTATAATTTACTGATGACTTTTGTAATAGACGAAGCAACAAATAAAGAGATTACACTCTCAGAGAATGGTAATCCAGTGCTTACTTATCACTATAGTAAAACGGTATCACATCCGTACATACATCCCATTTATACATCAAATGGGCAGATAATAACAGAAGGTTTGCAAGAAATCAGACAGAGACATCTACCCGGTCTATGTTTCTCAGTCGGTGAAGTGAAAGATAAGAATGGAAACACATCACCAATTAAGCAGAAAGTAACAGAAATTGATAAAGAAATCCTTAGAAAATCTGAATCAAGTAATGTATTTAGGATCGTAAGTGAAACAACCTATCAAGTATCTAATGCTGTCCTGATAAACACACTTCAGATAGATGTCCCGTTGATCAGAAATGATGTCCGAATTCTGGACATGAAAGTAGTATTGAAAGCACTCTCAAAACCGATAGAATTAGTCGGGGACATCGGGTTAAGCTACTATGCCGTAGAAATGGAACATAGAAAATCTGCAAACGCAGACACAAAAATCGGAGAAGCAGAAGTAAACAGAACTGTATCTAAATGGGGAACCTTATGTGGTATCGTTGATAATACTGCAATAGGGCTGATAATCTGTCCACATCCAGCAAATGGACCAACACAATTTATCGCTGAAGACGTTTATCAAGGATTCTTACTTGCCAAGACCCCAACGCTTATCATTAATCCACATGAGAACCGAGTATTAAGTTACCGTGTACTGATCTATCTGGGGGATCTGTTTACGTTTGATGTAGGTGAATACTATTCACACTAAAGAACAGGTAGGCAATAACACAATTCTATAAGACACATGAGAAATACATCTTCATTACCCATCTATAAGAAACAACCCGCAATATTGTCAGAAGAGAAACCCTTCAAAAAGAATTCTGATAACCAGAATAACGCATACAATAGTAAACACCAACCACCCCGCAAAGTCTATATTGAGACTTATGGATGTCAGATGAACGTTAGCGACAGTGAGTTAATGTCAGGTATCCTAACACAAGCAGGTCATACAACTGTAAATGACATTGAGACTGCAGATGTGATACTGCTCAATACATGTGCTATCCGAGAAAACGCTGAAACGAAAGTTATCAATCGTCTTGAACATCTAAATCATAGAAAACGTCGCGATCCAAATCTTATCATAGGCGTCTGTGGTTGTATGGCACAACATCTCCGACAAAAGTTGATTGATGCTGCACCGTATGTTGATATAATGATGGGACCTGATGCATATCGGGATCTCCCAATGGCTCTAAACGCTGTTGTCAGTGGTGATCCTTTCCTCGGTCTGCAACTGGATAAAACCGAAGATTATGCAGACATTGCACCTGTTCGTAAAGAAGGCATTCGTGCATGGCTAACAATACAACGGGGGTGTGATAAAATGTGTACGTTTTGTATCGTGCCATTTGTTAGAGGCAGAGAACGCAGCATACCTCTGAAACTTCTGACAGATGATGTGAAAAAACTTGTAGAAGAAGGTTTCAAAGAGATAGTACTGCTCGGACAAACAGTCAATTCATACAACGATGGTAAACACGACTTTGGGGACCTATTGTGGCAAATCTCTGAAGTTGACGGAATAGAACGGGTGCGTTTTACTTCTCCTCACCCAGCCGATGCAACGAACAGTATGATTGAGGCAATGCAAAACTCACCAAAGGTATGTAAACAACTCCATCTCCCACTACAATCTGGCTCAACACAAGTATTGGAAAGAATGCGCCGCACATATACAGCGGAAGAATATACTGAACTCATTCTAAAAATTCGAGACCGAATTCCGCAAATTGCACTTTCAACTGATGTCATTGTCGGATTCTGCGGTGAAACCGAAGAAGACTTTGAGCAAACATATCAACTTATGTCCGATATCAAATTTGATTCCGCGTTTATGTTCAAATACTCCGATAGAGAAGGCACATTAGCAAATAAGATACTAAAAGACGACATACCCGAAAAAGACAAAGCAAGACGGCTAAATGAAATCATCACACTACAAGAGCAGATCTCTTCAGAGATAAATCAAAATACCATCAAATCTGTCGTACCGGTATTAGTTGAAGGTGATAGTCGGCGGAATTCAGAACAGTATCACGGAAAGTCAGATACATTCAAGACAACTGTGTTTCCAAAAGAGAATGCTAATATAGGCGACATAGTAAATGTCAAAGTGAATTCTGCTACAGCACACACATTAATAGGAGAAATCGTCAGTTAGGAGAAGTAAACTCCGAAGGGACAACTATATTCTAATGTACCCACTATTTTCAAATATGCAGAAAATAAAAATAAAAAGCAGATCAGAAATCGAAAAAATGAGAATTAGCGGTCAAGCCGCCGCCAAAGTGTTACATGCAATCGCAGATGCAATTGAACCAGGAATTACCACTTATGAATTAGAAATGGTATCACGGAAAGCAATCGCAAATCTAAACGCAACTTCCTCCTTCCTAAACTATGTTATTCCAGACCACCCCCCATTTCCCGCCACAATCTGTGTATCCGTCAACAACATGGTTATACACGGTATCCCAAATAGATTTGAGGAGCTGCGGGAGGGAGACATCATAGGCGTTGACACTGGTGTTAATCTCAACGGTTTTCACGGGGATAATGCCTATACATTTCCCGTCGGAAAAATATCTAAGGCAGCACAACGTTTTCTTGATGTCTCAAAAGATTCGTTGTACGCTGCAATAGCAGAAGCAAAACCGGGTAATCGCATGGGGGATATCTCTTTTCAACTGCAGAATGTAGCTGAAAAGGCTGGATATTCAGTATTACAGAATTTCGCTGGACACGGCATTGGCAGAAGCCTACATGAAGAACCACAAGTACCCACAACAGGTAAACCAGGACGAGGCATCCGATTAAGACCTGGCATGGTACTTGCTATTGAAGCAATGGTCAATGAAGGTAGTTCAAGTGTAGATGAGATGGATGATGGATGGGGTATAGAAACATCAGATGGAAGTCTATCCGCTTTCTTTGAACATACAGTCGCTATACTACCAGATGGACCAGAAATCCTAACAGGAAGTCCGATATGGGATAAACCATAACTCTATTCACTTCAAATGAATTTGGACAATGTATGCGATTATATAATATTTTTAGGAACTTAATTGTTGTAGAAATCTGTGAAATTGGCAATGCAGTTAAAGAATTATATCGTTCTTTATTGGCTTTTGCTATTGTCGGATTTCTTTTATTTTTCTCACTAAACCTCATATTCTCTTATGCGGATGTAGAAAAATCAATGTTAGAAGTGCAGAAGATATTCTATCTGCACGTTTCCGCTGCAATGACGGTTTATCTTGCATTCGCGGTCAATTTCGTATTTAGTATTAAATATCTGATAAAACGCAAATCAAATGATGACCTATTGGCTGAATCAGCTGCAGAAATTGGTCTTGTTTTCTGTACTATCGTACTCCTATCAGGTCCTATTTGGGCAAAGTACGCATGGAACACATGGTGGACCTGGGAAGCACGTCTCACAAGTACACTTGTCCTCTGGTTGATGTATATTGGGTATTTCATCCTCCGAAACGCATTACTTGCAGATAATCGGAAAACCTTTTCGGCTGTCCTTGGTATTATCGCCTTCATTAATGTGCCAATTGTTCACTATGCAACAATGTTTTGGGAAACCAAATTGCATCCAGAGCGAGGAACCAAGTTGGAAGTACTGCCAACAATTCGGAACACATGGATGTTTGTGTTACTCACATTTATCATACTGTTTGTCATATTATTAGTCCTACAGTATCAGACAAAAAAGACGGAATCACGTTACGAAGCAATCCGTCGTAAACACTTACAGGAGTTCTCCTGATGCGAATTGTTATCGTTGTCAGTTGTGTAATAGTTCTCGTGCTATTATTTCTTACAATGCAAGTACCGGAGATATCTGAGGATAAAATCAAACAGGCAATCAATGACGGGCAGTCTGTTTCTGAGGTGAAGGACGAGGATCAGCAAGCATTGCAAGAAGCTGTAAAAAAGATAGTTGAACAATTAGAAAACAACCAACGTACACGCTTAAAGTATCTTGTTGCAGCCTATCTCGTCATCTGGTTGGTGTTTATGCTATACTTATTGCGAATCGGAAAACAGCAACAGACCTTAGACCAACGACTTGCACAAATTGAACTGAATGATTCCGATAATCATGACAAATCTGTAGAATAAATTGTCTTTACAGAGATAACACAATAAAACCTTAACCTATAAAGTCCATAGATGAGAGACTTGAAAGATAATTGGTAAATTCTAATGCCTGTACCCGTACCTAAACTTTTCAACAACCGATACCGACCAATTCTGATCGTCGCATTCTGTCTATTGGTGTTTATGGCTATTAGAGGTTGTCTTTAATTGAAAAACGGAGCATCTGCATAAAGGGCATCATTGTAACCGACATAAAAGACTTTACCAACCTGAACAGTAGGCGCACGCAAATTTCCGCTTCTTCCCAATACGACCTTCAAGATCACCTCACGGACATCTTCTGACGGGACATGCGTTTCAACTTTCTTCCCCTTCGCGACAACGATGCTATCTGCAGAACACATCAACTCCCAAGCAGCATCCGCTTCTATACGTTCCTTGCGAGCATCTGACCGACTATCAACTTCTAAGTTATGTGTGTCAAGTACCTCTTGCACTTTTTTACATGAATTTCAGCTATTTCGAAAATATATCCAATCTATCATTATATTTCCTCTTCAACGAAGTATCTGTTTGCGACCTCAGACACGAAATTCTTACCCATTACTCTGTAACCTTCGGCATCAGGGTGCAGATTGTCAGGAAGGAGATCAACAAAATCTTCACCAAAAACATCTAAACCACTCACGTAGTGTATATTCTCGTCACCATAAGACTGAAGTGCATCTGCTGCAGCTTGTACCTCTTCCCTCATCTTCAATAGATTGAAACCGACTGGATTCGGATTCTCTTCTCTGTTAGGACAATAGATAGGTGACATTAGAACTATAGGTATGTCAGTATGCTGTTCTCGGATAATCTGCACAGCCCCAACAATCGCAGGACGAAAAGCACGAGGTCCTAAACTTGACGCACCTTGTATGTTTATACCGAGACACATTGAAATATAGTGTGCAGGAAGGTCACGAATCATCCGCGCGACCATAGAATCAAGATGACACTGGCCACCATAACCCAGACAAGTTAAGTTGAAACCTTTGTCTCGCGCAACAATACCAGGCCACGTCTGTGTTGGGGATGCAGCTGACCGACATTGCGTAATAGAACTACCGTACGTTATCCACCTTGGACGTTTGTCAATATACGGTTCTAACGAAGCACCATCATCTAATTCCAAACTACGAAGCTGAAACCTACCGAACTGTGGCAACCAGAGTTCAATTAGTTTTTCCTTATTGGATAAGCCTTCAAATACGAAACTGTTTTTACCTTTAAGATCAATCGATGAAATAAACTCACCATCACAAACTATGTCAAGCAGTCCGGCATCACGTTGTTCAACGATACTACCCGATATACGAGTTGTGTCGCTCTTAAAACTGATACGCACCCCCGCAGGCATTGCTGATCGTTCTAAAAGCGGTTCTGGAAACAGAACATGACTCTCATGAGGTGTACGCCACGGCATAATAGAATCGTTGACCTTCTCTATAGAAACCACACCTTGCCAATTCAGATGCGGATTATCAGGTTTCAACTGCATATAATCTAATCTCCTTTTTTAACTTGAAAGTTTACATTGCATCAACAACAGCGCGTAGTTGACGAATGCCATCTAACATCTGTTGCGGGTTACCCCAATGTTCAATGCTTGCCGCACCTGTGAACCCATCGGCAAGTAGGATTTCTAACAACTGCTCATACCGCAAATCGGTATCACGGATCGGGTCAAGATTCTTTTCGCGATTCGGTTTCACATGTAAGTGCCGAACAAGTCCCTTAATGTGGGAATATCCATCTGGAATAGGTAATTCCCCGCAGTGAATCCCGTTATTAACATCCCAACATGAAGCCAGTGCTGGACTATTACCAAGGGCATTGATAACCGTACGCGTTTCTTCACAGGTGCCAGCCAGGGTCGCATCTTCATTCTCAAAAGCAAGAATAACGTTTGCACTCTCAGCAATCGGTACAACAGGTGCAAGCTTTTCAGCGATCAATTCTATGTAATCATTAATATCAGGCCGAGATGATTCTTTCAATCTACGATTCGGATTCCAAAAAGCGAACCCGCGTATAATCTGTGTTTCAAATGCATGTGCCAGCTCAACCATACGGTCAAAATGTCTAAGATGACGTTCATATTCCTGTTGGTTATCAATTGGACATTTCCCAAAGGGGGAACCGATGCTCGCAACACCCACATTGTAGTTTGCCAACACGTCCTGCGCCCGTTTTACATCGTTATCATCTATTTCAGTGACATGCTTGCCCCAAACACCGCCGCGTATCTCTACAGTCGTTGCGCCAGCATCAACACCGAGCTTTATAGCTTCTTCAAAATCTTCTCTGGATACTTCATCAGCAAAAAAACAGACATCAATCATAGTATCATCCTGCATCTTTACAGTTTATATGAAGATTGAGGAAACAACATAAACAGAATAGCCGATCCACAACAACATATAGAAAGAAAACGCAGACTCCTTCCTTAGGTAATAATAGACAAATTTATTCTCATATTTCTCATTGAACTGAATTATTATGCATTAATGTAAATTATCAATGCTACTATTGCTAACACCACCTTAATGATTCCTGACGCTAATGTATTTTGAACAAGGATTTCCAATAAACCCATAGCCAAAAAGATCAGTCCAGTAATAACAACTAACTCAGCAGACTTCGGATCTGGAACATTTTGGAAAAAAGAATTTGCCCCAAAGATCAGAAACGGTCCATTTATCAAGCACATAATGCAGACTAATTTCTTGGTCCATTTGGCAGTTTCAAAAAAGTGCTTAATACGGTCATATAGCATACAGACTGCCTCCTAAAACCGCATCTGAGGGCCCACCAGCGTTCCCATCTTTCCAAATACTTCAATCGGTGATTCTTTGTCTGAGAGAATAACCTCCAACATCGCTACGTTGTCATCCACTATTATCCATGCAAAAAGAGGGAACAATTCTTGTTTGATTTCCGCACCGTTTTTGACCGGTATGTTATCTTGAACAACCTGAAGCAGCTTTATTAGGTTTAGATTTACAAACACAAGTGGTGATTTAGGTAAATGCTTTAGAATTTTTATCTTCTCTTTTTCTGTTATTCTGTCAACAAGAGAATACATTTGATCCTCTGAAAAACTCAATAACGACACGCCATCAGATTCTGCATAGTAGATATTGGAACCAAATATTGAAACCTTCTTGCCTTTATAGTCAATACTCGAAATAGAAGAATTCTGTAGGTTTGAAAGACTATTACCCATTTGATCCCACTTGATAGGACTATTTGGGATGAATAATAACCCACCACGTGTAAATACATTGCTGGCATCAACCTGTATAGAATTCTCAATATTAATGTTGAGACTTTCCAATGCACTCGGTTCAAACAGTGATAAATCATCAACAGACAAAGCAATCTCACCTGTCAACGCAGCAATTACGTCCTCTTTAAAATTCAGGTTTAAGATACCTTCAAGAAAAGTAATAAAAGCAAAAACATCATCTGTCTCAGCATTCTGGATCTCCTCTTGAATGAGTTCCCAGACAGCACCCAAAACACCGGATGCAAACGCAACAAACAGGTCTTCATTCCCAGACATGCTATTCAGAATCTTCAGTTCACCTCCCCTATTATTCTCTGTCAAGAAAGGTGTAATTCTACTCTCCAAATGACTTTCATTGAATTCAACATGCAGCTTGATAAGTGGTGATGCATCAAGCAAATTAAGTTTACCTTGAATCCTCGTAAAAGTTTCCAGTTGTGTTCTTGAAGTGTCATCAATGTCATCTAAATACGGTAAAATATCAGTTGCGTTGACTGAAATACTCAACTCACCGGGCCCCAGTTTTTTTGAGGTCTTAACATAAGAGGTATTCTTTTTAATGGAACGTATTTTCTTTTTATATGTATCAATTAACTTCTCAAAACTATCCTTCTCCTTACCAACAACCATAAAATCACCGATAAAACCGTAAGTGAGATGGGCACCCTCAAGTTTTAGCATGTTGTATTTGACTTTCCTATATTCCCCCGCATCCAGTATTAATGTCCCCCCAGCCAGACCTAAAGCACCACTAACAATCTTTGATAACCTCTGGAGTTCTTTTAGATTTCCACCTGAATGGATGACTATTCCACCGTCAAATGTTCTTGTATCGTCCACCCATAGTGCTAAACCTGTTTGGTGACCAATCGTGTCAATAATACCATATACATCTGTCCCGAGGATACCTTGCAAAGCTAACAGACCATTTTTCATTTCTTTGAGTTCCGATTCCCCAACCAAATGATCAATTGTCATTTTCCAAGTCTCAGAAGTTGTAATCTCACTATACACTTCATCTAAATCTTGAAGTTTTAAGTAAACTAAACTGTCTACTGGTATGAAATCATCAACTGTTGCAGCATCCACAGAGGAAGGCAAACCAGCAAATAGAAGTGAAATAAATCCAAATAATAGGAGAATAAGATAGTATTTTGATATAGATTTTTGCGTTCTTATATTTCTGTATGTACTCATGAGAACTCCTTTGAATTATGGTACACGAATCTCTTCAACTAAATTTTGTACTTCTTCTGGGGGAGGCGGTGTCATGGCACTGACACAGATTGAAACGATGAAATTCAACATCATGCCGACAGTACCTATCCCTTCGGGTGATATGCCTAACAACCAATTGTCAGATACATTTAATTCAGGTCTAATAAACTTGAAAAAGATGATATATAGTGCTGTAAACGAAATACCGACAATCATACCAGCAACTGCACCGGCTTTGTTCATCCGTTTGGAAAAAATACCCATCACAATCGCTGGAAAGAATGAACTCGCTGCAAGTCCAAAAGCAAAAGCAACGACTTGTGCTACAAAACCCGGAGGATTGATGCCAAAATAACCCGCAATACATACTGCAAAACCTGCTGCTATACGGGCTGCAGTTAATTCATCCTTCTCTGAAAGATCACGTATAATGCAACCTTTTAGCAAGTCATGGGCAATCGCGGTTGAGATAACCAGAAGTAGTCCTGCTGCCGTAGATAGCGCTGCTGCCAAGCCGCCAGCTGCAACTAAACCTATAATCCAATTCGGAAGTCTGGCAATTTCTGGATTTGCCAACACCATTATATCCGGATCAATCTTAAGTTCATTTTCTATACTTGAATGTGGACCACGATACTGGATTTTTCCATCACCGTTCTTGTCCTCAAATGTTATGAGTCCTGTTGATTCCCAATTCTTAAACCATTCCGGCATCTCTGAATACGCAACATCAGTCAATTCTCCATCCTGTTCAGTTGTGATAGTCTTTAGTAGATTTGTACGTGCAAATATAGCGACTGCAGGAGCGGTTGTATAAAGAATGGCAATAAATAACAATGCCCAACCTGCCGAAATACGTGCTTCTGAAGCCTTACGAACTGTATAAAATCGGATAATTACATGCGGTAGACCCGCAGTACCCAGCATCAGAGCAGCTGTAATAAAAAACACATCAATTGTCGCTTTACTTCCGTCCGTATACCTATCAAAGCCGAGTGCTTCATGCAATCCATTAAGACGATCAAGTAAATAGACACCAGATTCGTCAGCTGCTCCTAATCCAAATTGTGGAATAGGATTGTTCGTAACTAATATTGAAATGAAAATCGCTGGAACCATATAAGCAAAGATGAGAACACAGTACTGTGCAACTTGGGTATAAGTAATTCCCTTCATCCCGCCAAGAACAGCATAAAAGAAGACAATTCCCATCCCTATCAGCACACCAACGGTAACATTTACGTTTAGGAACCGAGAAAAAACAATGCCTACACCCCGCATCTGTCCCGCGACGTAGGTAAAGGATACAAATACCGCACAAACCACAGCAACAATCCGAGCTAACTGTGAATAATAACGGTCCCCAACAAAATCGGGCACAGTGTATTTTCCGAACTTGCGCAGATACGGTGCCAATAGCAGAGCAAGGAGAACATATCCACCAGTCCAACCCAGTAGATAGACTGATCCGTCTCTACCCAGAAAGGCGATCATCCCAGCCATAGAGATGAAAGACGCGGCACTCATCCAATCCGCAGCCGTTGCCATACCATTGACCACTGGATGGACATTGCTACCGGCAATATAAAAGTCCCCAGTTGAACGTGCTTTTGACCAGATCGCTATTCCGATATACAAGGTAAACGAGAGTCCGACCATCACGAACGTCCAGATTTGTACATTCATGCTAAATCAGATTCTCCTTCTTCATCTGTACTATATTTCTTATCCAAACGATTCATTAGCCAAGCATAGACGAAAATCAACTCAACGAAAACCCAGATAGATGCTTGCTGAGCAAAATAGAAACCGAGACGATAACCGCCAAATTGAATCTTGTCAAGCTGTTCAACAAACACAATTGAACAGAGATAGGAGGTGACAAACCAGATCCCGAGTAGAATTGCAAGATATTGTAAGTTTTTCCGCCAATACAACCGATTATTGTCAGATGTTTTCACAAACTAAACTCCAAGTTTTTTGATGATATTACCTTTTCAAGTTAATCAATACTCTTGCCAAACAAATAAAGCAAATAAGGTCATGTCCTAAAGTTCTAAAGAAAATAACCTGAAGACACGAAATTCCCGTGTTGGGATTATAGCATTTTTGCAGTTCTTAATCATTGACATACTCACCGAGCTAAAGCTCTGGCGATTCTTAGGTTTTATATTGGAAGTGTTGTTAGTTTCCAAATACCTTTTACTGCTTCATCGTTCATTGCCTCTTTTCCCGAACTTTTGTGAGGTCTTACTTGAACTCCACAGTCGTTTATACTCTCAGCATGCCCTGCCGCGAGGTGTGTAAGGTTTATTGCAGCGTTTACATCTCTGTCTATAGATATACCACATTCACCACACTGATACGTTCTTTCTGATAACGACAATTCTTTTTTCTTATGTCCACAACTGCTGCAGGTCTTAGATGACGCATAGAAGTGGTCCGCTTTTTTCACATCAATACCAGGGCTCCGTTCTGCTTTACGTTCCAGCTTACTTAGAAAACTGCCTAATGCTGAATCAGATAACGCTTTTGCCAACTTTCTATTCTTTAGCATATGCGTGATTTTCAGTGTCTCAATACAGATGACAGAAGCCTTATTGACTATATCTGTGCTTGCCTTCTGATGTGCATCTTCTCTGATACAAGCGATTTTATAATGTATCCTTGCAACTTTCGCTTTCGCTTTACACCAGTTATTAGAACGCAATACTTTACGAGATAACGCACGACACGCACGTTTCAATTTTCTTTCATAGTGTTTCAAAGGTCTTGGGTTATGGTATTTTGTGCCATCACTCAACGTTGCCAATGTGTTTATACCTACATCTATGCCGATAACAGATGAAGTTGAGGCTTTTTCAACTTGCGGGGGGTCTTCTGTTTCAACAGTAATAGATACAAACCAGCGGTGTGCTGCTTTTGACACAGTAATACTGCTAATC
>JAJDZB010000105.1:0-15414 GCA_022824835.1 Candidatus Poribacteria bacterium | reverse complement strand
CGTTCTAAACCCAGCTCGCGTGCCACTTTAATCGGAGGACAGCCAAACCCTTGGGACCTGCTGCAGCCCCAGGATGTGACGAGCCGACATCGAGGTGCCGAACCGCCCCGTATATTTGAGCTATCGGGGGCGACTAGCCTGTTATCCCCGGAGTACCTTTTATCCAATGAGTTACGGCCTTTCCACACAGCACCGTAAGATCACTAAGCCCTGCTTTCGCATCTGCTTGACGTGTCCGTCTCGCAGTTAAGCTCCCTTATGCCTTTACACTCTACGCGCGGTTTCCAATCGCGCTGAGGGAACCTTAGGGTGGCTCCGTTACAGTTTAGGAGCCGACCATCCCAGCCAAACTACCCGCCTGACACTGTCCTCGGTACGGATTCACGTACCGGAGTTAGAATTCCAATACAACAAGAGTGGTATTTCAAGGATGACTCCATTGAAGCTGGCGCCCCAGTTTCACGGTCTCCCACCTATCCTACACATGCAGCATTAAAACCCAATATCAAGTTATAGTAAAGGTTCACGGGGTCTTTCCGTCTTGGTACGGGTAACCGGCATCTTCACCGGTATTACAATTTCGCCGAGTCTCTCGCCGAGACAGTGCCCATGTCGTTACGCCATTCGTGCAGGTCGGAATTTACCCGACGAGGAATTTCGCTACCTTAGGACCGTTATAGTTACGGCCGCCGTTCACCAGGGCTTCAGTTTGGAGCTTCCGGTTCACCTTACGGTTTCCCTTGACTCCTTACCTTAACGTTTTGGCACCGGGCAGGCGTCAGTCCCTATACATCATCTTACGATTTAGCAGAGACCTGTGTTTTTAGTAAACAGTCGCACGGGCCATTTCACTGCGGCTTTTTTCGGATTTGCGAGCGAGTCGCATTTCCTAACAAAAGCACCCCTTCTCCCGAAGTTACGGGGTCATTTTGCCGAGTTCCTTAGCGAGAGTTCTCTCGAGCGCCTTAGGATTCTCTCCTTGCCTACCTGTGTCGGTTTACGGTACGGTCACCGTGTATCGTCCACTCGAGGTTCTTTTCTTGGCAAGCAGTTGGAACAGTTTGTATCCTTACGGAATCCTGTTCACCTCTCAGAGTGTGTTGCATCGGATTTACCTGATGCACTCTGTCGGGCTTAACCCAGCGTGTCCATCAGCTGGTAGTTCCGAGTGCTTGCGTCTCCCCTAGTTTCATACTTTACATGGTGGTGCAGGAATATTACGCCTGCTTCCCATCGTCTACGCCCTTCGGCCTCGACTTAGGATCCGACTAACCCTGGGCGGAATTGCCTTGCCCAGGAACCCTTAGGCTTTCGGCGAACAAGCTTCTAACTTGTTTTATCGCTACTCATGCCGGCATAATCACTTCTAATTCGTCCAGAGCACCTTACGGTTCTCCTTCAATCCTACTATAGAACGCTCCCCTACCATACTTAACCGTGTCTAATACCTTAGATTATCATGTTACTGATTCTCTATAGTATTAGGGTATAAATATCCACAGCTTCGGTAATACGCTTAGCCCCGGAAATTTTCGGTGCAAAATCGCTCAACCAGTGAGTTATTACACACTCTTTAAATGGTTGCCACTTCTACGCCAACATCCTGGCTGTCTCAGCAACAAAACATCCTTTACCACTTAGCGTATATTTAGGGACCTTAGCTGGTGGTCTGGGCTGTTTCCCTTTCGTCAATGGAGCTTATCCCCCACTGACTGACTCCCATGCTTGGGACAATGGCATTTGCAGTTTAACTGGAGTTGCTAACCTGGTGGGGCCGCGAGTCCAATTAGAGCTCTACCGCCACAGTCGAACACATGAGGCTAGCCCTAAAGCTATTTCGGGGAGAACCAGCTATCACCAGGTTTGATTAGCCTTTCACTCCGACCCACGGGTCATCCCCCAAGTTTTCAGCCTTGGTGGGTTCAGGCCTCCACATATTTTTACATATGCTTCACCTTGCCTATGGGTAGATCACCTGGTTTCGGGTCTACTCCATGCAACTAAACGCCCTATTCAGACTCGCTTTCGCTACGACTCCACATCGTAAATGTTTAATCTGGCTACACAGAGTAAGTCACCGGCTCATTATGCAAAAGGCACGCGGTCATGCGTGTCACTTTCGTGACTTAGCACTACCACAGATTGTAGGCTTTACGGTTTCAGGGACTTTTCACTTCCCTAGCGGGGGAACTTTTCACCACTTCCTTCACAGTACTTTGTACACTATCGGTTGCCAGGGAGTATTTAGCCTTAGGAGGTGGTCCTCCTGGATTCCCACAGGTTTTGCGCCCTATCCCGTGGTACTTGGGTATCCCTCAGAGATGCGTCACAATTTTCGTTCAAGGGACTTTTACCCGCTCTGGTTGTTCTTTCCAGAATCATTAAACTAATTGCACGTTCATTTCTTGTGTGTCTGAACCCACACGTGACGGACCCCTCAACCCCCGATATACAACGCGTTCAGGCTTGAACATATACCGGGTTTGGGCTCTTCCCTTTTCGCTCGCCGCTACTGGGGGAATCGAGGTTTCTTTCTTTTCCTCAGGGTACTGAGATGTTTCACTTCTCCTGGTTATCTCTCGTGTAAACACGAATAGCAGAGATTAATCTGCTCGGTTGCCCGATTCGGGAATCTCCGGATCGCAGTTTGTTATGCAACTCCCCGAAGCTTATCGCAGCCTGCCACGCCCTTCATCGTCTCCTGGCACCAAGGCATCCACCGCAAGCCCTTAGTAGCTTGATATGGTGATATCTTTTTCTACCGATTTACCCTCTATATACAATTGTCAAAGAACAGCGTCTCAAAGCGATTTTAATCTACTTTTTTTGACGATGGAGATGAGCGGAGTCGAACCGCTGGCCTTCTGGTTGCAAACCAGACGCTCTCCCAACTGAGCTACACCCCCGATAATGATAAATATATTACCATTAAATTTGAACACTGTCAAATCCTTTTTGAAAAGGAATATAATTTTACCACAGAATTTGAACAATGTCAAATATATTTTCAATGAACACGTTTCAGAACAATGTTCTATCCTGAACAGACTATAAGTATATCACATACATGATGTAATGTCAAATGTATTTTACAATATTCACTACAAATTTGTCAATTTGTGTCTAATGTTATATAAAAACGGGTGAAAATGTGTTGTTGATACTACTGACTTGACCTTTGTTTTATTTTCCACACCCTGGTCTGGCAAGCTAAATTGCGTTGTCTCCGTCAATATCAAGGTAGGATACGTCTATTTCACCAGAGATGAGTTTGGGGAGGAGGAGATCACGGGTATAGTGAAGGTTAGCGTTTTTCTCAGAAAGGTTTTGAACTTTTGTAAATAAAGGTGCAACTTTTGTATCAAATTGATGTAAAATGTTTTGATTTGGATGTGGTAAAAAGTAATCATCAAAACACTGATAGCTAACACGCTGCCTTCCAGTTGTTCCAGTCATACTCTTGATAGCGTGTTCTCTGAAATCGTTTGTCTGAGCAAAAAGGTAGACAAAATAAGGATTTAACGTTTTAGATCTGAGTACAATAAACTCTGTAGATCCAAAGGCAATTTCATCATCGTTGGAAAGAAATTGGATAAAAGCTGTTCTACCGTTTTCAAGACATGGGGTAATGCGCGCAAAAAGCGTGCCACCATTCTTGAATTTTGCCCCGCTATTTCCTGTTCTCTCTTCTATTTCTGAAATTGTCATTGACTTTTCAGTAGCTGACTTCATTGGGATAAAAGGTTTTTTGGTATTGCGTGGAATAGCAGTTTTCGGGTTTATGAATATAGCTTTACTCACAGGTATTATCTCCCATCCCTGAGGTATCGGTCCCAACTCTGATTGGACCATCGGCACGTTCTCATGTCCGGGAAATCGGTAGTGGACGAACCATTCTTGGTAGAGGATTTGTGCCATGTCTTCAAGGATTTTGATGCGGCGGGTATTGTTTTCTATGAGGTTGTCGTAAGTGCTGAGAATGATGGCGATTTTGTGCTGAACCTGCATCGGTGGACAGAAAATACTTGATGTTTTCAAATACTTAAAATGTCTTTGATACCCGAACTGTTCCAAAGGTAAGTCACGTAATGCATAGTAGAAATAACGGATATCAAAATCCTTATTGGAACGTATAATCTGTGTGCCTTCAGCACCAATTGCGAAGGGAAAATCTACATATTTTAAGGTGCAAGTGTGGTCTCCGAACACAATAACAGGGAGATCCCCATCATAAGCCCGTTCCTTGTCATTTATGTAACCAGCAACAAAATCTTGACTTTGATCTACTACTGGAATGGTACCTTTAGGTAGATACTCTGAACGTTTTATTTTATGTTTTTGTCTGAGAGTCTGAATACTATCGCCTACAAGGACTTCGGTGTTTTGCCACGGACTATTCATTTTCAGCTTCCATTTCATGCGCCATTTTCAAAATTCTATCTGAATAACATTATACCGTATTTTCTAAAATCTTTACAACATTCTCGGGTGTGATGGTATTAGCATTTTAGATTGATTAATATCAACAGGACTTACGCATTATCTCTTAAAGTCCCCTTGAATGAAGTTTAAATAATAATTTAGGTAATTCGTTGAGACACCCGGTTCGGTTAGGAAACCGAACCTACCGGGCCTGGGAAAAATAAAATATTACCCAATTTAATACTTTAACTTCATATAAGGGATTTAAGGGTTAAAAAGGCTAAAAACACTGAAATATCGCACCATTTAACCCCCCTAACCCCCTTATCAAGGGGGGAATGCGTAAGTCCTGATTCAACTGACATTGAATGGTTTTCATTTCTGTTTGTATTGTTGCAGTTTATAGCGTTTATACTTGTAAGTTTATAATATTCTCCTTTTGAAAAGTGTACGAATTCGTACAAAATAGTGTACATGCGTACATTCTTGTACATTGCTTGTTCAGTTAGTGACTGCAAGGCTTTGTAGCGTGTTTTCTGACTGATTCAATTTTTTAATTTCGCTGAAATGTACAGTATTCTCTCTATGTTGAAATATGCAAGAAAATATTGGATTTTTTCTGATATTATGATTATTTCTGGACATTTTGTAGAATAGCATTGTCAACACCTTTTTACATAAACTTATAGTAATGCAGTTAATAACTTATATTTTTATTGTAACATATATAAATACAGATATCAAGTTAAAATTGCATGAAACAGATAGGACTTACGCATTCAAGGATGAATGTGCTACAAGGGACACAAACTGAAAAGTTTGTGCTACAAAGAAACGCACAATCTAACAGAATGTGCTACAGCCATGGTCTTGGGAATCGCTAAATTGACGCATAAGGCAGAATACGCGTATGGTATTCTGCATTGATTAGGAAATCGCACCTAACTACAAAGCAGATGGATCAATAAACGGTACCATATCCCAGAGCAGGACGGTGCCATCATAACTCCCGCTTGCCAGATATTTGCCATCCGGCGAAAAGGCTAAATCTTGGACATCCGATGCGTGTCCCCAGAAAGTATGACGTAATTCACCAGTCGCCATTTCCCACAAATGAATCGGGGCTTTGTCCAATCCCCACCTCCACCAAGCACCTGAAACGAGGTACTTTCCACAAGGAGAAAATGTCAATGCCCAAGGACGAATACATCCCTTAGGTTGAAGAAATACCATCCTTGTTTCTAAGGTTTCTGTGTCCCACAATCGTATTTCGTTGTTTAATCCATCTGCGATCCAAGTGCCGAGTCCGCCTGCTATCCAGTTTCCACACGGAGAAAAAACGATTGACTGTATGTGTTGATATTTCTTCCATTGAAGATTCCCACCATTGCTAACTCGCTCAATTTCCTCCGGTTCACCTCTATATAAGGAGATATCTTCTAAGGTATCAGGTAATGGAAGTGGTGAGATTTGTTCTCCGGTTTCAATATTCCAGAGTATAGCGGTTCCATCTCTGGAGGAGGTAACGAAACGTTTTCCATCTGGATGCAATGCTATTGATTCAATTGAACTGGTATGTCCGATCAGTGTATGCTGTTTTTGCCAGCATGCAACATCCCAAATATACAACTCCTCTCCCCGTCCTCCACTAACAATATATTCCCCTGTAGGAGAAAACGTTAACGCATAGCACCCGTGTTCATGTGCTATTAGTTCTGCGACTAATTCTTCAGATGCTATTTGCCAGACATGTATCCCATTGTCACCCATATCAATTGCTAAGAGTTGATTATCTGGAGACAACGTCATGCACTTTCTTGAATTGCTGCGTTTACCTTCAGGTGGAAGTATCCGCTGAACTTGCCGTCTTTTGATATCCCAAAAAACCTTTCCACTCCCGCCATAATGACCACTGATCAATGTTTTGTTATCTTTCATAAATGCCACCGAAAAAGGAGCACTTCGATTTCCAGAGAAGAATGACTTTGTAGCTAATGTATCTTCCTCCCATATTTGTATTTTTCGGTTCGAGCTGGCAATAGCGAGTTTCGTTCCATCGTTTGAAAATCTTGCAGCATTTGTTGGGGAGCCAACAGTGTTGAAGGTATCCAGTTTTTTGTCGCTTGAAGCATCCCAAATTTCGACTTTATCCTCATAGATGTCTGCAACACGTAGTGTTTCATCAGGTTTATACGCAAGTCTTACTCGGTTTCCTTCATAACTTTTGGATATCATAATAAGAGATTCACTCTGAATATCCCACACTTGAACGGTAGCTCCAAGACTTGCACTGGCAAGGGACTTTCCACACGGTGAAAACAGGAGCGTATGTAAGGGATCTGTGTGTCCCGTCAGGCACGCTATATCTTCACCTGTGTTTATATTAGAGATAGTCACTGTTTCAGGTGAAGACACATACGCAAACAAATTGCTGTTGGGTGAAAAAGCGATGGGAAAATAGCTGTCATAGGCAACTCCTTCTTTTCTATAATCACTTAACTTTGGTTCTTCAAGTTTATAGTTTCTTATAGGTTCACAGGATTCTTCGTGCCATGTATAGACAGCACTATGTCCAAAACCGGAAGCAGCGAAACATTGATCGTCCGGTGAGAAGTGGACATGAAAGATGACATTGCGTTTCTCAGTGCCTCCCCAGTCTGTTCTTGTAACACATTGTCCGTTCTGTGTATCCCACACCTTGAGAATCCCGTCTTGGTCTCCCGTAGCGATCCAACGTGAATCGTGTGAGAAGGTTGCGACATTCATCATGCCGCGTTCGGTGCCCATCAATGCACGAGGTTTAAGTGTTTCCATGTCATATAACCAGAATCCGATTTTTGTTGCAACGGAAAGATATCTGGCATCAGGTGAGAATTCTACATCAAGACGTATGCCTTGTCCGAATCGTGCAATTGCGCCTTCGGGGAGTTCCCAGGTTGTTATATCTGTGTCGTCAAGTGGCCTAAGTGCAAAGGTTGAAGTGGTTTTGTTTTCCATAAAGATGTCTCCTTTTATTGCTAATAGACGTTCGATATGCAATAACCGCGCGCGTCAAGGTATTATACAGAATTGACCAAGAGAATTGATGAGAAATGTTTAACAGTTGATAAACGGTTTCATATCCCACAGTAGGATGGTGCCATCATAACATCCACTGGCAAGAAGGTCGCCATCTGGTGAAAAGGCAAGATCTTGAATGTCTGTGGGGTGTCCACAGAAGGTATGGACGTTTTCCCCAGTGGCTACCTCCCATAGATGGATGGACATCTGCTCTAAACCATTTTTCCACCACGTCCCGGAAGCAAGATACCTTCCACAAGGGGAAAAAGCAAGCCGGTAGGTCTTAGAAGCATCTGTAGGTAGTAGTATCGCCATTCGTGCTTCTAAGGTTGCTGCATCCCACAGTCTAATCTCATTAGGTATTCCTCTCCCTCTCCGTGACAATTTGCAGGCGATGAGGGTACCACACGGAGAGATCTTTATAGTACCAGGACAATAACCTGGCTGGTGGGTCCTCAACTTCTGTTTCCATTTAATGAATTGTTGAATTTCTTGGATACTACCTTTATATAGGGAAATATCTTCTAATATCGGGTCTAAAGGGAGTGAGCCCACCTGTTCACCATTCTCAACATTCCATACCCGCGCGGTTCCGTCATGGGATGTGGTTACGAACTTCCTGCCATCAGGATGGAATACTACATTTGTAATCTCATCAGTGTGCCCTATGAGTTCGTGCCGCTTTTCCCAACGCTGTGTGTCCCATACATAGAGCACATTGGGCACAGATGCGCTGGCAAAACAATCTCCTGTCGGTGAGTAAGCCAACTGAAGAATACGTTTGTCATGTCCTGTCAGTTCAGCAATTAGGTTGCCAGATGTAATCTCCCAGACTGTGATAGTGATATCAGTGTTATAGCGGCCACCAAAAGCAAGGTATTTCTCACAAGGGGACAAGACACTCTTAAGACCAAAAGAGAACCCCTCTGTATCGGGGCAGAAGATTCGTTGTGCCTGACGTTTTTGAACAGACCAGAACATGGTTTCAGATCTGTAACAACTCATCAGAGTCTCTCCTTGTTGAGAAAAATGCAACCAATCAACGACTTGTGTATGTGCATCAGGCATTGGCACGACCCTAATCGGTTCTTCTGCTGTCCATACTCTGATTTCACGAAAGTTTGCGATAGCGAACTGTTTTCCATTGTCTGAATAGCGACATATTGCCCTGCGTGTCCGAAATTCCAAAGTGCCTGCCTTCTCGCGCTGCACCGTATCCCACATCACAACCTTTCCCTCATGGACTTCAGCCACATGTAATGTTCCATCAGGCGTATAAGCAAGTTTCATAGAAGTAGTACTGCATGCGGAGTGTACTATTTCTGAGGTGGCGTTGTGAATATTACACACCTGCACATCGCCATTCCTGTGCGCTGATGCAAGGTATTGACCACACGGGGAAAATACAAGACCTTGAAATCCCAAAGGGGCGGGATAATTAAAGTCTGTAATATGTTCACCTGTGTCTATATCTGAAATCGTTACTGTGGTCCGGGGTGATACAGAGGACACATACGCGAGTAGATTCCCGTTAGGTGAGAAACAGATCGGAAAGTTGTGACCATTCGTATCTTCCGCATCAATCGGAAACCGCAGGAGGGGTTCATTAGCATCCGTGCGCCAAGTGTAGACGGCACTTCGTCCGTGGCTGGATACAGCAAGATATCGTCCATCCTCCGAAAAGTGGAGCATTCTAACACTGGCATTACCCATATTCCCGCGGTAGTTTATCTTAGTGATGCACTGAAGGGTTTGTGTATCCCATACTTTAACGATGCCATCCGCATTGCCGGTAGCAATCCACTGTGCATCGCGCGAAAAGGTGATCGGTTGAAGCATCCCCCGTTCTGTCTCGAACAGTGCAAGGGGAGTCAGTGTAGGTAAGTCATACAACCAACATCCGAGTGCTGTTGTGACAGCGAGATACTCCCCATCGGGTGAAAATGACAGATCCCACAGACGCCCCCGTCCCAATCGTGCTATTGCTCCTTCGGGGAGTTTCCAGGTTGTCACGTCGCTGTTTGTTTGCGTAGATTGTATAGTTGTCTGTGATCGTAGATTTTCCATAATAAGCCTCCGATTTTATTGTGGTGTGAGATGTCTTAAATGCCTATAAACGGTTTCATGTCCCAAAGGAGAATAGTACCGTCATAACTGCAACTTGCCAGAAGTTTACCATTCGGTGAGAAAGCTAAATCTTGCACATCCGTTGTATGTCCCCAGAAAGTGTGTATGTTTTGACCGGTTGCGACCTCCCATATTCGTATGGACACTCTATCCAATCCTTTTTTCCACCAGGAACCTGAAACGAGATATTTTCCGCAGGGTGAAAATGTAAGCGCAAACGGTCTGCTACACGTTTCGGGTAGTAGTATGAGCATACGCGTTTCAAATGTTGCTGCATCACGCAACCGAATATGTTCCTGTATTCCACAAGCGATTATCGTGCCACAAGGTGAAAAGGCGAGTTTTTGGGGAACACACTTATAGCGGTTCCCTATTTTTCTATATTTTTCAATATATTGATGTATCTGCGCTGGGTCCCCTCTATAAAGAGAGATATCTTCTGGTAGTTCTGTTGGAAACACGCCGACCTGTTCACCGCTGACAATATCCCAAAGCATTCCAGAACTCCCTTTTGGCGCAGCTGCGAGTTGTTGACCATCGGGGTGAAACGATGTTGTTAAGATCATTCGGTTGTCTCCTGGAAGCGTTTTGATTTTCTCACCAGACTGTGTATCCCAGACATCAATATCACCTATAGGAGCTGTACTGATAAAATATTCACCTGTAGATGAAAAACGATTTTCACGGAAAGATCTAATTCTTTTACTGTCCGATAGTTCCGTAATGAGAGATTCAGATGAAATATCCCATATTTCAACTGACCCTCTCGGACGGTCGCGAAGTGCCAGGCGTTCCCCACATGGCGATAATGAACTGATACGGTACCACTTCTGTCTTTCTTCTTCTGTGAGGTTTTCAGTGAGAGCTGTGCGTTGTGCTTGTATCTTCGGCGTTGGAAATATCTGTTCTGTTTGTCTTTGTTCCACATTCCAGAACACTTGATACATGCCAAATCCATGTCCACTCGCTACAGTCTTACCATCTGGAGAAAAAGTTACCGAATGTGGAACGGGTTTATGATCAGCTGGACTTGTTATTTTTCTTGACGGTGTACCGATTGTCCACACACAGAGATCGCTACGGGATTGGATCGTTGCGATGTACATTCCATTAGATGAAAAGTGTTCCTTATGGCCGCTAAAAAAATGATCACGTCTGGGTTTTTGACGTTCAAATGTATCAATTATTTCATTTTGAAAGGCATCCCAAATCACCACTTTATTACCGTAAATCTCCGTCACGCGCAATGTGCTATTAGGTGTATAGGCAGGGATTATCACTCTTCCATCATAAGTAGTTGGTTCGGATTCTAAAGTGCCGTTGTGAATATTCCACACTAACACCTCTTTGGTCCCAATAGCAGCAGCAATATATTTGCCACAAGGAGAAAAGACTAGACGGCGATATGTAGAGAGTGTCGAGGATCGGCTAAGATGTGCAATGTGTTCACCAGTCTCTATATCAAAAATAGTAAGCGTCGGACGGTGATTTTCAGCGGACCCGTATGCCAGCAGATTACGTATCGGAGAGAAACAGATAGGAAAATAGTGTCCCCTCATATCTTCCATATCAATGTCAATTGGAAAATATGTGAAGGGTTCATCCGTGTTTTGTTGCCACGCGTAGACAACATTTTGCATGTCAATAGAAGATGCTGCTAAGTATTTATTATCATGCGAAAAATGAAGTTTGTCAAAACGGCCTGATGTTGCCTTTACATTCTTGCGGTGATCTATTTCTGCTTGGCACTGCAGGTTTTGTGTTTCCCATATCTTCACAACACCATCAGAATTACTTGTAGCTATAAATTGGTTGTCGTGCGAGAAAATTACAGAGCTGACCATACCGTTTTCTTGATCAAACAGGGCAATAGGTTTCAGTGAAGTTCTGTCATACAACCAACAACCGATCGCTGTTGCGACTGCAAGATATTCACCATCGTGTGAAAAGGACATATTAGTGACGCGTCCTCGCGCTAATCTGCCAATCGCACCTTCAGGTAGTTTCCAAGTTGTCACGTCGGTGTTATCAAGTGGTCTCAGTATGGTTGCTGAAGGGTTTCTGTTTTCCATAAACTATCTCCTTTTATAGTAGACTTTAGAATTAGTTGGACATTATATTCGGTTCGGTTAGGAAACCGAACCTACCGGGGTGTGCTACAAAAGTGTCTCATTAATTGTATGTTTTACTATATATTATATCTCACGCGAGGTACGGGAACCATGCGCACGAGGTATTATTCTATATTGACTGAGAGGATTATGCGATGCTAACAGCATCGCTCTGTTGTAGAATAATTATACAAGGAGTGTCTAAGAGTTGATAAAAGGTTTCATATCCCAAAGGAGGATTGTACCGTCATAGCTGCCACTTGCAAGGAGTTCACCATCCAGTGAAAAGGCAAGTGCCCATACATCTGTTTTATGTCCTTTGAAGGTGTGGATGCATTCTCCAGTATTAACTTTTAACAGACAGATTGGCATCAATTCTTGTCCCTCTTGCCATTGTGCACCTACAGCAAGGTATTTGCCACAAGGTGAAAACCTAAAGGTCTGTGGTCTCTGACATTCTATCGGCGGAATTATTACCATACAGGTTTCTAAGGTAGTTGAATCCCAGATTCGGATTTCGTTTCTCCACACCCTTCTAATCACACCAGCAATGCGTGTGCGGTAAGGAGATAACTTGAGCTTACCCCAGATCCGTTGCGTTTCAGAATCTGGTTGTTCGTGAAAACGTTGAATATCTTGTGATGTACCTTTATACAATGATGTATCTGAGCATATTGATATATCAAGTGAACCGACCTATTTCCCGCTTCCTAAATCCCATACGAGAATTGGACCGACACGTGGCACTATGATCATTTGTTTCTTGTTTGAAGGTAACATTAGTTGCCAACGTTTAGAGATTTGCATTTCGCTTTGCACAATTGGATTTTGAATGTGGTGTCGTTCTGTCCACTGCTTTGCATCCCATATTGTGAAGCTATCACCATAAAAACTAACAAAATGTTCACCGTCTGGTGAAAAACCCATTCTAACGATTCTTGATGGATTTTGCGTTAATTCAGCGATTCGTTTGCTGGATTCAAGATGCCAGATATTGATGATTTTTCGAATGTTGGTAGTGACAAGATATTCTTCACACGGAGAGAACGTCATCCATCTCACTCCTGTATATTCTTCATTGAGTTCTGCAAACAGAATATTTGCTTCTAAATCCCAAACTCTAACAACGCGACTTTCTTCTAAGACAGCGAAGAGTCTCTTACTTCTGGAAAAAGATATTTTACCAGGTAACTCTGGAGGTGCAAGATGGACTTTCTGTTGCACTTGTCCTTTCGTAGCGTCCCATATTCTATATCCAGAAACATCATTGCCACTGAGTAGCTTGCGGCTGTCTTTGAAAAAAACAACAGCATTTACGCCTCTTGATATATGTGTGGGAAGTGATTGAACTGTATGGGGTTTGCCTTGTGTCCACACCTGCAGTTCTCCACATCTATTGGTTGCAGCGAATCGTGTTCCATCTGATGAAAAAGACCCAAATATGGGGTTCGGAGATTCAAAGGAATCTACTGTTTTTTGTTGCTTGGCATCCCAGATAACCACCTCCCTACGAGAGAACCCAGCAACCTGTAAGTTTCCATCGGCTGTATAGACCGGAACACTTGTCTCTAAGCTTCGATTGTCGCTATGGACTGTTGGTGCCATCTTTAGAGTACCGTTGTTAACATTCCATATAAGGATTCTGTTACCTCGATTTGTAGCTGCAAGATATTTTCCGCATGGAGAGAATGCCAACTGATAACAGCCAATTGTTGATGTGTCAGTATAGTTATCTCGTAGTTTAGCAATCAGTTCCCCTGTCTCTATATGCACTACTGATGTAGTATTTGCTTCAGGGGTATATGCGATGAGACTTCCATCTGGCGAAAGAGCTACAGGAAGGATATGTCCCTTTCCTTGTTCTGGCTGAAGAGAAAGGCTTTTAATAGGTGTATCAATATTAGTCTGCCAATCGTAAATCGTAAAATGCAGACCACCCCCAATATCGCGTGAAATTAATTTGGAACACGTTACGTATTTCCCATCTTGTGAAAACATGAGATTTCGGGGATGTGCCTGCATTGCATTAGTGCTTTTAAGTAAATCTATGCTGTGAGCACATTCAAGGTTTTGTGTGTCCCAAATCTTAACAGTTCCATTCCAGCTTCCGATAGCAAGCCACTTACCATCTTGTGAAAAGGTGATGTCACAGAGAATGCTTTGTTCAGTATCCCACGTTTTGCTGAGTTTCATGGTATTTATATCATACCACCAGCAGCCGATAGTTGACGCAACAACAAGGGATTTTCCATCAGGTGAGAATGTCATGCCACCGCTTATCCAACCATTACCCAATCGGACAGTAGCCCCTTCAGGAAGATTCCAAGTTGATAAATCTGACCCATTTGTTTGTTCCCTGTATATCAAAGTTCTCTCCTTAGAATATGTTTTGGCAGAATAAGTGTTTGTGTATTCTTCATTGATATGGATCACAAACACCTACCGGATTGAAAACAGAAGTATAATTCCGCAAGAATTGAGACTAACGGTGTACGTAATTAACGGCACACGGAGTGTGCCTACTACTTTCAAGACATCTTGTTGACGGCACACGGAGTGTGCCTACTACTTTTAAGAGACTTTTTTTAAATGGTGGAAATACACGGAGTATGCCTACTACCTTTAATTACATTTTGAAATGGTGGGAAGCATACGGATGCAGATCAAGGTTTTAATTGGGTAATATACGGATGGGGAATCCCAATCCCTACGAATTTATATGTTAATCTTCATGCAGTTGTGCTACATTAGGAAAGATTGTGATATTCACGAGTTTTTTGGAACAGATTTTACCCGATGTTGATTACGAATCTTTGTGTTTGCGTACTTATACAAGATATATTATAACATATATTCTTAGCTGTGTCAATGTAATTTCGTTACTGACATACTCCCCAAGCTAAAGCCTGGGGGTTCTTAGGTTTTACATGAGAAAAAAATCTCAATACCTTTTACTGCTTCATTGTTCATTGCCTCTTTTCCTGAACTTTTGCGAGGTCTTACTTGAACTCCACAGTCGTTTATACTCTCAGCATGCCCTGCCGCGAGGTGTGTAAGGTTTATTGCATCGTTTACATCTCTGTCTATAGATATACCACATTCACCACACTGATACGTTCTTTCTGATAACAACAATTCTTTTTTCTTATGTCCACAACTGCTGCAGGTCTTAGATGACGCATAGAAATGGTCCGCTTTTTTCACATCAATACCAGGGATCCGTTCTGCTTTACGCTCCAGTTTACTTAGAAAACCGCCTAATGCTGAATCAGATAACGCTTTTGCCAACTTCCTATTCTTTAGCATATTGGTGATTTTCAATGTCTCAATACAGATGACAGAAGCCTTATTGACTATATCTGTGCTTGCCTTTTGATGTGCATCTTCTCTGATACAAGCAATTTTGGAATGTATCCTCGCAACTTTCGCTTTCGCTTTATACCAGTTATTAGAACGCAATACTTTCCGAGATAACGCACGACACGCACGTTTCAATTTTCTTTCATAGTGTTTCAAAGGTCTTGGGTTATGGTATTTTGTGCCATCACTCAAAGTTGCCAATGTGTTTATACCTACATCTATGCCGATAACAGATGAAGTTGAGGCTTTTTCAACTTGCGGGGGGTCTTCTGTTTCAACAGTAATAGATACAAACCAGCGGTGTGCTGCTTTTGACACAGTAATACTGCTAATC
>JAJDZB010000090.1:0-21056 GCA_022824835.1 Candidatus Poribacteria bacterium | reverse complement strand
CAGACGGGCAGCTGGATACAACATACGTTTGAGCTGCGATCAGATTACATCAACGAATAGCGGCTAAATGTGTAGGACGGGACAGTCTGACCAACAAATGGACTCACCATACTATAGTGAACTATGAAATCACCACATCTTCGGTGTCAAGTCCTTGATGCTTTAGCTCGGGGATGTAGACACCGTTCATGTTGTGTGTCAAGGACACTAACTTTGGTTAATACGATGAAAATCAAAACAAAACATCTTGACCTAAAAAATCCAATTGCTCAACAGAACAGAGTGATTGGTAAGGAGATAAACTTATGCTATCCCGATTGTTTGTAGGGTACTGTACTTTGATACTCGTTATAAGCGTAATGGCTGTAGAAGCCGCTGATATTGTCGTTGTTGACTTTGCTGACGAATGGACAAAAGTTGATGCGTTACGTCAGACACTGGATGAATTCAAAGTTGAGTTTGATGATCTCACAAATGACCTTGAAGGTGGACAGTTACATTTCACAGCAAATGACAAAATCTTCTTAATCGGTAGTATGACGACCAACAGTGCTGTGCTTCACCAAAGCCTTGATAACAATGCACAAGTTATTCAGGATTTCGTTGAAAATGGAGGTATCGTCTGGGAACCAACCCAAGCTGATCAAAACGAAGCGAATGTAGATTGGCTGCCTCCTGAATTGAGTTGTGTCCGGAGTGACCGAGACAGCACAGATTTTGAGATATTGGAAGCGGATCATCCACTCTTTAATAAACCCAACCGTATGAATGAGAATATGTTTAAAGACTGGGGGTTTGGAGGTTGGCCAACTGTTTGGGAAGTCATCGCTTCTCAAAACGGATTTGATGTGCTGATGGAAAGTTTGGGAGAACCTGTCATCATGGAAGCAACTTACGGAAAAGGCAAGTTCCTGATGATGGCAATTGCACCCGATAAATATCATGTCGTAGGTAACGATGACAATACGAAAGACATGGCAGCACTTTTCATGGAGAATCTGCTAAACTATGTTGAAGAATTTGCCGCTGTTGAAGCACATGATAAGCTTACTACGAGGTGGGCGAATTTGAAAATGTAATACTATTGAAGAATTACAAATGCCTATAAATTGGAGAGATCACATTCTTAGCACGAAGGATACTACATGCACAACACATCACAACAAAACGACTGGTTAGTCCAACCATACACGCAACCTGCTTCAGTAGAAGAAACGGACAATTCACTTATTCTCACAAACGGACTCATACAACGAAGGTTCGTCACCGCACCGAATTTCGCAACAGTCAATTATACCAATCTTATTTCCGATACCAGTCTCCTACGGGGTATCAAACCAGAGGCGATACTTTCGATTAATGGACACGAATATGAGGTAGGTGGATTGAAAGGACAACCCGATTACGCCTATCTTGATGAGGAATGGATCGCAGACTTGACCAGCGACGAAAACGCATTTCAATTTCAAGAGTATCAAGTCGGTGAGCCTAAATGTCCATATCCGTGGGTGAAAAGACGTTCAACAACACCGTCCGTATATCCGCCAGAAGGTGTAACACTAACGGTTACGTTCTCACCACCGCCATCCATTGATTCACTTCAGGTTAGCGTGCATTATGAACTATATCAAGGTATTCCAGTGCTATCCAAATGGATTACTATTCACAATGAGGGGCAAAAACCGATTCAATTAGATGCTTTAAGCTGTGAACTTCTGGCAGTCAACGAGCAGGAACAGCATCGGCTGCAGGTGGAGAGCGATTATGCTTTCAGTAGAATGCAAACGACAGAGTGGGGACCGGATGAAGAATATCTGACACAAGTAGATTATCGCTATCAGATGCCGTTATTGATGAAAAGCCATTATCCACTCGGTCCTGGTGTGATTCTACAACAGGGAGAGACTTTCACAAGTTTTCGCACCTTTGAAATTCTACACGATAGCGATGACCGTGAACGGAAAGGACTCGCACGACGTAAAATGTATCGCACAGTCGCACCACAGATCACGGAAAATCCTATTCTTATGCATGTTCGGAGTGCCGAACCGGACGCTGTTCGGTTAGCGATTGATCAGTGTGCTGAAGTCGGTTACGAAATGGTGATTATGACCTTCGGCAGTGGATACAATGTAGAAAGTGAAAACCCGGAATACATCGCCAGAATGAAGGAGTTGTCAGATTACGCACATAGTAAAGAAATTCAACTCGGCGGCTATACACTGATGTGTGCTTCGCGGAGTGCGGGTGATGAGTTCAACTGTATTGACCCAGAAACTGGGAAGCCTGGAAGTAGGTTTGGACAGAGTGCTTGTCTTGCGAGTGCATGGGGAGATGGCTATGTCAAACGTGTGTTAAATTTCATGGATGCGACGGGTATGGATATCATAGAGACAGATGGTCCTTATCACGGTGATGTCTGTGCATCTACAGAACACAAACACCATAACAGATTGGCAGATTCGCAGTTGCGTCAGTGGGAAGCATGTGTGAATTTTTACCATGAATGTCGAAAACGCGGTATCTACATCAATTCACCAGATAATTATTATCTCAACGGTTCAAACAAATGTGGTATGGGTTATCGGGAAACGAATTTTAGTTTGCCACGCGAGCGACAAATTCTGATTGCACGGCAGAATATCTACGATGGAACTTACGAAAAAACGCCAAGTATGGGGTGGATGTTCGTTCCATTAGTGGAGTATCACGGTGGTGGACAAGCCGCAACATTCGAACCGCTTTCCGAACACCTTGATGACTACGAATCACATCTTGCACAGAATTTTGGGAGCGGTGTAATCGCATGTTATCGCGGCCCACGACTTTTTGACACTGAACAGACAAAAGCAGTCGTTAAGAAATGGGTTGACTTTTTCAAAAAATACCGTACAATATTAGAGTCTGACGTTATTCATGTGCGACGACCAGATGGACGTTCCATAGATTGTATACTCCACGCAAACGCGCAGATCAGTCCCTGTGGACTCGCGATGCTCTACAATCCTACGCGGAAAACGCAAGAGACCACATTGAAACTGCCGTTATATTATACCGGATTGTCTGAGACTGCTAATATTCGTGAAAAAGAGGGAGAACCCAAAGATTACAAAATCGACCGAAACTACAATGTTGAGATTCCAATTGAGATGGAGGCAAAAAGCGTTAGTTATCTCGTGATTGAATAAGAAATATGAGCATATTCGTCAATAAAAATACAAAAGTAATAGTGCAAGGTATTACGGGAAGTTCTGGACGCTTTCACACAGAACAGTGTGTGGATTACGGAACGCAGATTGTTGCGGGGACAGTTCCCGGTAAGGGAGGAGTTGATGTCAACGGAATACCCGTTTTTGATACTGTGGCACAAGGTGTTGCGGAAACAGGAGCAGATACGTCACTTATATTCGTTCCCGCCCGTTTCAACGCTGCAGATTCTATCATGGAAGCTGCAGATGCGGGTGTTGAATTAATTGTCTGTATCTCTGAGCACATCCCTATCCTTGATATGGTGAAGGCAAAAGCGTTCTTAAATGGTAAACAGACACGACTAATTGGTCCGAACTGTCCGGGTATCATCACTCCCGGTGAATGCAAAATAGGTGTGATGCCAGCGTTTGCCTATTCACCCGGTAACGTTGGAATAGTCTCACGAAGCGGGACGTTGACCTATGAAGCCGCGTATCAATTGAAACAGCTCGGTATTGGACAATCTACTTGTGTCGGGATCGGAGGGGACCCTGTGATTGGGACAACCTTCGTTGATGTTCTCAAACGCTTTGAGGCGGATGATGACACACACGCAGTTGTCTTAATCGGTGAAATCGGAGGAACATCCGAGGAAAAAGCTGCACAGTTCGTCAAGAACGAAATGACAAAACCTGTGGTCGGTTTTATTGCTGGACAGACTGCTCCACCCGGTAAACGGATGGGACATGCAGGAGCTATCATCTCTGGGGGAAAAGGCACCGCTGCCGATAAAATTGCGTCACTCAAAGAAGCCGGAATTGCTGTTGCTGATGACCTCACCACCATCGGAGAAACAGTTGCAGAAGTCTTGGGAAAATAGATTCAACAATGAAGAAAGACATTACCTACCTTCACAGTCAAAAAAAGCAGCACCAACCGATCACCGTGCTAACCTGCTACGATTATCCCACAGCATGTCTGCAGGATGACGCAAACATAGACATCATTTTTGTGGGGGATAGCGTCGGCACGAATATCCTCGGTTACAAAAGCGAGATGGAGGTGACGATGGCGGATATGCTACATCACCTCAAAGCTGTGCGTCGGGGGGTAACTTATGCCTACCTCCTCGTTGATATGCCTTATGCCTCTGATCGTAATGCAAAGCAAGCCGTTGCCAATGCAAATGTTTTCTTAGACAACGGGGCTGACGGTGTTAAGTTGGAAGGTGGAACAGAAAAAGTCCCTATTGTTACCGCTCTCACCGAGCAAGGAATAGATGTGTGTACACATATCGGGCACACCCCGCAGATACACGGTACAAGAGCATCAACACACGGGAAAACGGTTGCAAATGCCAAGGAACTCATTCAAACCGCATCAGCACTTGAAGACGCAGGCGCGAAACTCATCGTGCTTGAGAAAATCACCGAAGAGATAAGCCGCATCATCACGGATACCCTGGACATTCCGACGATAGGTATCGGTGCAGGTAGATTCTGTGATGGACAAGTACTTGTTATCAACGATGTTTTAGGAATTGGCACACCTTTCAGACATGCAAAACGTTATCAAGACTACAACCAACTCACCTTTGAAGCGATATGCCAGTATAAGCAGGAAGTCCAAAACGGAGACTTTCCAACAGATTCTAATGTTGCACACATCGCCACTGACAAATTAGCACGGGTGCAGAGGTGGCTGGAGTCAGAACGGTAAAACACCTCACACTTTTCTCTTACTGTTCTAAACTCTCAAGGACTTCCTCCCAATCCCACAGAAGGATTGAACCATCATACCCCGCACTAACAAGTGTTTTACCATCAGGTGAAAATGAAAACACATACGGTGAGGCAGTGTGTCCTTCAAGCGTAGTGAGTACTTCCCCTGTAGCTACATCCCGCAATTGGATTCCCCCACCAATAAGGCTGAGAATAAGCACGGTATTATCTGGTGAAAAAATAGCTTCAAGCCAAAAAGTATCAGCTCCAGCGGACACTTCCTTAAAGTGTGGTTGTTTCGCACGTCCTACCAGACGAATTTGTTCTGGCATTACTACAGCAATTAATGACCCGTCTGAAGAGATTGTTATATCCATAATGTGTTCGATAGGTTGTTCTTCAAAGAAGGAGGTTAACAAAACTCCATCTTTGACATCCCACATCTGAACCTTTTTCTCACTGGTACCTATGACAATTCTATATCCGTCCGGAGAAAATGCCATAGATCTCAGCCATTCGGGTCGATCAGCAAACTGGATATCAAAGGTGTCGTCGGTTTCTGTATTCCATAAACGGATTCTTCCATAAGTATGACTATGAACACCGAAGGCTAACGTTTCGCCATCAGGTGAGAATTCTATCTCTGAGAATTGTTCATTGTTACACACCAAGGTATTCAACTCACGTCCAGTGCTGACATCAAACAAGCGAAGCAGGTAGGTCAGTCCCAGCGGGGCTGTCGGGTCCTTCATTACCCCTTCGCTGACAAGTTTTGTTCCATCGGGTGAAAATGTCAATGGGACTGATTCAGCCTCCCATCTCGTATTCTCAAAAGCAGTCTTAGTTCGGTGTTTGGTTAATTGTGATGTTTCCAAATCCCATATAGTGATCATGCCGCCATAATCAACGCAAGCAAGTGTTGAGCTATTATTAATAAAACTTGTGCTTATTACCCAAGGTATATGTCTGGTAATGTGAGACTGTAAAGGCTTTCCTGTTTTGATGTTCCAATACTTTATTGTGCCATCTTGGCTAGCACTCGCGAGTATGCTGCCATCTGTTGAAAACGCTAAATATTCAATAAAACCGATATGTGCTGTAAAGGTAGTGATCAATTTACCGGTGGTAGTATCCCATAATTTCACATGCTGACCTGCTCCACATGCGAGGATTTTTCCATCCGGAGAGAATAACAGGACATCTGGACCGCCAACTAACTCCTGATGGGTTCGCAACAAATCCCCACTTAACGATTGTTTTTGAAACAGGATAGGTTCACTGTTGCCTGACGTATCCCATAACCGTACACTTCTATCTAATCTTCCAGTAGCGAGATGCGTGCCATCTGGGGAGAATGCCAAGGATATAACACGGTTAGAATAGGGTCCTATAATACTGTCTGCTTGAAGCCTTTCTGCTGGTCCTGTAAGTGTAGACAGCTTTCTGCCAGTTTCTGAGTTCCACAACTCAAGTATTCCACTATTTTCAGCTATCGCAACTTTGTCGTGTGTAAGTGCGTAAACATCATTGGGATGTGAATCGAGTCGATTTTCAAACTTCTTAACATGACTTTTTCCGGTATCGGTATCTACCCAATAGATCGTGTCTCCTGCTTGATTCAGTACGACAAGTGTTTTGCTGTCATCGGAGAACCAAAGCTCCGATGCAGCAGGCAGCGGATCGTGTAGTGTAACCTTTTGTCCTGTATCTATTTCCCACAACTGGAATCCAGTTTCCCATCGGGTGCCACCTATCGCGCTACTTGGGTCGCCTCCACCATTAGCAAGAAAACGTCCATCAGGCGAAAAAGCAAGCGATTCACATCTTCCCGGCAATAGTGAAATTTCCCTACCTGTCTCTACATCATACATCCACACACCGATTTCAGTGCCAACAGCAAGTTGTTTGCCATTAGGGGAGAACTGAATCTCTCTAATCTCACCTTTTCCTAAACGCTTTTTCGCTTTATTGGGTAATTCCCATTGTGTGTAATCTTTCACTGTTTCCTCTTTTTGTGCATCTTCAGATATAGTGATACTGTTGTCATCTTGTTGATTTTCAGGATCATTTTGCTTTACCAATACAATTGCGTTTTTTGCTTGTGTTCGCACATCAAGTTTAGATTCAAGATTCGCTACTATAGGTGCATCAATGATCTCAATTGCGATCTTTGCAGTGGCATCAAAACTATAGGGTTTCTAAAAACGTGTCAAGAAATTGCTATTCCCAAAACCGAGTATGAGCAACACCACTGCCAATGTGGAAGCAGCAACTGCCCACGGGACGAAAGGTTTATTACTTGTCGGGGTTGCGGGTTTGGTCCGCGAAATCTCTTGCATGATGGTTTCTGTCAGATTCGGAGAAATTTGGAAGTTATCCAAAGCCTCTCTTATTATCGGTTCTTCCTTCTTCAAACGCTGCTGCGCACGGCGAAGTCGACTCTTAACCGTATTTGTCGATACACCTAAGAAATCTCCAATTTCTGAACACGACATATCTCCGAAATAATGCAACGTCATGACAGTGCGTTCACTTTCCCCAAGCTTTGCCAGCAGTTTTTTGACGGTGTCGCGCTGTGTTTCTGTGGTGATCCGTTCATTTTCCTCATGCACATACGTAGAATAGGTTGCTTCTTCAGGATTATGGGTGTCCTTGTCCTGCATTAATTGTGTCCGCCGATACTTTTTACGGAACCACGCCCTACAGAGACTTGTCGCAATTACATATAGCCAACTTGAGAAACTTTGTGATTTTTTTAGCGTCGCAAGTTTCTGATACGCTATCAGGAACGTGTCTTGTGTGATTTCTTCAGCGATATGAAAATCTCCGATTTTCCGCCACACAAGCGCATGAACCGGCTTTTGATATTTGTCTACAAGTTCTGTGAAGGCATTATCATCACCATCAAGAGTAAGGTGAATTAATTGTGTATCGTTGTTTTTCATGGTACACCTCCGATTTCACCCTATAATGATGCCACGAAACGGTGAAATGGGTGCATAATTCTGCATAGATAAGTGGGTGTTCAGATAAGAGAGTTAAACATTTATTGGTAAATATGAAATCTAAGGGATATTATAACGGATTATATTTCTTTTGTTAGTAGAATTATACCATAAATCTGATTTGTAGGCGGGGTTATCCAAAAGAATAAGATTTTACGGTACATTCTTATTCAAAATTTAAGTAAAGTTGGTTGCGCAATATCCTTTTAGAACTACATAGCGCGAAAAGTGAAATAGCAGTGTAAGTCTTTCTCTTACACTGCTATTTCAATTGTGAAAACAGTATTCAACGATTCTAACGGTAGTATCCTGACTACCTAAACATATTTTATTCTCCTACCGATCCGAACCTTTGAGAACTTCATCCCAATCCCACACAAGAATTGTGCCATCTTGTCCTGTGCTAACGAGTGTTTTCCCATCTGGTGAGAATACCAGGGTCTGCACTGCAGCCGTGTGCCCTTCAAGTGTTGAAAGTTTATCTACAGTAACCAAATCCCATAATTCAATTCTACCGATTGAGAAACCGCATAAAAGCACAGAATTATCTGGTGAAAATTGTAACGTTTCAGCACCATAGGGTAGTTCCTTAAAACCGATCTCTCTCTTGATTCCAAACAGCCGGATGCGTTTATTACTCCCCATGGCAAGTAAAGCACCATCTGGTGAAAATGCTAACGTTCTAATAGGTTCGTAATAAGTAATTGTAGGACTGCGAACACCATCTATGACAGCAGTTGTTTCTTGTACCTGAATTGTTTTGCCTTCCTGTTTTATTGCCTCTAAGTCTTCTTCTTCAAGGTCTTTTGCCTCAAAGAGAGGGATCGGAGTTAATTCAGCTCCGGTTTCTGTTTTCCACATCTGTACTTTACCATCTTCTGTACCACTCAGCAGTGTTTTTCCATCTGGTGAAAATACCAGAACACTGATTTCAGGTTTACGAGTTGACCTAAGTTCTTCATTGGCACCTAAGAGTGATATATCAAAGTGTTCACCTGATTCTATGTTCCACATGCGAATACTTCCGTGTCCACCGAATGCTACCGTTTTTCCATCTGGTGAAAAAACCACAGATGAAGAATTCGTTGCGCCTTTCAATTTCTGCAACTCACGTCCCGTGTTCACGTCTTTCAAACGAATTAAATCATCCCCTGGCTTTGCGCTTGAACGGGAAATGCCTTTGCCTGCTTCAAAGAATGCATGACCGATTTCAGCTATGCTGGCAAGTTTTCTTCCATTAGGTGAAAATGCTGCAGCCGCTAACCAATCTCTATATCCTATCATATTAACATGCTGATTAGTATTTTGTGATGTTTCCAAATCCCATAAGGTAATAATACCATTAAACGCGACGCTTGCAAGTGTTCTGCTATCTTCAATAAAAGTCACTGCTGGTACCCATTCCGTGTGTCCTGAAATATGAGTAGAGAGTAAGTTTCCAGTGTTTGTATTCCAGAATCGGATACTACCATCTGCACTCCCGCTTGCGAGTGTGGTACCATCAGTAGAAAATGTGAGTGCAGTAATGCCGTTGATAAAACCTGTAAAAGTATCAAGCGGTTTGCCAGTCTTGGTATCCCACAGCTGTACCGTTTTATCAGTACTCCCGCTGGCTATCATTTTTCCATCTGGAGAAAATGCTAAGACGTTTACCCAACCCGTATGTTTTCTGAGTGTCATCAATTCATTGTTGCTAATGGTATCCCATAATCGGACTGTTGCGTCCTCACTGCCACTGGCAAGCAGTGCTCCATCAGGAGAAAAAGCCAAAGAAAAGACATGTTTGTTAAAGCCGGATGCACCTAATGTGGATAGTTTCTTACCTGTTGTTGTATCCCACAATTCAAACGTTCCATCCTGTCCTCCAACTGCCAATTTATCATTTGTAAGCGCATGCGGTTCAGGTGAAAAGAACCATTTGTGTCTCTCCATGTAAGTCACAGTTTTCTTTTTGGTCTCAATATCTAATGTACTAATTGTGCGTTCTGATCTATTCGAACTGACCAGTGTTTTACCATCCTCAGAATAATGTATAGCTGCTGACGGAGACGAGATATTAGGGATTGATATTTTACGACCTGTCTTTATCTCCCACAACTCAGGACCCTTTTTCCAATTCCTTCCACGAAAATGAAGAGAGAAGTCTCCACCGCCATTAGCAAGGAAACGCCCATCTGGTGAAAAAGCAATTGATTCACATATTCCGGGGAATAAGGTGAGTTCTTTCCCTGTTTTCACATCATAAAGCCACACACCGATATTACTACCTACAGCAAGTTGAGAACCATCAGGCGAAAATTGCATCGCTCTAATTCCACCCTTCCCTAAACGCGCTTTCGCAGCTTTCGGCAGTTCCCATTTTGTCCAATCTTCCATAGGTGTATTATCTTTAACGGTTTCTTCTGCTTGTCCCTCTGCAATTGCTGCGGCGGCACCATCCAGTTGCTGTTCAGGGTTATTAGGTTTACCCGGTAAATTGACACCAGCAATTTGGGAGCTTACATCTGGCTTGAATTCCAAGTTCGCAACTATAGGCGCATCAACGATCTCAACCGTCATCTCTGCAGTAGCATCAAGGCTATAAGGTTTCTGAAATATCCCTAAGTAGTTGCTTCCAAAACCGAACATGAGCAAAACTACTGCAACTGTAGAAACTGTTACTATCCACGGTACTATCGGTTTACTACCGGACGGTACAGCGGGTTTGATGCGCGAAATCTCACGCATGACATTATCAGTAAGATGTGGTGTGATTTTGAAATTGTCTAAAGCCTCTCTTATCATCGTTTCCTCCTTTTGTAGACGCTGCTGCGCGCGACGCAGCCGACTCTTAACCGTATTTGCCGATACACCCATGAAGGCACCGATCTCAGCACACGTCATCTCTCCAAAGTAATGCAATGTCACGACAGTGCGTTCACTTTCACCAAGCTTCGCAAGCAGTTTTTTGACGACTTCGCGTTGTTCCTCTCCAGATATGCGTTCATTTTCCTCAACAACAAATTCGGAGTACACCGCTTTTTCTAATTGCTCCGTGTCAGTCTGATCAAGATGCTCTATCGACTGTATCGGCAAACGCTTTTTACGTAACCAGGAGCTGCATCGATTCGCTGCTATAACATAAAGCCAACTCACGAAACGTTGTGGTTCTTTCAACGTCGTCAGTCGTTTGTATGCGTTCAGGAACGTATCCTGCGTAATTTCTTCAGCGATGTGAAAGTCTCCGATTTTCCGCCACGCAAGCGCGTGAACCTGCTTCTGATATTTTTTCACAAGTTCGGAAAAAGCGTCATCATCGCCTGCAAGAACACGTTGAATAAGGACAACATCACTGTTTTTCATTTAGACACCTCAGCAAAATGGTTGCATCACTCTGGTTTTATAAATTGTGACGCTACTTAGGAGTGCATCGGGTGCATAATTCTGCAAGTATAGGAGTGTTTTTAAATAAGAAAGTTAAACATTTATTGGTAAATATGGAATCTAAAGAAAAAATTATAACGGATTATATTTCTTCTGTTAATAGAATTATACCATAAATCTGATTTCTGGGAGGGGTTTTCTAATCAATTTCAACATAGGTCAAATCCCAAAACAACTAATTCCGTTTTTCAATATTTGGTTCTAATTCCTTTGCTTTGGCAAGATCTGCTTCTGCTGCTTCATGCTGTTCGAGTGCTTGTTTTGCTTTACCGCGATTATAGTAAGCCTTTGCATATTTTGGATTTATTTTGATAGACATATCGTAATCTTCAATCGCACCGTCATAATCCTCAAGGGCAGCTTTTGCAGCGCCGCGATGGTGATGGATTGCAGACCGACAAGCGTCACATTCCATTTCTGACTGGATTGCTTCATCGCTGTCTGATATGACATTTTGATATAGGGTTAGGGCTGCTTCCGTATTCCCCTGTTGACTCTCAAGTTGTGCTAACTGATGTCTCGCCTGTCCAATGTGATTATAGATGTATAGTCCTTTTAATTTGCGGTTGATTGCTTCACTATAGTCGTTGATCGTCCCTTGAAATAATTTTTTTGTTACTTTCAAGTTTTTGTGTTGTGATTCAAACTCTCCGAAAATGTATTTTGCTTTTCCTCTGTGGTAATAGGACACTGCCCGTTTCGGTTTCTGCTTGATAACATCGGAAAGATGGACTATTGCCTCTTTATATGAGTTTCTTGCTGCATCCAAATACTTCCGCTTCTCTTCAACGGGTTTATCGTTGATAACCTCAGTAAAGTCATCAATTATTGCTTGATATATATTCAATACATCTGATATTTTTTCTTTGGCAATTTTACTTTTGGCAAGACGGAATCTGACCTGGGCTTGAACTTCGAACCAAGTGTTTTCTCCGACTAATTTCCTTATGAGTTTTTGAAAACCTAAAACTAGAGAAAATCTGATAAATCGTAGATGCCAAGAAAAAAATAAGCCAATACGTTTAAGATTAAATCGTTCTCTATTGAGTTTATGAGCTGAGAGTGTATTGAGCATGTATTCGTCCCGTTTCTCTAAGGAGTACATCAATAAGGCTCTGTTTCTGTAAACATCAGCCAAATCTGGATTGAGTCTTATGGCATCATCGTAGCGTGCGATTGCCTCCTTAATGTCGCCGTGGTCTCGGCTAAGATACGCATCAGAAGATTTTACATAAGCATATATTCGTGATCGCTTTAGCCATGCATCAAGTGATTCCACTTCATGGGTTTCATTCAACAAGTTCTTGAGAAGATTTGAGGCAATGTTTGTACTCATAATGAATTCACTATCATCAACTGGTGGGCCTCCAGCACAGATAATACCGATAACTTCACCTTTCGTATTCAGCAGAGGACTGCCACTATACCCCTGTACATCAGTAATATTGAACTTTACGATGATATGTTTGCCACTGTTTTGAATGCTAAAAACAGTGCCGTCCAAACGGTTTTTCTTATCATTTCGATATCCTAATAGACAGACGTGCTCACCTTTACGAACTTTTTTGCTATTGCCGGGGGGAAACGGTGTACCTTCCTCTGCAATCTTTAGAACAGCGAGGTCGTTTATGTCATCAAAGGCGATGACACCTTCAATGGTGTAAGTAGTTTCTGTATCAACGCAATGCACAGTGAGTGTTGATGCCCCAGCAAGGACATGAACGTTGGTTACGATTTTATCAGGTTCAATGAAAAATCCATTGCCTAAAGCATGAGATTTGTCCTCCTTATATACCTTTTTCAAGAGAACTGTTGTGCCTATAATTCTTTCTGTGTTCTGCGGGGAAATATCATGTCTTTCTTGTTCCATTACTGTTTTACTCCTGAATGTTAATCAAACAATGATCTTCTATCTGTTTGCAGGTGGCAGTTCTAAATTCAGTTCAGCTGGTAGTCGAATATCCAATTTCAGATCTGAATTCACCTTCAAAAGTTCACCAAGAGGACCCATATCTTGAATAGAATTCTCTTTTATATTTAAATCTGTCAGCCGCGTGAACTTTTCAATGCTACTAATATCAATGATTCGGTTACGTTCAATGTGTAATATATTCAACAGAGTTGCTTCTGCAATTGGAGAAATATCCTTAATCTGATTTCCCCAAAGCCATAGCTTCGTCAAATATTGCATTCCTGAGAGTGGAGAAATATCAGAAATTTGGTTGCCTCCAAGGTTTAATTCCACTAAATTTGTCATGCTTTCAAGCGATTCTACATGTGTGATTTTATTTCTGTGGAGTCGTAACTTTTGCAATTTTGTCAAATCAGCAAGTGGCTCTACATTATGAATCTGATTGCGTGATAAGTCCAATTCCTCTAACTGTATTAGATCAGTAAGGGGTTCTATATTTTGAATCTGATTGCGTGATAAGTTCAATTCCTCTAACTGTATTAGATCAGTAAGGGGTTCTATATCTGTAATATTATTCTTCCCTAATTTTAACGACTTTAATTTTGTTAACATAATTAGTGGAGTAAGGTTATCAATTTGATTCTCCCCTATCCACAGTGTCGTCAACTCTGTCATTCCTGTTAGAGGTGTAATATCGTCGATCTGATTATTAATCAGGTTTATATATCTTAATTGTGTCAATTCAGAAAGTGGTGTTATATCAGTTATCTTATTCTTTGAAAGTACTATATTTCTCAGATTAGGCATTCCTTTGAGTGGTGTGATGTCAGTAATCTGATTGTCAATAAGCGCAATAGTCTCTAACTGAGTCAGACCTGTAAGCGGCGAAATATCGCTGATTTGATTACCATTCTTGTATAATCTAGTAAGTTTCGTTAAATTTGCCAATGGCGTTAGGTCGCTGATAGACTTACAGTGTAGCCATAGCTCTGTGAGTTGTGTCAAATTTGCAAGCGGTTTTAGATCAGTAATTTTGTTCTCGTCAATATGAAGAATTTCTAAGTTCGTGGCATTTTGCAGACCTGTTAATTCTTTGATGTTTCTGTATTTACTTATATATAATTTCTTTAATGTTTTCAATTTCTCTATCGGTATAGGATCGTTAATTTCAATACTGAGTTTCACCCTTAAGAGGTCAGCTAAATTCACATCAGGAATTGTCGGATCCAATTCCGTTGAACTTGGACGTTGCGCACTTATATCAGTTTCTAATTCTGGATTTTGTGCCAGTAATCTTTTAAGGGGTGCCACATCCTGAATTGGATTCCCGTGGAGGAATAAACTCTCCAAATGAGTCAAATTTTGAACAGAACTGATGTCTCTGATCTGATTGTTGTTTAGTAATAATTCTTTTAGTTCTGTTAGTTTATCCAGCGATGAGATAGCACTAATCCGATTGTGATCAAGCCATAAACTCTTCATTTTCGTTAACTCAGCAATTGGTGTAATGTCTCTAATTTGATTATTTGTTAGATACAATACGGAAAGTTTTGTTATTCCTGTAAGTGGTGTGATGTCATTGATATTGTTCCCATAGAGTGTTAAGCGTCTCAAGTGTGTTAAGTTTGTGAGTGGGGTGAGATCACTGATTCTATTTCTGTTAAGAGCTAAAACCGTTAATCCTGTTGCTTTTTCCAGTCCCGTTAGGTCTCTTATCCCATTTTCATTGGCGTGCAGCTGTTCCAATTTTTCCAATTCCTTTTGCGGAATAGGATCCGTTGGACCTAAACCGAGCGTTTTACGCACTGCGGCAGCTAAACTTGCATCCGGTATTGTCACAGTATGACTTGATGAAGAAGCAGTGTAATCTTCCATTATTTCGACTCCTTGTGTTTCCGAAAGTACTGCAGGAACATCATTCTGTTGCTGTTGAGGACTTTTTCGCTTATTCAATGTGAGGACACTTCCTATTTGTGTTCGTACATCAGGTTTATGTTCAAGGTTCGTTACTATAGGTGTATCAATCATCTCTATCGCCACCTCTGTAGAAGCATCGAAATTATAGGGTTTCTGAAGAAGGGTCAATAAATTGCTATTTCCAAAACCGAGCATCAGCAATCCCACCGCTAATGTGGAAGCAGCAATTGCCCATGGCACTAAAGGCTTGCTACTGGATGGTGCAGCGGGTTTGGTCCGCGAAATCTCACGCATCACATTCTCAGTAAGGTGTGGTGTGATTTTGAAATTGTCCAAAACTTCTCTTATCATCGTTTCCTCCTTTTGTAAACGCTGCCGTGCGCGGCGGAGTCTACTTTTTATCGTATTGGTAGATACCCCCATAAATTTGCCTATCTCTGAACACGACATATCTCCGAAGTAATGCAATGTCATGACAGTGCGTTCACTTTCCTCAAGTTTCGCAAGTAGTTTTTTGACAACTTCGCGTTGTGCTTCTATGCTGAACCGTTGATTCTCCTCATGCACATACGAAGAATAGGTTGCTTCTTCAGGATTATGAGTGTCCTTGTTCTGCATTAACTGGGTCCGTCTGTATTTTTTACGGAACCACATATTACAGCATCTTAGGGCAATTACATGAAGCCAACTTGAGAAGCTTTGGGTCTGTTTCAGTGTTGCAAGATTCTGATACGCTTGCAGGAATGTATCTTGTGTAATTTCCTCAGCGATATGAAAATCCCCAATTTTTCGCCACACCAGTGCGTGAACCTCTTTCTTATGTTTCTCTACAAGTTCCGCAAAGGCATTATCATCACCTTCAAGCGTCCGATTGATTAATTGTGTATCTTTGTCTTTCATAAAGCACCTCCGATTTTACCCTATAAAGTTGTCACGAAAAGGTGAATCGGGTGCAGGATTCTGCATAGATAAGTAGGTGTTTAGATAAGAGGGTTAGATTTTATATGTAAATATGGAAATCAAAGAAAAATATAATGGAGCATATCAAAAAATCGTCTATTAGTACAATTATATCATAAATCTGGTTTTTAGGAAGGATTTTCAAATATTTACATGGGAAATTCTCATCTTAGTATTTATGTAAAGTTTGTTTGCGCGTTGAGCTATTGAAATGAATATCAAGGAAGGTAGACTGTCACGGCAAGCCTAATTCTTGCACTGACCTCTCTATGTGAGACAACAATATTCAACGGCATTGATTGTGGAATTCTAACTGTCTAAAATGTCTTTTCTTTTCCTACCGATTCCTCAAGCACTTCATCCCAATCCCATACAAGAATTGTGCCATCTCCACCGCTTGTAGCAAGCGTTGTTCCGTCTTCAGAAAATACTAACTCTGATATCCAACTGGCATGTCCTACATGTTCAGAAATTATCTTACCAGTAGTTGAATCTCGTAGTTGGACTATGCCATCCCTATTTCCACTGACAACGATTGACCCATCCGGAGAAAATGTTAGTGCAGTTGGAGGATAAGATTTGGATACATCTTCCAATCGCACTGTACGGTCGTACTGGATAGTTTCGGGATTCCAAGTATAAATGTGTGTACCACCGGCAAAGGTGTTCCTGTCTGGTGCAAATGCTACTGCACCTTGGTCTGGAAAAGATGCAAGTAACGCACCGGTCATGGTATCCCACAACCTTATTGTTACGTCCTTAGAAGTCCAACCTGAGGTGATGACAATCTTGTTATCAGGAGAAAATGCCAAACTGTAAACATGCGTCGTATGCCCCTCAAGTCTACAGAGAGTTTGGCGGTTAGGCATATCCCATATTTGAACAGTATTGTCTTTACGCGCACTTACCGCAAGGCGTTGACCATCAGGTGAAAATACCACTTTAGGTCCAAAACTTTGATCTTCCGCACTTCCCAATGTAGATAATACGCTTTTTGTCTGAGTATCCCATAAACGGACTGCATTATCTTTAGTGACAAACAGACTCCCATCTGGTGATATAGCAACTTCTGAATCTGAATTAAAGATCCTATCAAAAGAGAGTCTGTTTCCAGCATCAATATCCCAAACAGAAATGAAAATATGAGAATTACGCAAACCTATACTGGTAAGTGTCCTGTTAGTAGCATCAGGCATTTTGGATTTATTGATAGTTCTGAATGCCAATGCAGTTTGCGAACCCGAGTGCTGTGTAAATGTAAATAGTTGATTACCTGAATCGGCATCCCATAAACGAGTAGTACCATCAGAACTCGCACTTGCCACCTTTTTCCCATCTGGCGAGAAGTTAATTGCAACGAATTTTGAGTTATTAGCATGACCTATAAACCATTTGTGGGGTCGAACCTTACTTATGATATTAAAATCTCGCTCAGAGATAGGATGTTTTCCACGTTCCTCAACTTTCCAGAATCGTAATATACCATCAATACTCCCACTGGCAAGAAAACTACCATCTGGTGAAAATGCAATTGCCTGTAAAGGAACCCCGGGTTCAAACATAAACTGTAGCGAATTATTTTCAATATCCCATAATCTAACTATATCGGAACTATCAATGTATGCAAGTGTTTTGCTATCTGGAGAAAAAACTAATTCTTTTATATTAAACTCCGCTTCTTCTATTGTGAATACACGTTGTCCAGTGGTTCTGTCCCACACCTGGATTGCAAGCATTTTATAATCTTTAGCCAAGAACCTTCTTTCATGCGCCGCTGCAAGAAATCTTTCATCTGGTGAAATCGCTATCCGCATTCCCATTTCTGTCTTGGTAAGGCTTGTTGCTTCAATAGACTCATTTTTGCCCTCCCTGGAATTCCACAGACCAGCTCTCCCATGCCACGGCAGATTCATACGCCATCCCGAATATGCAAATTTTATGTTTGATGCTTTAAATTGTAGGACATTATGACGACGACACAGATACGGTAGAATAGGTTTCAAACTGTCCTCTTCTAAATCCCATAAGTCCTTATCACCATCTAAACTCGGACATTCAATGGTGTCGCCATCATTGACAGAAACCAACATATTGATATATGATCTATCAAGTCTTTGGTTGTCATCGCCAACATCTGTAAATAGTACAGTTTCTTCACCCGTATTTGTATCGTAAAGCCAAACACCTATGGATGTTCCAACGGCTAATTGTTTGCCATCTGGCGTGAATTTTATATCATTGACCTTACCCTTACCCAAACGCGCTTTCGCTGCTTTTGGTAATTCCCATTTTGTGTAATCTTTCACTGTCCCCTCTGATTTTGTATCTTCAGATGAAGTGGCGATGTTACCGAGCATCAGAAATACTACGGCTAGTGTAGACGCAGTAACTACCCAGGAAATTAAAGGTTTGCTATTGGATGGTGTTACAGATTTGATGTGCGAAATCTCATGATCGCCTGAGAGAACACGTTGAATAAGCTCAACATCATTGTTTTTCATTTTACCCCTTTTCAATAATGGTTACATCATTCTACACTTATAAATTGTGACACTACTTAGGAAAGCAACGGGTGCATAATTCTGCTAAAACAAGAGTGAATTTGGAAAAAAGATTAGAATATATTGATAAATAAATTATATGAGACCATATCAGCATATCGTCTCTGTTGGATCATAATGTCTCTATTTGTAGAATTATACCATAGATCTGGTTTCAGGGAGGGATTTTTTCAAAAGAATTAGATTACCAAGAGAAATACTCATCTCCAGGTCTGAGAAAAGTTTAACTGTCTATGATGCTTTAAAAAACATTACGCGGAAGTTGACTGGTAAAGTGTTCTTGTCTATTTCTGCTGTTGATCTGAACCCTTGAGGACTTCATCCCAATCCCACAGAAGAATGGTGCCATCATACCCCGTACTGAAAAGCGTTTTGCCATCAGACGAAAAAAGTAGTTTTGAAATTAGTGCCGTGTGCCCGTCAAGTGTAGCGAGTTCGTCTCCTGTAGTAATATCCAATAACAGAATTCCACCATCCCATAATCCTGCCACAAGCACGCTATCATCTGGTGAAAACACCAATGTATTGCATTTTACTTTAGATACTTCCTTAAAGTGCGTTTTTTTCTGGCTACCGAACAAACGAATTTTTTCAAGATTTCCTGCGGCGATCAGGCTCTCATCTGAGGAAAATGCTAATGCGGTAATTCGGTTTAGAAGCATATTTTGAAGCTGCGATTCAATTCCATTATCCATTGCTTCCTCTTTTTCATCTCCTGCTAAGAATTTGGTTAACGCATCCCCAGTTTTCGTGTCCCATATTTGAACATTTCCTTGTGAGTCTCCACTGACCAGTTTTTTCCCATCCCGTGAGAAGATCGAAGTAGAGATTGTTTGCACGAACATATCTTTATGAGGTATATTAAGAGACATGTTTAGGATTTTGCCCGTTTCTGTGTTCCACAAGCGGATTCCTCCTGGACTTTCAAGAGCCACCGTTTTTCCATCGGGTGAAACTGCTGTCACTGATACGTTACTATGTTCTGGTTCTGCCAAACTTGCTAATTCCCCACCAGTGCGGACATCAGTGAAGTGAATCAGTTGCTGATTGCCAATTGCAAGTCTTGTTCCATCAGGTGAAAAGGCTACGTTGAATAATCCATTGGATTGCCATTTAGTTTGAAGGTTAGTTTTTCGTTGGGTCTTAAGATCCCAAAATGTAGTTATGCCGTTATACGCTACACTTGTAAGTGTATTACTATCTTTTAAAATCGCCATTCCTCTTTGTGTATATGTGTGATCGGAGATGTGTATGGGTAATAGTTTATTTGTTTCTATATTCCAAAATAGAACATCCCCATCTCCACTTGCACTTACAAGCGTTCTTCCATCTGGTGAGAAAGTTAATCCAGTTATGCCGCTGGTATGTTTCGTAAGTATTGTGAGTAGTTTGCCAGTGTCTGTATCCCATAATTGCACTGTATTGTCAGTGCCCCCACTTGCTAACACTTTCCCGTTGGGAGAAAAGGCAAAAACTGGCGTGTACACGTACGGGTTTGCCTGACCGATATGTTTTCTGAGGATCATCGGTTCATTATTTCCAGTAGTATCCCACAATAGAGATGTATTTTCGCTCCCAAAAGCAAGTTGAGATCCGTCGGGAGAGAATGCTAATCCTACGATATGGTCGTTTTTTCCCATTTCAAAAGATATTTCTTTTCTGAGAGTTGGGAGTTTTTTACCTGAGATCGGGTCCCATAATTGAATCTTGCCAGATACGCCACCAATTGCTAATTTATCATGTGTAAGTACATAGGATTCAGTATAAACTTCATCCTTGGGACGTTCTCTGAAAGTATTTAGATTCACTTTTCCTGTTTCAATATTTAAGTTGCCAATTGTTTTTCCCCAATTCCCCAGACTAATAAGCATCTTGCTATCTTTAGAAAACAACAATGCTGCGGAATATGGAATACTTTTGGCAAGTGTCACTCGCTTACCCGTAGAAATTTCCCACAACTGAATTTCATTTGCATGATATCTGCCAGTTCCCCCATACCCGCCACCATTAGCGAGCAAACGTCCATCAGGTGAAAATGCAAGGGATTGACACTGACCAGGGAACATGGATATTTCTTTACCTGTTTTCACATCGTAAAGCCACACACCGATATCACTACCTACTGCCAGTTGGTTACCGTCCGGTGAAAACTGCAGCACATTAATCCCACCCTTGCCTAAACGAGCTTTCGCTGCTTTCGGCAGTTCCCATTTTGTGTAATCTTCCGCTATTTCGTCCGTTTGTGCTTCTGCAATTGCAGTGGAGGCATCATTAGGCTGCTGTTCGGAATTATTGATCTGATTCTGAGCGTTAGTTCTTTCTATTTGTGTCCGCACATCCGGCTCAGGTTCCAAGTTCGCGACGACAA
>JAJDZB010000103.1:0-90814 GCA_022824835.1 Candidatus Poribacteria bacterium | reverse complement strand
ATATGTGAACACCCCCGGTAGGTGCGGTTTCCTAACCGCACGGGTATTCTCGGATCCAGCAGAATACGCGTTTGGTATTCTGCATTGGTTAGGAAACCGTACCTACTAGGAATGTAAAAGTAATTATAGATTTCACTATATACAATTTATAACTTCCAAATACCTAATAATGCAAGCAGTGATAGGTTAGGGAATAGAAGCGGTGCAAACAACGGCGCACCATACAACAACTTTTCTGTCTCTTTTAGTACTGGCACATGCAAATCAGCTATAAGGTGTAAGAAAAAACCGGCAACTCCAACGATAATGTTCAGACATAAGACGGTGATACAGAACGGAATAAAACGCTGCTTTTGCTGCATGCATAGCAGCGTCCCTAAGCTGGTAACAGCGAGTGCACTCGTAATCACAGGTAGCCACTCCGTGATATTGAAAAACCCGTTTTGTGCATGGTCCAACACAGCAAGAATAAAGTTGCCACACCATCCACATAAGGCTAAAAGCAGTATCCACTTTACCCATTCTGTTTCGCTATCTGGTATCAGATTATTCAGTAATAAAAGTAAGCCAATACCTGTATAAGCCAACGGTGCAACAAAAGGTGCAGCATATACGATATTTTTGAGAGAAGCGTCCGAAAAAAAGTGGCTACTGAGATGAAATAGCATACCTGCTATGCCGATACAGATTGCACTCCACCCGAAACAGGTTCGGCACCAATTTAGCCAATGCGACTTACCGGTAAGGAGGACACACGCTAACACACAAAAAGCAATGAGTGAAAAATAGATGGGTAACCATTCAACTGTTTGCGTAAATCCACCGACAGCATGTGCGATGTATACATCTAATGCTAAAAAAGCAAGATTGAGAATGATGAAAATATCGAGTAATCGTGTTGCGGCACCATCACTGTTTCGCAGATTTGCTCCGAAGTTCTTTAGCAATTTTTTCTATCCCCGCTGTCTTGTGCAACAGTTCATAGTTGCCGTGCCACTGCACGAAATCTGCCCCTCCCATAAAAGCACCATGTTTGGCTGTTCTTCCATAATAGTGCCACAAGTCAAAAAACAGGAAATCAATCGGTTCATCAAATGGGGTTTCTGTCAACAATCCTTCTTCTTGGAGTGATTGCATTAATGTTTGCGCTTCCGATATAACCTGGTTTGTGTCTGCAACGACATCTTCTGCTTCCGTGTAGAATGTATCTACTTGTGACCGTGCGTGGCATTTTAAACACACATCTTTCATTGCATCTTGTGCTTGTTGATAGGTCGGACGTTTTTCTGATACAGCTGCAAATAGCCAATATGAAAGGCGTTCTGTGGTATCGTGTGTCACGTTCAACCCGTCTAAACCGCTCAAATGACAAGTTACACAGGTCGGGACAGACATATCTTTGGTCGTCAGCTTTTTTGGATCAGCATTCAGATTCATGTGTGCTTTTTGCGCGTTATAGAGGACACCATGTTTAGACTCATTATAGATTTCTATTTGTGAATGATCAGGCCCCATGTGGCATTGTCCGCAGGTTTCGGGTTGCCGCGCTAAAGCAACTGAAGTATTATGCCTTGAGTGGCAATCGGTACATGTTCCAATAGAACCGTCTTTGTTCGGTTTCCCTATATCGTGGCATCCCATACAACCGACAAGCGTCGCACTTTCACCTTCTGCTATCGCTAATGGATTCGCTGGACGGTCAACAGCACCTTTGTGATATTTCTCTGAAAACGCTATCTGCTCTGCGGTAAAGTCTTTCGCACCCGCGACAGCTGCCCATGCTGGTGCGGCATGCCGACTTCGTAGAAATTGTTGATACTCCGTTGAATGACACCCGCTACAATTCTTTGCCGTGAGCTCCTTCGCAATCGTAAATCCGCTATGCGGTTTGGTCTCTTGATTGTCTACACCCCGATGACAATCCAAACAACTTACACCGTTCTTGGCGTGCTGACTGCTCTCAAATTGATGCACAACTGCAGCAGTTTCGCGGCGATGACATGTTGCACACTTACCGGTCGCTCGCACAAAATCAGCACTTGGTTGATGGGTCTCAACTTGTGGACGGTTCGTATGGAACATTATCACAACGACAACGAGGACTGTTGCGATAATAACTGAAATAAATATATACTTGAAGGACATGTTGACTCCAGCACAACACCCTAATTAAACACAAAAAGCGAGTTGCTTTTTCTGATGTTCCATCCTATTTGATATTGTACCAGAATCCGTCAGAAAAAGCAACGCCATTAAGGCATATTCGGGGTTTTCTTCAAAGACATTTTCTTCCCTCAATCTACATTTAAACCAAAAATAGATTCGTCAATACGATAAGAAAAATGATATAATTATATTATCATTATTGACTCATCTTGCAGGCTTTACTTACCTGTCCATAACGCAGGTATTTTCCATCTACTACAACATTTTTTTCATCAATCATAATATACTTAATTGGATACGCTTGCGCTTAGTGCGCTTTATCTTCATAAATGATGCTGACATATAACGAGAGGAGAGAAATGAAAATAGGGTTTGTCGTCAATGACCTGAAAACCGAACAACCAATATACACAACAACCCGTATGGCAATGCAAGCAATTAATATGGGACATGAGGCGTGGATAATCTCAGTAGGAGACCTATCTTACGACCCTGATGAGTATATCCGCGCAACAGCGCGTATGGTACCACGCCGCAATTACAAATCACACACAACCTACTTTAAAAACCTACAGAGTGATCGGGCAAATATTGAACGTATCACCATTGATGAACTGGATATTTTGCTCCTACGGAACAATCCCGCAGACGATGCAATTAACAGGCCTTGGGCACAAAACGCTGGACTTATCTTCGGAAGAGTCACAATGCGGCACGGTGTAATTGTTCTCAACGACCCGAATGGACTCTCCAAAGCACTCAACAAAATGTACTTCCAAGATTTCCCAGAAGAAGTCCGACCGAAAACACTTATCACGAGGAGTCATCACGAAATAAAAGCATTTGCTAAAGAGCAAGGTGGAACAATCGTCCTCAAACCGCTTCAAGGTTCTGGTGGTAAAAACGTCTTCCTCGTTAGACCCGATGACCTACCTAATATCAATCAGATGATAGACGCTGTGAACCGAGATGGATATGTTATTGCACAGGAATACCTAACTGGAGCAGCGGAAGGCGACATGCGTTTGTTTGTGCTCAACGGCAAACCGTTGCGTTACCGAGGTAGATACGCAGCATTCCGTCGTGTCCGTACGGGTGACGATATGAGAAGTAACATCCACGTCGGTGGAGAAGTTCAACAGGCAACAATTACTGATACCGCATTAGAACTCGTAGAAATGGTACGGCCAAAATTAGTTCAGGACGGTATGTTCCTCGTAGGGTTAGACATCGTCGGTGACAAACTCATGGAGATAAATGTGTTTAGTCCGGGTGGATTAGGTAGTGCCCAGAAGTTTGAGAAAGTCAATTTCAACGTCGCTGTCATTGAAGCACTTGAGAAAAAGGTGCAATACATGAAATACTACCGCCGCAACTTTGACAATATAGAGATGGCAGTGCTTTGATTTCCCATCCTCTGAACCGGGTCTGAACCGGGACTTACCAAAGCCGGGTTCAGACAGTTCGCGATTCGGAAATCGATCCTTCAAACATATCCTATTGACGGTTGATTATCAAATCATCAAAAGGTTGTCCATCTCCATCTGTGATGCGAAGGAAAAATGCCCATCCACCCATCTCATTACACACCTTCACAAGGATACTGTTTTTACCCGGTTTGAGTTTCACAGGTATAGTGTATCTATCAACTATTGCCATAAACGCTTTAGTATGGGAGAACACTGCTTTACCATTAAGCCACACTTTTCCTTGGTCATCGCTATCAAATCGGAATTGGACCTCCCGTTCATCAGGTGAATTAATAGTTGCAAAAGCGTAGGAAACCTGCCAGTCAACATGCTGCTCTCCAAGATGGATATATCCATCCAATTTAGCATCAGTGAACTTTTTCCAACTGACCTTTCCATCTACGCCATCATATTTAGCACTCAAATCAATCTCAGTAATGTCTTCAGAAATGTAAGCGGTATCAAAACCGATGCCATCAGCATTATCAAAGGGACCAAGTACCATCCATGCATCTTCAGTAACAAAACCGGTCTTCCGAATGTGTTCGGCCGCTATCTCAACCATACCCTTACTACGATAATATTCTGCTAAACTGAAATGTGTATCTAACTGAAACCGCAATTGAAAGGGACCATCAGGATCCAGTTCAGCAGCCATATCATGTGTTTTCTGAATATACGTATTTGCTTTATCAAACATCCCATTATCGTGATAATAGTCGGCTAAACTGAAATACGCATTTAACTGAAGACTTAGATGTTCCGAGGAGAGATCGGCAATTAGTGAGTCAAGTATCTGAGTATGTTCAGTTGCCTTTTCAAGCATATCATTATCCTGATAGAATTTAGCCAATACTAAGTGTGCATGTAATTGGATACTCAAATTATCGGTAAAATATGCTATGATTTCATTCAGCATATTAGCGAAGCCTTCTCTGTCCTGAACATCTTTAGTAGCTCTGCCAATTCTTACGAACAGCGTGCGATGAAAACCTGACTGTGTACCGGTCTCCTCTTCTCTTTGAAAATCCCTCTTAAAGTCTGCTGCCGTTAGGTATTTCGTAAATTCTTCAAGTGCCACATCAAACCATTCGTTGGCAAGATATATCTCACCTTTCCACAATACATGATCTGAGGTCTTTGCGAAAGAAATATTAGAAAGTTGTGGGGAATGTTCAAGGAATTGCAGTACATTTTCTGTGGATTCGGCTTCAGTGGGGAGAACCTGTTCAGCCCCATTTTCTGCATCGTTTCCGCGTGCACACTCAAGAACTAAGTCCCAGTCCCAAAGTAAAATGTTACCACCGCCAACACTCATAAGTGTTTTATTATCCGGAGAAAACTTCAGGTCCTCAACAGATACTGTATGTCCATCAAGTGAAGTCAGTTTATCACCTGTAGCCACATCCCAAAGTTCAATTCTGCCGCCTCCGATTCCGACAATAAGGATTGTAGCATCTGGCGAGAAAACAAATGTTTCGTTATATTCTTCGGGACCGTATACGATCTCTTTCAGCCGTGTCTGTTTGGCACTGCCGATTAAACGGAGTCGTTTGGTGCTGCCAACAGCAAGTAATGCCCCGTCTGAAGAATAGGCAAGACTTCGAATTGCCTCTTGATACGTATTACCTTTTGGAGGTGTCTCTTCAAAGAAAGCACTTAACCTCTCTCCAGTTTCCACAATCCAAATCTGTAAATGTCCACCCATGGTTCCACTAACGATCTTCTTTCCATCAGGTGAAAATACCAAAACTGCGATAAGAGGTTTGCGCTCATCAGAATCTTCATCGTGGTCTGAGGTAATTATACTGTGCGTTTCACCCGTTTCCATATTCAACAAACGGATCGTATTACCACCGCTGCATGCTGCGATTTTCCCATCAGGTGAAAACACCTCCGCGCCAATATTCGGAAAAGTCGCCCCCTCATGTCCGGTGTTAACATCAGTCAAACGCAAGACTCTCTCACGATAGTTTGGCTCAGATGGGTCGCTTTGTATGCCGTAATTAGCGAGGTTTGATCCATCAGGTGATAGCACAAAATCTCTGTAAGTTTCCCAATATAAAGGTTCTTCAAGCGTAGCTTTCGTTATTAAAGTCGTTTTTTCTGAGTTTCTTAGATCCCAGTTGGTAATGATACCATTGAAAAAAACACTCGTTAACTTAGAACCATCTCCCAAAAAAGATGCCGTCATTATCCACATGTGTCCTGTAATACGGGTAGGTAGTGCCTCCATCGTTTTGACATCCCAGAATCGGACAGTGCCGTCAGAACCTCCACTTGCGAGTATGTTCCCATCAGGTGAAAATGTCACACGATAAACATCACTGAGATGTCCAGTAAAAGTAGCGATCAATTCACCCGTAATTGTATGCCACAATTTTACGGTGCTATCTTCACTTCCGCAAGCAATTAGGGGAGAATCAGGAGAGAATGCCAATGCGGATGGTCTATCATAACCCTCGTTCTTCATAGGATTATTTACGATCTCTTTCCCATCTACCTCTGATATACTCCACATGTTACTACCTTCTACAGCTTCTTGTAAGATACGCAATTCTTCTCCTGTTGTTGTATCCCATATATGTATCGTTGTGTCAAGGTTCCCGGATGCGATTCGTGTGCCATCAGGAGAGAATTCCAACGTAATTGCCCGGTTTGTCTCCGTGAACTTATTCGGTATATCAACTTCCTTACCCTTTTCTCTGAGTGTGGATAGTTTCTCACCAGTATGCGTATCCCACAACGCAAGACTGCCATCTCTCTTTCCAATGGCAATTTTACCTTCTGTCAGCGCACAGTCAATAAGATGTAAGCCTGTGGACTCTTTTTGTAGTTTTATCTCTGTGTTCTTACCAGTCTCAACATCTAACCTATAAATCTTGTCTCCTTCGTTGCCAAGACAAACTAATGTTTTGCTATCATTTGAGAACCGCAACACATTCGCGTCAGGCAAGTCAGCATTTAGTGGAACTTCGCTTTGTGTAGCGATCTCCCACAGTTGGAATTGGTCTCCACCTTTTGCGAGGAAGCGACCATCTGGTGAAAATGTAAGAGTCCCACGTTTTGCGGTAAACAAGGACAGCTCCTTACCTGTTTTCACATCGTAAAACCATACACCTGTAGGACAGCTCAACGCAAGTTGTGTGCCATCTGGTGAAAACTGCATTGACCAAGTACCGCCCTTTCCTAAACGTGCTTTTGCATGTTTCGGTAGATTCCATTGTGGATAATTCTCCATGCTATTCTCCTTATCTGATTCCGTAGATTGTAGTTGCGTATTGTCATTGTTTAGCAGCAGGATTTTCGTATCATGGTATTACTTAACCACCTGCACTGTCCCACTTGATGCAACTGCTGATATTGTTGGATCATACATCGCTTCGGCAGAAACAGGCGGCACCGTAAATGTTCCCTCTGTTACGACTCTGAGTGGATAATAGAACTTCTGCTCCACCTGCTTCTTAAACGAACCAAAGAAGATGAGTCTATCATCGCGAATGTCTATGTATTCAGGGGTGTAGTCGTGTCCTGAGGTCCAGTGCGACCTATAGCGAGTTGCCAATCTTGGATTTTCAATTTCAAATCCTGCAGGGAACATATCAACCACAACCACATTTTGAAGATAACTTGTGAGTGCCTTCACGCTAACCTCAGCGATGACTAATTCACCCTGTTGGAAAACATTCTTGACTCGTGAACCGTCTGGGGTGAGATATCGTCGATTGACTTGCAACTCGCGCCCGTATTCCTCAATATAGGAATCCCGTCCAATACCGAACGCTTCCCAGAAATAGTAACAGGTCCCTTTTCCTTTGACCGTAAGTTTTATTTCTGCACCATCCCAATCTGAGCCGATGTATTGTGTTCCAGCCGAATCGAAGTTTGCCATGTGTGCAGCGTCTCGTGTGAGTGTTCCGGTATACTTCTGATTGGGTTGTTTCTTCAGGTACTTACCGAGTGCCAGGAACGCGAACGCGTTGTCCTGTGTATTCGTCCAACGGTGTCGTTTGGACGCTGTATCGGTTAAACTCTCAACGAGGGGGATGATTGCGGGATGGTCATCCATAACTTCCATCAACACATCCAGCATGATGGCTTGCGCGCGAACAGGTGAATCAAAATTGCCACCCGTATCACGCCTCTGATCAATCTTATCAATTTCTACTGCTTCAGGTAGCATTGAGACTGCCATTCCCATATTACCACTAAGCGCAAACGCACCTGCAAGTTGAAATTGGCTGTAATCGTTGAGTTCACTGAGTCTATTGTTCTTCAGATAGTACATCACAGATTTCTCAGGTGCACCCGCTGCCGCAAGCACATAACAGGCATAGACGGTTTGACTTAGCCTATAACTATCCGCTTCTTGATTCGGTCTGTTGAGACTGCCACCGTTTCTGGCTTGCCGTCTCAATCCTTCTAACATCCTGTAATAAACCAGGTCGGACACCTTGTAACCCGCTTTTCGTGCTTCAACAAGGAAGTGTGAAGCATAGATACTGCTCCAATTGTTGATGTGAGTCCTCCCTTGCCAATATGCAAAGTGATGCTCCGGTAGCAGCATATCTTCCAACTTTGTAATCCCCGCATTGATGTATTCGTCAATTTTACCCTCCTCTGCCAGCATCGGCTCAACGATGCGTGCAAGATCGCTCAGATAGAGTAACGGGAAGACCCGACTCGTCGTCTGTTCTAAACAGCCGTGTGGGTATTGTATCAGATACCGAAGACCGCCAGCGAATCTAAGGGTAGGAAGCGGAGACACCGTCAGCATGAATTCAGATGTATCAGGTCTAATGTTTGAAGGAAAGATGAAATCTGCTGGCTCATTCTCTCTAACGATACCTTGTCCTGTTTTTGTTACAGGTGGTGCTGCAGAACGGAGCGGCAGACGCATCGGGGCAAATTCTATCTCTTCACCATTCCCAGATGCGGATAGATTGAACGTAGCGATACCGACCGCATCCTGTGCAACCACATCAAAAAATACCTGCCCCTCTTTACCCGATGCGACCTGTATCTGTTTCTGTAAAGAAGACCCTTGAACAAGAACCGTACGATTGTTAGAACCATCTTCCATTATGAGTTTTATAGGACCGGACGCCTGTAACTTCACACTGAATTCACCTGTTTTATCAGTACCGTTATAGATGGAAACAGGGACGCGAATCTGATCGCCGCCAGTGAGAAAGCGCGGGAATGTCGGTGTCAGAATTACCGGATCACGCACTTTGATCTCTTCAGTTGCTGAACCAAAATCTGCACCAGCATAAGCAACTGCCATTATACGTAGAGAACCGTTGAATTGCGGTATCTTGAAACGCACAGTACCAGTCCCATCTGCATCCGTCTCCATCATACCTGACCAGAGGGATACAGACATCACCCGAACAGCGGAATCCGTATTCAACCGACTTTGTCTTTTCGCTGCGAGTGATTCTTGTCTTGCAGTACCGAGACGGGCTAAACTTGCTGGAGAGGCCATTCTACTAAACACCGCCGAATCAGCCTCAACCACACTAATAGACACACTAGATTCAAGAATTCCTGCAACTAACGCTTCCTGTTCGATTAGCTGCCCACGCGACGCACGTTTTGGCGTAGTCGTTACCAATTTCATCAAATCAGCAAGTGATTCAATCGGTTTAATAGGAAAGCGATGGTCCCTTGTAATCGCATTATGGAATTCATAAGAGATTGTATTAAGTCTTCTCTGTTGATAGAAACGGGCATGCGGATCCGGGGTTTGCGTCCCCGTCAATTGCAGAATTCCTTCATCAACAGCAGCAATTGTGATTCTATAGGATTGTCCCTGCCTCTCACCACTCACCCGATACTTTATGTCAACTTCACGATTAGGTCGTATCTGTTCAGGGACATCAAGTTCCACATTTAACCGATGTGCTTCTGCATCAATTTTCAACGGAATAATACCGAATGCGCGGGCGGGGGCGTCCTTATCCAAAGATGTCGTGGAACGTATGAGCATTGCAGAGAGATAGACGTTAGGCGCGTAACCATCCTCAACTGGAATTGTCAATGTTTCTGTGTTCTCTTTAACCGTGATTGTTTGATGACTCAACACCTTTTCCCGTTCAATCGTTAGCAACACTTTGCCAGGGAAAGGGGGTTTGATCTGGAGTTGTGCCTTTTCACCAGGACGATAGGCATCCTTATCAAGTGTCATATCCAACGTATCAGGATTATCTAATGACCACGGAACACCACCCCATTCTGAGACATAAAATTGCATAGAAGTTTTTGCCCCACTATCAACATCTTCAATATCCACGCGATGGACACCATAATTAACAGGGGTATAGCTGAAATCAGCAATCTCAACATCAGATTCTAATGTAAAGGTTTCCAGTTCTATAACCTCGGGACTATTCTGTCTACGCCATCTATGCCAATTCTCAATAGCGTATATTGTAGCCTTCAAAGTTCGTCCGGCAGTTGCTTTTCCATCAGTATCAAGTGAAATATAGTTGAATACAACCTCTTCATTTCGCTTTACCGTTCCTGCTTCCGGTCGTTTGATGCCAACATAGTGAGAATACGGATGGACAGTAAACCCTTTTGATGCAGTAACTGACCGTCCCCCGAGTTCTTGGACAGTTGCTATAACATAAACACTCAGAGAAGATGGGGGTTTAAGACCTTCAGGAAGTGTGAACTGATAGGTTGCTATGCCATCAATGTCTGTTACTGCTTGGTCAAAGTTTACTGTGTCAAAACTGAAACTACGGTTTGGATCGAAGAAGATGAACGAATCCCACGCCTCGGGGGGTCTATAACGCACCTGTTGAAGATTGTAATAACCACTCACTTTTCTTCCGACTGCTGGTGTGCCGAAAAGGTTTTCAGCCTTCACATCTATCGTAACCTCATCAGCTAACATATAGGATTCTTTATCTGCTTCTACCGAAACTTTCATGCGGTCTGGTATGAACTCTTCCACTTGAAAACTGGCAGATCCGATCTGTTTTTCACCTGTCCACATTTTAACATTACACCAACCTGTTGGTGTATAGGTGGGTAGTGGAATATCAACTTCACACGTCCCTTCATCATCAGTCTGTTCTTGATATTCCTTAAGTGTGGCATTCTGTGGATTAACAATCTCAATCCGCACGGGTAGCGACTTAGGAGTTGTGCTGTTTTGCCCACGAACAATTCCGATGAGATGTGCTGTTTCTCCGGGACGATAAACCCCGCGATCGGTGTAAAGATACGCCTCATGTCCCTTGACTAAATAGGGAACACCCCCAACATTGAAACTGTGTGTTTGCATTTGGTGCCGCTGTAGTTGCAATAAAGAGAAATCGTCTCCCTTCTCAGCAGTAATCAGGAATTCTGGATTATCTTTGAGCATCTCTGACTCTATAGTCAGTTTAACGAAACCCGCATCATCGGTATTCCCAGATAGCAAAGCCTTCTTATCACGATTATTTATCAGTTGAACCTTCGCCTTCTGAATCGGATCTAAAGAATCAAGTGAATTGACCCAAACATATAAATCCTTGTCAATTCGTTTCACAACGATACCGAGGTCTGTAACAACAACCAATTGCTCAGCATAGCCTGACTGACCACTATCAGCATGGACAACCACCTTGAAAATACCAGCGTGGTTATCCTTCAGATAATCCTTTAGCGATAGCGGTGTGATGATCTCTTCGTTTAGTTTTGACTCGATAATGAGTTCACCTTGATGTATCAGTGCCGGTAAACTGGAAAGATAAACCTTTGCTATGCCGATGCCGACGCGTTCCAGATTCGTCGTCGCAACGTCGAGTTTCAACGCTCCCTTTCTCGGCAAGAAAAATGTGTTATCCGTAAAACGGATACCCCGATATAAGTCTGGTACTGTTAATCTCTTCACAAAAGTGTCTCTTAATATACTCCCATCTTCAGATGCAATGCCGTTTTTGATATTAACTGTATAATTGGCACGATGTTCGTAATCTGCATGTATTTCTAATTGACGATAGTTGACCGCCAACTGAAACGGAATTTCTGGTTCAATACTTATATTTTCTTGAAACATCTCAAGGTTGATCTGTGAAGAGAAACGTATATTGATAAACAGCTTACCATCCCGCTGTTGAAAGTCTGACCGATCAGTCTGGAGCTCTCTTATATTTTCCAGTTGTATAGGTGCAACACTCGGTTCTTTAAGCCCAATTTCTGCGCCATAACATTTAAATCCTTCTGCGATTTTGACTTGTAGATAACGGCCTTCAAGTAGTGGTGGTATATCTCCGATTTCTATTAACACAGTTCTTGTCGTAGGACTCTGTTCTTGGAAACTGTAAGGTATTTCATCCCCTCTGCCTGATAGTATTGAAAGATGCTTCTCTAAACCAGCAATGGCGACCGGATAGTTAAAAGTTATGGCTGCAATAGCCTTCGCTTTTTTCAGTTCTTTATTATACTGGAAACCGATCTCGGCTTTCTCTACCTTAAAAGGTGGTGTTGGATAAGTGAACTTTCGTAAGCCAACAAGAGCATAATTGGCAGAAGGGTTCAGTTTTGATGAGAGTTCAAAAGAATAATTAACACCCGGTGCCAAGGCACTTTCTAAAAAGATCCCAATCTGATTGCGTGCTATCCATCTCGCTTTCCCTTGAAGTGCAGGTGTAATCTGAATCGCATCGTCTGGTAAATCGGTATAAAGCGTTTTACCAACGATGACGCGTTTCGTAAGGGTTATAACAAAATCTGCCATGCTATCATGCTGGGTCCCACGTCTGAAAGATTCAACACTGAATTCTGTTTTTTCTATTTCCTGTGCATAAATAACCTCTCCTGAGAAGCAAAAGGCGGTGAATAAAATAAAACCGATGATGATTTTTTGGAGAACTTTATATTTCATGGTAATGGCTCCTGTGTTAGCGAGAATGGAACGAAGGTATCCTATCTATAAGATTAGGTAATATGACTGACATCTGTTGTGAGGATTAAATCAAATATTATGCCAATAAATACAGCGGTGAATCTTAGGGTTTTAGAAATTACCTGCACCAATTTGTGCATAGTAGTAGGCACACTCCGTGTGCCGTCAGATATATCCGATAATACATAGTAGTACACATACACCGTGTGGAACGTTAGATATAATCGGAAATACACGGCACACGGAGTGTGCCTACTACTTTTAATGCAAACTTCCGACCAACGCTTTTATTGAACGCATGTCCGATTTTTCAAGATAGGTGTGGATGCCTTCCACGACTTCCATTGACGCTTTCGGATTAACAAAATTGGCTGTGCCGACTGCAATTGCGGATGCGCCAGCGATGAAAAACTCCACTGCGTCTGTTGCGTTCATAATTCCACCCATCCCGACGATAGGAATGGAGACGTTTTTATAAACCTCCCATACCAACCGTAAAGCGACAGGTTTAATTGCGGGACCAGATAGACCCCCTGTAACATTAGCCAGTTCCGGTTTGCGTGTCTCTGCGTTGATTGCCATGCCGAGCAAGGTATTTATTGCAGAGAGCGCATCAGCCCCACCGTCTTCAACGGCACGCGCAATAACAGTAATATCGGTCACATTCGGCGATAGTTTTACCAATAGCGGTAGATCTGTTTTTACTTTTACCTCTTTTACAAGCTGATGTGCTAACGTTGGGTCTACACCGAAACTCATGCCACCACAATCCAAATTCGGACAAGAGATGTTGAGTTCCACACCAGCTACACCATCTGCTTCGCTTAACTTTTCAACAACTATCAGGTATTCGGACACCGTCTTACCACAGACATTGACGATAACAGGAACATCAAAATCGCGTAGATAGGGTAACTTCTCAGTAATAAAACCGTCTACACCGACATTTTGCAGTCCAATTGCATTGAGCATACCCGATGGAGTTTCCATAATTCGGTTCATCGGATTACCTGGCCACGGGACGCTTGTAACACCTTTAACAACAACCGCACCGAGTCTGTTCAGGTCAACGAAATTTGCGTATTCACTACCATATCCGAAAGTTCCTGAAGCCGTCATCACCGGATTCCGCATCCGAATCCCACCGATATTCACGCTGAGGGGAGAATTTTGTGTATCCATTCTAAATCAATAATAGCAGGTCATATTCAAATTTTCAAGATAACCCTTTTATTCATCATTCTCCCATGTTATTTCTGGCTTTAATTTTCAGATCATTATAAGGTTTACCCTCTTCATCCGTAAACCGCATATAGAAACCCCAACTCATTTCCTCGTTGCAGACCTTGACGAGAATGGTGTTTTCACCTGCTTTTAGTGTGATAGGAACAATATCTGTGTCAACAACACCCCATCTACCCATTTCAAAAGCATACACCTGTTCACCGTTTAACCATACTTTTGCTTGGTCATCACTTCCGATACGGAGTTGTACTTCGCGTTCATCAGGTGAAGTTACGGTTGTCCAAGCATAAGACACACGCCAATCGTCATTCCTACCGAAATCGATGAATCCGTTAAAAGCGTCATCAGTATGTTTTTTCCAACTGATCTTCCCATTAGATCCATCGTATTGAGCGTTTGGGTCAATCTGTACGGTATCTTCGGGGATGTAAGCGGTATTGTACCCTATGCCTGCTGTGTTATCAAACGGACCGAGAACTAACCACTGTTTTTCATGGATGATACCGGTCTGTAGCATCTGTTCCATCGCTTTATCGGGCATGTTGCTCTTATCGTAATATTCTGCCCATCCTAAGTTGACATTGACATGGAAAGTTGGTTCAGGGGGCGGTGCATTCAGCATCTCATCAGCAGATTTATAGTGCAGATCATCAAAAGGAATACCGTCTACATCGGTAATTCGGAAGTAAAAATCATAATCTGCACTCCCATTACAAATCTTGACAAGGATAGTGTTTTCTCCCTGTTTTAGAGTTGTATTAATTGTGTATCGGTCAAATATTGCAGCTCTGGTACTATCATGCCTGAACACCAGTTTCCCATTTAGCCAGATTGCCCCTTGGTCATCACTGTCAAACCGTATGATGATATCGCGTTCATCTGGAGAGACAACAGTACCCCATACATAAGATGCACTCCCTTCAGTGTCACCTGTAAAAACATAATGTCCATCTAATGAACGATATTTTGATTTTTTCCAAGAAATTAATTCCCCTTTACCATAGTATTGTGCAGTCGTGTCTATTTGTGTTGTTTCCTCTGGAATATAAGCATTTAGCACACCATAAGCATCAGTATTATCAAAAGGACCAAGTGTTATCCAATTTGTTTCAGGAACAAGTCCGGCTTTCAAGGTATAGTTTATCGCCTTTGCCTTTTCGCCTTTATTACTATAATAATGTGCAATTTTACGGTAACCGTTTGCTCGAGATGTAGAACTCTCATCAGGAAAAGCGTCTAAGAGCTCATCTAACATCAGCTCAAACCTTTCTTTGTCATCAGCATACTGACTACTGTCAGTTATTCTATCCCAAATCCGTTCATAAGCATACTCGGATGAGACCATTGAAAATGCTTGTTTAAAGTACTTTATAGCATCATCAAAGAGTTGGTTAGCAATACATGTTTGAGCAAAGGTTGTTGGATAGTAGTAACTTGAGTTTGAATCGGTCTGCATTGCTCGTTTCGCGAAGGTATGTGCGGTTTTTGGGAAAAGCCCTTTTTCAAGAAGTTCTTCAGCAAAAATTCGATAGTAATATGCGTCGTTGTATAGATTCTTTTGTCGTATCTTTAGCCACTGTGTATAAGCAAGTTCAGCTTTTTCTGTATCACCCAATTCATTGTAAAGATTCCCTAATAGGTCGTATAAGACATCACTTTTTAGCATCTTCGGTTGCATCTCTTCAAGTATTGCCATTCGCTTTTGCTGATGCGCTTTTTCAGGGTAAAGTCCGATAATTTCTTGGATAGCGGACTCGTGTGAATTTAATGATAGGGGTGCATCTAACACTTGACGATAGGTTCGTTCAACATCGGAAATCTGATCCACTTTTTTGTAGATTTTTGCTAATAGGTCATAGTTTTGATAGTTTGCAGGTTCAAGCGCAATTGCCTTTTTGTAAGCAGAAATTGCCTTCGTCAATACTTCACTATTTACTTTTTCAAATATCGGACGTTTGTATGCTTCAAGTCTTGCATTCCCTATGAGTTTACCGTGGTTTTTGTTAGGTGTCGTATCAAAGATCAGTCCGTTCTTTTCTTGGTCAAATTTCCAGTATCCGCTTAAACCTTTTTCATCACCATTCAGTTGTGTATTCATATCAGCGCGGATCTGTTTCTGAGTACGAGCGATGTTCCAGATTTGCACCTCATCAATCTGTCCGACAAAAACACCGTGCGCCGGATGAAAAATCTCATGCGTCCAACCGATTCGCAGCGGAAGTGTGCTTTTATGGATTCTGTTCTGTCCATTGTAATTATTTTGACTGACTTCAACGCCATCAATGAAAAGTTTGATATAATTGCTTTTTGCATCAATGACACCCGCGATATGTGTCCATGTATTTAGTTTTATAGTTCCTGGTGGTGCAAAGATTGAGACATCATGTACGCCTTGTGGTGATGAGGCAAATTGAATTCTACCATCATTTATGAGTTGTAGCGTGTAGCTGCGTAGTTTAAATCCTGGATCCCATTCATCACCTCTAAAAATAATAGGCATGTAACTGTTTGAAAATTCTGTTGGCTTCATCCAAAAAGAAATTGTCACCTGTTGCGTGATATTGTTTAAAGTTTCACTATCGTTGATTTCAACGAAACTTCGATTTCCGCTGAGTGTAAGTGCTGTATCTTCAAGTACTTTAACAGTTTTCCGTTTCTCTGTAGATAGTATTTGAAAAAGGTCTCCGAGTTTCTTTTGCCATTGTGGATTATAGGGTTGTAGTTCACTTAATTTCTCATACTGTTCAACGGCTAATACTGTTTGTTCGGTAGTTTCATAAGCTTCTGCCAGGGTCTGTCTTGTGTTGGTATCGTTTGGGTTTCTATCAATCTTTTCCAGATAATTTGGGATCCATTTTTCAAAGAGATTTGCGGTTTTAGCAATCTCAGAGACAGCGGCATTCGCTCTTGATCGTATGTTACTATTTCTGGCGTCGTTGGCAAGTTCTTGATATATTTTAATAGCTTCTTCATAATCTTCTTTATTGTGATAACTCTTTGCAAGTATTTCATATAGAATATCAATAACTGTGCTTCGAGAATTACTACTGTTATTGTCGATGACAGTTTTTGCGATTTGAATTGCAGCATCATACAATTCATTTTCAAAGCACTTAGAAGCAAGCGAACCGAGATACCACATATCATTACTGCTATTCTTCTGATCGAACGTTTTTTCAGCCTCTCTGAAGGTTTTTTGCGCCAATCCTTTTTGTCCACTGCTATTATAGGCATCCCCCGCAGCATAGAGAAACGTTAAATTATCGGGTTGAATTTGGAGGAGTTTCTGATAGATATCAGCGGCTAATGCATAGTTCTGTTCATGCAAATAGATTTTTGCGAGTAATTCAAGAACACCAATATTTTCTGGATCCTCATTTCTCTTATTTTCAAATAAAGTTTTTAAAGTCTCCAGTTTACCAGAATTACTATAAGCATTTATTAGATTATCACGAGCATTTTCTTCCTTACTTCTATATATAATGGTTCCGCTACTGGAATTTGTAGATCGGTATGGACTACCAGAAACGAGCGTATTTTCAAAGATTTCTAAAGCCGTTTCGTTTTCACCAAGTTTAGCATATACCGCAAGCATTTCACTGTTGATACTATTTCGATCGTAGGTGTCCGTTGTCAAATCAAGAGCTTTCTTAAAAGCATCAACAGACTTTTGCAATTCATCTTTTTTTAGAAAGATTTGTGCTTGTTCCCTTTGCATGACAAAGGTCATAGTGCCTTCTTCCTCAGCCACTTGCAGCATCTGCTCTAATTTTCCTTGAAAACGATACAAATTTATCAAATCCGCTTCTGTATTTTCTCTTTCCCACTGTGATGTCGTGAATTGAATTGCCTTTTTGTAAGCGTTTTCAGCGGCGTCTAAGTTATCGGTACGGAGGTATAAGTTTGCCATATCAAGATGAATTTGTTTATCTCCCGTAGCAAATTCCAGGGATTTTTCATAGTTTGCAAGAGCTTCATCAATCCTATCATCGTCAGCATAAAGTTTAGCGAGTCTCACATAATGGACGTTAATTTCTGGTTCGGCTTGTATATATTTTTTGGATAGTTCTAATGCATCCTCTAATTTCCCGGCAGATACAAGACTATTGACAAGTCCGTCCTGAAATTTTGTATTTTCTGGGTCAGCGTTAAGTAGGGATGTCCAGGTTTCAGAAGCCTTTTCATGTATATTCAAACGTGTGTAAAGTCTCGCGAGTTCAGAACGCGATTCAAAGTCTTCAGGGGTAGATGTAGCAATGCGTTCGTATATACTTATCGCTTTTGCTACTTCTCCGAGTTGTGTGAGTTCATCTGCAATTGCCCTTTGCAACCCGATATTCAATGTCTGTGTCTGTTCAAAGATCTGTTTTCTTGAAGCGAGATCACCCCGTTTCTGTATTGTATTAATGTACATTCTTTGTGCATAGTCGCGATCCCACCAGTCTGCAGAGAGGTCATTGATAATACCAGCTAAAATGCTCTCAGCATCATTCCACATTTGGTATTTCATATATGTTGAAGCCAATCTTCTTCTCTCATATATATCTGTTCCGTCATCTTGCATAGTTTGGACATTACCCATTTTGCGAAATGCATTTTGTGCTTTTTCCAATTCGCCGTTTGCTACATAAGCTTCTCCGAGTTTGTTGTAGCAACTAACGACACTCCATGCGTTTTCTTGTTCAAGTTTTCTGGCGACTGCCTCAAGTATTTGGGTTTGAAGTTCATGCCCATCACATGCATTGGCAAGATTATACAATCTTTGTGTACTAACTGAAGTTAGGTAATTGTCTATCAGTTGATTGACGTTTGTCTTTGCGCCATCAATATCCTCATCCATGAGTTTCATTCTTGCCACAACATATAGGAGTGACGTGTTTGATGGATTTTGAATTAGTTTTGCATCGTATTCTGCAATGAGTTTCTTTAATTCTTCATTCTTCTCATAGAGGTTAGCAAGTCTTTGAAGATGTGTTACATTGATGTTGGTGATATCCTGCTTATCTATCTTCTCCCGCATGTATTGAATTGCTTTTTCTGTTCCACTTGCTATTTCATGGAATTCAGCGATTTTTAATTCAAAAGAGATCAACGTCATGCCAGTCTTATCCTGTTCATACATCTCTGTCAAAAACTGAATTGCTTTTTCAGGCTCCCCATTCTTAGCATATATAGTTGCCAATTCTTGATAGTAGTACTCACGATTCGGTTGAACTTCAAGGATCTTTTCAAATAGTTCAATTGCCGCTTCTGTTCTTTTTTCTGCAAGACATCGGCGTGCGGCAGCTATCGTAAATGCATTTCCATAATATCTACCAACAGGTTGGATAACCTCTTTTGTTAATGTAATCAGATCATCTAATTTGTCTGAATGTACAAACGCGTCTATTGCATCTCTATAGTTGTAGTCAAGTATGGATGGATCTCTTTTGAGAAGTATTTTGTAGTGTGGGATTGCGTCTTTAGTTTTACCGCTTCGCTCAAGCATCTGGACGTAACGGAGTCGGGTGGTAATTTCCTTTGGACGTAGTTTGAGTGCTGCTTCAAATGCTTCTGAGGCTTTTTGTATCTTATTTGTCCCTTCATAAAACATAGCTAATTTAAACTGTGCATTGAATGACGTTGGGTTATTCTGTGCATCCTCAATAATCTTGGTTTCTCTTTTCTTTTTTTCCTTTACATTACCAACTAAACTATTCGCTTGATTAAAGTTCCATATTGACATCGTGCGTCCATATTGATCAGGTCTATTAGCGAATTTTAATGCGCGTTCGGCTAATATAGCGGCATCCTGTCCTCTGCCAAGGTCCGCCAGATGGTCTCCGAGGTACATCAGAAAGTTTGGGTTGGACTGAGTCATTGCCAATGTCATAGCTTTTTTGGCAGCAGCGATTGCATATTGCGTGAAACCCGATTCTTGAAGGGTGATAGAGCATTCATAAAGTTCCTGTGAACTGATAGGAGAGTTTAACAGGTTGTTCATGACTTCACGCAAGGTAATTGTATCACCCGTATGTATGGCGAGTTGGAATATCAGATCGTAGTATTGTCGACGGTTTCTCGGCTCGGACTCTGCCAGGTCTTCAAGCATGGTTAGCGCAACCCTATATTTTCCGCTTTGAATTGAGATGTAAGCAATGTTTAGTTTTAACGTTAGGTCATCTGCAAACGCATTGTGGAGCGAAGAGAGAATCTGGCGCGCCTTATCATGATTAGCATCCCACCAATAGCAGTAACTGAGTGCTAATCCAGGATAGATACGGTCTCTACCTTTTGCAGTGTCAAGCTGCTTTTGCAGTTTTGTGTAGAGTATTTCCTGTTGATTCCGTATCCACACCTCACGGAAAATCGATTTAAGGTAGTTCAATCGTTCAATAGTAAAATATGCTGTTGGTACAGGGTAAGTGGAGTTGAGACGGTTATAAGAGCCGTAGTAATAGTACGCTGACTTTGCAAGTGCAGCAACACGTCTAGGATTTATAGTAGTCGGTTTCGTTCTTTCAAGGAAGGTCCAAAGAACGTCCAGTGCTTTATCCATCGCATCTTTTTCAATGTAAGAGTCAGTGACTTTTTCAAAGAGTAATCTATAATCCCTTTGGTGCTTTTGTGATGGTGTAGGTAGATTCATTAGGATTTTTTCTGCAATGTCTGTCCTATTACCTAATATGAAAGCCCTCACTAACGTGCTGCTTACTGTAAGGTCTGTGTTATTATCTTCATCAATTTCTTCTAATAGTTTTATTGCGTCCTCTTTTTTCTCTTCACTGAATAGTTTAATGGCATATTCTGCCAAATACTGATCCCGTAGCGTTGGCACTAAACCGTCTATATCGTCTATCGCTTTCTTTACAGGTTCGTAATTTAGGTTATCCTTCAATAGCAGCTGCAACCGAAGTGGTTGATATGCTAAATCATTGGGTGAAATATCTATCAACTTCTCTATGACAGCTTGTGCCTTTTGTTTTCGCTGTATCAGAGTATAGAATCGTGCTAAAGTCTCAAGTGCTTGGACATCCGTTGGGTTTGCTTGAACATCATCTTCAAAATGTTGAATGAGTTCAGTTAGTTTTCCAAGTTGCTGTGCAATTGTAGTTAGATGCACGAGTGCACCTACTTGTGCTTCTTCAATAGTTTTCGGCACCCATTGCACATTTCTTCCAGCAAAAGTCGGTCTACTCTGTATTTCACTGATAATATTTTGAGAAATCGCGAATTTGTTAAAGGCAATACCAGGGATGGAAGAATAGTTATAGATTTCACTATATCTTGTACCCTGTTTTGCGGTATTTTCTGCCGGTTCGGACATATCCAGTATGCGGTGGAAGAAGGTCTGCGCGCGTTCGGGTTCATTCATTCCAACTAACAACACCCCCAACCTGTAAAGTGGCAGATGTGCGTCAGTTCCAGAAATCTTTTCAGATGCGCGTTCAAGAACAAGAAAAGCCTCTTCGGACAATCCGTAGCGTAGTAAAAGTGCAGCGAGTTTCACTTCCGCCTCAAGTGTTTGATTCTTTGCGTGAAGTAATTTCGTCCAAGCTTGTATTGCTTCTTGTTCACGTCCAGCATCAAACAATAACTCACCCAGTTTCTGTTGGTGATCTGGGTCTGGGGCAACTTTCACAAGGCGTTGTTGATATGTCAGTGCATCTTGCATATCACCTAAATCAGAACTGATTTCTACTAATTTGGATAGGAGTTCAGGGTTTTCACGTTGTTTGTTTAGACCTTGTGCTAATTGGAAACGTGCTTTCGGTAGGTCCCCTTCCATACGATGAATTTCAGCAAGTGCAAGGATAGGTGCTACCCAGGAGGTGTTTGATTTTGCTAACTGCTTCAGTTTCTCCTCAAATTCATCACGTCTACCCATGTCATAATATACATCAGAAAGCGGTTTAACAAGCGTAAGTTTGTCGTGAATAGTATCGCTTAAGTTCCAACATCGCCAGTACTGTGCAATTGCTTCCTGATGTTTTCCTGAGAGTTTATAGACCTTTGCTAATTCTATCCGTGTGTCAATCGCTTCTGGCCGTAATCGGATTGCTTGTCTCAAACTGTCTATAGCGGCATCATAGTCTTTTGACTGCGTGGCAATTTGTGCCAGAAGTTTATGACCTTCTGGATTACGAGGACTATTTGCAATTACCTGTGTTGCAGCAGTTGTTGCTGATTCATAATCTAATACATCTAAATAAGACTTGGCGATATTCGCGTGGTATTCACGAGCGTTTGCGCTGTCTATCTCAATTAGTTGGATGTAAATGGCGTTTGCATCATCCCGTCTACCTTGGCGATTGTAGACCGTAGCAAGCCATCGATTCACACCGACATCATTCGGTTTCAGTTTCTTGGCATTCAATAGTACTTCTAATGCATAGGTGATATTACCCAGTTTGAGATACATTTTTGCAATCTGTTTTTGATGTAAGAATTTCTGTTCAGTAGTTAAGTTCTGTTTCTGAAGTTCAGTTTCCAGTTTTTTGATATTCTCTTGAAGCGTGCCTTGTTTTCTGTAAAGTTCGATTCTTTTGTCATCCATTTTTTCAGCAAAAAACGCATTAGGGGCAAGTTTCATTGCAGCAGTGTATTCAGTAAGCGAGGCATCATAATCTCCATTTTCCAAATACTGTTTTGCTAAAGACTCACGATATTTGTATTCTTCTGGCATCAGCTCAACTGCTTTTTCAATGGCGGCGACAGCTTCAGTCATAAAATGTTTCGCTTTTAACAGTTGTGCAAGTCGATCATAATTTGCAGCGGTTGCTTTTTCATCTGCAACCATCTGATTCCATGTCTCAAGTGCTTTTTCTCTGTTTCCTTGTCTCAGGTAAAAATCGCCGAAATATTCAATATAATCCAGATTGTTTGGTGCAAGTGAGATCGCCTTTTCATACTGAATTTCCGCATCTTCTAACCATTCATGTCCTGTATATATTTCTGCTAAAATGAGATGTGTCGTGGGGTTGTTAGGGGAACGGTCAATCATGCGTTGATATACATTTTTAGCTTTCTGCTGATCGCCAATTTGCAGATATAGTTCGCCGAGTTCACGGTAAATACCGAAATCGTCGGGGGATTGTTCGCTGAGAACTTCGTATTCCGCGGCAGCATCGTCAAACTTTTCAATGTTTCGGAGTGTTGCAATAAGATTAAGTCTCAGATTTGTGTCAGTAGGTGCAAGCTCAATCCCTTTTCTATATGTGCTGATACCATCTTCGCTCTGTTGGTTCTCAATATATGCTGCTGCCAGCAAAGCAAGGAGTTCAGGTTCATTTGGTGTTTCCTGAAGTTTTTCTTGATAATACTGAATGAGTCCTTCCCAATTACCATCTGCTGCAAAAATGCCGATGATACGGTGTTGTAGGTCTTTACGCAGCCAATTGCCTGGGACTGTCAACGACAATGCCGCATCAAAACTCTCTATTGCTTTCTGAAAATCCCCTTTCGCTTCATGTATGTTACCGATTTCCCTATGGCTCAAACAGACTCTATAGGTATCCTCTTTTTTCAGTTGAATAATGGCATTGTATTGTGATATTGCCTGTGAAAAAAGTTCTTGTTCAACGAAGAGTTCCGCGATTTCAATTCGGGCAAAGATGTCATCAGGATCAAGTTCGGTAGTCTTTTTCCATGCTTGAATTGCCTCATCAACTTTATCGCGCTGAAAGTATGCATATCCAAGTGTTTTATATATTTCGATTAACTCTTCAGGTGGAACATTCTGTTCTTGTACAGATAATTGTGTTGCGGTAATCAAAGCTGGGATAGCTTCTTCACTGTTTTGAAGTGTGGCATAGAACTTACCCAATGCGAAATGTGGATAGTAGTTTTCAGGGTTGAGTTCCACCGCCCGTTGATATGCCTTTACAGCATCAATGTCTTTACCAAGCCGTTTATATAGGTGTCCTAAAATGAGATGAAGGTTAGGGTCGTTAGGATTTGCTTGTACTTCTGCCTGATAATCATTTAGCATTGCTTCTAAACCAGAACCTTCAAGGTAAAACTGGTAGACGCGGTCAAAAGTACTTCCCTCTTTGGGTTTTTGGTAAAGTAACTGTTTATAACGTTGTATGATTTTCTCATCATTTGTAGCATCTTGCGCGATACAGATTGTAATTACAGAAAGTGGCACTAGAAAAAGGCATATAGAACAAACAATAATTGAAATGTATCCTCGTTTAGACATTCAAAAACCTCCACGTTCACTGATTAAATCGTGCAATACATTATAGCAAGGATTGATAGGAATTTCAACCAGAAATCAGTGGCAGGGTGTGTAAAATTCTGGTTACTTGTCTGAACCAGGATAAGAAATCCTTCCATGAGATGAACCACAAAATGAGCGTTGGATTGTGAGTACGGATGGATGTCAGAAATAATAGATGCGTCATTTCGTGAACCCATACTACAATATAAACTTGTTCCAAAATCTCCGAATCTTTCGTTTAATTTTAAAATTAGGATTGGAAAATTGTTGGTTGTGTCCTATGTAAATTTTATAATGTTGAGAGAATCCAGTCCCTGATTAAGTCTACGTGGATGCCTCAGCGAATTCGTTTATTTTAATCGCTTTTTATTTTATTTTTAACTGGAATTTTCACTAATTTTGTATTGACATAGTTTTACAATTTTTGCTAAAATACAGAACAGTAAATTGTAAAAGGTTTAACATTTTAAGTGTCAATGTAGGAGGAGTAATTATGGCTGCTGATAATATCAAAAACTTTGATGAAGCAGCACAAAACTTGAAAGAAGGTGATGGAACCGGACTTACCTTTGCTCGCTATTTTACGAAAAAATCGATTCATCCGTTTGATGAACTGGAATGGGAAAATCGTGATTCTGCTATCTATAATGAGAAGGGTAACGTCATTTTTAAACAGGACCAAGTTGAGGTTCCGTCTTTCTGGACTCAACTTGCGACTGATATTTCTGCCTCAAAATATTTTCGCAAAGCAGGTGTTCCTGATGTAGAATCAGAGAGCAGTGTACGTGAATTGGTTACTCGCGTTGCACGTACACTGCGTCGAGCCGGTGAAGAAATCGGCGGGTATTTTGCTACACAGGAAGACGCAGAAACGTTTGAAATGGAACTCACACATATTCTCGTCACACAACGCGGTGCTTTTAATTCACCCGTATGGTTCAACTGCGGTTTATGGCACGAATACGGGATTAAAGGTGGTGGTGGTAACTATTATTGGGATCGTGAAGAACAGAAAGTAAGTACAACGCAAAATGCATATCAGTATCCACAAAACTCGGCTTGTTTTATTCAAAGTGTAGACGACTCATTGGATTCTATGCTCGACCTTCAAAAAGCCGAAGTGCGACTTTTCAAATATGGTAGTGGAACAGGGTCTAATTTTAGTAAGGTTCGCGCTAAAGGTGAACACCTCTCCAGTGGCGGTGAAAGTTCCGGTGTTCTCTCATTCCTTGAAGGATTCGACAGGTGGGCAGGCAGTATTAAGTCTGGTGGCACAACACGACGCGCTGCAAAGATGGTCATTTTAGATATGGACCACCCAGAGATCGTCGATTATATTGATTGGAAGATGAAGGAAGAGGAGAAGGCAAAAGCACTTATTGCAGCTGGATACCCTGCCGATTTTAATGGTGAAGCTTACGGCACCGTCAGTGGACAGAACAGTAATAACTCGGTGCGAATTCCTGACATCTTTATGGATGCGTATCTACAAGACAAACCTTGGCAGACAACCTATCGCGTGTCAGGTGAAGTCTCCGGTGAGTACCAAGCAAAGGAATTGATGGAAAAGATCGCTGAAGCTGCATGGGCTTGCGCTGACCCCGGCGTGCAATTTGATGATACAATCCAGAAATGGCATACCTGTAAACAGACAGACCGCATATATGCAAGCAATCCGTGTAGTGAATATCTTTTCTTGGATGATTCTGCATGTAACCTCGCAAGTATCAATCTTGTCAAGTTTCTCAACGATGATGACACTTTTGACATTGACGGTTTTAGGGCAACTGTCCGCGTGTTTATCACAGCGATGGAAATCATCGTGAGTCTATCCTCATATCCGACCCCGAAGATAGCGAGACGTTCACATGAATACCGCCCGCTCGGACTCGGTTATGCGAACTTAGGTGCAATGTTAATGCGGTTAGGTATACCTTATGATAGTCCCGAAGCGTGCAGTCATGCTGGGGCTATTACGGCTATCTTGAGTGGACATGGTTACCTGACGAGCGCAGAAATCGCTAAAAGTATCGGTACTTTTTCGGGTTATGCAAAAAACCGTGATTCAATGCTGGGTGTTATCAACATGCATCGTGATGCTGCATATAAAATCGATGCAACGACATGTCCATCAGAACTGTTTGAGGCAGCGCGCGAAGATTGGGATATCTGCAAGGAAAAAGGAGAAATCTGGGGATATCGCAATTCGCAGATTAGTGTGATCGCACCAACTGGAACTATTGCCCTGCTAATGGACTGCGATACAACAGGTATTGAGCCGGAATTTGCACTTGTAAAATTTAAGAAGTTAGCAGGTGGTGGATATATTAAAATTGTTAACCAGAGTGTCCGAGAAGCATTGGAAAAACTCGGTTACATACCGCAACATATTGAAACGATTGTTACGCATATCGTCGGCACAGGAACACTTGAAGGCACACCTTTTATTAACCCTGAATCTCTCAAGTATAAGGGATTTACAGAAGAAGACATTGCGCGTGTTGAAGAGATGTTACCGAGCGCGTTTGACCTTAATCTTGCTTTCGCACCAGGTTTCCTCGGAGAAGAATGCCTCGAAAGATTAGGAATATCTGCTGATAAAGCTGCAGCTGAGGACTTTGATCTGTTGACATATCTCGGTTTCAATCCGAGTGAGATCGCAAGTGCTGAAGAGATTATTTGTGGTACAGGTACTGTTGAAGGTGCACCCCATCTATCATCAAAACATTATCCTGTCTTTGATTGTGCAGTTCAGTGTGGTAAGCACGGCACGCGTTTTATTCATCACATGGGACCGCTCAAGTTGATGGCAGCGGTACAGCCATTTATCTCTGGCGCAATCTCAAAAACTGTCAACATCCCACATGAAGGCACAGTTGATGACATAAAAGAACTTTATGTCGAAGCGTGGCGACTTGGCGTGAAATGTCTTGCAATTTATCGCGATGGTAGTAAAGGTAGCCAACCGCTCTCAACGAGTAACCAACAAGACACAGAAGTTGAAGTTAGCGTACAACCCGTCAGGAGACGCCTGGCAGACACCCGAGATTCCAGAACACACAAATTCAGTGTCGGTGGACATGAAGGGTATATGCACGTCGGCTTTTTTGAAGACGGCACCCCCGGCGAAGTGTTCCTTACGATGAGTAAACAAGGATCAACGATATCTGGACTGATGGATTCTATCGCTATCCTTATCTCTGTCGCATTGCAGTATGGCGTGCCGTTAGAATCGTTGGTTGATAAGTTTAGCCACGTCCGATTTGAACCGTCAGGATTCACGCAAGACCCCGATATTCCGATGGCGAAATCAATTGTTGACTATGTTTTCCGCTGGCTCGGTAAAGAGTTGCTCCCAAAAGAAGCACAAGAAAAGGCTGCTGAAGTTCTTGAGTTAGATGAACAGATGGCGATACCCGCAGACACACAATCCCAGGCACACGGGAACAATGGAGAATCAAATCCGTGGGCAGATCGTGAGAAAATCATAACACTTCGACACGGAGATGCACCGCCATGTCATGAATGTGGAACTATTATGATCCGTAGTGGTATCTGCTACCGATGCACCAATTGCGGCGCAACGAGCGGCTGTTCATAATTCTTCACTATTCTATAATACCTTTAGGACTTGCACAACTTAGGTAACGGGTTGTGTAAGTCCTATTTTTATTTTCTATTGCCTACCGAGCGCAATATATGGTATCCTTAGAGAACACTTGAGTTGAGTAGATGGTCGCGTCCTGAAATCAGGATGAGGAAAGTCCGGACTCCACATAGGGCAGGATGCTGGGTAACACCCAGGAGCGGTAACGCTATGGAAAGTGCAACAGAGAGTAGACTACAACGTTTAAAGACGGTGTACAGGTGAAACGGTGCGGTAAAAGCGCACCAGTCCATAAGGTAACTTATGGAGCTCGGTAAACCCCATCTGGAGCAAGGTAAAATGGGGGACATTCAAAGGTGTGCCCGCCTCGTCCCCGGGTAACCGCTTGAGGTTAATGGAAACATTGATCCCAGATGAATGATCATCATATACAGAATCCGGCTTATTCTCAACTCAAGCCAATACTTAGGTACCTGTCTTTCTACCATTTTTTGTGTTTTCACGACCAATAACTTGAAATTGAAACAACAATAGGAAACGTATTATGAAGGATAATTTATTACGTTTTGGAATATTGATGATATGTGTTGTATCTATGGCACCAATTTTAACGCAACCTATTTATGCACAAGATGAAAACACCATACTATTGTATACATTTGAAACCGGTAATGGTGATGTTGTCAAAGACTTATCCGAATACGAAAACCATGGTACACTCATGGGAAGTACGGAATGGGATAATGGGAAACTTGGATCCGGCCTCGTTTTTGGAGGAAACGGACCAAAAGATTTCGTTGATATACCTGATAGTGACACGCTTGATCTTGTCACCCAACTCACAATTGAGATGTGGGTCTATCTGAATGCATATTCATCAGCTGGGGGCACCGGGGTTACAAAAGAGGGTTCCTATAAAATAGGACCAAGAAGCAACAAAAGATCTATACTGAGAATGACGACTACTACTAATGATTGGGTTAGTGCAACTGTAATTGGAGAAAAACCTTTACTGCTTAACACTTGGATGCATATAGCGGGTACTTATGATGCAAATTCTGGTGATGGTAAGTTGTACCTTGATGGAAATTTGGACAATGAACGGAATATTGGAGGCGATATCGTGCCAAATAATGGATCAGTTTGGCTTGGACGCGGCTCTAACCCGTATTTAGATGGGTATATGGATGAAGTGAGAATCTCCAATGTAGTGCGTTCACAGAAAGAGATTCAGCATCTGATGAACGCTGGCATTGAAGGTGTGCTTTCTGTGTCACCTAATGATAAGTTGGCAACTTCCTGGGGAAAACTCAAAGGAAAAGTATATTAACCCAAGTTGACAGAATATATCAAATTCGCAATGTCCAAAACGATTAATTCCGATGCCTAAAACCTATGCTCACGTTCTTAAGACGCAACCCCAAAGACAAAACAAAGTCGTAGCAGAAACACATCAAAATCTCTTTGGAACATCTAAAAGCGTTAGATTCTTAGATTCCCTGAAAAGTAACGGCAAGTATAAATATGCACGTTATAAAGGACTTCCACTGCGTTATGCTGGCGGGAAAAGCCTTGGGGTTGGATATATAGTAGAACAACTGCCTGATAAACTGGATAAACTTGTGTCACCATTTATGGGAGGGGGCGCAGTTGAAATTGCATGTGCTAAAGAACTTGACATACAGGTTCATGCTTATGATATTTTTGATATACTTGTCAATTATTGGCAGATGCAGCTTTCACGTGGCAGCACGCTTGCCGAACGACTTGAACAGTGGCAACCCACAAAAACACAATATACAAAGATCAAAACTCGCCTCAAAGCACATTGGAACGGTGAATCACTTATATCCGATCCCTTAGAATTGGCAGCACATTACTGGTTTAATCACAACCTCTCCTACGGTCCTGGATTTCTCGGATGGATGTCAAAAATATACGAATCACCGGAAAGATATAGTCGCACATTGCAAACTGTACGCAATTTCAGATGTCCTAATTTGTCTGTTCATCAAGGGACATTTGAAGAAACTGTGCCGATGCATGCTGAAGACTTCTTATATTGCGATCCTCCATATTACCTTGATGAAGGTGAGATGTTTAGAGGAATCTATCCGCAACGCAATTTTCCTGTTCATCACAAAGGTTTTAACCACGAATTGCTGCGTGATCTGCTGCATCAACATAAAGCAGGCTTTGTGCTATCATATAACGATTGTCAAACGATTCGACAGTGGTATTCGGATTTTCAGATCCTTGAAGTAAAATGGCAGTACACTTTAGGACAAGGTGAAACTCGTATTGGAAAGAATCGGATTGAGTCTGGAACTGGACATGTCAAAAAATCGCATGAACTTTTGATCGTAAAGGATGTCTGATGCTATAGAAATTGATATTGTCCATTGACAGTTTCTTTGACATTTCGCGGCAGTATGCGTTATTATAATAGTGGAGAATAAATACCAACAATCAAAATTGCTATGTTTCAACAAAAATAAAGGAAAGTTATTTTGCGTAAAAAATCAGTCTTCTTCAACAACTACCTATTACTGCCGATTTTTCTAATGGTGCTGATGGCGTTTGTGGTGCTGAAACCAGGTTTCAGCGAAAAAGACACACCAGACTTTGCTGATGAAGGAGTCCTATTCTTAGAACAATACTGCTATAGTTGCCATTCTGGCGATCAACCCGAAGCAGCACTCTCACTTGATACTATTGAAGACAACGAAGCGTTACTGAAGAATCACGATGTCATAGAGAGAGTTTTAGAGATGCTAAGGACACACCAGATGCCACCAGAGGGTAGTGATCAACCCCCCGCAGAAGAGATAGAGACTTTTTTCCAGCATGTTGAAACTGCCATTGAAGAAGCAAGTCGTCATGCAAAACCGGACCCAGGTCGCATCACCGTTCGTAGACTTAATAGAGTTGAATATAAGAACAGCGTTCGCGATCTGTTAGGCGCAGATTTTGATCCTACCGAAAACTTCCCCGCAGACGATGTCGGACACGGATTTGATAATATCGGTGATGTCCTCACAATGTCACCACTACTGATGGAACGTTATCTTGAGGCTGCGGAAGCGATTGCTACGCGTGTTATCATATTGAATCCGCCTAAACCATCCACAAACTACATTAACGTGAAGTATCTTAATCCACGACATAAAGATGTTCCTGATGCGCGTTACCGTGTTCTTGATCCAAATGCAACAGAACAGTGGAAATCAGGTCCATTTTTTACACCTGCGCGTCCTCTCAAACTCTTACCCGACGCAGAAACATATTTCCGTGCTACGCTTTATGCCGAAACAGACAACGGAACAGATAATGAAACACCTGTTCAGGTCGCGCTATACATCCAAGGTAAGGATTTGAAAGATGTGTCCCCCCAAACTGAACTTGCACACTTAGTCGGTTATGACACTTCCACTAACAATAGAATCAAGATCCTCAAAATCTTTAATATCACTTCACGTGATCCCAAGAAACTTCAAACAATACGGTTTCTTGTTACCGGAATTGAGAATATTGACAACGCGGGAATTGCGATGGTCAAACCTGAACACGGTGAACCACAAGCAAAACTCCAAATTCGTTCTATCACATCGGTAGGACCTTTGGAGACAAGACCTAAATCACATCTAAAAATATTAGCATGCACGCCAGACATTCCACAAATAGAACAGACCCGTGAAGTCCTAACACGTTTGCTGCGCAAGGCATATCGACGACCACCAACAGAAAACGAGATAGAACAGTTGACGCAGTATGCAGAATCTATCCAAGCCGACGGTGCTAAATGGGAAGCGAGCATTCAGCAAGCAATAAAGGTCATTTTATGCTCACCGAAGTTTCTGTTTAGATTAGAGTTAGATGATCGTCCACAGACTGACGAACCGCAACCGATAGATGCCGTTCCCATAAATGAATGGCATCTCGCTTCACGACTCTCCTTCTTCCTGTGGAGCAGTATTCCAGATGAAACGTTACTTGAATTAGCAGAGAAAAATCAGTTGACTGAATCGCTTGATGCACAAGTTCAACGGATGCTGGCAGATCCGAAAGCGAGTGAATTAGCAAGTAACTTTGGAACACAATGGTTACAAATTCAGAGGTTAGATACCGTTACACCTGATCCCGAACGTTTCCCAAGTTTTTCTAATAAGTTGCGTGCTTCAATGCTGAAAGAGACAGAACTGTTCCTGGAATCAATCTTCCGTGAAAATCGGAGTATCATTGATATACTTGATGCAGATTATACCTTCCTCAATCAACGCTTGACAGGACATTACGGCATCTGGAGAAATGCAGATGGCGAACCCATCAAAGGGGACGCATTTCAACGTGTTGCTATAAAAAACCCTATCCGTGGCGGTATCCTGACACATGCCAGTGTGTTGACGGTAACTTCAAATCCGACTCGCACATCTCCAGTCAAAAGGGGTCGTTGGGTTCTTGAGCAGATACTCGGGGCACCTCCGCCGCCACCACCACCAGATGTTCCTGAATTAGAAGAAGATCATGAAGCGATTACTGGCACTACTTTACGGGAACGGCTTGAACAACACCGTGATGATCCGGGGTGTGCAAACTGCCACGCAAAGATGGACCCAATTGGATTTGCAATGGAAAACTTTGACGCAATCGGAAAGTTTCGCGAAAAGGACGGCGAACTCGCTATTGATACCGCAGGACAACTACCCGATGGCACAGCATTTCAAGGGATAACAGACCTAAAACAGATTCTTATAAACAGAAAGAAACAGTTTGCTAAATGTCTAACAGAAAAGATGTTGATTTATGCTTTAGGGAGAGGGTTAGAATACTATGATAAACCGACTGTGGATCGGATTGTCACACAACTTGAAGCAAATGATTATAAGGTCTCAGTATTGATCACTGAAATTGTGAAAAGCGATCCGTTCCGATTACGACGAGGTAAAAAGGACACATTATGAAAAAAATAAAAAACATCAGTATCATACTCTTTGCTATTGTTGCATTTCAGATAGGTTGTCTTTCAAGCCTACAATTTGAATCACGGAATGATGATCCTAAGTCTCTACTCGGACAGGATTACTTCGTCCGTTTAGATTCTACATGGACTACAGAACAGGCAGGTAAACTGCTAAAGATATTTAAGTCCATATCACCAGACGCGACTGCCCCGCCCTCTATCTGGAAAATAAGCGATGTCAATTTAGAAAATGATATTAAAATAGAAACGCAAATTGCTCTAAAATCCGTCACGATTAGTAGAGATATATTTGTCGTTGATGAGGCTCAATCTGCCACGAAATCTAACAAACGGCTGTTTAAGGCTGCTGTGCAATTCATCACAGAAAACGGAACGAACAGACCTGCGATAAAACGCATACTGGATGAAAGATACGGTATCATTGTAGATATAACTACAGATGTTATGGAGCATGTCCTATTACCTGCTTATGCTGCACTTAAAAGAACCCCAAAAAAATTTACTGCAATCGATAATGAATCCCTCATGATTTTTATCTCAATACTTGAGGACTTTCCTCAAGCACTGCACAAAATGGTACACTTAAAGTATCTCGTATGTAGAGATGAGGAATTAGGAAAATCGGTAGCGGCTTATGCTTGGAGAACAAGTGGTTTTATAGAAATCAAAAAATCTATTCTTGATATACCTGACAACGAACTTAAAAGATTATTCGCACATGAAAAAACACATTTTTTATGGACGCATCTATTCAACAATAAATTAAAAGAAGATTGGATAAAACTTGGGGGTTGGTATGAAGATAAGGAAAACGAAAATGGATGGTCAACCAATAAAAAACGTGAGGAATTTGTAACGGACTACGCTTTTGAGATAAATCCAGATGAGGATATGGCGGAAAGTTTGGCATATTATCTCGTATATCCTGATAAACTTCGTGCCTGTAACATGGATAAATATAACTTCATTCATGAACGAATCATTCAAACCTACGGTAACCGTTATATTTCGCCGGATATGTTGTCGGGTCGGTAAGAAAACTCTCATTTCCGTTGCCTATGCTCAATATTGCTCGTAAGTGACCACGCGAACGTCATCGTACTGGTCGAATATATAGAGTATTTCTTCCCCGACTTGAGGATTTCTGGTATAGCCACCTCCAGTAATCATTACAGGTAAATTATTGAAGTAAATGTATTGCGGGTCATCCACCCTACCATATCCACTGCGTGATCTAAAGCCCCTGGAAGTCATATTGCGTGCTTTCCGATATTTTGTTATTCCATGATCGTTTTTGTGAAATTTAAAACCTGCTTCACCCAACCATCTTAATGATGCTTTGTGGCTTAGCAATACCAATCTTAGATTCTTGTTTCCAACTCTTTTTGTGGCTGGTAAATCAATTTTTGATAAATTTGGCCTTCCTGGTAAATTTGGACTTCTTGAGAAAAGATTCTTGATTCTATCCGATAATGCTTGGGATTCTGATAAAGCTTGTTCTTCCGTGAGTTGGGATTTTGCTAAAGCTTGTTCTTCCGTGAGTTTTGATGCACATCCGATTGTTATACTGCTCACTGTGAATAGTATTATGAGTGTGATTATGGACTGTTTTATGTTCATTATTTCACCTACTATATGAAGATTATCATATCCCAAAATAACATAAATAGAGATAAATGTCAATCGTTTTAGTAATATAGTGGTGCGTAAAGTTCTTGTCACTATAAGTGTCAATTTTAGGATTTCATAAGCTCTTAATAGTAGTAGGCAATCGCCGAGTGCCGTCTCTTTAATAGTAGAAGGCAATCGCCGAGTGCCGTCTCTTATGAAAAAACAACAAAACACTTACACACCCCATAGAGAATAAAGATTAGACAAAATAAAAAATTAACGATATAATCATCCTTAGAAATGTTGCTGATTCTATAAGGACGACATGTGATGAAAAAAGTAATAATTGTCATAATTCTGTTTATATGTATTGTAGGTACAATTTGGTTATTTCGCTATCCATCAAAACCAGATCTACTTGATATAAATACGGCACAATTAAAAACTCTGCAGTGGCACTTACCAGATGGAGCGAAAGCCCGTATCGGAAAGGGTACTGTAAATGATTTGGCGTATTCTCCAGACAGTACTATACTCGCTGTTGCCAGTTCTACAGGAACGTGGCTCTATGATACGAATAATGGAAATGAACTTGCACTCCTAACAAAAAACAGAGAAGGTACGGATTCTGTTGGGTTCAGTCCTGATGGAAAAACACTTGCCACCGCATGCGGAAATAGATTTGTTCGGGTATGGAATGTTGAAACACGTAAACTGATGCATACTTTTTTTGGACTACTTAGCGGAGATAGAGAAATAATAGGTGCCCATTTTAGTCCTGATGGAAATACATTGGCAAGTTGGAGTGATGACAGCATGCGTATTTGGGATATAGAAAAGAGTGTGTTTAATCAGGACATAAATATACATCTTGAACGTCAATCTGATATCACATTCCACTCAAATGGGATAGCAATAGTTAATGGATATTACAAGACAATCCGATATCAGGATTTTAATACTGATACGAAGGAGGAAAAAATTAATGAACATGAAATAGATGATGCACATAAGGAGAGTATCACATGTGTATCAGTCAGTCCTGACGGGAAAATGATTGCATCTGGAAGTAGGGATAAGACTGTTCGTTTGTGGAATGCTGAAACAGAAACATTACATAAGACCCTAAAAGGTCATAGAAAACCTATCTTGAGTCTAACTTTCAGTCATGATGGGAGTAGCATTGCAAGCACAAGTGAAGACAAAACAGTACGTGTTTGGAATGTCAACACTGGAAGGCGCAAGCACACTTTTAGAACAAATTCTGAACATCTACATAGAGTTGTTTTCAGTCCAAACGGAAAAACTTTGGCAAGTTCAAGTTTTGATGGAATTATCCATCAGTGGGATCTAAAAAAAGGGAAACATAAGAATACCATTGTTGGACATGGTCATGGTTTTGCTTCAAAGAATATAGTATTCAGTCATGATAAAATTACAGCTGCAACTACTTATGGAGATAATCATATAATTCTCTATGATGTAAACACACAAGAGATGCAGGCAGTCCTTACTGGACATAAGAAACGGGTGAATTGTCTATCCTTCAGTTCAGATGGGAAAATACTGGCAAGTGGAAGTCAGGATAAAACAATCCGGTTATGGGACGCTACTACAGGTGAACATAGAAAGACGTTAAGAGGACATTCTGAACAAGTTTTTCATATTATGTTCAAGGATGATGAAACACTTGTCAGTTACGGTAATGACGATATGGTTCGCCTATGGGATGTTAAAAAGGGTAGACAGAAGAATGATTTTAAAGTAGGTGAATTTAGTCAGAATATAGGCATCAGTCCAGATGGAAATGTAGTATTATTGAGGAATTATAAGAAAGAGCAATCAAACTCCCTTTATCTGCGGGATTTAGAGACAGGATCATATACAACACTATCCAAACAGGTTAAATTTACAATTCAAAAATTTGTTAATATACCAATCAGTTCTGATGGGAGTATGCTCGCATATTGTACTGATTCAGAAATTGTTGTGTGGGATGTTACTACAAGCAAAGAGAAAAAGATTATTCCTGTAAAATCAAGTATGTTTAGTTTTTTAGATTTAAATTCAGACTTTAATATACTCGCAAAAGCAGATACTGATGGAATAATCAATCTATGGAATGTTGATACTGGAGACGAAATAAATAAACTTAAAAATCAGTACATTATAGATGGATATGATAAAGATATTCTACGGCAGATTCATCAGATAGCAATCAGTCCTGATGGCAGAATACTTGTAGGGGGTCGTGCTGATGGTGTAATCAATGTATGGGATATTACAACTGGGAAGCGAATTAAGACTTTTATGGGGCATGTTGGTCAAGTTACTTACCTAAAATTCAGTCCTGATGGACAAACACTTGTGAGTTCTGGAGTAGATGGGACAACACTCATAATGGATTTGACAGCGTTATCTCCGAAGAACAATAATGTAAGAGGGTATTACAAATGACAAAAACAGTACTTCCAATAATTGGTTTGTTACTTCTGATTCTTCAATTCGGGATACGCAATATATATGCTCAAGACTACACACAATGGGAATTACCTGATGGTGCCATCGCGCGTCTTGGTAAGGGAAGAATCAATGATATGGAATATTCCCCTGATGGAAAAATACTTGCTGTTGCTACTACCATTGGTATTTGGGTATATGACACTGAAACATATCAGGAACGGAAACTGTTTACTCGCAGTCATCAGGAAATGGAGAAAGTGAATTTTGAGAGGGATGGGACAGTTCTTGTAGGTACGGAAAGGTTAAACAATAGAAAAGTCACGCGTTGGAATGTTCCTTTAGCAGAAATCGAAAAATCGTCAAAAAAGAAGCATGATTTTGCTCGCAAGGCAATATACAGCTCAGACCGGAATACTTATGTAACTATAAGCTCCAAGAATATTCATATATGGGATGCAGAGACTAACACCTCCAAACATATACTCAAAGGACATGAAGACTATATTGGTTGTTTGTCTTACAGTCCAAACAGCCAAATTATAGCAAGTGGAAGTCATGATCAGACGATACGACTGTGGGATGTTAACACAGGGAAACACATTCGAACCCTAACAGGACACCAAAGTAAAATCATATTCTTATCATTCAGTCCGGATGGAAACACACTCATCAGTGGTAGCAGTGATATGACGATTAATTTTTGGGATATTGACTCAAGGGAACTAAAACTACCATTTGCAATTCAAGGTGTTATATCCGATAAGAGTATTGAAAGAGAAAAGATAAAAAGGACGTTTTTCAGTCCCGATAAAAGTATACTCGTTACTACTGGTGAAACCAGGACAATACATTTGTGGGACACTTCAACAGGTAAACTGAAATATACTTTTTCCGATAAAAATGAAGACAGCAAGGAAAAAAGTTATAGAAGGGGAGTAGAAGATATTTTATTTAGTCCAGATGGAAAATCGATTCTTAGTTTGGTTAACGATTACCAAATTCGAATGTGGGATATAGCAACGGGGAAACGTATACCTTTCACAGGAAATACCGGGTACCTTACGAATGCAACTTATAGTCCTGATGGAAAAACGCTGGCAACTGGAAATTCTCCTGGTGAAATTCGTATATGGGATATTATGACAGGGAAACTTAAAAGGACTATTTCAAATTTTACTCCAAGGATTGATTATCATAATACAAAGTATGATACCTATTTTATTGCTTTCACACCTAATAGAGAAAAAGCCATCATTTCAGAAGCTTATGGAACTTTATCTCTATGGGATGTCGGTACGAAACGGTTGCATACACTTATCAAAGTCAAATGGGGACAGGATGTTCTGCTTAGTCCAGATGGAGAAACAGTAGCGAGTTGGAATACAAGTAAGGATGGGTTAATTCGGTTTTGGAATGCCACCACAAGTGAACACAAGCGAACAATAAAAGACCATATAGGACGGATTAGAGGGGTGGCGTTTAGTAGGGATGGTAGTCTACTCGCAAGTTGGAGTTTTTCACGCGAAAATAAGACGATTCGTTTGTGGAATGTTGCTACCGGTAGAAACACACAGACGCTAACAGGAAATAATCATATAATAGGAAGTGTGATATTTAGTCCAGATGGAAAGACACTTATCAGCGGGGGACAAGACGGAACGATCCTAATATGGGATGTAAGCACAGGAAAACATAAGCCTCTCACGGATCAACGGACAGATTCCGAACGTAATACACATTCTAATCCGAAATTGGTGTTAATGTTCAATTCAGATGGTAGTAAACTTGCTACCAGTGATAAGAAAGGAAATATCCATCTATGGGATGTTTCTACATGGAAAAAGGACCAGACATTAGAGGGGCATGCAAATGCTATTACCAGTATAGACTTTAGTCCTGATGATCGTTCAATAGCAAGTACAGGTAAAGACGGAACAGTCCGTTTATGGGATATAGATACCGGACAACAAATACAATCAATTTCTGGCGATAGAGAAATATTCTGGTATGTTATGTTTTACCCTAACGGTTTACCATTGGTAACAGAAGTCGCTGGGATGCATTCACTATATGATAGCGAAATTATAAACCTATGGGATTTACGTACTGGAGAAATTATAAAAACACTTTCTGGACATTCAAGAGATATTACGAGTTTATCTTTTAGTGATGATGGGAACACACTTGTCAGTACGAGTTTTATGGATGATACAATGCTGCTGTGGGATCTCTCTTCTATTATTCAAGAGTTTGATAAAAAATAATACCGTTTCTGATAATAAAGGGCTCTTTAATGTAGCACAAACTTTTAGTTTGTGCATAATGAGACGCAAACTAAAAGTTTGCGGTACAGAAGTGTCCCAATAATTGTAGGTTTTACTATAATATTCGGAGGAAAATATGCGTAAAGAATACGATTCCACAGAATTCTGGTACACCTTTATCAATTCACTTCATAACCAAGGTCTCTCATCTAAAAGTGATATAACGGAATTAAATGAAGAAACCCAAGAAAAACTCCTGAATTATTTTAAGACCAAGATTGAAGAGGGTATTGTTGACGGAGAGACAGCACTTCCACCTTCTCTCAGCGACTATTTTTGGCGATTTCCAAAAGAGATGCTACCAAAAATACGATTATTGGCTGACACTTTTCTTGACGCCAAACCAGAAAATGGTGCTGCAGTTTTATTATTGACGTATGTCGCATACACCGAGATGGATTTCAGTGAAGCATTCCCATTTGTAGAAAAATCTATAACACTTCTACCAAAAGATCCAGGATTGAATCTACTCTTGTTACACAAGTATAATAAGAGCCACGGTTCTTTCGGGCATATAGATGGAAAACCACTTATATATTCGGCACTTGAAAACATATTTGAGTGGGCAAAGCGACAAGATAATTCCGCACGTTACCAGGAAGTGAAATACTTTTATCACCGAACGAGAGTAACCCCTTATTCCATATATACAGATCTAAAATCCTTTGATGCACGAAATTGGGAAAAGCCAAAAGAAGATAGGAGTAGCAGCATTGCTAAAGGTTCAATTGAAAAATGTAGATCTTTGATAGCAGAAGAACAAGCGGCATTTCACAAAGTTACTGTGCCAGAATTAGACGACCCAAACATCTTCCGCAATGAAATTGATGAGAATATAGATTTATGGGATACATATCTCAACACTCTGGAAAACCGTGGACTTTCAGTACCCAAATGGAAATTGACTCCTAACGTTCAGGAAAAACTTTTGGATTACTTCAAGACAAGAATAGAAGCAGGTGTTATTGATGGTCTGACGGCACTACCATCACAACTTCCTGAGTACGTACCGCTGTTTCCTAATGCAATGCTTCTTGAGTTACGCGAATTCGCTGAAGAGGTATATGAAAAACAACCTGAAAACGGTGCTGCTGCAAAAATGTTAGCGGTAATTGTCCAAAAAAACTATTACCCATTTATTGAACAGGCAATAACGTTGGTTTCAAACGACGCAGAAATCTGTTTTTTTGCATTTAGTGATAATCCTTCGCTCTCGTTACTTGAAAAGTTATTTGAAAGAACACAGGGAAAAGACGATTTAGAATTGTACTATTGGTTGACAAAACTGTACAAAGAGGTAGGTAGAACACCCTGCAGTATTTATCGCAATCTCATGAAAAACCCTGAAGGAAACACTGAACTGATTGAAAGATGTAAACCTTTAATTACCCAAGCAAAACATGCTTTCCAGCAACGACTTGTCAATGAACCTGACGACTGGTATGCTTTACGCGGTCTCGGTGATATTTATGAAGCACTCGGTGAAACCGAATTGGTACAAAAATATCCGTGGAAAGAACACCCAGATTCACAGGTTGTGTGGAATCAAAAAGCATGGGTTGGTAGAAAACTTCCCGATTTTTCAGCTACTGACCTTGATGGCAAATCCATATCATACTCAGACTACCACGGTAAAATGTTGGTGTTAAATTTCTGTGCAAAGTGGTGCGGTTTCTGTGAACCAGAAATACCGTATCTAAAAGAAGTTTATGAGGAACATCACGACAAAGGATTAGAGGTTATAGGTGTAAGTCTGGATGAGAACGAAGCAGAACTACACGAATATATTGAAGAGCATAAAATTCCGTGGATACAGATTTTTGATGGAAAGGGTGTGAATAATCAACTTGCGAGGTATTTCGGTATTAACAGACTTCCATCACAGTGGCTTATTGACAGGGATGGGACGATTCTATCTGTTGAAACCAGAAAAGAACAACTCGGACAAATCGTGAAACTGTTATTAGGTTAAACACTATATAGGGATAGGAATATGGCTATATAAAACCCTTGACAATGATACCGATCGTATAGTATATTGAACCCAAAAAAATCGGAGACAGTTATGAAGACTTCAAATATATTTTCACGTAGAACCTTTTTACGTAACCTGAGCGTTGGCGCTGCCTTGCCTGTGTTAGGAACAGTCGGATCGTTGAAAGGTTGGACAGACACATTTCCTGATGGTAAAACTATTAAACGTTATCCTGATCCTGCAATTGAAGTTGTTGATGACCGTTTTGCCAAATACAAAATAGGGAACGCTGTCGTGGAAAGGTTATGGACTGGCGCACGGTGGTCTGAGGGACCCGTCTGGTTCGGTGATGGCGGCTATCTCCTGTGGAGTGATATTCCGAATAACCGTATGCTAAAATGGCAAGAAGCCACAGGTAAAGTGAGTGTCTATAGAAAACCGTCTAACTATACGAATGGACATACACGAGACAGACAAGGTCGACTTATCAGTTGTGAACACGGCACACGGCGCGTCACACGAACCGAATATGATGGTACTATTACTGTCCTGATTGACAATTTTGAAGGCAAACGTTTCAACGCACCCAATGACGTTGTAGTGCATCCTGATGAACATATCTGGTTTACCGACCCAGGATACGGGATCATGTTCAATTATGAAGGACATAAAGCCGAATTTGAACTGCCAACAAATGTATATAGACTCAATCCAGAGACAGGTAAAGCAACTGTTGTGACGGATGTGCTTGAAAAACCGAACGGCTTATGTTTTTCTCCAAAATACGATAAACTCTACGTCGCTGATACCGGTTCGCCAAAAAACATTATGGTCTTTGATGTCATAGACGGTGAACGGTTAGGCAAAAAAGAGGTATTTTTTAAGACAGCACCCGGTAACGCTGATGGACTCAGGTGTGATACTGATGGAAATGTGTGGGCAGGTGCAGGGTGGGTCGGTGAAGGATACGATGGCGTGCATATCTTCGCACCCGATGGAAATCTTATCGGCAAAATCCATCTGCCAGAGATCTGTTCCAATATCTGCTTTGGTGGCGCTAAAAGGAATAGACTCTTTATGACTGCAAGTCAGTCTTTGTATTCTGTTTATGTTGAAGCACAAGGGGCACCACTGTTTTAAAATGAGTTAGTTCTGTATTTAAGTGAGGGGGGTGCATAAATAATTCCGATGTATCCGTTATTATACGTTAAGAAAAAACATCCAAAATGTTTCTTGACACTTCTCCAAAAAGATGTTATACTTTCATAGTATTCAACAAAATGAAGCAAGATCGATCCGAGGGACCCCTGCTTCACTGTTTTACCGAAAACCCCTAAAGATGGGTAACTTTTAAGGAAAAATTAATCATCTAAAGCAAAACCGACAGTTTAGCGGAATATCTCTATCAAAGACAAGCAGATGGACAAAAAACGTGCTAATGGACGCTACTATACGCGTGGCAATCCTTTTCAATTAGAACCGTTCCAAAAATGGGCAAAAGAGGCTAATATAGAACAGCAGATCGTCTTAGAACCCTTTGCAGGGGCAAAAGACATTCCACAATTAATTAACTCAACGCATTTAAAGTGTCAAGATTGGGCGTTTTACGACATTGAACCAGGAGCAAAGGGAGTTGTGCAGCGCGATACACTTGAAAACTTTCCAAAAGGATATAATGTTTGCATCACCAATCCTCCCTGGTTAGCACGAAACTCTGCAACACGCCGAGGTTTGCCATTTCCTGATGCAACTCACTACGACGATCTTTACAAATATGCCCTTGAACAATGCTTAATAAATTGTTCCTGGGTCGCAGCAATCATTCCAGAGGCATTTATTCGAAGTGGATTGTTTCTGCAAAGGTTATGTGATTTTATCTCCTTAGTACCGCATACAGAAAATGGAACTACAACGCAGGATAGTAAAACCAGAAACACACGTTATATGTTTGATGACACTGAACACCCAGTAGGTCTTGCACTGTTTGCCCCGAATGCGACTTCAAATGTTAAAGTGTGGCGTAACAACCAATCCCTCGGAACACTTAGTGAGCTACAAAGGCATCTACCACCGCGTTCTCGTAATCGTAGTATTTTTTTTAATGATCCGAAAGGGAATCTGGGACTTATTGCTATAGATAATACCGTTTCTGCTTCTATCCGTTTCTGTCCACCAGCAGAATTAGGTGAGTATTGTGTGCGTAATCAATGCCGTTCTATTACGAAAATCGGTGTGCCGTGGGATGTAGATATAGATAAACTCAACGCGAAATTGATAGACATTCGTAAAAAAACACAGGATGTCTTTCTGACTGCGTTCAAAGGGTTGCGCCGCGATGGGTGCTATCGACGCCGATTGGATTGGACATTAGCACGATCAATCATTGATACAAAAAATTTACTATTCAATTGAATTAATTCTAATATCAGTTTCGGCGGAGTAGATAAAATAGACTCATTATGATAGTGAGTCAGTCCCATATTCGGTTTACGTAGAAGCACAAGACGCACTGCTTTTTTTAAATTCAAGGTAAATTCTTTATTCAATTACTAAGTTTGATTGTGTAGTATTAGAGAGTTGCTGGAGTATATGTCAGTTACTCGCGTAAATTTTATCTATTATTTTCACAGCGGGAGTTTTTATGGAAAACAAAATAGATTTTGACGAACGTCTAAAACAGGAAGCGACTAAAGACTACGCCATATCTGTTCTCAAACAGCTTGAGCAACTGAGCGGTCTCGGTAAAGAAACACGTACAAGATGGATTTGGGAACTATTGCAAAACGCCCGTGATGCTTCAATAGATATTGATAATCAACTAATTATATCAGTTTCATATAATTCCGATAAAGGACTTGAATTTTTACATAATGGGCGAGCTTTTACGGTGGATGAAGTAATGCGTCTCATTTTTCCTGGATCAACAAAATATGAGGATGAAGGTACAATCGGTAGATTCGGTACTGGTTTTCTAACAACGCACCGATTATCGTCAAAAGTAAAAGTTTCTGGGAAACTTGAAGAAACTGATCAATGGTTTCATTTCCAAATCGTGCGTAAAAAAGGGGCATCAGTAGATACGACTCAGAAGTCCATGCACAAAGCTTGGAAGGATTTTCAAGATTCTTTATCTGATTCCGTATCAATACCAGAAGGATTCACAACCCGGTTCATATACCCCATTAACAAAGAAACGGTAGAGGACGCTGTTACGGCAGAGGACGCTGTTGAAGCGGGTATCAATACACTGAAGCAGTTTGCACCTTTTGTAGTTATTTCTAATCGGGAATTTACCAGTATAAATATTGCAAATCAAGACGAAAAACTGTGTTTTAAAGTTGAGAATTCTAAGAGTTATAAGGATTTTGAAACTCAGTTATTCACAGTGACAGATGGAAAATCAGAGATAAAGAAAGCCCTGCTTGTGGCAGCTGATAACTCGCCAGCAAGAGAAAAAACTTCAGTCGTTGCCCCACTCAAATTTAATGGAAACGATGTGGAATGTTTAGAGATTAAAGACACTCCGCGACTTTTCTTAGGATTGCCTTTAGTAGGCACTGAAACTTTCAGTTTCCCCACAGTCATCAATAACTTAGTTTTTGAAGCAACAATGGATCGTGATGACATCTTACCCGACTCAGACAAGAATAAAAAGATTATTGAAAATGCTTGTTCATTGCTTGTCACACTCCTACGTTTCTCAGCATCAAAAGGCTGGTATCATGTATGTCGGTGGGCTGAAGTGCCCGCCATATCAGAACAAAAATGGATCAATTCTACATGGCTCAAAACGTGTATTGAAGAAAAATTCATTGCAGAAATCATAAACACACCGGTAGTTCTCAATGGAAATGACCACCCTATACCACCTCATGCATCAGTGCTGCCAATAGCAGATAACGATAGTCGGATCGTTCTACTTTGGATGTTATTAGACAATTGTCGGGAATTCCGTGATAATTTGCCAAGAGTAGAAGAAACTGTTGGATGGTGTAAGACCATTAAGAGTTGGAAAAGTGTCAATGATGGAAGCATTTCACAGCTTTCTGGAGCTATCATTGATGGCCATAAACTTGTAGAAATAGTTGACGGTAAATGGCATTGTCTTGAGGATCTACAAAGCGAACTCCAAGAAGATGTGTGTGCTATTGACTGGTTGAATAGACTCCATCAATTTCTCAAATTTTCGGAAATATTTGATGAGGATGTTCAGGAGCGTAATCTTTTTCTTAATCAGGAGGGATATTTTAGCTCCCTTACGAACTTATACCAAGATAAAGGGATTGACGCAGAACTAAAAGACATAGCAGATTCACTTAATTGGCCAATACGACCAAAACTGCGTGATACTCGATTGTCATCAGTAGAACATAATGTAGGATCAGGATCTCAAGACAACAGTGATGTCCTTGTAAAACTCATTATCAAGCTCCGAGAACGCTCCTCCAATGAAAAATCAATTACAGAGTTTAAAAAGACAGGCGTAAATTTGTTTGCTTGGATAGTTCGTCAAGAGAATAAATACATCCATCATTTATCAAATTTCCCTGTGTTTGCAGCAGATGGAAAAAACATATTCAACTTGCCCAGTACCGAAGATAGTGATATACCAATGGCTCCTATAAGTGCATGGCCGGAAGAATTACAAAAATATTCCGACCTTTTCCCTCCTGATCACATTATGAATAATGCTTACTTTGAAGTACTCCCAAACCGGGACACATGGAAAAAACTTGATGAGAAAAAACTTGTTAGATTGAATGTCATAGATCAGCACTATCAAACAGATTTAAGAGCATTATCCCCCAACGTGTATGAAAATGAAGAGGATAAAAAGGATCACAATGTTGATAATCCTATACTCGTGACAGATATTGTAAAACGAGATGCTATTATGACGCGGCTAAATAATGGTAGTCAAGCGCGGTCATACTTATTTTGGCAATTTCTGACTGAGTGGTTGGTAAAAACGGAAGTTACCGATTTGGAGAAGAAACAAGCATCTTGTGTATGTGCGGAGACACATGAATACTATCCAGTAGCATGGTTGAAGGATGTCCGAAAAAAGTTTTGGATACGAGATAAACAAGGGCTTCGCGATTTTCTGACGACCGAGTCGCTTGGAAAGTTGCTTCGGGAAAAAGAATGGGATCTTGCTGTTCTAAATGAAAAAACTGCTATACTATTATTGGAAGCTATAGGTATCCGTCCTAAAGACTTGCGGCTTGAAGTTATCGTAGAGGATGAAGAAAGACGGGATGAACTCGTTGATCTGGCTACAAGATTACATGTAGACAACGTCAGCACTGATCAGATACTCGAAATAACGCAAGATTTAAAGGAAGACAATAAACTCCCTCAAATCCTTGAAGAACGCAGGAAAAATCGACGCACATGGGAGCAAAATCAACACTTAGGTACAGAGGTAGAAAATTTAGTACGTGAAATTTTAGAAATAGAAGGATTTAGAGTAACTCAAAGACACAAGGGAGCCGATTTTAAGATCAAACAAAAAACAGCAACAGAGGAGAAGTTAGCAGTAGAAACTGGAACCCTGACAACACTTGACATAAAGAAAGATAATAGAAGTTGGCTGGTAGAAGTAAAAGCTACGCGAACTGAGAACGAACATACTTGCGTTCGTATGAGTACGACCCAGGCGAAAGAAGCAGAAAAAGAATCGGAACGCTTCCTACTCTGTGTTGTCCCAATCGGACAGGAAACCACCAATCTCAATAATGTTAGACAAAAAATGTTGTTCATAGAAGATATTGGTGAGCGTATAGAACCACACTGTAAAAACCTTGATGACTTTAAGGCTTTTAGAGAAAACATTACAACCGAAACTCACGATTTTGAATTAGTTGTTGAGGCAGGCAACGCAGGAGTACTTGTTAAGAAAACCGTTTGGGATGCTGATGGATTTCCGCTTGAAAAACTTGCTGAGCGTCTCAAATAAAAATTTTGAAACATGAAAATGTATCGTGCACTGACAAAGGAGGAATAAAAAACTGTTATGAAAATATCAAAACAACTATCACGTAGAACATTTTTACGCGGATTAGGCGTTAGTATCGCCTTGCCGTGGTTAGAATCAATGGGTCCACTCACAAACTGGACATCCGCAGCCACGAAAGGTGCAACAGGCACCGTAACACCAAATCGAATGGCATTTCTCTATGTCCCTAACGGGAAAATAATGGAGAATTGGACACCCGCACAGGTTGGACCAAACTTTGAACTGACAGACATCCTAAAACCGCTTGTCAATGTTAAAGAAAAGACTTTGGTTCTGAGCGGATTAACTGCTGACAAAGCACGGGCAAACGGCGACGGTGGGGGAGATCACGCCAGAGCAATGGCGGCGTTCCTGACAGGCGCACAACCTCGCAAAACAAGCGGTACAGACATACACGCAGGAATTTCTGTTGACCAAGCAGCAGCTTCACATATCGGTAATCAAACACGCTTACCTTCGCTTGAATTAGGGATTGAACCCGGCTATAGAGCTGGAAATTGCGACTCCGGTTATAGCTGCGTCTATTCAGCAACAATGTCCTGGAAATCCGCAACACAACCATTACCGAAAGAAGTTAATCCGAAACTCGCTTTTGAACGACTGTTCTCTACCGAACCTAACGCTGAAAATACGCAACGCGATGAAGAACGAAAAAGCATACTTGATTTCGTGAAAGAGGATTCAAAAGACATACTCCGAAAAGTCAGCGGGAATGACGCTCGGAAACTTGATGAATACTTTACTGCTATACGCGACATTGAACAACGTATTGAATCCTCTGAAAAATTCCCGCCTATAGAACATATTGAGTACGCTGCTCCTGAAAAAATACCTTCAGATTTTGAGGAACACGTCCGCCTCATGTTAGACCTGATTGTTCTGGCATTCCAAACAGATGTGACCAGAATTGTATCCTTTACATTAGCAAATGAAGGCAGTAACAAGACATATCCGAATATCAATGTTACGCAAGGACATCATAATCTATCGCATCACGGTGGGGACAAAGCGAAAATAGAAAAAATCCATAGGATCAACGTTTTTCACATGCATCAACTCGCCTATCTGCTTGAAAAACTTGACGCTACACCCGAAGGAGACGGTTCACTACTTGACCATTCTATGATCCTTTACGGTAGTGGAAATTCAGATGGGAACCGCCACAGCCACCACGACCTACCAATCATTTTAGCAGGTCAAGGTGGAGGCACACTGAAAAGTGGACGACATCTCCAGTATCCAAAAGAGACACCGCTTAATAATCTCTGGTTGGCTATGCTCAATAGAATGAATGTTGATATGAAACAACTTGGGGATAGCACCGGCATTTTGGAAGGATTATCTTAGGAACAGGTTGCCATACAGATATAATAACATCAAAATCAACGCTGAATGTGCACATGACATTCTACGTTGATTTTTTCTTTGCAGAAACTATTATCCCATTCGAATACCACCGTTGACATCAAGCGTTGCACCGGTGATATACTGTCCCTCATCAGATGCCAGAAATAGGATAACACTTGCGACTTCAGACGGGTCTGCGACGCGTCCAAGTGGAATCTGGTCTGTCATATCTGGATGGTTTTTTGCCATCTCAGTCGCTGCAATACCAGGGGCGATAGAATTAACCGTAATCCCGTATTCCCCTAAAACCCTTGCGAACGATTTTGTCAAACACATCACACCTGCCTTTGATGCAGAATAAGGTGCGGATGCGACTAAACCCCCTACCTGTCCCGCCAACGAACCGAGATTGATGATGCGTCCGAATTTCTGTACCTTCATCGTCTCCATTACTGCTTGCGAACAGAGAAAGGGACCTTTGAGATTTACCGCCATCATTCTATTCCATTCCGTTTCCGTGCATGCATCTATGCGAGTGTAACTGAAAATACCGGCGTTGTTGACTAAAATGTCAATACGCTTAAATTCCTCAAGTGTATTGTTCACCATTGAGCGAACAGATTCCCCATCAGCGACATCGGTTTTAATCACGAGACATCGCCTATCAAGTGCAATTATCTCTTTTGATACCGCTTCAGCATTCGCTATATTTACTTCGGGGATGACAATATCCGCACCTTCTCTGGCAAATGCAAGGCATGTTGCTTTTCCGATGCCGCCACCACCCCCTGTTACAATCGCAACGCGTCCATTCAAACGCATCTCCGTTTCTCCTTTCCTAATGTATAAAATGTTGGTTTCGTACCTCTGCCCCTACAAAAACTCACTGATACTTTATCTCTATTTCAACTTCACCTTTGGATCATCTTCATAGGCGGAATCTATTTGTACCAAACGTTCTAAAGTTACAGAAAAGAGTTCAAATAGAGATTTCAACAACGCAGTCTCGTTGATAACACCACATTGAAAACTCAATTGATCAACACCTTCAGGAAAATCGGTACCGAGCCAACCTTCGTCATCTTTAATCTCAAAATGAATCTCTGGTTGTTCTTGACATAACTCTTTTATCTTAGCGTCCGCAAGTAGTAGCTTAATTTTCTCTGGATTGTTCCCTTTAATTATAAATTGATCGTCAAAAAACGGATCTCCTATCTTTATATCTTGCATCCCGAATAATTTTCCAATAGCACTGAAAAAACCTTCACGATAGATATTAAAATAGAGACCGTCCTTGTTGATAAAGGGTGCTCGCATTCGAGTGTATGTTACCGGTATAGTTACTGTTCCGGTGGGCATCATAATCGTGTAGTTATCCAATAGGATTTGCCATTCACCGTGTTTGTAAAGTAGAACATCCTCACCCCAAAACCCACCTTCAATAAACTCTCCACCTATATCTTTTGCGATCTGTGACCAGATTTCGTCCTTTGAAGAACCGAAAATACCTCTCCGTTTTTCCATTTTTCCTCCACATAGACTTTAAGCATTCTGTGCTTTCGTATAGGTTTCCCATAACCCCTTCGGATTATCAACAGTGAGTTCAACGTTCCCGCAATCGCCGCAAACGGTTGCTCTCATAAATTCTTTGTGTGCGTTTGTGAATATCACTGCATCAGGTTTTCCCACAATTTCAATACCAATCCAATCCATCCGTCTCTTACCGACATCGTGAATTCTCAAGTTAGGCATTATTTTATCAGAACCGCATCGTGAACATTTCATATTTTCCATCTGATTCGTCTCCATTAGGTTATTCTTCCTCCCTTTTCCAACGTTCAAGCGGATGGTCGCGTGGTACCAACGGCATATATACACGTGCTTTCTGTCGGTGTGATTCCCATGTTGCATGGATCATTTCAAGGCAGTCTCGTCCATCTTTACCACTTGCGAAAGGATCTCGGTCTTCTTCAATTGCCTCAATAAGATCGCGTACCATCAGTCGTTGTAAAAACAGCCGTCTTGCCCCATTATCACGTTGTTTTCCGTTCTCATCAATATCTTCGTCTGGTAAATGTACCGGTTCCCACGCTTCTGCAGGTGTCTGATGTTGTCCTCTGTGGATAAACATCGTTGTGCCAACGCTTTCTCGGATTGCGATTCTGCCTTCGGTACCGATAATATCAATCCCGTATGCGTTATCGTTAGTCTGCGGTTGCGCGATGAACTGCACATCGGCATGGATACCGTTTTTGAAGCGGAAAGAAACGTGACCGCGTTCACCAAGAACCAACCCCGCATCTCGATCATGTGGATGGACTTCTTGTGTATGTTTGATGTCATTAACGGCTGACTCTCGACCATCCATTTGCACAAGGTGTGCATGCGTCCACTCAACATCACCACCGAAAAGACGCAACCAATCGTATAGATGTGTTCCCATCTCCATCAACGAATTACCCACCTTACGACCCCCCTTATCCGTCGCTTTCATCAAGACGACATCACCGATTTCACCTTTATCAACAAGCGAGAGGACATAACGGTTGTATAGACTCGCGCGTTTGATGTGATTGATGACAAACTTGACATTATGTTCATCGCAAGTTTCTACCATCTCATCCGCTTGAATGAGGTTGAGTGCAATCGGTTTCTCACAGAAGACATGGATACCGCGTTGTGCAGCTGCGATGGTAGGTGGGTGGTGCATCGGTGCTTGCGTTGGCACGATAACGATGTCCGGTTTTTGTTCATCAAGCATCTTTTCATAGTCGTCATAGATTGCGTTGACACTGAATCGTTCACGCCATGCTTTTGCTCGGTCTGGATTGATTTCTGCTCCTGCCACAAGTTCACAGTTCGTTTCTAACTTTACTGCTTGGGCATGTGCTCCACCCATACCCCCCAAGCCGATGATTGCAATACGGTATTTTTTCATATTAGTCTCCGAAGTTGACAAAAGAGATCATTGATTACAACTATCATAGCAACATCAGAACGATAGTGCAATAAAAAACGGCACGGCTATCTCGCCGCACCGTCTTAGAATATCATCGTTAGGTTATTGTTTTATGGTGAAGTTTGAAAATAATTACACACTTTCGGACCACGGTAGGTGCGGTTTCCCAACCGCACTGGTACAGACTGTATAATTAATTCAAAAATTTACTATAATATTGAGCTTTTACATTTGCCCAAGTGGTTGTCAACCTGTTTTTATCTGGGGCAATATCAGACGTTCTCATTTCATGATGAGCATTTTGCGGGTTGCAGAGAACCCGCCAGCATTGATTGTATAGAGATAGATGCCGCTACTGACAGGTTCACCTTGATTATTGCGTCCATCCCAATGAATAGCTTTGCTTTGAGAGGTATAATTTCCCTCAGACATCATTCCTAATGGCAAGGTTCTGACTAAAGTGCCAGTCGGTGTATAGATTTGAATTGTAACATTGCTCTTATCCGCAAGATGAAACGGAATCCAAGTTTCAGGGTTGAACGGGTTTGGAAAGTTTTGTAGGAGCTGGTTTCGCTTTATCTCTCCGAATGTGACAATCTTTTTGTCTGTCGGTTCTACAGCATAAGGAAGTAGAGATAGTGTGTGTTTTACATCATAGACTTGGTATTGTCCCGGCATTTTATATGACAATAGAACAGAACCATCTTGACTAATATCCACAAACCACGGGTAAGATGGATTATTGATAGGTCTGCTTGCCTGCCAATCCCAAATTTGTGCAGAAGAATAGAGATAGCGTCCATCAGGACTAAATTGTATTGGAGGAGAGCCTTCCAGTGTTGTTAAGAGTTCAGCATTATCTAATAATAGTTTCCAAATTTGAATACCTTTTGCTCCTGGAGTCGCTAACACTGTTGAACCATCTGTTTTGTTAGTAAAAAAAGCGGGTTTTGACGCACTTCCTTGCACCTCCCAAGTATACTGCAAAACAAACGTTTCACCTATACGCTTCCACAATAAAATCCAATGTTTATAGTTATTATTGCTGATCCTTGTCTGTGCAGTTGCTGCCAAATATTCATCATTTTCACTGAATGCAGTATGGCGGATGATCGGTGAGTCAGGACCTATTTTTGGGTGTAGTCTCTGAATCTCCTTCAAATCTTTCACATCTAAGATAAGAATACCTCTCAAGTAACTCCCTGCTGCAAGTAATTTACCAGACTGACTGAAGGCGACGTGATAGTCTGAGGACAATCCATTGAGATTCAGTAATTGCGCTTCAACGTTTCCAGTATGAATGTCACGCAATTCAATCCAAGTATCTTTGATTACAGCGATTTTCTGACTGTCTGGGGATATTGCGAATCCTTCAAATTGATAACCGTTTGCCGAAACGAGTAGTTGCATCTGCTGGGAAGCCACATCCCACGTCTTAATATAGTTTCGCGATCTACTGACCACAGTTTTACCATCAGGACTTAACCGTACGGCACCAAAAACGGATCCATCAAAATCCGCCCACACGTGTCGTTTTTCCTTTTTCTGAATATCCCACAACACACCAGCATCCCCGTATTCAAGTAGCACGGTCTTTCCATTTGGAGATAGTGTCATCGCTTGCAAACGACGAAATTCAGTGTTGAATGAATCAATCTGTTGTCCTGATTTGATATCCCAGACGCGTACTGTATCATCCCAACCTTCCCAAGGACCAAAACCAGAGTTTCTCAACCCGCTTGTGCCTGTTGCGACAAACAATTGTTGACTATCCGGACTAAATTGAATATCTTTTATGCTATCATCTCCATTTTTCGCCTTCCATAGCAGTCGTCGTGTCTCCATATTCCAGACATAAATGGTAGCCGTGACTTTTTCAAACGTAGCTAAGTAATTCCCATCTTGACTGATCGCTACACCTTCAACCCAGTTTCCGGTATGTCCTTCAAAGTGTGCTTCCAATTCAAGTGTTTCAACATTCCATATTTCAATGTCTGGTCGCATTGAGGCTACGATAAGATATTTACCATCTTTACTAAAGGCAGCACTAAAATCACGAATAGGAGACTTACATTTTGTTCTACGATCATTGACGTAGAAACAGGATGTTGAGGGACGGCGTTTTCCAACCATTTCTCCCATGAATCCCCCTTCTTCCCAATTCCAGACATATATCCTATCGTTAATAGAGGCAGCGAGTAAAGGTTCTATAGGACTGAATGTTACGAGATCAATATAGTCTTCAAGTATCCATTCAGAATGCTTCTCACGAGCATTAGCATCCCAAATACTGAGAGTGTGCGTTTTTGAATCCTTGATATAATCCTGACTTACAAAATGTGATCCAGTAGGACTAAACATAACATTGTAGCCATTTTCAAAATTACCGAATTCATCAACGACCTTCCCTGTATCAACGTCAACAACCTGAATGTGGGTATCCATAACGCGTAAAATGGTATGACTGTCAAGAAAAGCATACTTTTCCGGTCTCGGTTGTCCGATGATAGCAATAGGTTCAATCGCTACAGCAATGTGTGGCAAGCATACAACGCATATCAGTATAATATAGATTCGTAAGTGCTGTTTTAAGAAAAATGGAAGGGTTTTCATGAGAGTTTCTCCGAGCTGTTTTTATTCTTAGTGAAAGCAAATTCCGTGCCAAAGATAGATGGCATTGAGATACGCAGAGATTCAATAACAGCAAGACAGAAGACTGAATAATCTGCACCAAAAAGTGCAAGCATCATTCGAGATTGCACACCTACGTGCATTTTCAGATGGAACCTTATGCGTCAATTTAGTGATTTTCCCAGGCCGGTAGGTTCGGTTTCCTAACCGAACCTTATGTGTTAATTCAGCGATTGCCAAAACCATGACTGTAGCACATTCATCCTTGATTGTGCTTCTTTCTGCAACCACCACAGACGTCAATTTAAGAAGATAAACATAATCTAATAGTAACCCCAGTCCCGACAAATGCCAAACGCGCATTTGGCGTTGATTTGGTAGGTACGATATGTTTATAGATCATGGTTGAACACCCGTTTTTTAGTCCCGTAGGTACGATATGTTTATGTATTTACCTAATTCACACATATCGTACCTACGGGACTAAAGAGTATACAATTAGAAGAGTATACAATTAGACAGATTTGTTCAGAAAGTGATCTAAAGTACATTGAACGCCTTTGAGGACAGTAGGGAAGTCCTTGACAGGCATTGACCTTTCAAGTACACTTAGCAGCAGAAAGATGAAAGGAACATCACCAGAATGGCAGACTGTTACACGATTGAAAAGCGAGACGGACGTTGGTGGTTCATCACACCGGAAGGTGCGCGATTCTGGTCCATCGGCATGAACCATATCGACTCCGCCGCGTTAAGGTTTACAGACTCGGACGATGTATGGAACCGAAAGTTCGGCAACAGCCATGAACATTGGCTACGCACAGTCGCCAATGACTTGCGGAATTGGGGCTTTAACACGATTGGCTGGACCCAAGAGGTCGTAATTATCACGCAAGGTTACCATCGCCATTCGCGACCCTTTACTTATGAAGAATACCAATGGGCAGACATGCCATACTGCCACCTGCTACCTTTCACCGAGGCACATCAGTGGCAAGTTGAGGTACGTATGCCCGACCTGATGCGTGCCGACTTCGAGGAGTGGTGTGACTACGTTGCCCGCGATACGTGCACACGCTTGCGCGATGACCCGAAACTGATCGGTTACTTCTACTGCGATTGTCCGCAGTGGGTGCATACCTCACCTGACACGAAATGGCGGGGGTCGTTAGTCGATCCAGACCTGCTCGAATCAGAGGCAGGCCGCCGCGAACTCTCTGCGATTGCAGAACGCTACTATAGGGTCACCCATGACGCTATCCGCCGATACGACCCAAGCCACCTAATCCTCGGTGACCGATGGGAGGCAAACGCAGCACTACCCGAAGAGGTAGTCCATGCAGCACTCCCCTACGTCGATGTACTCAGTTTTCAATGTTTTGGGACAGTAGAGAATATCGCCACGAAGATGCGGCACTGGGCAGACTTTGCAGACAAACCGGTTCTGCTGGCAGACGCGGCGGGACATATACGCGCCCACGGTGACACCGGCTGGCCCCCAACAGCAGACCGCTTGCACGATGCAGACCACTATCGCCAAGTGATGGACGCACTCTGGGATATTCCGAAATGCGTCGGATACCATCTATGTGGTGCCTACATTAAAAACAACGCACGCAAGTACGGATTTCGCGACCACACAAACAATCAGATTAACGAAACGGTAGCAGGTATTCGCGCCGTCAACACCGAAATGCAGCGGAGACAAAACGGATAAATTAAAAGTTTGTACCTCGCCTAATGGAAAGTTAAAATAGCAAGATACATCTTACTGATAATAATTTTCACGGCTGCTCTTTTTCTAAGTATAACAACTACCGTGAATGCACAAAAATATTTAGAGGTGAATATGATTGAACGTTGGGGAATATTTGAATTGACATTGAACGGACCTGACACAGGAAATCCTTTCACTGAGGTCGAATTGACAGCGGAATTTAAACAAGGCGATCGTACTTTTGAACCGCAAGGGTTTTACGATGGAAACGGCGTGTATAAAGTCCGATTTAGCCCCGATGCGCTTGGAGAATGGACTTACACGACAAAGAGTAACACAACAGAACTCAACGGAAAAACAGGACAGTTTACTTGCACTTCACCATCCGAAGGAAATCACGGACCGGTACACGTTCATAAAGATTTCTACCTGCGTTATGCTGATGGCACGCCTTACCATCAGTTTGGAACAACCTGTTATGCATGGGTACATCAAGGCACTGAGATGGAAGAACAGACACTCAAAACACTCGTTGAGGCACCCTTCAACAAGATGCGGATGTGCATTTTTCCAAAAGATTATTCTTACAACAAGAATGAACCTGAATACTATCCGTATGAAGGCAAACCACTAACGGATTGGGACTTCACAAGATTTAATCCCGAATTCTGGCAACATTTTGAACTACGCGTGCAAGGTCTATTAGACCTCGGCATTGAAGCAGATATTATTCTCTTTCACACTTATGACCGATGGGATTTTGAGAATATGGATGCTGAAAGTGATGACCGCTATATCCGTTATGCTGTGGCACGTTTATCCGCTTTTCGTAATGTGTGGTGGTCTCTCGCAAATGAATACGACATCATGCCTGCAAAAGAGGAAGCAGATTGGGATCGGTTTTTCCAAATAATCCGAGATCACGATCCGTATCAACGTTTACGTGGTATCCACAACTGCAGAGGCTGGTATGACCACAACAAACCTTGGGTTACACATACGAGTATCCAGACGTCCAATATGGCAGAAGGTATACGCTATCGCAACCGATACGGAAAACCCGTAATATATGATGAATGTCGCTACGAAGGAGATATTCCACAAGGGTGGGGAAATATCACCGCGCAACAGATGGTTCAAAACTTCTGGGCAGGAACTGTATCGGGATGCTACGTCGGACACGGAGAGACATACAAACATCCTGAAGACCTTCTTTGGTGGGCAAAAGGAGGTGTGCTTCGTGGTGAGAGTCCATCCCGGATAGCATTTCTTAAGGATCTTATGGCAGACGCACCACCTTTTGATTCACTTGAACCGATTGGTGATGATAAGGGACGGTATGTCCTCGCCAAACAGGGAAAATACTATCTCGTTTACACAACCGCACCGCAAACGATAACAATAGAACTTCATGGAGATCAACCGTATAAAATTGATGGTATTGATACGTGGAACATGAAAATCCTACCGATTGGCACTGCACAACCTGGAGAATACACCTTTACATCAACGCATCACGATTTTGCGTACCGTTTTACGCCTTATGCCCCCGGTGAAAAACTGCGTCCTGAAGCAAAAGCATCCGCAGATGTCCTTCAGGGGAGTGCGCCTCTCACAGTTGCCTTCTCTGCGGAGGGTGATTTTAAGCAACACTGGGATTTTGGAGATGGCACAACATCTGATGAATCGAATCCCACACACACCTATCAAAATCTCGGGCAACATACTGCTACACTACAAGTTACCGATGCTGAAGGAGCAACATCAATAACTGCGCTCACTATACAAGTGTTACCCGAAGTCCCTGCAAACATAGAGACACATACAGAATTCCCCGGTTCACGCGATGACCTCATTATTCTCTGTAATGATCCGTTCTATTCCAGTGAACTTGAAACACGTGGTGACGCAAAATTCACTGAAAAAGGACAGATGGATCTAACTGCTGGCGCGTTCAAAGTTAAAAATCAGAACGATACGCTACTTGCAACCTGCAAGGAAAGTAATCAACTGACCATTGAATGTTTGGTTACAACAGATAATCTCAATCAAAGTGGACCAGCACGGATTATCTCTTTCTCAAAAGACCACACGCATCGCAACTTTACTTTAGGGCAAGATGGTAACCGCTTTGCCATACGAATTCGGACCCCACGTACTGGAGAAAACGGACAAGGTGGCGAATTCTCTTTTGGAAATATAGAATCAGGAAAACCGACTCATGTTATTGTCAGTTATTTTCAAGGAAACGTCTGCTACTATGTTGATGGTAAGTTAATCTATTCCGGCAATAGCATTCAGGGTGATTTCTGCAATTGGGAACTATATCCCCTCATATTCGGTGATGAAGCAAATGGTGGTAGAAATTGGGATGGTCAGCTAAGTCACGTCGCAATATACAGTCGTTTTGTTGGTGCAGAAGAAGCTGCGCATAAGTTTAAGCTGATTCAGGGTGATTAGACATTCGCTTTTATACCAGTGATCGGCTTCGGTGGTAAGTTAGGACATCTCAGTATTTTCAGAGATGTTTTGCAATTCTCTCTACGCTATTCATTGGGTCGAGGTTGTAACCACCTAACGCAATTAAATCGGCATTGCCTTTCGGCGGATCGTCAAGGCAGTTTGGATTGAGCACGAAAAGTGGTAAATTCATGTCAAGTGCCGTTTTTGCCGTGTAAAACGTTCCACTCATTTTACCGTGAGCATCCCGCTCAGGTCCGGATTCAATAACGACAACTACCTTAGAGAGGGCACACACAAGTTGGTTTCGCGCCAGTGCATACCACAAGTGCCGCTTGGTATCTGGGTCAAATTGCGAAACGGCGAGAACATCCCGATCCCAATTGAATTTTTTAAAGGCACTTTTTTGACGCAGCTGCTTGATGCCGTCAGACAGAACGAGTGTCGTTGTTCCACCTGCTGCTAATGCTGCTAAGTGTGCCTCTGCGTCAACACCTTCGGCATATCCCGATACGATATTTATGCCGTTACCTACGAGTTCACCAGCCAGATTTCTCGTAATGCGAATCCCTTTATCGGATACATCCCTTGCCCCAACAATCGTTACGCTATCTGACGTGAGACGTTTTTGCTGTCCTTTCGTAAACAGAACGGGTGAAATTTCGAGGAGCTGTGGGGGGAAATCTGGGTGCCCCGGATAGATAATACCGATTCCCCGTTCTTTGAGTTGCTCGTACGCTGCGGATACTTTTTCTCTATCCTCTTCGCGAATTTTTCCGGTAAGGGTTTTCGCTAATTTTGGAAACTGCTCCGAGAGATCGTTTTGGTTGAGTGTCAATGTTTCTGGGTTTAGGTTTTCTGTCTCTAATGTTTTCGCAACGGTAACCAGGGTCTTAGGACCTATGTCCGGCGTTTTAAAAAGCCGGAACCAGAAATAGTCTATCACTCCATTCGGGTGTTGCGCTGGTGCCATTTCTCACGCTCCTTTTGCAACCACGCTACACTGTCGCGCATCTCCTCCCGGTCTGCCCACATGCCGAAACAAGACAGGTTCGCAAAGTCTTCCGATTCATCTGTCGCTGTGCTTGTGCTATCGTGAGTGTCTATCGGTTCAATCTGCACGCGGATTTCAGTCCCTTCAGGCAACGATAAAGGCTTTGATAGGACAATACCGCCGTTATTCACCTTATCTTGCTCTATTATTAAAGTCATTTTTTTCTCCATTAGCTTCTATTTCGGAGTTTATAAGATACTATGTTTTGTGGAGGGAGTCAACCGAATTTAGTAGAAGCGGGTGTGTAAATATTTTGTTAACAATAAATAATCTTTAGCCCCAGATGAAGATTAAATAATATATCATTATGGCGAGAATTTCGTACCAAAAGGGAAATTTAAAATTTCGACTCTGTCAAAAAACACGCTACAAATCCTTACTGTAACTAACGCCATAACCAATGTACCAAAGTGTACCACGGTACAAAAAAGTGTACCATATGGTACACTTTTAACCTGAAAATCCTATAATCCTATAAATCCTGGTTCTGACAAAGGATGCATTTCCATCCTATCCATCTGATAGCACCAAAATCCTCTTATCCTGGAAAATCCTCTTATCCTGTAAATCCTGGTTCAGACAGAGTGCCAAAACTTTACACACCCCTGGTTCAATTTTTAAATTGAATAAAATCACCATATTGCATATAATGAATGGCAAACGTTTCCATACACGACAACTAAATCATTTGAAAAACAACATATCCTGCAGCGATGTACTGCAATAATAAGGACGGATTATCTTGACAAGAATAGAAACGCCGCGTCCAGAATACCCTCGACCCGACTTTCAACGGGGTACCTCCGAAGGAATTGACTGGATAAATCTAAACGGCACATGGGAATTTGCCTTTGACCCTGACGACGTCGGTGAAAAAGAGAAATGGTTTTCATCAGATGATACAAACTTCCCTCTACAGATACGTGTGCCATATCCATGGGAAAGCCTCGCAGCATGGGGAGAAGAACACCTCGCTGATAGTGAAAACTACCTTAGCACAAATGCGTATCTTAAACCTGAAGAAATTACATGTGGCGGACTTTCACGAGAAGGGAATTACAGGGGTGAACCGCGACACACAATCGGGTGGTATCGGAGAACTATCTCTATTCCCGAAAATTGGAACGACAAACGCGTAATTTTAAAATTCTGTGCTGTTGATTGGGAAACAACTGTATGGGTCAACGGTAAAACAATCGGTGGCTATGAAAACGGCTACCTACCCTTTGAATTTGACATCACAGATGCACTCACCCCAGGAGAACCTGCTACTATTATCGTCCGTGCTTATGATGCACAAGACCACGGGGAACAACTTGCCGGTAAACAGATAGGTTGGTACACACGTTCAAGTGGTATCTGGCAGACAGTATACCTCGAACCCAGAAACGCAACTTATATCAAGCAGTGTCTTATCACTCCCGACATTGACAATAGTACTGTAAATCTTGACGTTACGGTTGATGGTGAAATCGCATCAGGCACTGAACTGCACTGGGAATGTGATGGAATGCATGGCACTGTTGCTGCAGCAGACAAGACCGAAATTACTGTCAATATCCCATCAGATAAACTTCAACTTTGGGATGTAGATACACCAAATCTTTACGATGTTACGCTAAAATTGGTCTCTGATGAATCTGTTGTTGATAGGATTTACACCTACTTCGGTATGCGGAAAGTTTCTATAGAAAAAGCACCGGGAGGCGACTATAACTACATCTATCTAAACAACCGTCCGATATACCTGTTAGGTGCCCTCAATCAGTCGTTTAATCCTGAAGGTGTGTATACCTTCCTCACTGATGAGGCGATCAAAACGGATGTTGAACGGGCAAAAGAATTCGGTTTCAACTTCCTACGTCTCCACATAAAAGTTGATGAACCACGGCTATACTACTGGGCAGACAAATTAGGACTGCTCTTTATGTGCGACATCCCAAACTTTGGACGCTATACCGATAAAGCAAAAGCAAGATTTATACAGACGCTTCAAGGAAACATCGAACGCGATTTCAATCATCCATCCATCATCTCCTGGTGCAACTTTAACGAAACATGGGGACTTGGAGGCGGCGGTTACAAGGAAGATAAGGCGTGTCAAGAATGGGTGCGAGAAATGTATCACCACGCTAAAGCACTTGATCCTACCCGGCTTATTGAAGACAACTCACCTTGCCTTTATGACCATGTTGAAACCGACATCAACTCTTGGCATTTCTATATCAACGATTACAGACACGCGAAAGATCATATCGCTAACGTGGTAGAACAAACCTTCCCAGGTTCAAAATTCAATTATGCCGGCGATAACGTCCAAACAGATGTTCCACTGATCAATAGCGAATATGGGGGTATCGGTGCAGGGGCAGGGGACAAGGATGTCGCATGGTGTTTTAAGTATCTGACAAATGAATTGCGACTACACCCGAAAATCTGTGGATACATCTATACCGAACTACAGGACATTGAGTGGGAACACAACGGTTTTATGAACTATGACCGCTCTGTAAAAGAATTCGGCTACGATTATAACGACATCAACACACTTGATTTTATTGCCATTGATTATCCGCCGGGGACAACGGTTGCACCTGGTGATAGTGTAAAGGCAGATATCTATGCCAGCCACTTCTCACACCAGACGATTGAAGGCACAACACTTCATTGGCAACTGGATACGCTCGGTCACGATGGACAGTTGACACGCGCACGGGTAAGCGGAAACAAAGTGATTCCTTTCCCGCAGTATCAGGTTGAACAAGTTCACCAACTAAAACTCACTATGCCCAATATTGACAATGCCGTTGGCACATTACATGTATGGGTATCCAATGAGAGTGGAACAGTCGTTGCACGGAATTATATCAATTTTGAGATATTCTCTGAAACGGAAACACCACTTAGCCATCTACCCGGAAACATATCTGTCAGTAAATGGGATGCTGGATCCGAAATAACGGAACAACTGCTCACAGCACAAGGTACTGGATACGTTGAATATCAGATGAAGTTACCGCAAGACGTCAACTGTGATGATATAACCAAAATGGAGCTTGTTTTTGAAGCATCATCATCAAATGGCGATTCAAGACAGACAGAGCCTGAGAAATATCCATCGGACGTTACAATCTCAGTCAACGGTAAAGAGATAGAGACGGTGACTCTCCTTGACTGTCCTGCAGATGCCCGCGGTGTACTGACCTATATTCATCAGAACCTTGGTAACTACGGTTATCTGTGTCGTGTGCCGTTAGATAAGGAGGTATGTCTGAACGGTGGTTCTGCAGATACACTCACTGTGCGTTATGAAGTCAAAAGCAACGCAGAAAATAGGGGTGGATTATCACTTTACGGTAATCGTCGCGGTAGATATCCGACAGCACCCCATATTCTCATTTCATACTCTTAAATAATTTGGGGGAGGAACTATTGAATGGCAGCATTTGAATTTCTATTTACACGGAACCCCGGTTTAGAGGGGTCTTGGCCCTTCGTCCACGAACAGATGGTAAAACGACTTGAGAAATTAGGTATAACACTCGTTCTTAATACGACCAGCAGAGACCCTATACACGAACAGGTAGATTTAAGCGAGGTCATCGGCATTTCACAATGGGGCGGCAGCCTCACCGATGCTTGTATTGACAACGCACCGAAACTCAAAGTCCTCGGAACAATGACAGATAACACCGGACACGGTATCCCTTACGCTAAATGTCAAGAACGTGGTATCCCTGTGATTGAATCCACCCGTGCGTGGGCACAATCTGTGGCGGAGTGTGCTTTCGGGCTCGCCTTGTCTTCACTTCGGAGAACAGCGCAGTGGCACATGCAGATGGCACAAGGTGAAAAACTATGGAATTGGAGCGACCCTATATGGGGACCCGGCAAACTGCCTGTCGCACACCAATTCTGTGATGACCCGGATTTTGTGAACGGAGACCTCGGTACAAAACAGATCGGCGTTATCGGATGTGGACAAATTGGTGGAAAAATCGCAAAGTGGTGTCGGGTATTCGGTGCTACCGTTATGGGATATGATCCTTTCGTCCCTGACGAACTTCTACAAGAATGGGATGTGGAACGGGTTGATATGGATACACTCGTTGATAGAGCAGATATTGTGTTTGTTTCTGTACCGCCGACCCCATCTGCCCGACATCTGTTAAATCGTGAACGCATCTATCATCTACGTAAAGGCACATTAGTTGTTATTATCACCCGAGCACATGCTGTTGATATGGCTGCCCTTCGCGAACGGATTGTCAAAGATGAACTTTCAGGGGCGTTTGATGTTTATGACAGAGAACCCGTGCCGATTGATGACGAACTACGGAACAGAGATAACGTCGTCCATACACCACATATCGCCGGCAGAACAAAGGACGCAAACCTACGAGTCGCTGATATGATCGTTGACGATTTTGAACGGGTGTTGAAAGGCGAAAAACCGATCGGTGCGTTGACACCTGCGGCAATTAAGGTGAGAACATCTGACAATCCTTACGAGTGAGGACTCATTAAGATGGCACTTACCGATTTTAATTCAATTGCCCAAGTGCAAGAAGCCTTCAATATTAAATATACCGAAGCTGAATATATTGAATACGTAGATATTGAACCTTCCCAGGCATTCCTGGAAGAATTTAAATTCAGCCAGCGGCACATTAACGTATTTGCATCAGAAGCTGCCCGTTGCGAAAATGTGATTTATCCTGTCCTAAGAGATGTATACAAAAATTATGTGGAATGGTTTGCCTTGTGGAGTCATGAATTGATTTCTTACGATGAGAATCTCAGTGGCACGCCAGACTATTTGATCTCAACGAAATCAGGATTAGGGAAAACGGTGCCAGGAACACCAATTATCATCGTTGCAGAAGCAAAACGAAACGATTTTATAAAGGGATGGGGACAGTGTTTAGCAGAGTTAGTTGCCGTTCAAAAAATCAACGATGACGCTAAAAGAACAGTATATGGAATTGTAACGGATGGTGAGTTCTGGCAATTCGGAAAATTAGTTGGAAATCAGTTTACGCGCAACGAGACCGCTCTTACAATAAGCGAACTCAATAAGGTGTTCGGTGCAATTGGGTATCTGATGGATACGAGTTTACCCGAAGCTTGATAGCCTCTTGATCCTATCTATCCCCGCAGCAATTGCAGTTGTTGATCCGAAAAGTGCCGCGCCGACTTCTGAGTCGGACGGATCCGCCACGCATCTGGCAATCGGACAAGGGTGTTGATTATATCCGGGTTCTTAAAGTATTCGTCATCTATTTGCCAGATCTGAAGACGAGGATAAGTTTTGTTGTTGTGCTCAAAACTTCCCATATTCTCTGCTACTTGACGCATGTTTGCACTCACAGGTTCAATAGTGATAAAAATGCCTACTCCTGCTTTGTGTTGATCCATGACATGACAGAAAGCCCGTACTTGTGTCATTGTAGGTTTACCGGCTTTGACTTCGGCGAGGATACGCGAATCCGACTCTTTCATCTGTTGTGGGTCCCATAACGTAAAATGTCCGACACCGTCAAGCCCGCCATCACCTGCATCTTTTGTCGGTTTTAGTCCAAGCCGTGTTACTGCCCAATTTGAAAAGTCGTGATATTTGCGCTTGTCCCCTTCTTTTAACAACTTTCGGACTTCCTGCATGTTTGTCGGATAACCTTCAATTTGATAGTCAATAGAAGGTTGTAATCCATGCCGGTCTGCCATCCGTTCCCGCATCGGGTCCAACGCGAGAATTGTTATATCAATACCGATCCAATATCGGTTGAGGGTATGTGCTGCATCAATCGTTGTACCACATCCACAGAACGGGTCCATCACGATTTCGTTTTCGTTGCTGGAGACTTTTATCATACGTTCATAGAGGGCGCGGGGTTTTTGTGTCGGGTAGCCGAGGCGTTCATGCTTTGACATATGCCCAGAACTAGGGATATCGACCCAATAATCTTCAACAAGCTTTCCGCGTTCAGTATAAGCTGCTTCTAATGCTTGGACTTCTTCACGTGTTCGGTTGCCTCTTGCGAGAGAGTTGCCGCCTGTTCCAGTAACGCGGGTATAAGCAACCCGTGCCCCATCAGGATTAAATAAAGCAGACGATGTTTTTCCATAAAACAAGATTATATCGTGTTTGCGAGGAAACCAACGTTTTGTACTACTAGGTCCCTTGTATCCCCACACGATCTCATTTCGAAAGTTTTCGTCTCCAAAGATTGTATCCATTACGCCTTTGAGATAGTGGCTTGCCGTAGGATCACAATGGAGGTAAATGCTGCCTGTGGGAGCGAGTACACGGTACATTTCGGCAAGACGTGGTCCCATAAATGCCAAATAAGCACGCATTGCGCCTTTGGTACCAGAGACTGTGTTTTGCAACACCATGTCATATCCCTTGAGGCAAGTATCCAGTGCTTTGTATGTGTCGCTTGAAATTGCGCGCGATTCAATGTCGGATCGAGAGTCTTGTGCGGCGGTGTCCCAAGTCCAGGTATCCGTAAACGCCTTCTTTTGTGCAAGAGAATCGCCGATGAAAGCGTTGTAATCGCGCCCACTGTTGAAGGGTGGATCGGTACAGATTAGGTGAACGCGTTCGTCTTCCATCTCACGTAGGATTTCTAAGTTATCACCAAAGTAGAGTTTATTCATTAGTACCCTTCTAAGCTATAGCACGTCCTACACAAACGGTACAAGCACTTCGTCTACTGAGCGCGTATCAGAGAACCACCCAACAATCTTCCGCAACACCTCATCAAGCAGAATATCCGGACACGAGGCACCGGCAGTCAAGACAATATCAACTGGATCCCCATTGGAATGTTCTATTGGCAGCCAGTCTTCTGTAATTTGCACCTGTTTTGTCGCAAGTGATAAATGACGGATCCGCTCCGGACTAAGCAATTCCTCCGCATCTCTCACAAAATAAGTTGGCAGTTTATGTTCACAGAGTTCCACAAGATGACTCGTGTTAGATGAGTTATAACCACCTACCACAACTGCGACATCACCACCTTCAGCGATGAGCGAAAGTGTAGCGTCCTGATTCTCTTTAGTTGCATAGCAGAGTGTATCTTTCGTGTCAGCAAAATGATCTGTTATATTTTCTTCACCATACCTTGCGATGATCGCCTGCCGCAATAAGTCAGCAATGGCTTGCGTCTCTGTTGCAAGCATTGTGGTCTGGTTAACTACACCGATACGTTTAAGATGGGTATCTGGATGGAAACCTTCGGTATATCTGTCTTCAAACTTTTCAAAGAAGAAGTCAGCATCCGCTTCGCGGCGAATTACTTTTGCAAGGTCTTCAGCTTCCGAGAGATCTCGAACAACAACAACCGGTGCCTCCGCTTGCGCATGAGAAAATGTGGCGCGTGTCTCCTCGTGATAACGCTTACCATGCACAACAACAGTATAATCTTGCTTGCCAATTTCTTGGCTCCGCTTCCATACCTTTTCGACAAATGGACAGGTCGTATTGTAAGACGAAAGGGTAACACCGCGAGCGTTAAGTTCCTTTTCAACTTCCAGAGTTGTGCCAAAAGCGGGAACAATGACAACATCCTCTGGCACTAAGACATCAAAAGGTAACAACGGATTTCCCTCAGTATCAGAGAGGAACTCCACGCCGTTATGTCTTAGATTTTCGTTGACACGCGGGTTATGAATAATTTCAGATAGCAGGAAAATTCGCTTATTTGGGTTCTCTTCAAGAGCACGATATGCTATCTCAACAGCATTTTCAACACCATAACAGAAACCGAAGTGGCGCGCGATTTTAAAACGAACAGGACCGAAATCTAAAACGGAAGGTGATAGGTCCCGCTTACGTGTGTCCGTACTCCGCCGCGATGCCTTGACAGTCGAGATAATTGGGCTCTCATAAAAGCGTGGTATATTAAAAGTACGGGGCATCTCTGATTTGTTCCCAAACGTTTCTATGCACTGAGAACTTTTCTACCCTTAGACCTTCGGCGCGCGAGGATCTTCCTGCCATCTCGGGTAGACATCCGTTTCCGAAATCCGAGCTTATTTTTCCTTTTTCGCCTATGCGGTTGATAGGTACGTTTCATAATGTTCTCCCTTTCTATTTTTTAGTCGCGTATAGTACCCACCGAAATAATGTGATATTACATTTGACATCTTAAATAATACCTGATTTTTCCCACTTTGTCAAATATTTATACATTCATGTCAAAATAAAGAAGTATTTGAAAAAAAATAAGATATTTGATAACATATTGTGGATACAAGATTGCCATCGTTTGTCAGAAATTAATTTTAATAAATTTTCATTTTTCTTTAAAAATTGGAAATATATCGCGTATTATTTCACAACATATTGATAATTCATTTTCCGATTGGGAAGGCGGAAATAGGCACTGTTAAAGCATATTGGACTGAAAATTAAGGACTAACACCTTAAAAATTGACAACTCAAGACTCCATTAAAATTAGCTTGTTTTAACTTGCTAATTAAAAATCAAAAATGATATAATTCACTTTCGCGTCACAAACATTTTGTATAAATCCAGAAACATTTTAAACAAAATATTTTGACTACCTATCACAGTTTAGGAATATTCTCATGCAACACACTGCCGATACACTCTGGTTAGAAATACTTACCGAGCTTGATGAATCAGCCGATAGTGACGTCTACCTACGTCAAGTCACTCCCCGCTCACTAACCGATGTGTCCTTAAACCTTGCTGTGCCTTCCAATTACACACAAGCCGAAATTGAAAATCGTTTTGTCAGGGACATCAATAGGGTGTTGGCGAATAGGATTAGTCCCGATTGCATGGTGAAAATATCTGTTGAAACTTCTCTCGTGAAAAATCCTGAATCTGATGGCAATGGTTCTATCTCTCCACAAAACAAAAACAACACTGAACCGACAGGTTTAAATCCAAGTTATATCTTTGATAGTTTTCGTGTCGGACCGAGTAACCGGATTTGCCACGCAACAGCACTTTCAGTCTCTGAAAATCCTGGCAGTGATTATAATCCACTTTTTATCTATGGCGGTGTAGGACTTGGGAAAACGCACCTCCTTCACGCGATCGGCAATCGCGTCCATCAGAAAACTCCCAAAGAAAAGGTACTTTACGTTACCTCTGAAACGTTTATGAACGAATACATTGAATCAATTGTCAACCGGGGATCAGCACAAGGATTCCGCACAAAATACAGAGAAACGGACCTACTATTGATTGACGATATTCAATTTTTACAGCGCAAAGAAGGCACACAAGAGGAATTTTTTAACACTTTCAACGAATTACACAAAAATTCAAACCAGATTGTGATCTCTTGTGATCGTTCACCTCAAATGCTCGAAAACCTTGAAGAAAGGTTGAGCTCACGGTTTGAATGGGGAATGGTCGCAGAAATAGACAAACCCAATTTTGAGCTACGATATGCCATTTTAAAGGGTAAATGCCAAGAACAAGGATTGGAAAATGTGGACGATGAAGTGCTAAATTATATTGCCGATATAGTGACAGCAAACATTCGACAATTAGAGGGAACGCTACTTCGTCTGTATACACAAGCTTCCATTTACGGTGTGCAATTAGATATAGACTTTGCACGCAAGGCACTAAAAGATACACCCTCATTTACAAGAAGACCGCAGCAAAAAATCATTACCGCACAAACAATACAAAAAATTGTGACAGATCATTTTCAGTTGAAAAGCGGTGATCTTACTTCAGCAAAGCGAACAAAGGTTTTAGTGTATCCAAGACAAATCGCTATGTACTTGTGTAGAGAGTTAACCCAACTCTCTCTATCAGATATTGCTGATACATTTAATAGACAGAACCATAGAACCATTACCTATGCTTGTGAACAAATTGAAAAATTGCTCAAAGACGAAGAAACCAAAAAACTTATACAGCATTTTATGGATGAACTGACTTAATTGTCAATGCATTTATCATCAAAACAAAGTTGAATAAGCTGATAATAAATTGATAATAACTTGATAATAACTTGATAATAACTCTGCTCTTAATGCTAATAAATTGATAATAACTTTAATCGTTTTTATCCTCCTTGATAATATGATAATAAGTAGAAAAGTTGTTATCAAGTTATTATCAGCGTTCAAGCCAATCACAGTATAGCTTTAGAGGAGTTATTATCATATTATCACTACTACTACTACTACTAAGGTACAATTTTAATATTAACAACGTAATTAATAATATAATAAGAAAACCCGAAATAATAAGAAAATCCAAATCAATTCACAATAAGATTCATCATGAATACAATAATCAACAGTAATTGTGAGATACAGATGTACCTGGAACGTTTATGTCTCCGAAATTTTAGAAATTACAGAGAATGTGAGGTATCATTTAATGCACCAATAACATTGATTGTCGGTAGAAATGCGATGGGAAAGACAAGTTTACTGGAAGCACTTTATTTTCTATGCACAGGCGAATCACATCGAGCAACTTCTACTTCAGATTTAATCAGACACACTTCTGAAGGATTTGCGGTTACGGGGTATTTGCGAAATGGAAAGAAATCTAATGCTTTAGTAAAACTTGAGGCGGTAAAACCTCGTCAAGGCGCGTATCGTCTTAAAACTGATGGTGTTTTGCAGCGCCGACGGTCAGACTGGATCGGTCAGTTCCATGTAGTTGTATTTTCACCTGAATCTTTGGATATTGTTAAAGGTTCTCCTACCTCCCGTAGACGATGGCTTGATCTAATGTTATTACAATTGAGTAGAGAGTATCTGGAAAATCTTCAACGTTATCGCGATATATTGCAACATCGGAATGCTTTATTGAAGCGAATAAGTATTGGAAAAGGATCTGTTAGCGAAATATCGGTTTGGGATGGACTACTTGTTGAAGCGGGTGTTGCTTTAATTACGGCAAGACAAGCAGCTTTATCTTGTATAAGTCCTGTTTTAGAAACGACTCACCTATCGCTAACGGGTGGACGGGAACGGCTTTTGCTACAGTATGTTCCGGGTATTGCAGATGTCAGTTCCGATATTTCTAATCTTTCAGATCGTTTTCAGGATTCATTGATTCAGGCGCGAAGAAATGAAGTACGCCGTGGGATGACATTGGTCGGACCCCATCGCGATGATTTTACATTGGCTTTGGAAACGTTGAATGGCGATGACGTGATATTCCGTGAAACTGCACGCACTTACGGGTCACAAGGACAGCATAGAACCATCGTCCTGGCACTAAAACTATCGGAATTAGAGTTTATCAGAGAGTCTACAGGTTTCGCTCCACTTTTCTTGTTGGACGACGTGTTATCTGAATTGGATTTAAAAAGACGGGCGTACCTATTAGCCTATCTACAAGGTGTTTCAGCACAGACTGTAATAACTGCGACTGATAAAGATGTGATGGGAGATGAATTATCAGATGTTCACTTGGTAATGGTTGAAAATGGGGCTGTCGTAAATGATGTCTAATACCAAATTAACGCGATAATTCTTGGTAGATGCGGTTTCCTAACCGCATCTACCTTGTTAATAAAAATCGGAGACAAACAGGACAGAATAATGCGGTTTAAAAGACAGCGCAGACGTAGCACACATAAACCGAGTGGCACCCTTAAAGTTCAAGGTGTTTTGGATGCTGTTATACGGAATAGAGGCTGGTTCGGTAAATTCGATGAAAAACGTATTTTTAATCTCTGGGACTCAATTGTCGGTGAGCCAATGATACAACACAGTCAACCGATATCCTTATCAAGAGGCATATTACAAGTTGAAGTATCCCACCCCGGTTATGCCCAGGCACTGTCTTTGATGAAAGTTGATCTAATGAAAAAACTTGCAACCCAACAGACAAATCAAAATTTAAGTGGACATAAACCTTCTGCCAACGTTAAGATCATTGACATTCAATTCCGTTTCAATCCGAATTTTCGCAAAAATAATTTTGGGCAGAAATCCACACGTAGTGTTGTCGCGTCAAACACAGGAACACCTGAAAAGATTAGAAAATCTGTTTCACCTGAGATGGCGGATCAGATTGAAGATACTGTTTCGGTTATAGAAGATGCTGAATTACGTGATACTTTCAGATCCCTTTTTTTAGCCCAATGTTCTCATAAGAACCCGCAGAATAAGAAGTAATTAGTGATTTTCCCAGGCCGGTAGGTGCGATTAAGGGATCACACCTACCGTTTTGTATTAACTTTAAGTAAATCTTAATTATGGGATATTCTTAAATCTAAAAAAAACTGAAATAGATAAAAAATAGGTTGCATAAAACTTGAATATATGTTAGAATAAATATAATAAGATATAGGTTTTTGTAGGGAATATCAACTGAAATCATTGAATACTATTTTAAGATGTAAAGAGTCAATAAAATCAATATTTTTATTAACATTTTGTTATAATATCACGATAAAATAGATTGATAAGTGAAAGCAATACATTCTTCCCATGCAATCCACCTTAACCTTATATTTTACTCGCGTTTAAGACAACATCACGAGAACTTTTAAAACAAACCAGTTATTTGAACTTCCAAGAAAATAATAATGGAGAGGATTTATACCTAATGGCTAATGATTATACTGCGTCGTCTATACAGATATTAGAAGGTTTAGAAGCTGTCCGAAAACGCCCGGGAATGTATATCGGGAGTACGGGCCCTGCGGGACTTCAGCATCTTGTCATGGAACTGGTTGATAACTCTATTGATGAATTTGGGGCTGGACATGGATCAGAGATCAGGATAACACTTAATGCTGATGGTAGCGTTACTGTTGGGGATGACGGTCGCGGTATTCCTGTTGGTAAACATCAAACAGGTGTATCAGCTCTTGAGGTTGTCATGACGACATTGCATGCAGGGGGTAAATTTGATGGACGGGCAGATGTCGGATATCAGACAGCTGGGGGTTTGCACGGTGTAGGTGCTTCGTGTGTGAATGCACTATCCGAATGGCTCAATGTGCAAGTTGCACAAGATGGACAACTTTACGAACAAAGCTATAAACGGGGCATACCGACGAAGGCAGTAGAAGTCATCGGTAATACGAAAAACAAAGGTACAGAAACTACCTTTATGCCTGACCATGAAATTTTTGATACGCTTGATTTTGAGGGGAAATCACTAAAAGAACGTCTCCGGGAACTCGCTTTTCTGAACCGTGGGGTTCGCATCAAATTCACAGATTTGAGAGAGGAAGTTCCAGAGGAGGATGTGGAAACCGTTTATCACTATGAAGGGGGAATCGCTTCTTTTGTTATCTATCAAAATGAGAATAAAGAGGTATTCCATAATACCCCGATATATTTTGAAGGTGTGACAGACAATGTTCGGGTCGAGATCGCAATTCAATTTAATACCGGTTATTCAGAGAATATCTTTTCTTATGCAAACAATATCCGGACAACAGAGGGTGGATTTCATGAGAGCGGGTTTAAAAGTGCTTTGACTCGCACATTTAATGCCTATAGTAAAGATAATGGATTGCTAAAAGGTGAAAAAATTACGCCTGCTGGTGAGGACATTCGAGAAGGTATTATGGCTGTTATCAGTGTCAAGGTACCAGAACCGCAATTTGAAGGACAAACCAAGTCTAAGCTTGGTAATACTGAGGTGGAAGGTATCGTAATGAGTATTGTGAACCAGTACTTGAAAGAGTATTTGGAAGAGCAGCCAGCCCTTGCAAAACGGATAGTCCAAAAAAGCATTCGTGCAGCGGAAGCACGTGAAGCAGCACGGCAACAACGCGACCTTATCCGGAGAAAAGGTGTCCTTGACTCCGCTTCAATGCCAGGTAAACTCGCGGATTGCTCTGAACGCGATTCAAGCAAAACAGAGATCTTTCTCGTTGAGGGGGATTCGGCTGGGGGACCCGCAAAACAGGGACGCGACCGTATCTTTCAAGCAGTGCTACCTCTAAAAGGAAAAGGGATTAATGTTGATAAGGCACGACTGGACAAAATATTAAAAAATGCACAAATCGTAGACATTGTTACTGCCCTCGGTACCGGTATTGGGACAGAAGAATTTTCACTCGAAAAATTGCGGTATGGCAAGGTCATCATTATGGCGGATGCTGATGTGGATGGCGCACACATCCGATCGCTCCTCTTGACGTTCTTTTTTCGACAGATGCCACAGTTAATCCATGAAGGACATTTATACATTGCTCAGCCACCTCTTTTCCAAATTAGAAGAGGACGAAGTTCAAGATACCTCCAAGATGAAAACGCGTTGGAAGAATATCTTTTAGAAGCAGCAGCCAAATCTTTGGAGATTAAAAAAATGGGACGCGATACCGCCTATACAGAAGAAGAGGCTATCGCTTGTGTTAAGGCACTCTCCTGTATTGAAAAACGACTCTCAGATTTAACCGTGCGCGGAAATCGATCCCGTCAAGAACTTATTACGTTTCTATGGGAACCGATTGAAAATCAAGAGACATCTGAAGCAACTGCATCAGACGCCCCTTTGTCAACCATTGTGTCAGACTCGCAATCCGATCGGGTAGATACTGTTCTTGATATGCTTCAAGCACAAACAGATGGCAGTGAACAAACTGAACTTCCACTTCAGGCTGAGGATACTTCTGACGAAAATAGCGAGGATGTTCAAAAGGATTCAGCAGATACTACGATTGAAAGTATGCTACAACGTAACGTAATATCTAATGCTTCAATCCATGCAGAACTTTCACCCCATATTCAGTGTGTTAAAGAATTTGGAATTCAACCCGAAGATTTTGATAATAAGACATCAGAGGATACCCCTGTGTTTAGTATTGTAAATAAATCGGAGGAACATCAGGAGGCAACGTCTGTTGGAGAACTGCTTTCAATTCTCAGGGCAAGTGCTAATAGTGGAACGACACTTACGCGATTCAAAGGTCTTGCGGAAATGAACACGAAGCAATTGCGCGAGACAACAATGCAGATAGATGCCCGGGTTCTATTACAGGTGACCATTGAAGATGCTGTTCAAGCTGAACGGATGTTCACGCTACTGATGGGGGATTCTGTTGAACCGCGTCGGGCTTTTATAGAACGTTATGGAACACAAGTTGACCTTGATGTTTATGGGGCATAGTATAAATTTGATGTCGGTAGGTTCGGTTTCCTAACCGAACCGGCTTTTACATAGTATAAATTTCATGTTCGGTAGGTTCGGTTTCCTAACCGAACCGGCTTTTAAAGAAATAAGAGAAGCAAATGCAAGAAGAAAATATTATTAAACGATCAATTGATACCGAGTTACAAACATCAGTCCTTACCTACGCGATGAGTGTCAATACCAATAGGGCAATCCCTGATGTCCGGGACGGTTTGAAACCGAGTGCCCGTCGCATAATTTACGCGATGGGAGAACTCAACCTAACGAACGACCGTCCTTATGATAAGTGTGCTGCAGTAGTAGGTGAGGTTATGAAGAATTTCCACCCGCACGGTGATGGTCCTATTTACGGCACGCTTGTAGGTCTCGCACAGGAATTCAGCACGCGTTATCCATTGATTGATGGACAAGGGAACTTCGGATCTATTGACGATGACCCAGCAGGGGCAATGCGTTATACAGAGTGTCGACTTGCAAAGATATCCGAAACACTTTTACGCGACATAAAAATGGACACGGTTGACTTTCAACCGAATTATAAGGATTCTATGGAAGAACCAGTTGTATTACCCGGCCTTCTGCCAAACCTACTTGTCAATGGCACTACAGGTATAGGTGTAGGTTATGCAACAGAACTTCCACCGCATAATCTCAACGAAGTCGTTGATGCACTTTTGCTTATGTTGGATTTTCCAGAATCGTCAGTAGATGAACTGATGGAACTCATCCCCGGACCTGACTTTCCTACCGGCGCAACTATCGTTGGTGAAAAACCGATCAAGGCTATGTACGCTACAGGTAGAGGGAATATGACGATTCGGTCCAAGGTGGATATTGAACCGGTAACACACGGTAAAGTTCGGGGAGATCGTGAACAGATTATCGTCACCGAAATTCCATATCAGATTAAGAAAAATAGACTCCTTGAACGTATGACTGAACTTGTAAATAGTAACACGATAACAGGGATTAGAGATATCCGAGACGAATCTGATGAAAACATACGGGTCGTTATTGAACTCAAGCAAGGCGAAGTGCCACAGGTCGTCTTAAATCAACTCTATAAACACACGCAGATGCAGGATAATTATAACGCGATTCTGCTCTGTCTTGTGGACGGGTTGCCTAAAATCTTAACACTTCCGGAGATTTTGAAACACTATTTAGCACATCGGCGAGATGTAATTCGGCGACGCACACAGTTTGATTTAGCACGATGTGAACGCCGGGCGCACGTCTTAGAGGGATACCGTATCGCACTGGAGCATTTGGAAGAAGTCATTGAGATTGTACAAACTGCTGAGACCCCGCAGGATGCCAGAGAGCAGATGCAAACGCAATACGAACTTACTGAACTGCAAGCTAACGAGGTACTCGGGCTAACCTTGCGTCAATTAACAGGTTTAGAACGCCAACGTATCAATGATGAATATAGTAATTTCGTTGAACGAATTGCAGAACTCAAAGCGATCCTTGATAGCGAAGAACTCGTTACCAACATCATCCGTGAAGAATTAGAGGCGTTGAAAGAGGAACATGGAGATGAACGTCGCACGGAGATCGTTGATGAAGTCAAAAGTTTCGAGATGGAAGATCTTATCGCTGATGATGAGATGGTGGTAACGGTAACGCATTCCGGCTATCTGAAGCGGATTCCGATGGATACCTATCGTACACAAAATCGCGGCGGTGTCGGCATCAAAGGTGGTAATCCTAAAGATGGAGACTTCTTGGAACAGTTGATTATCGCGACTGCCCATCAACCCCTCCTCTTTTTTACAAGTCTTGGCAAATGTTTTCTACTGAAAGTTTATGAGATACCTGAAGGATCGCGTACCGCAGCTGGACGGGCAGCAGTAAATATACTAAAATTAAGTGAAGCAGAGACCATCACTGCTCTTTTACCTGTGCGGGAGTTTAAAGAGGATCACTATATCCTAATGGCAACAAAAAACGGTATTGTAAAGAAAAGTCCACTACGGGATTTCCGAAACCCTATTTCCAGTGGTATTATCGCAGTCAATTTAGACGCAGATGACCAACTCATCGGCGCACAACTTACCGACGGTTCCTATGATGTGATTCTGGCGAGTCACAACGGAAACTCTATCCGATTCCATGAATCGGATGTTAGAAGTATGGGACGGCGTACGCGCGGGGTGCGGGGTATCCGGCTCGGTGAAGAGGATTTCGTCGTAGGTATGGTATGCTCCTCAGATGAAAATGATTCGCTTCTAATCGTTACTGAAAATGGATATGGTAAACGCACAAGTTTAGCAGCTTATCGAGCCCAGAGACGAGGGGGCGTTGGGTTAACTGCAATTAAACGTTCAAGCAGAAATGGAGCAGTTGTTTCTGCAAAACTCGTTAGAAGGTCAGATCAACTTGTACTTATTAGTTCTACCGGATATATCACGCGGATGGCTGTCAGCGATATTCGTTCAATAGGCAGAACAACACAAGGGGTAAGGCTGATGAGTTTAAATGATGGCGAAACACTCGTTGACGTTGCCAAAATTTCTGATGCCGAATCTGTATAGAAGCACCCATAAAGACCGAATGTGTCAAGTAGGACATTGGTGAAAATTGTTGAATGAATTAGAAAGGAGAAAATGATGAACAATAAGTTATGGATAAAAACAACGCCATCTATTATAAAAGGCGGGGGGATGCTGTTTAGTATACTGTGCCTCTTTTCAATAGTATTGATAGTAAATGCACAAGAGGTAACGACAGCAGAAACTGAAGAACATGTGCCACTCACCGAAGAATCTCAAACAGCAAAGCAGGTTTATACGAAATTGATGCATGCAGTCTACCTGCAACGTTTTGATACAGATTTGACAAGATCTATGGTCCTATACGATCAGTTGGTAGAACTGGCTCCAGAGTTCGCTTATGTTTGGTATAAACGAGGACAACTTCATTACAAGATGCAGAATGTACGTGGGGCTGAGGATGATATGGAGAAGGCACTTGAAATCGATGATGCTAATATACTTGCAACATGGCAACTTGCTCAAATTCTGGCACACCGAGCATATTATTCACAAGGTAAAAATGTTACGAAAGTATTGGATACTGTTAAAAGAGTGACTGAGTTGGACCCAACACATTTTATGGCGCAACAGATGCTGGGAGATTTATCATACCAACTTGGTGAGTACACGACTGCGGAAAAAGCATTCAAAGCATTAACCCGTGTTATGCCTTTTGAGCCTTCTTTTCATAAAAAACTCGGCGATATTTATAAGAATTTAGAAAGAACACCAGAAGCTGTTGAAGCATACAAGCGCGTTATCAAAATTAAACCGGACGATATAGAAGCACTTACGAATCTGGGATTTCTTAGTCTTAATAGTGGACATTTAGAAGAGGCACAGAGAACGTTTGAGCAAATCTTGACCTTAGTACCCCATGACGTGAGAAGTAACTTAGGATTAGGATTAGTACTGCAGGAACTCGTATATCGGATACAAACTGAGGATGATTGGACGGCACAAAATGAACCTATTGACCCAGAGAAACTCATAACTGACGCTGAAAGGTACCTTGGACGGGCAATATTCTTGTCTTTAACAATCGTAAACCGGTCTGATAACACGCGGAGACAGGCTACCTACAGAAGATTAGCCGTTGACGCACAATATGCTTTAGGCAACGTCTATCTGCTGTTTGAAAAATATGAGAAAGCTAAGGAAACTTTTACACAACTTCTGGCAAACGACGATGAACATATCGGAGCAATATACGGAATTGCATCCGCCTACCAATCTATGGGGGACTTTGACAACGCAGAAACGTATTTGCGTAAAACACTTTCACTTGAACCCACACATGAATATGCACTCAACGCCCTCGGGTATCTATATGCTGAGAACGGAACAAAACTTGATGAGGCTGAGGCTCTAATAAAGCGAGCACTTGAAAAGTCACCAGAGAAAGGGGAATATCTCGATAGCCTCGGATGGGTATTCTTTAAACAGGGACGTTTTGCAGAAGCTGTTACTATGTTGGAAAAAGCGATACAACAATCACCGAAAAATGTGATAATACTCATACATCTCGGGGATGCTTACCTAAAGAACAATGAACCTGATAAAGCACGGGATGTTTGGAAAGAAGCACAAACAATTGAACCAGAAAATGCTGAAATAAAAGAACGACTCAGCCGATAGCCAATAGGTTTAAAATGCGAAAAATCACCGTCAAGGTTCTATTGTTAATGCTGACCCTTGTTATACCACTGGCTATACACTTTGCAGCGCAGCCCAGTGATGCATTCCGCTGCGGCACGCCATTCCTGAAAGAAGGTTTAATCTTACAACCTTCAACTGATCTGGGAACTGCTCCAAAGCACCCCGCAGCACCAGCACTTAACATCGGATTCCAACGCTCTTTCTTCGCGATTGATTTTGCCAGAAAACAGCAGTATTCCATCAGTGCTACATTACGCGCAAGTGGAACCCACTCTTATATCTTCGTAGAAGATTCAGAATGGCAAACACACATTACAACACAAACAGTTCAATCCGTTCAAAGAGCGTTTGATTCAGCGACACCCGCAGACCCACGGCGCGGTATATACGATATTTTAACCGAAGATTTCGGTCCACCTCCGGATGTTGATGAGAATGATAAAGTCATTATCCTTCTTCTTAATATACTTGATACAAGTACAAGTCACACCACTGCTGGATATTTCATGCCGATTGATCAGTATCGCGGTCGCCTGCATCATCCCGCACTCGGTCCAGTCCATAGCAACGAAGCCGATATTATCTATATCAACTCAAGGAACCATCATCCAAACACCAGTGCCAGTGACATATTTAGCTGGCAGTCTGTTATTGCACATGAACTTCAACATCTTATCCATTGGCGACATTCCCCAAACGAGGAAATTTGGATTGACGAAGGATGTGCTGATTACGCAGCATCTCAATGCGGTTATAACCTCTACCAGCATGTGAATGCCTTTCAAAAAGCACCGAATACCTCTCTTATAGATTGGACTCAGCAGACCGACACAAACTTACTTGCACACTACGGCGCTGCTTTTCTGTTTATGTTATATGTTCATGATCACTATGGTGGAACTGAGACTATAGCTGCACTCGTCAAAAATCCATTAGATGGAATACCCGGCATTACACAAACGTTAAAAACACAAGGCATAAATACGTCATTTTCTAACATATTTTCAGACTGGAAAGTTGCGAATTACCTAACGACATGGCGAACTCTTGGCACTGTTGAAAATCCTTTTCGGTATAATTCAATCGTTTTGGCGATTCCACCTCAATTTGAACATGTGAGTTATCCTGCTAATAGCAAAAATAGAAGACTTGCAAATTTTAGTGCACATGCTATAGAATGTAAAGTAGCAACAGCTGGACAGGCAGGTTTAACACTCGGATTATCAACACAACGCCAGCTAAATACGTCACTGGCAATTATTGATATCAAGGCAGCTTATTTACACACGTCAGGTGAGATAGTCGTTGGAAAAGCACCTTTTAGAACTGTTGATGGCACAGCATCACTGGATGTGCCTACTTTTGGAACTGATATCCAGCGATTGCTGGTGATACCGAGTTTACAGATTGAGAATGCAAGTTTTGCACAACAGACTATAGCTTACGATTATAGTATATTTGAAGGTAATTTAGGCTCTTACACCACACACGTACTCCCGAACCCGATACATCCAAACTATTGGGAAATAATCGTCGTGTCAAATGAACCCGCGGCTGTGCATGCTTTCACTGTAACACTGACATATCAAAATCGTAAACTACTTGATGCAAAACCGATGATATATCTTGAAAATGAGAAAACCGCGCTATACAGATACGCTTTCAACCTCAAACCTGATATAGCAATAGAAAAGGTAAAATGGACAATTAAAAGGGGTGCCGGTGACATATCTGACACGGTGATTGATGATGGAATATTAAATGAATCCATAACCGAATACTGATAATTTTTGAGGAGGCATATATGGCAAGTACGCTTTATGCAGGAACAGTCGGCCAGAGCATCTGGCGCAGTAAAGATATAGGTAAAACCTGGAATCGCGCAAGCAACGGAATCTTTCCCGAAGCAGATATTCGTGCCATCGTCGTTGATCCAGCAGATTCAAAAACACTTTATGCAGGTACTGAGAAAGGTGTCGTCAAAACTACGGATGGGGGTGATTCCTGGAGACATTTACCAAGTGATATGGATCGTAAAGAGGTGTGGTCACTTGCAATTCACCCGACTACAGCAGGAACACTCTATGCGGGTACATGTCCATCAGCATTTTACAAGACGATTGATGCAGGTGAGACCTGGACGCAACTTGATGCTGAACTCGCGCAAGAGTGTGAAGGAATTCCTATTATTCCACGTGTGACAACTATCATTATTGACCCAGAAGACCATGATACCGTATATGCCGGCATCGAAATTGACGGCATGCGGCTTAGTACCGATGGCGGAAAAACATGGGATAACCGAAGTGAAGGATTGAGCAGTCAAGATATTCACGGATTAACTGTCGTACCGGGTGAACAGAAAACACTCGTCGCAGCAACAAATAACGATGTTTGTATCACAACAGATATGCACAATTGGACACCTTTGAAAGTGCGTGAGCATTTTCCATGGCCCTATTGCCGTGCTGCGTTCTATTTGAACGGAGATAATGCAAAGGTCTTTATCGGAGCAGGAAACGGGCCTCCCGGTGATCAAGGCGGGATATTCTACATGCAAGATTCGAACCAGGCTGCAGACGCAACGGCAATACGGTGGGAACGTTCTGATATCGGAATAACTGCAAATAGCACCATCTGGTGTTTTGGTCATAATGCAGATGTTGATGGATTGCTGATCGCATGTAGTGTCAGCGGACAACTTTTCCTGAGTGAAGACAATGGAGACTCATGGACAAAGTTGACACATGAATTCGGAGAAGTACGGGCACTGGCGGTTGCATAGTTGCTATTTTAATCCAATAATAGGCATTCTGTTGGATTGTGCTTGTATTTAATGTAGAATACCAAAAGCGTATTCTGCCACATTCAGAATAAATTGTTGCTTGACTAAATTCTACAATTTATGATAGACTCTCTAACAGATGGATTGTGGGTTGAACTATAGTATTATCAAGGAGGCATTCACTATTATGCGTTTATTTTGTTTTTTACTAATATCCCTTTTTCTTGTTTCATTTATGGGATGCTTTGGTAGCGAGGATATAAAGACAATACCGACATTTACCGAGGCAAAGAAAATTGCTGTTACACCCTTCTTCGCTGACAAAGAAGAAGCAAAGGCTCTCGGAGGTAGAATTAGTGTTAATCTATCTACCCGATTTGAACTTATATTAAAAGACATTGAGTGGGTCTATGACGTATCGGATAAAATTCGACCCGTAGGGGAAAAGATAGATGAACTCGGCATTACACTAAATGATGTTTTTGATGACCCAGCATTAGCAGCAAGAGTAGGAGAAGCACTCGGTGTAGACTGGATTATTACAGGAAGGGTTACAAAACCAAAACTGTTCCGTAAAGATAACGACCAACATCACCAACGTCTGGGACGACAGACCGGAATTTCAGGAACATCTACTTACATCACTACACGACAAGTGGCAACAAGTAAAGTGCGTCTCAAGATTATTGATGTAGCAACAGGAAGTATGATCTATAATAATGAAATCCACTCTAATCTCAAGTATTGGTTTGCATACCAGACCCAAATGAGTAATATGATAATATTTAAGCAACCTGAGGAAATGTTCGCTGATTTAGGAAAATACTTACCGTCGCGCATTTCCTATATGCTATATCCCAGCGGATTTAATGAGGAACCCCAAGATAGAATCTTATTAAAACCGGACTTCCAAATCAAAGGAACAGGTGGAATCGTTAAATATGATTAGCACCACCATTTTTTAATGTCGCTGTCTAAGGCAAAAGTCGGGTTGAAGATACCATTTCAACCCGACTTGTTTTATGCGAGACCTACAAGATAAAACTGGACAGACCACTACGTTGTATCTTCAAAGAACGCGTTGATCTGACGCGTGTAAGACTTACCGTGATGTAGCAGTTGTGAAGATACATCGTACAGTTCTGCAGGTGGTAATCCCTCATAAGGGTTTGATATTTTCTGATAGCAGGTTATGGCGTGTTCAAAGAAATCTAATGTCTCAACATCAATTGCCCCACTCTCTTGGACAGCACGAAAACCTTGGTGTTTCTGATAGGGTGGCGTTTGACCACTAAATTCTATGATCGCGTTGTTGATGTCTACAGCGCGTTGCACAATCATCAGAAAGCAACTTTTGATATAAGAATGTGTGAGTTTATCAGCCTTTACATAAGCGTCTTTGTCTGCTGGCAAACCGCTATGCAGTTGACTAAAGCATTCGTCCATATATGCCAATTTTGCCTTTACAGGATTAAAATGACGCGGCAATGTCTTTTGAACGGTTTTTGACATCGGTATTCTCCTAAGGCTTATTTTTAATTTTAATCGCGTATCATTCTGTTAGATTAGACGAGATTCTTAGGAAAAAGTTGGTAAACCTTGGTCATTTCTGCCCTGTTTATAAATAATGTGAGTTTGATAATTAAATGTAATATGCGTTGTAGGTCGGGTAGAGGCACGAAACCCGACATGTATTGCTCTATAATGGGTCAAGATGTTGGGTTTCGTGCCTCAACCCAACCTACGTAGTTATTTGTTCTGATTTATCAAACTCACGTTAAAATAGAGAATATCCACGCCACTAAAGGTCACAATACTTGGCAGAACGGACTCATTCATGATAAAATTCTAAATGCTTTATTAGGAAACAAGATAATGAAAGCGATTATTAGGACAGAAGATGGAGGTCCAGAGGTACTGCAATTAGTTGATGTACCTGCCCCTGAACCAACTGAAACGCAGTTACTTGTGGACGTTAAAGCAACTGCACTAAATCGCGCGGACCTTCTACAACGTCGAGGGGCATATCCGCCACCACCGGGAGAATCCGAAATACTCGGTTTAGAAATCGCTGGCACGGTCTCGGCAATAGGATCCGCGGTGCAGGGATTTAGCAAAAATGATAACGTGTTTGGACTTGTTGGAGGGGGTGGATACGCACAACAGGCGGTAATTGATTATCGCATGGCTATGGTCATACCGGATGATTGGCGTTTCGAAGAGGCAGCTGCAATACCAGAGGTGTTTTTTACTGCAAATGAAAACATATTTACTTTAGGACGACTAACAGCTGGAGAGACAATTCTTATTCATGCAGGGGGAAGTGGAGTCGGGACTGCAGGTATTCAGATCGCAAAGCACGCTGGCGCACGAGTTTTTGTCACCGCTGGTACTCCTGAGAAAATTGATAACTGCATTACGCTCGGGGCTACAATAGGTATAAACTATAAACAGTCGGACTTTGTCGCTGAAATTGAGAAGTTGACAGATGGAGAAGGGGTAGATGTCGTATTAGACTTTATCGGGGCACCTTACCTAAACAGCAACCTGAAAATTCTCAAAGTAAAAGGACGGCTATTGCAAGTCGGATTGATGGGCGGGGCTACCACAGATATAGATTTAGGCATGATCATGCGGCGACGGCTACAGGTGATCGGCTCCGTGATGAGACCGCAATCGCTGGATGAAAAAATAGCAATCACACAACGATTTGTAGAACGATGGTTACCAGAGTTAAAAAACGGAACACTCAGACCCGTCATTGACAAGGTATTTCCGTTAGCACAAACGTGTGAAGCACATGAATATATGGAAGCTAATCGTAATTTTGGGAAGATTATTCTAAAAATATAGATGATGAATTGTGAAGAAAAGCAGAACAGTTAACAACTAAACATAAATATTGGAATAGGAGATAAGTCGTTTTGTATACACGGTGTGTGATATTTGCAATAGTCTTGTTCTGCTTTAGTGTTGTTGCGGTTGCGGATGTCACGCAAATAACCACTGCAAACGAGATCACCCTTAATTTCAAACTACCACAACTTGAGGTTACAGCAGTTGAACCTGAAGAAAACACAGCACAACAAGGTATATACCACAACGTAGCTTATGCTGCGTGTGGTTGGATTCAAGAACCAGGATATCCAAAATTACCCGTTACACGTGTGCTTTTAGCTGTTCCACCAGACGCAGAATTGAGCGATAAGAATATAGTCGTAAACGCCGGTTCTTTGCAAAAGCGGAACGGCGTGAGACTATATCACAGTCAGAAAGATTTCTTGAATAATAGGCATGCCAATTCCGACTTTTATCCAGCAGTTCTTGCACGGATAGAGATGGATGGATACATCCGTTCCCAACGTGTTATCACCGTAGCTTTGCATCCAGTCCAGTATAATAGTGTTACCCGTGAACTCCGTTCCTATAACCGTCTCACCGTTTCCATACCCTATCGCACACAAATGTCTGTACAAGACAGCAGGGCTGCTGTAAACACTATTCCAGTGCCAGCGGATTTAAAACCGCAGCTACATAGTATGGCATCTCCTTTTGAAAAGACTTTTGCAAGGCACATTCTCAACTATCTGGATTACCGTAGAATCTTTAACACTGGTATGGGAATAAATGGGAATATAAATGAGCCTGCACATGCAAATATAGGTTCACTCAGGGCTGCACCTTATGCACCAGGCTTGTCTAACGAAAGCCAACAGACACGATATAAACTCTATATTGATGAAACAGGAATCTACAAAGTAACAGCAGCATCTCTGAAAACGGACTGGGATATTGACCTAATAGGTGTTGACCCTCGGAAACTACGTCTTACCCACGGTGAACAGGAAATACCTATCTATGTAAGTGGTGCAGGGGATCGGCGTTTTGACTCGGAAGATGCAATTTATTTCTTGGCGCACAGTTCCACTGATCCTGAGAGTCCCCATAAAAAGAACGCTTATACAATATGGAATATCTACTGGTTAAGCGTGGCATCAGGGGGACAATATACCCCGCGTCAGCAAAATAGTCGAGTGGCGCAAATTGATGCAAGCCCAAGCGATGCAACTGCTGTTCAGGTGCCAACCTTCCGATCGCGTGTTGTTTTTGAGGAAGATCACCTTACAAACAACCTGGAGTTTGTCGATCCGGAAATTGTCTCGGGAGGAGAAAAACACAAGTGGTTTGATGCGTTAGACTTTTGGTTCTGGGACGGTATCAAGAACTCAAGCGAGATCGGTGAGTTACGCCTTGAATTTCCTCTCTATGACATCGCGAAAAGTTTTGACCCACCACAGATACATGTTGTTTTACAAGGCGGAACACCCGAAACGCATGAAATCTATGCTGCCATCAATAGTGTGCGAATTGATCATCCTATATGGGAAAGTCAGGCACAGGTAACACTTTCAGAGAACCTACGAGTCTGGAATAACCTTAAAGATGCAGCACAAGGTGAAATCAATGTCCTCTCTCTAACACGGATTGATACAACTATTGAAGAGGATACAACCCGTTATCCATATCACGTCTATCTCAATAGGTTCTGGATTGACTATACGCGGCTCTTTTTTGCGGTAGATGATCAACTCCGCTTTGGGACACCTATTAAGACAGGACAAGAAGATGAAAAGAAAGGTGCTATACACCAATTCCGTATTGATGCGTTTCTTAATCCCGATATAATTGTTTTTGAAACAGATGGAAACACACTCACTGCTAAACTTCAAGGTGTTGATGTAACCCGTCATGCAACCGACGGGGAGATGCAAGCACGACTTAGAGCATTAAATTCTGGGGACCTGAGAGCTGTACCGAACAACACATATACCGCGACTTTCCAGATACCGGACACCCGGACTACGGAGTTTATCGCCGTTTCAGATGCCGGACTTCGTACACCGGTTCAGATTGAGACCGTGCCACCAAGTGATTTACGTAGTACACTGAACGGAGCAGATTACATTATCATAGCGCATGCACGGTTTCGTGAGGCAGCTGACAGGTTGGCAAACTGGCGTTCCACGACACAAGGCGGGGGATACCGTACTAAGGTTGTTGACATCAATGATATATACAACACTTTTGGGGATGGAAAAGTGCATCCAGTCTGGATAAAAAACTTCCTCACCTATGCATACAATAATTGGACACCCCCCGCACTCTCATATCTCGTGTTTTTGGGAGATGGAACTTATGACTTCAGGGGAATAGATAAGGAGATACATTTTGAACCACCAGAAGTCGCGGGGTATATACCGCCTCACTATATTACAACAGACTCGTATGGCAGAACGTCGGCAGATCATTGGTATGCCACAGTCTCTGGACATGATGAATTTGTAGATTTCTATGTCGGTAGATTAAGTGTTGAAACTGTGGACGAGGCGGATACCGTTGTAGACAAGATTATCAATTATGAAGGACAACGACCTAACGGGGCATGGAGACGCCGAATTATATCCGTTGCTGATGATGAAGTCAGCAATCCGGGAGATCATATCTTCAAGAAAAGTCTTAACGAAATCGCAAAAGACCATACACGGCTCGGGTATGAAACCGTTGAAATTTACCTCGAAGATGTGATAGATGAAGTAGAGGCGAACCCAGAGCAGTTCTCCGACGCACTGCCACGACACATAGCCAGAGATAGAATCATCAACGCATTAGGTGAAGGCGCAGCTATCGCACAATATGCTGGTCATGGCGGAAGAATCGTCTGGACACACGAAGCTATTTTCGGGAACGCATCCGTAGATAAGGTACAAGAAACTGAACACATACCTTTTATGCTTGTGTTGAGTTGCTATAACGGATATTTTGACAAACCCGGTGAACCGAGTATGGCAGAGAAAATGCTACGGAAGGAGAGAGGCGGAATTATCGGTATGCTCAGCGCAACACGACTGACTTACGGTAGTGGAAACGAAGACCTTAACAGGATCATATTCGATATGTTATTCCAGCGGGATATCCGGCAACTCGGACCGCTGAGCTTCGATTCTAAACTTGAGTATTTATTAACGGCAGGTACATCCCAACTGGATATTATGCTTGAATATACCTTATTTGGCGATCCGGCATTGCAGATCGCTATGGCAGAATACGAAATCCTTCCAACAATTCAGACGAAGACCGTTAAAGCAGGGGATACACTCAAAATTGCCTCCGGCTACATTCAAACCGCACGTTATGACTATGCACTCGGTAAGAAGGTTTTTACGCGGAACACCAGCTTTGACGGTGATCTAACAGTTAAGGTGAGTTTTCCCGGTCAACAATCTGTCGGCGTTGACAAAACTGGCGCACAACGGCAATACTACTCCGGTGATGTAGTCGTAACTGAGACGTTAAAGGTGCAACGCGGGAGTTATCCAGAAATCGAAATTGACGTGCCAGTTAACATCTCACGAGGGGATGCACATGTAGAGTATTATGCTGAAAACGCAACTGAAATCGCTGTCGGTGGTGATGGGTTCACGGTTGAAGTGCCAAAGATACTTGACATTATACCACAGGTGATTACCAACCGAGAAACACCAGTATTAGGTCATGAAGGACCATTTGCCCCTCCTGACATTACGCAGCAGGTGAACACCAATCCATCTGGTCAAGATATGATTGATATTTTTGTATTTGTTTCTGACGATAGCAGCGAAACGGTTTCTGTGATGTTGGAATGGCGGAATCGCTTGAACCCGACTAATAACAGAGTATTCCTTGAACCTACTGAAACAGTCCCAGAATCAGCATTTTCTAAAATAGCAACGGCATCAACAACAACTGCCAGGTGGTGGAAACTACCGCAACCCCTACCCGCGCCAACCGATGGATCCGCATTTCGATATGATATACAGGTTACGGATGCGGACGGTAATGTTGTTACTTCTGATTATTTTCGATTCTATCCTTATGTTTATCCCAACCTTTCTGTAGTCTATAATAGACGTTTCTCAGATTTTCAAGAGATCAACTATACATTGAACAGAGACGATGATGGTTCGCTCAGACGTTATCTGACAGTTGATATTGAATTGACTGCCACCGCTGGAACCGGGAATGAAGTCGTTTCCCATCCAAATATTTTAATGGCTGATCTGCTTGAGAAGGTAGGACTTGCAGATGTTGAAATCGAAGTGGCATTTTTTCGTGGGAATCCGGATATAGATGAGAACAGTATTGTTGACCCGGATGCCCATCTGCTTGGCAGCACAAAAATATCTCCAGACGATTGGATCGTACGAAATCCCCTTGTTCAACAGTCTAATGCCTATGAACCTGAACCCCTTAATGTCAATCCGATTGCGACTGTTTCTATCCCCATATCTCTACGTAATGGTATACATGACGTGTTTGTATATGTTGATCCTGTATTTAGCGAGTCTGAAGAACCAGGTACGTCTTTATATGGCCTTGTGTTGGAAAATGAAGAACAGGATAACATCGGATACAGACAACTTACTGTTTCAGGTGACATTATTGGAGATGTGCCATTGAGCGTGAAAAGTGTTGATGGGGGTATACGGGTATTAACGTCAGTAGGGATCGTTGAAGATAAACCCTTAGTTCTTACCGCATTACCTATTGTATCAGAAACGACGAATCCAAATTTCGCCTATTACCTTGGTGGGACAGGTGAGGTGCCATCTTTATATAACAACGACACCACGCCACACCTACCCCCATATTTAACATGGCCACATATCAGTAGTGAGAAAACAGAAGGATCACTGCTTCCAGTAACATTGCCGACGCAAAACGCTTTATTAGGTTATAGTTTACGCTTAGACACCGGAGAAACCGCAGGACAAGGGTCAGGTAGAAATCAGGATGCAATAGCCAGTCCTATGTTCAAACTTCAAACACCTGTAACCGTTGAACTTGATTTTGATTTTACTGCACTGCAACAGAATGTGGTCAAGGAACTTTTTGGGACAGATGCAGACCTGTCCACCGAAACGCAAAGTATGGAGACAACCCTTAACACTGCTTTAGAAGAACGGTCAAACAACATCGGGATATATCTCTGGCTCAATACGATAGCAAATTGGGTTCGTCTTGATTCTGAAATCAAGAAACAGGCTAACGGCAGTATCTATACATCAACACAGGTAGCTAAAATTCGTACCGACAACATAGGGGATGGCGCAATTGACAACGTCAATATTACATCCAGTGAAGTTGACATAGGGACCTGGTTGATTTTATTTGATACACCGCATACTTACAGACTCCTATTTATACCCAACGTTTCTGACGACGGTTCAATTGGACAGGATCAGAAATTAGAGGAAATAGCGGAAGATATGCATATTATCAGTTATAATAACATACAGACAAGTTTTCTCAGCAATCTTGGATTTACTGTTGATATTAAAAGCGGAGAAACACCTTTCGGTTTTGGCGATAAATTGGGGTTTAGAATGTCGCAAGTTCAAGGAACAGGTGAACAAGATACCTCATATTATACCTCATATTATACAAGCAGGAACGCCGGAAATGGAACAATTCAGTACATCGACTTAGCTGCTGATACGTCTATGCCACAAGATACTTGGCTAATCCTCTTTGTTTCTCCAACACAATTTCAGATTGAAGGTGAAAATAGGGGTGTATTGACACAGAATGGAACGCCTATCTATGGCACAGTCGGTACACCTTTTGAATATAAAGATTATGGATTGACTCTACTGATAACACAGGGACCGGATGCTTTTAATGCAGGCGACCGATTCCTGTTTAATACTGCTAAAGTTGGAACAGTCCAAGCGGATACCGCCTATTTAGGGACGCTCACTTGCCTTTATAGTGAGGATACGGTGCCGCCGAACATACAGTTGACAATTGGTGACCAGCAGCACTTCATCTCCGGTTCATCGGTAGATGCCGCACCCCTTATTCAAGCAATACTTACTGACCCGCGCGGCATAGATTATCTCACCCGGCCCATTCAACTCGCTTTAGGACGTTTTGATGCGTTTGAAACTATTGCTGAAACTGACTATAAAATGACACAGCATCCAGAGTCAAATCAGGTGGTATTGACGTATAATTCTCCTGAACTTGAACCTGGGGAGTATCAGTTGCGACTGGTAGCAAGTGACCTTGATGGTAATGAAGGTGAGAACGAGATAACCTTTAATGTCCATAATGCTCTGCAGTTAGTGGAACCGCTAAATTATCCGAACCCGTTTACACGCAATACCACAATAACCTGTGAGTTAACAAAACCTGCTGAGTCGCTTACTGTCAAAATATACACGCTCACCGGTAGGTTAATTCGGAAACTGGAGAGTGAAGCCCCTTCAGGATTTATCCAACTCAAGTGGGATGGCAAAGATGACGATGGAAACGAAGTCGCAAACGGTGTCTATTACGGTAAGATGATCGTTAAAAGTCTGGATGATGAAGATGACCAGACCCATATTTTGAAAATGATGAAATTGAAGTAGTAGACTAATTCCTACATGTAGGTCGGGTAGAGCGAAGCGAAACCCGACAAATACCAAAAGCGCATTTGGCGTTGATTTGGACACATATTGATTGGAACTATCATGTCGGGTTTCGCTTCGCTCTACCC
>JAJDZB010000045.1:0-186489 GCA_022824835.1 Candidatus Poribacteria bacterium | reverse complement strand
TGTTGACTGTCATTCGTGTGGTAGGCACACTAACAACTATCACTGAGGCAGTTTCATTAGTATATCACACCGTATTTCTACTATCAAGTCCTTTTACCGTTTCTACATCCCAAACCTAAAGGATTGGGTTTTGAAACGGAAGATAGATAATTTAAAATAGGTTGGAGGTATATTATGGTGAAGTTTGAAAATAATTACACACTTTCGGACCACGGTAGGTGCGGTTTCCCAACCGCACTGGTACAGACTGTATAATTAATTCAAAAATTTACTATAACTTGCATCTTTCAACTTCTCAAATAGATCTCTAAAAATAGCATCCCGATTCACACCGGTCGCAACTCGCATTAGGTGTCTGCTATTATCAAAACTCCAAGTAACCGAATCCGTTAGAATCGGACTATGTACTATTTCTGTAGGAACCCAACTACTATTGATAAAATAGGCAGTTGCAGAAATATCCCAAATTACCTTTGACCAACCGTAATGATCTTGCTGATACTCTTTGAATATTTTAACAAGATAGTCACCTATCTGTCCTTGCCCCTGGACATATCTCTCCATTTCTGAGACTGTAGTCAACAGATGCGAAACAACACCACGTGTGGGAAGAAGTACGAATGGCACTCCCGAATCCAAAACTAATCGTGCAGCATGTATGTCTTGAGCAAGATTGAACTCACGCGTATGTGACCAATACAGCGGATTCCCGCCAAGCCAAACGACTACGATACGTTTAATTATCTCCGGTTCTATTAGGATTGCAGAAGCGACATTTGTAATCGCACCAACAGCAACGACATACAACGGACCGTCGGTGTTTGACATGGCGCGTTGAATCATGTCCCTTGCTGCTTCGCTCTCTTCTGGCGTATCTTCATCAGTAAGAAAAGCACGTGATCCACGAAAAACAAGACTGTCATAAGGAAAGTCAAGAAAATCCAATAGTTTTATTATCTCATCATAGCTTTTCTCCATACCCTCCTCTGCACTTGAAGAACGGTTATTGTGGAAAGGCGCAGCATAGATTGCTTCAACACTGAGTTCATCGGGAGAAAGCAGGGCATGGACAACCGCAAATTGGTCATCTATTTCATTATATGTATCTGTGTCAAGCACAATTTGAACAGGATGCTGTGGGGGTTGTAGCATCTCTAAACGTTTTCCATCCGATAATTTTGGGAAGTTCATCAATAAGAATCCTAATAAAGTAAACTCTTAATAGTAGCAGGCACACGCCGTGTGCCGTTGAATTAATAGTAATAGGCACTTTCCAAGTGCCGTCTCTTTAATAGTAGCAGACACATTCCGTGTGCCGTTAAATTAATGTGTAATAGTCTTACCTATTTCACCTATATTGTAGCACACAATGTATATAGAATTAACGAGAAAAAAGCGAATTGCGTCAATTTTTTTTTACATTTCATATTTTCGCAGTAAAATGTTTCGCAAAACTGACGAAAACATCTCCATGAATCCAAACTATTGACTTAATTCTCATTTTGTAGTATAATACTTGACAGTGTTTCAGTTGACTAACTTTACCAGCGATTTACAGAAATAACCCTGCTGAATCGGAAAAAATGTAGTGAAGTAGATATAACAAGACTTGACAATATCTGAACCAATTGCACCAAGACATGAATGTAATCCGCCATTTTGTAAACGGTTTCTTGATAGGAATAGCAAATATCATACCAGGAATGAGTGGTGGAACTATAGCTCTTGTATTGGGAATATATGAACGTTTAATCTCTGCACTACATAGGATCGGACTAACAACGTTAAAAAGTTTAGCTGGGCTCCTTACATTTAGAAAAAATGCATACTCAGATTTCAAATCTGAACTCAGAAGGATAGATTTTGGGTTTCTGTTCACGTTGGGAATTGGTGTAATTGCAGCAGTGTTGGTGTTGACAGAACTGCTTGAGTACCTATATCATAAACACCATGAGGTTACTTACGGTTTCTTTTTCGGTTTAGTTTTAGCATCAATTCTCATACCCATGAAATTACTAAAGGGGTTTAGTTGGCGAGAATTGTTGATACTGATTATTGCTATTGTGCTAATTGTATGTATAGAAGAGTTTAAGAAAAGTGCTGCATCAGAAACAACTAATTCAACTGAACATATTACAGTTTCAATCTGGAGATTAGTCTTTTATTTTACTTGCGGCGCAGTTGTAATATCGGCAATGATTCTTCCGGGTGTCAGCGGTTCCTTTCTTTTGGTTGCATTTGGTGCTTATTTCTCTCTATTGTCAACGATCAATGATCTAAAAGAGGATTTTTTGACATTATTTAAAGGAGACGTGTCAACTTACTTTGTAGAAAACATAATGATCCTAACTGTATTTACAATCGGATGTTTTATCGGTATAATAGCATTTACAAGATTGATAAACTATCTTTTGAAGCAATATCGCAATCTAACACTTGCATTCCTAATAGGTTTAATGGTAGGGTCGTTGTATAGTCTTTGGCCCTTTCGAGAAACTATTATTGTTGGAGGAAATCCCTACGATACAGCACATTTATTGCCCAGTCTTGATCAAAGTTTCTTGGTCACTGCAAGTGTGTTCTTGGTCGGTTGTGCGATTATCTTAGTCTTTTACCGATTAGAGAAGGAGACAGAATGACGAAAAAGATAGGTCTTTTTGTCAATACAACAAAGGAGAATGCAAAACAGGTTGTAGCTGATGTTATTGCACTGCTAAAGAGCAAAGGAGTTCAGCCACTGATTCCTAACGAACAGGCTTTACTACTTGGATTAACACAAACGGGTATCTCCACCAAACAGATGGTTGATGAAGCAGAACTCGTGATCGTTCTGGGAGGAGATGGGACACTTCTGAGCGCAGCACACACAACAAACATTGAAAATGTTCCTATTCTGGCAATAAACATCGGTAATCTCGGTTTCCTAACAGATGCGTCAATATATGATCTGATACCAACACTAAAAGTAACATTGAACGGTGAATATCGCATTGAACACCGTATGATGTTAGAAGTTAGTGTAAATTATCACGGAACACAGACATTCCATGCTTATGCACTTAACGATGTTGTCATACGAGAGTACACACGACTTATAGAATTAGATGCCTATGTGGATGGTGAATTCTTTATACCATATAATGCAGACGGGCTTATTGTTGCTACACCAAGCGGTTCAACCGGATATTCAATGTCAGGTGGAGGAACAATCGTTGCCCCACAACTGGAGGCAATCTTACTTACGCCTATTGCCCCACACAGCCTCACTGTAAGACCATTTATAGCACACGGTGACGCAGAGATTAAGGTTGAGATGCATTCCACTTATGAGAGTTTAGACCTTTTTATAGATGGACAGCGAGAAACACACACATTAACCAGAGATGCAGCAATAATCATAAAGAAAGCAGAGCGAACTATTCAACTTATACGTTCTAAAAACCATAGTTACTATAAAGCACTACGTGAAAAGCTCATGTTAGGCGAAAGAATAAAGTAAAAACCAAAAGGTAAATACCGTGATAGAAGAAATCTCTATCCGTAACATAGCTTTAATAGATGAATTGGAATTGGAACTCTCCCCAGGACTTAATATTTTTACAGGGGAAACCGGGGCAGGGAAATCGGTTATTCTGAAGTCTATCGGTTTAGTCCTCGGCGAGAGAACTTCAGTAGATATAGTCCGGGCAGGCGCGGATTCTGCCGCAGTAGAGGTAAGTATTAGTTCCACTGAACAGATCGATAAAGATATAACAGAGAGTGATTCACTTATTCTCTCAAGGCATATCAGCACAAACGGGAGAAGCCGCTGTCGGGTAAATGGAGAGTTGGTAAATCTAAAACAATTAGAAGAGATCGGGACATCACTTGTAGATATTCACGGACAACACCAACATCAGTCCCTTTTTAAAATAGAGATGCACCTTGAACTTTTAGATGACTTTGGAGAAACAAGCACAGAACGAGAATCTGTAAGTAAGAAATATAATCATCTCCTTGAATTACAAAGAGAGATGGACACGCTATTACATACATTAAAAACTTCTGAACGGGAGAAAGAACTGCTCGAATTTGAGGTTAAAGAACTTTCGACAGCGAATCTTATTGACGGAGAGGAAGAAGAACTAACTGCAGAATTAAGTATACTAAACAGTGCAGAACAACTCTTCGAATCTGCAAATCATATATACAATCACCTTGAAGGAGATATAATGGGCGAATTCAGCACAACCAGCACCAGTAGCAGTGTGTCGACCTTGCAGAATCTCAGGGAGGCAACAAGGGTACTTTCAAAACTCACTGAAATTGATCCCTCTTTAACTGATTTAAGTGATAGACTTGAGTCATCCTTATACGAATTGGAAGATATAGGACAACAAATAAGCAACTACGCTGACTCGGTCGAATTCAATCCTATGCGGCTCTCCGAAATTACAGAACGACTGGATCTTATATCAAAATTCAAAAGGCGTTACGGTAATACGATAAAAGAGATGTTAGCATATCTGGATGATGCTCAGAAAAAGTTAGACGATTTAGAACTCGGATCAGATAAAATAGAAGAAATTAAAGAACAAATTCAGGATGAGGAAGACCAACTAAGGAAACTGTGCCTGGCACTATCCGACAAGCGTACTAAAGTTTCAAAAAGACTCTCCTTATTGGTTCAGAATGAACTTCAAGAATTAGGTATGGAAAAAGCAGAATTCCTAACCGCTGTTGAACCGATTAAAGATGAAAACGGATTTATAAAGAGAGATGGAAACAGTTACGCTGTTAGAGAAAATGGGATGGACAAGGTTGAGTTCTTGATCGCACCGAATGTTGGTTCGGATTTGCGTCCATTAACAAAAATTGCTTCGGGCGGTGAAATCTCACGGGTTATGCTTGCACTAAAAACTGTACTTGTACGAGTTGACAATATACCAACTGTACTGTTTGATGAAATTGATAGTGGCATCGGTGGAAAGATCGCTGACGTAGTCGGCAAAAAACTAAAAAAACTCTCTCAGAATGCACAAGTTATCTGTATCACACACCTACCACAAATTGCCCGGTTCGCTGATCGGCATTTTTTAGTGGAGAAAAAAGTTGTTGGTGAACAAACATTGATTTCAGCTAAACCACTCACAGACTCCGAACGGGTTAATGAGATCGCGCGAATGCATGGTGGGGAAGAAACAGAGGTCGGACTCGCTCATGCCCGCGAATTATTGAGTGGATAGACCAATAAAAGGATCATGTAAAGTAAAGATCACCCTGCTAAAGCGTGGGTGCTTTGACATAGCGTAGCCAAACGTTCCCTGTCAAGTACCGATTAGAAGGCGTGAGTTGCACCGACAGAACCCGCAGCGTGGTGGCAAAAGGCCCAGATATGGTGGCACGATGTGTTTAGGTATTGTCAAGAATACACTTGTAAAACATGTCAAACACGGATTGCTACGCGTGACAGGGTTCGACACAAGAGGTGGCATCAATCTTAGTGAAATATCAAGTGTTAAGCGGGTTGTTAGAGGAGCGAAATATGAGAGTTTTCGCATCCTCACAAAACTAAACTTTCAATATAGATAGGAGCGGGCATTCCCCACCGAGCTAAAGCTGCGGTGTCCCCTGCCCGAATAATTTGATGGCACTTCCAAAAATGGCACGGGTCAGACAACATTTTGATGCACCTACGCTTCCAGACCTTAGATTTACAATTCATGAGGAGTTAGATCGGATTGACGTTGCGTCAACTATCCGTTCTGGTGAGACGGTAGCGATTACCGCTGGCAGCCGGGGTGTTGCAAATATCGCAACCGCCGTTAAAGCAACTGTGGATTATCTCAAAGCAATTGGTGCGAAGCCTTTTGTCGTACCAGCTATGGGAAGCCATGGCGGTGCAACAGCGGAAGGACAACGGAACGTATTAGAACATTACGGTATCACAGAAACCACCGTCGGTGCACCTGTGAAAGCAACTATGGAGGTGGTGGAACTCGGTAAAATTTCACACGGACGTAACGGTACTTTGCCCGTTTTCATGGATCGTTATGCTGCAGAGGCTGACCATGTCGTTCCACTCAATCGGATAAAAGCACATACAGATTTCAACGGTTCAATTGAAAGCGGTCTTGTAAAGATGATGGTAATTGGACTGGGGAAACAGCAAGGCGCGAACTACTATCACCGAGCGTTCTTTCAATACGGTTTTGAAAATGTTATCATGGCGGTTGGACGTTTTGTCCTTGATACAGACAAAATTGCTTTCGGATTAGGACTCATTGAAAACGCACATGAACAGACCGCTAAAGCAGTGGCAATGCCTGCTTCACGTCTCATCCAAACCGAACGCCAACTCTTAGTGGAAGCAAAATCGCTCATGGGACGATTGCCATTTGAAGAATTAGATCTATTGATTGTGGATTTTACTGGAAAAAACATCAGTGGAACAGGTATGGACTCAAATGTTATCGGTAGGATGATGCAGAATTTTGAACCAGAACCCATGAAACCGCAAATCCTCCGTATTTTTGTCCGTGACCTTACAGAAGAGAGTGACGGGAACGCAACCGGTATCGGTCTCGCTGATTTCACAACGACACGACTTGTTGACAGGATTGACCGACATGCAACCTATATGAACGGTATCACTGCACTCGGTCCACAGAAATCAAAAATCCCGTTCTACTACGATACTGACAAAGAGGCAATAGAAGTTGCACTTGAAACCATCGGCCTGACAAAGCCTGAAAACGCACGCGTGATACGCATAGAAAGCACGTTGAGATTAACAGAACTTGATATCTCAGAAGTATTGTTGAAAGATGCACAACTGCAATCAAACCTTGAGGTAGTCGGTGATGTCCAACCTTTTGATTTTGATGAAACAGACAACTTACTACCGTTTGTTTCGGAGGCATCCACTAAGTGAAACGATTGATCGTCGGTATCACAGGGGCAAGTGCAGTCGTTTACGGTGTGCGGCTCCTTGAAGTGCTCGCGAAACGAGAGGATATGGAGATCCATTTAACTATCTCCTCATCCGGTGCCCGCGCTTTATGGGAGGAACTGAAGATTGAGATAGACATCAACGATTTCAAATTGCAATCCCTTATCGGTATGGATACAGAGCAGATCATTTATCACCATGAATCTGACATAGGGGCATCAATTGCCAGCGGGTCATTCCGCACTGAAGGGATGATCGTTGTGCCGTGTAGTATGGGGACTGTTGCGTCAATCGCAGCAGGTATTTCACGCAACCTCATCCAACGGGCATCGGATGTCTGTATCAAAGAACGTCGTAAATTGGTCATTGTCCCGCGTGAAACTCCGCTCAGTTCAATACATCTGGAAAACATGCTGAAACTGTCCCGCGTCGGTGTATGTGTGTTACCTGCAATGCCAGGGTTTTACCATTTTCCGAAATCGGTGGACGATCAGATCAACTTCGTTGTGACAAAAATTCTGGATCAATTCGGCATAGATTCTGGATTGACACAGCGGTGGAAAGAATAGTTACGGATGCGAAAACTCAAAATTATCCTTGAGATGATAAAGTTTGAACACACAGTGTTCGCGCTGCCGTTCGCGATTATGAGTGCGTTTATTGCATCGGATGGACTGCCTCAACTGGCGAAGTTGGGTTGGATTCTCGTGGCGATGGTCGGCGCGCGAAGTTGTGCAATGGCGTTCAATCGACTTGCTGACGCGGATATTGATAGCAAGAACCCAAGAACTTCAACACGTGCTATTCCAGCAGGTCTCATCACGAAAGGGGCAGTTTGGATTTTTACGGTCGTTTCTGCTGGCTTGTTGGTATGTGCAGCGTGGCGTTTAAATCCGCTTGCATTTGCGTTATCACCTGTTGCACTTGCCGTCATAATGGGATATTCGTTCACAAAACGGTTCACAGCACTTTCACATTTGTGGTTAGGACTTGCGCTCTCTATATCACCTGTCGGTGCGTGGATCGCTATCACCGGTAGATTTGATTGGACTCCGATAGTTCTCTGCTGTGTTGTGTTGTTATGGACAGCGGGGTTTGACATTATATATGCATGCCAAGATGTGAACTTTGACAGAAAACATGGACTCCATTCCATCCCTGCCCGGATAGGTATACGTTGGGCTCTATGGATATCTTCTGCGTTGCATGTGGTTGCAGTTGTGCTTCTATTTGTCATTCCTCTTCTTGCGGAATTAGGACTATTTTATTATATCGGCGTAGGTATAGTTGTTCTGATATTTATCTATGAACATGCCATTGTGAAACCTAACGACCTATCACGCGTCAATCTGGCATTTTTCACGTTGAACGGTATGATTAGTCTGGTCTTAATGGCACTTTCTATCGCTGATATTCTTTTGTAACGTGAGTTTGATAAATCAGAACAAATAACTTACGTAGGTTGGGTTGAGGAACGAAACCCAACATCTTGACCCATTATAGAGCAATACATGTCGGGTTTCGTGCCTCAACCCGACCTACAACTAAAAAACAGTGAAATATCGCAACATTTAACCCCCCTAACCCCCCGCAAGCGAGGGGGAATGCGTAAGTCCTGAAAAGTCTATATTTTAGTTTTGGAGTAAAGAACTACATGAAACTATCACTATCAGTCAGGGTTGCAGAAAACGCCTCAAAAAGAGATGCTACGCACACCTTTGCGCAGCTAACAGAACTCGCAGCACACCTCGGCTATGAAGCGATGTGTATGCGTGCGTCACAAGTCGGTATACATTCACCATTGGAACAGATTACCGCAGCACGTAAACAGGCAGCTTCGCTGAACCTTAAGATTTCTATGATCACAGGTGATTTTCCTGTTCCGCTCAACAATGAGGCAGGACCTGATGGATTGCGGAATATTACACCATACCTTGATCTGACGCAGCTTCTTGGGGCAGACCTTATCCGCATTGCAATGAAGGTTGATGAGGATATTGTTTGGGCACAACGCGCAGCTGATGAAGCAGCAGAACGCGGCATACGTCTGGCACATCAATCGCACACACAAAGTCTGTTTGAATCAGTTGATGGTTCTGTTGATGTGTTGGAACGGGTCGGTAGGAAGAACTTCGGGATAATCTATGAACCCGCTAACCTCGACCTATGCGGACAGGATTACGGCGTTGAAACACTCAAAAGGTTTTCCCCTTATCTCTTCAACGTCTATCTACAGAACCACATCCGTAGACCAGAAGGAAAGACACGACTTTTGACATGGATACATGGCGAAGTACCACACGACCCGATCCGACTACAAGATGAAGGTGGGATTGATTTTTCGTTAGTGTTTCAAGGTTTAGAAACAATTGGCTATGACGGTTATGTGACGGTTCATCAGGCATTTAGAGAGATTATGGAGCCTGAAGACGCTGCTGAACAGAGTTACGCTTTTCTTAAACCGCTGTGCGGCTGACTTTAAATTTTTCAATAACGGAAGAATGATATATCTATGAACACACAACGTCCGAATATAATCATTATCACAACAGACCAACAGCGGACAGATAGTCTTAGCTGTTACGGTTCAACATTTACAGATACACCGCATCTGGACAAACTTGCGTCGGAAGGTGTCTGTCTGGAACGTGCATATTGTACCAATCCTGTATGTACACCTGCCCGCGCTTCAATTTTTACGGGTAAGTATGTGAGTCGTCACGGCGCGTGGAATGTCGGTATGAATGTCCCTGAAGACGAACCGATGCTCTCACATCGTCTTGCAGTTGTCGGATATCGCACACACTATATCGGCAAAGCACATTTTCAACCTTTCGGTGCATCTCCTGAACAATCGATGGAGACACGTAGCAACACGGATAGATACCCCGATTTTCGCGGTCCTTACTACGGATTTGAGACAGTAGAGCTTGCACTCGGACATGCTACCTATGGTGTTGCAGGTCATTATGGAGAATGGGTAAAATCACAGGTTTCCGAAGAGGAATATGCCAGTTATAGCAAGGCGAGACGTTTATCACAAACAGGATTCGGGGGTGGTGCACACGATTGGGATATTCCGCTAAAATACCATAACAGCGTCTGGACTGCTGATCGCACGATAGATTTCTTGACGAACCACGATACGCATCAACCGTTTCTACTGTCAGTCGGTTTCCAAGACCCGCACCATCCGCACTGTGTGCCGACCGAATTTGAAGCGCGAGTCAATCCTGCTGAAGTGCCTTTGCCAGATTTTGTTGAAGGAGAGTTACAAGACAAACCCCCGCATTTTATGGCGGCGCGGTGTGGTGAACTCAGAAATTTAGAAACGCGTGGTAAGTTTGCAATGGCTGGACAAGGTGGCGGCGCAGATTTTCGCAAAGTGTCAGATGAAGACGCAAAACTCGGTAGAGCATACTATTACAATATGGTGAAGATTATTGACCAGCAGATGGGACGTATTATGGAGTGTCTTGATGAGAAGGGTTTAGGTGAGAACACACTCGTGCTTTTCACAACAGATCACGGTGAACTCTTAGGGGATCACGGACTATGGATGAAGGGTCCCTTCCATTATGAACAACTTGTCTGTGTGCCTACACTCATACGGTATCCTGCAGCCATCCCTCCCAGTCAACGTTCACAAGCCCTGTTTAGTCACGTAGATATAGTACCGACTGCCCTCGCAGCTGCTGGATTGCCAATTACCGATGATATAGATGGCGTTGATGCAATGCCGATGCTATCTGGAGAAGAGTCGACTGTACGAGATTCTCTGTTAATAGAGTGTGTAGACGACCCACAAGGTTTACGTCTCAAGACCCTTGTGACCGACACGAGGAAGTTGACGTGGTATAGCGGACACCCGTATGGAGAACTCTACGACTTAGAAAGTGACCCCTCTGAACGTATCAATCAGTGGGATAATCCTGCTTATGCTGCTGACAAGGCGAGTTTAATCAGTGCTATCCTTGAGGATATGGAGGTGCTGGAGAGACGGGTTGATAGGTTTGCGTATGCATAATAAAGTAGCTATACCTACGAAGCGCGCGGATTGGATTAAAAGACCAATATCCTGCTGCCAATTGGCTTTCGCATTATTGGTATGATCGGAATCTCAAAATCTTTGTGAATCTGACACGTATCACTGAATCTCCGGATGATAGAATCTTCTTGTTAATCGGTGGCGGACATGTTTATTTGGTGCAGCAGTTTCTTGAAGATTCAGGAGATTACATCGTTGAAAGTCCCCTAAAATATCTAAAACCTGGGGAAACAATCTAAGTGGTTCACTCGCTAAGTTTTTGTGTTTTGAAATTTCTAAATATACCCCCTTCATCCATCATTCGTGTTGTCCGTACCCCATCCATATTGAAATATCCGTAGCACATTCATCCTTGATTGTGCTTCTTTCTCCAACATGCGGTAAATACCTTACAAAGGACTTCATCTTACCAAACCCCCTTCCACGTTCTCCGCGATTCTGACAAAAAAGATGACAGAAACTTTATACACCCAGAAGCAAAGTTAATGTAAATGCCCCGCCCGTTGCGTCTAAACGTTTCAATCTCGTAATCGAGTTTCTTATGATTTCTGCTATGCAGAATTAGTGACTTCATTCTCCACCAGTGGACGTTTCAATCTCGTAATCGAGTTTCTTTTGATTGCTACGTGAAGCACAAGATCAGAGGCATCACGGTACACGTTTCAATCTCACAATTGAGATTCTTATCTTTTCAAGTTGGAATTTGATGCGTCTACCGCGACGGTTAATCGGGTTTCAATCTCACAATTGAGATTCTTATCTTTTCAAGGAACCCGATAGCGATAACCCAACTGTCCAAGACACATTGCAGTTTCAATCTCACAATTGAGATTCTTATCTTTTCAAGTAAAAATGACGTTTCAAAAACAATCACAAATTACAGTTTCAATCTCACAATTGAGATTCTTATCTTTTCAAGTGAGAAACTTGGTGACATTGTTTCGGAGATCATCAGGTTTCAATCTCACAATTGAGATTCTTATCTTTTCAAGTAACAACCGAGGAGTTCGTATTCATTGGAGTGAAGGTTTCAATCTCACAATTGAGATTCTTATCTTTTCAAGACCAATCTTTCCTGCTTGGCGATTGCTGCCAGGCGGAATGTTTCAATCTCACAATTGAGATTCTTATCTTTTCAAGGAAAGTGATTGAGTTCAGCCAGTCCACAGTGTAATTTGTTTCAATCTCACAATTGAGATTCTTATCTTTTCAAGATCCTACCATAGCATGTAAGTATGGGGCAATGCACAGTTTCAATCTCACAATTGAGATTCTTATCTTTTCAAGATGCTGCAAGTCCATCAGCATGGTTGATCTCGGAATGTTTCAATCTCACAATTGAGATTCTTATCTTTTCAAGCAAATAAATCGTATGCCTGTGCTTCTGTGATCTCCTCGTTTCAATCTCACAATTGAGATTCTTATCTTTTCAAGTCGAACAGGTGTACGCATCATCGGGAGACGGCATTGTTTCAATCTCACAATTGAGATTCTTATCTTTTCAAGTGAAAAAATGGAAGACGATTCCATTTCACCGGGTGCGTTTCAATCTCACAATTGAGATTCTTATCTTTTCAAGGATATAAATTCCGCAATAGAAGAACGGTGGGCAAATTAGTTTCAATCTCACAATTGAGATTCTTATCTTTTCAAGTGCCCCCTCTCTGGACCTTGATTGGGTGTGCGTTAACAACATGCGTTTCCGCGAGCGAGGTATTTTCCGCTAACAAAAATTGCATAAATATATCCATCATGGGGTCAATCCGTAATACATAGGTGTTCATGGGTTTCTATGAGCCACTTAGGAATTTCGGTCCGCTGCCGCTCACAGAAATCAATTTTAACTAATTATACATGATGCACAATTGTTTGTCAAATCATTTTAAACGATGTACGACTGTTTGTCAAGTCCTTTTTTCTGACCAATACGTTGAATCTGTTTCTCACACGCTGCACAAATATGGTAAAAGGTAATGGTATCTTCATCAAAATCCATAGCTTTTTCTAAACGATCCTGCAGACGCAGATAAGCACGTTTGTCTATGTTACATTCAAATACACTATACTGAACGCGTTGACCAAAATCTTTGAGAATTTTAGCGACTTTGTTCCGGCGCTTATCGTCAGTGATGTCGTAAGCAACTGTGTAATGCATTAGATGCTCCTCTTCCACTCTTCCATCCTGCCAATCTTCTATTCTTCATCTTATTGTCAGCGGCGTATACTGCTCAATTTCACCTGTGAGATACTTTGCTAACAAGCGCACCTGTAATTCCATTGCTCTGCGGAATGTGAGTTTATACTTAAAAAGAGGATGTGTGATAGTCTCATTTTTCCGCGTTTCATAAGCTGCATAAAACGTTTTACGAGATTTATCCTTTAGATACCATCCCCCGTGCGATTGTGTGAAATCTTCCGGTTTTATTCGGCGATTGTTAATCAAGGTAATAACGACCGAGTCTGCTATGATCGGTCTAAACTCCTCCATCAAGTCAAGTGCAAGGCAAGGTTTGCCATACTTGAGTTGATGGAAGTATCCGATATAAGGGTCAAGTCCGACTACCTGTATTGCGGAGCTTATATCTGCTGTTAGTAATGAATAGGCGAAGCTGAGCAGTGCATTCGTTGGGTCTGCAGGCGGTCTACGGGTTCGTCTCTGGAAATCAAATCCCATCTCTTCCTTTAGCATAAAGTTGAATGAACCGAAATATGCGGCGGAAGCATTCCCTTCCAGTCCTAACAATTCAGGTATATCGGTTGCTGTGTCAATACGTTTTTCCATTGCTTGTATTGCTTTTATACTGTCTAATAAAGGTTCTAACGTAGGATTTGTGCTATCTGGTGCTTGCCATTTCCTGCGTTGAAGCATTGTCCGCATATTAACCAATTTTCCTTGCACGTAAGATTTTGAGAGTTCAAGACATGCATCAGGATTATTGGCAACTCGATGTTGTGCACACCGTAAGAGCGAATTTCGGGATACTTGTGGTGTCAATGCACCGTGATACCTCCCATAAGCAGAGAGAAACACAACTGGGATTCCCTCATGCAGGAGTGTCTGCATTGCTGGTGTCGTTAGGTTGACGTTGCCAGAGATAACGACCTGTCCAAGATGAATCAGCGGAATATCGCGTATCACCTCGTTTTCTTTGACCACAAGGAGACGTTCCCCTGTCTTCTTAATTGCACATCCCTGTTCATCAACATAAAGCACATTATCAATGCCGAGTGCAGGTTTGATTCGTTTGGGACGTTCATCCAATTCATTCAGATAGGCGACTTCATCAGGTAAACAGATCGGACGTACACTACAACCGTTACACCGATTATCGTGAATCGGTTTCGGAATCTTTCGGGATTCTAAAAGCTCATGAGCTTTAGCAACATAACGGAGTGTTGTCTCCCGTAGTTCTTTATCAAACAGCACCTTCCGTCTTCGCTTAGAACCGATATAATACATATAACCGTGTGGAATAGATATACCCGTTTTTTCTTCTAACAACAACCCTTGTAAACAGAGTTGCACCTTATCGTTCAGCCAATCCCCCATACCTGCTTTTTTGAATTCAACTGGATACGGCACACCATCTTTTTCCTCAACAAGATCGGTGTAGCCAGATATGCCAAGTGTGTCTGAAGCGAGGTGTTGCCGATGAGATATAATTCTATCACCTTTTTTTCTATCGGTTACTGCCGTGTGGACATTTTCATGCTTTATTTTACCTTCTTCAACGTGTTCATTGACAACTTGATGTCCTTCAATAGATTCATAATAGAACCGTCGTGGACAAAAGACGTAAGTGTTTATTTGTGAGAGTGGTATATAATTCTCCTGCATGCTAATTGCTCCTTTAATCAACGCGCCGTGTTTGCCCCATCCCCATTGTTGTTTTATATCCTGTTCCGCAGTAGAATGCGAAATTTGATAAACAGTTCACTATACGAAGTGTATTTTCATCAAGCGATTTCTCTGGATAGAATATCCACGCGCAGTTGCCAATCCAACCTGGTACGGTATGCTTACCGTAGTTGAGTCTCTTTGATTCTGTGTCAACGGCTGTCAGCTGTCCATGTTCTCTTATGAACTCAAGGATTTCGTTTTTGTCAAAGTTAATAGGTGTGAAGGCGTTCCACTTATTGACCCAACTTTGATAGCATCGTTCCATATCTACATAAGCATCGTTGCGGGTTTTTTGTCCGCGTGATGTTAATCGTCTAAACGCTGTGGGTGAATAGAATCGGAAGCTCATCCGCGTTTCTGTTTTTGCGGATTGGGCTAATTCGGGGTATGTTGCGCTTCCGCTCCAACTCTGTTCATCTGTTGCATGCGATACCAGCTGCTTCACCTGAAATGTCGCATCTCCGAGCCGTATCGTTGGCAACACTTGTGTGAGAAAAGATTGTCCGAAGAAGGCGAAAAGTTTATCATCAAGAAAGGTGAATCGGAGTTTACAATCTGTCCCAGCACAGATGTGGAGGTACTCCCCACGTCTTTTACCATCGGCTATTAGCGGTGATACGGTGAACGGTTTTTGTGTTGATGTTGCATGTAGGTCTTTTGCTACATCCGGATTTGTTTCTCGCATGATGGAGAGAAATGCGGCATGGGCATGGTGTCCCATCGTTGGACGGAGTTTTACATCGGTTTCGGGTATGAGTGAGATGAGTGTGCTGATGGGCATTTTGGGTTTCTCCTTACACTATTTTAAAACAGGCTTAACTGTTCAATACCTTCCTGTTTTTCAAGTTCTACACTGATCGGTTCTGTCTGTGGAAGTTGTGTCATATCTTCTGATGTAGGTTTCTCAAAATCTTTCAAATAATACAACCAGATATCTTTAGGTTTTCCGTTTTCATCAGTAGTCTTATAGGCTAAATTTTGTCGGTAGCCTCTCTCACCACGATATTCAAACACTTTGGGTGGTTCAATGTAACCTAACTCTTCTGAAAAGTAAGATTTAGGGACTTCAACAAAGAGTTCTTTAAAATAGATACTTCCACCACGAGTAAGCTCAACAAACTTAAATTCCTCGTTATACTCATCGTAAAACCGTTGGTATACTTTAAAATCTGGGTTGATAGACTCATCGTCTTCTCCTCTCGCTATACAACTTTGGATAGACACACCTACATCGTTTTCGGGACGGTGCTTTACCTCTTTTTCTGGTACTTTGGTTGTAAGGGTAATTGAGGGTTCAAAACTCCGCGTAATCACAAGTCCTCTATCGTGCAATGGTTTGTTTTCAAGCCGTGCTTCATAGACATATTCATATAACATATCAAAAAGCACTTCCGCCCTATAGTCAGAATGCGGCACGTACTCCATAAGTTTAAGGATGTCGTTCGGATTGAGATTCTTCCCGTTCTGTTGATGCAGCTTCTCAAGGTATTTCTCCATCTTTTCATCGGAAAGGATAGAGAGGAAAGAGGGTATTTTGTTACCTACAACGACGATTTCAGCGTTTTCAATTTTTCCTTTGCGGTTACATCTGCCCGCGCGTTGAATAAGCGAATCGGGGTTGCACAACTCGGTAACAAGCAAATGCGCGTCAAGGTCACATCCGACTTCAATTGCACTTGTTGTGAGAAGTAGGTAACCTTCATTTTTTTCTTCACGTTCTTTTAGTTTACCGTAAACCTTCTTGCGTTGCTGATTGGAAAGTCGGCCGTGGTAAAGGAAGATATTCTCATCACCTTTCTGCTCTTTCAGGTGCTTATAAGCTGGTATAAGGTTCTTAACCGTTTCAATAGTGACAATAATGCGCTTGTCTGATGCGTAGTGTTCAAATACATAGGCACAGATTTCGTCTGTAACTTCTTTGGGTTTTGCAGCAATATACTTAATCGCCTTGTTTGGATTAGGTCTGGCCTGATATTGCTCAAGTTCTTGCTGATTAGTCCCTATAGTATAGTCAATAGTGTCTAAAAAATGTAATTCTTTCTGGTAGGTCTCAGGCATTGTAGCTGTCATCACAACCATATCTAAGTTGACTTTGTAGAGTGCTTTAATGAGACGTTCAAAATTAACAAACGCAACCTGATCGTAGGCATGCACCTCATCAAAACAGAACAGATTGTGACGTTGGCTGTGGCGAATTCGGAATGGGAAAATATAAGATTTTTTAGGTTCACCGAATCCGAAAAAACGATATAAGAATTTGTCAAATGTTGTAAGGATAACATCACCATCGTAGAGGTGACGTTTTCCTGTTTCCAATTTTTTTCCATTTTCAAAAACGGTGCGGGATGCCTCAGATCCTCTGTCAACTACAAGCGCATAATGTCTGTCAGGCTTTTCTGATGCACGCTGAAGATATTCTTCACACCGTCTAATCTGGTCATCAACGAGACTGCGTGATGGAAATATGAGAAACAAACGGCGACCAGAATCAAGACTTGGAATGAGTACCGCCTCCGTTTTTCCGCTGCCTGTGGGAGCTTTGAGCAAAAGGGCAGGATTTTTCTTTTTTGGAGCGATGTGATCGAAAAGTTTTTCCTGCATCGGATTTGGACCATCTTCGAATTTTGTAAACTTTTGATATGCCTCTAATGCGCTTTGCATAAAATCATCTCCTTTTGTTGACGTTCCGCTTTGTTGTGTGCGTTTACAATCATCTCACGGAGAAAGTCAACACCCTTTTCACGATTATCCTTTTTCAGAGCCTTAGATATTTGGGTACGATGTTCTTTACACACATCAAATTCATAATAGACAAGTGGTAAAGGTATCTCTTCCCTATCAAATGGATAAGGGTTGACTTCAATTTTTCCATTTTCACGTCTGCGCGAGTGAAAATCCATAAAGACACGCGGTTGGACATCATTTGTGAAGGCGTAAGTCTCAAGTTCTGCCTCAATCTGATCACACATTTCTAAAATGTAAAGGTCAAGTGGAAAGTTCTCAGACTTTATTTTTGCTAATTCTTTCTCTATTCTGAGTTCTGCTTGTGCGTTAACGATACCTTCAACAGAGAATTCGTGATGGAGTCGGATAAGCAATTCAACATAGCGATCAGGATCGGAAACTCTAAACCGGTGTCCTGCAAAGGAATAACCGAGAGATTTGCGTCCGTTTTCCTTGTAACTCCGATAGGTCACGCGGAAGGTTACAGGTTTTGCGTCATCGTGTTTCTTGGCAGCCCGTATAAGGAGGTCGCGAGTCGGTTCCTCATGCTGTTTAAAGGCAGGATAGAAACCTCTTTGAAAATTTTTTATCAAAGTAACGACGTTTTCAACATGGCTATCCAATGTAAGAACGGTAACTTTTTTTACATCAGATCCGCTATCAGGCTCAAAAAAGACCCTTCCAACTTTAAGAGTATTATTTCCATTAACCATTTTCCTCTCCTTTCCACAATTCATCAATAAAGGGTTTCGGAAGATGAACGTTCCCATCGGTATAATAATCAAGTTCAATTTCTCCGTGTACCTCACCGGCAACAAATGGAACGAACCCCTTAATATTACTTGGTTCTGGGTGTTCAAGGTTAGTATTTTCAGATGCCCCTTCTCCCCATGCGTAACGGTATAGTGGAAACGCCTCACATGGAACTCCGACGAGTGCCATACCGGGCAGAAGCGTATCAGGTTTAGTTTTCACCTGTTTCAAAACGAGTTCAGTCGGTCCACTAATTTTATCCACAAAAGCGTATCCTTCTTTTCCAATTTTACAACCAAAGTTTTTAACTGTCTTCAATTGGCTTAAAAGTTCTTTGTCTTCCGATACCACATAACCGACGAGCTTTTCTGTGAAAAGATATTCCCATGTATGAAGTTGATAAACTTCTTTCGTGGATTGGTGCCGAACGATTCGCGAGAAGGCGTTATGGTTGAAAGATCTAATTCCTTGACGTTTCGTCGTATGGACCCGGTATCTGCGTGCCTTTGGATACGCACCGAGCGGACAAAGTTGAGGCGGCAAGGCGTAGTAATCTGGATCTTTGACAGTGGTTTCCGGTAGATGTCCAGCTTCCAGCAATTTTAATCGGCACAAAAAACCGGACATCGTTGTCGGTGGTAGAAACGGGTACGTACTGATGTGCAAGATAGACGAAGGCATCCGTCTAAACGTCAGTCCCGATGTCGGTTTAATTATCAGTTCCAGCATCCACATTATTGAGTACCTCCTCCTCAAACTTAGTTAGATACTCTGATAGTTTGGCAATGGCGGTATCTCCGACATATCGGTGGAAGTTTCCTTTCACTAACTGCCAACGATCACTTTGCCTTTCCCCTTCGACAGTAAAAGCAGCTTCTTTAAACTGGTCCTTTGCTTTTTCAACATCCTTAATAGCTGGTGAAATGACAGGTCGTTTACCGAGCGGCGCAAGATATCGATCAACAACAATCCATGGTTCTTCTTTATCTTCTCTGACAAGCGGTGCATCATAAATTTTAACACCCTTCGGATTACCTGCTCCTAAGCGAGCCAATGCACTCATGAACGCGTAAGCTACAGTGGAAAATTCACTGTCTGTCATACTCAAGCAATGATTGTAGACAGGATACAAAAGTCCTGGTTGGTTATATTCTCGTTTAAAAGGAGTCGGTGTCGGCTCTGATTCAGGAGGTTTGCGTATCATTGACGGATGCATTGCCCGTTGCTTTTCTTCAGGTCCCAACTCTTGAATTGCCACTCCCCCACTGTGAGTCAGACGTCCGATAAGAGTTGTTGCAGGGCGTTTTTCGTTTTCACCTTCAACTTCGGTTGTACTTGTGATAAGACCCCCAAAAACACGACAGATTGGACACTCTGCCTTACTGCACGTATGCGGAATGCCGCAGTTTAAGGTGTCGCCAAGTAGCCCATTACCTTTTGGTGCCCAAATTAACGTTCGGCGTTCAACACCACGACGCTTTGTCGGAGAGAGATAGCATTTCTCAAGTTCACTTTCCTCGCCACCGTTATTAGGTAATGGGATAGTGACTGTTTCAACTATGTTAACATTCACTTGTGTCTCATGCCCAAAATAGAGTTCTTGACCACCTTCAAAAAATGCGTAAATGTCAAAGTTAAAACGCTGTTTATCCGAATAATCTTCAAGTCCTGATTTTACTTTAATTGCCATTAGTTTAATCTCCTTTTTGATTGAATAGGGAAGCGAACTTCGCGTGAAGGTTCAGTTTGAGTTGATAAGATAACTTCCTCTGCTGTGCTTTCTTGCAGTATTTCTGCGATATAGCGGCATAGGCGTTGAGAATATCGTCAAAGAAAATTGTTAGTGACTCTTGCCCTTTGTCGGTGTGCCCCTTGCGGTCAGATATATCCAATTTGAGTGTGTCTTCCAACAATCGCTTCGCCTCAGCGTAACAGAAATAGTTGTCATCGTTGCAGTACATCGTAGCACGTGTGCCGGGAAGAACATCAGAGGCTTCATAATTGAAAAAACTCGGATTTACAACTTTCTCAATAAGTTTTTTGACTTCCCGCTGCACTGTGTCAGGACTCTCCTTCTTTCTCAGTTCACCACGGAGATAGTCACAATAAGCATAAGTTAACCCTGTGAGAGCGGCTACATCACGATAAAATTCTGATTGTTTTGTCATCAGTTTATCTCCTTTTGAGGATTGTTCAAGTAAATCACAGTGTTTTTTACGGAGCTCCTCAAGACTCCGCTTTTCACTGTATGAACTGTCATAGAGCGGTGCGACTTCCGGGTATTCTGCAGTTACGAGTTTGTATATGGCAGAGATTACCTCGTCTTTCTGGATGAGTCGAATTGCTTGACCGAGTGGAATATTATCTTTGCTGTTTACGATGATGCGTGGCTTAAAACTCTCATTAAGGTAACTGAGCCAAACCAAATGTCGCGTTGGTAACGAAATCTCCGATTCGCCTGCAAAGAGTGTAAACTGAGTCCTTTCGAGCGCGTTAGAAGGGAGCGTCTGTGCAACCCGCCAAAGAGTATACTGCACTTGTCCAATCTTTTTTGACACGGGTGCTGAACCTACAAAATCATTGCACTTAATCAGTAAATACCGTCCGGCAATTAGGTTCAATTCACCAAGTGTCAGCATTTGAAGGTATTTTTCAGTGGAAACCAATTTGTCCTCTTCGTCGAGATACGAAAGGCAAACGATGATCGATCCCTCTGCAAATTTAATCGGACAACCGAAAGCGACAGCCAGGCAATCAAAGCATATAGAGGGTTGAGCTTGTCCAGTGCCAGACTGCAATCTTTGTGAAGGATCTGAGAAAACAAACCTGTTTGTCTCCAATTTACCCTCAAAACCCCGGGTTTCGATTCTGGGAGGCAAATGTCTGCCGCAGCTGTAGCACCGATTTTTAGCTGTATCTCCAGCAGTATGTACGGAATCTTGTTCGATCTCGTCAATTGAAGCAAGTGGGCACTTTAGGGGTCGAATATGTTCGCTTAGAATGCCAATAATCTTATCTTCAATTTTTCCTTTTTGGGAGCGAAGTTTTACTGTGCCGTAAGAAAATTGGGTTGAGCCAGTTCGGTTAAACCGGAGAGAAAGCCTCAAAGCCTCATCAAAAAGCCTTACTAATTTATCAGAACCTTGAGCATTTGTCTGCATTTCATTACGCAATTCGGTTAAAAGTCGCTTTAGTTCTTTTCTGTTTTCTATTGCAGCAGCCTTCCGATCTTCGTCCGTTTTGGCTTTTCTATAGTTGTCAGGGTACCGAACAACTCTTTCTTCAAGCGTAGCAATATAAAACGCAGCTTGCCAAAGTTTCATATCCTCTGTCACCGATGGAAAGTGAACATAGCCAAAACCTCTGTTAGTTAGTTTCATGCTATTCACGAACAGCGTAAAAGATTTATATAATTCCTCTTCCGAGTAAGCAAATTGAATGAATCGCTGCCATGCCTCTTCAAGTTGAAAATCTGTGTCCGGAATAAACAAAATGAACATCAGACGGTTTTCAGAAAGACGAATAGCAAATTTATTTTTTTGAAGGTATTCTACGAATCGCTCAATTAGCGTGTCATAAGCAAGCCGAATCTGCATCTCTTGTGGTAGCACGGTGCGGTGATAATTAAAAATTTTACCAATTGGATTTCCTCCAAACTGGATAACCTCGTTTTCATCTACAACAAGCTCTTTAATTGGATCCGTAGATTGTTTCTTATCATAATGCTCCGCATCCCGGATTACCCGCAGGGCGTCCATATCGTTCCACCACCATTTAAGTTGATCATACTTGTTCTCGCGGTACATCCGATGAACGAATGCCTTAAAATCCAATGTAGACTCACTTAGGTGTGTTGCTGCAAAGTGAGCAGCTAAAATCTTATCTTTTTGTTGATCATCTATAATCATCTTAAAACCTCCCTTCTAAATTCGCATTAGTCTTAAGTATACCACACCACCAGTCACACAAACCTGTGTCTGTTCAAAAAAATCGCGCTTAATTTTTGTACAATTGCCTTTTTTTTCCAAAAAACTTGACACCACGTGCAAAAAAGTATATACTATAACAGACACCGGAAGTAAAATAGCAGCCGAAAACTGTTGCGTATGCCATGCTGCTTGCTGACCGTTCAGCAAGATAGGTTGCCCACCTTTTTTCATGGTGGTTTTCTGTCGAAGACCAGAAGTAAAAGCGTAGCCGAAAACTGTTGCGTATGCCGTGCTGTCTCCCAGACGGCTGGGAGAATAGGTTACCCACCTCTACACCGAGGTGGTTTTCTGTTTTAAACTTCTGCAAGTGTTCCATTTTTCTTTGCAAGAGAAAATAGTTTTCTGAGTTCTTCTTCCTGATATTTTTCCAAGCGTGCTGAAGAACCTGCCAGAGCATCCGCCAACCGAATGAGAGCGTCCTTTTCATCTTCTTTATTACTGACCTTTTTTACTGGACAACTGAGTTGTCTCAAACGAGTTTTGTACGTGTGGCGTTTGGATTTAGCAAGACCATCAACATGGACATATATGTCAGATCCAGGTGCGCGCAATCTACGAATTGCTTTTGCAATACCATCAATCGTTGCTGAATCGTAATCAGTTGTTCTGCGAAACATACTATAAAATAATTTAAACTCGTGAGAAGAACTGTTCAACAATATAGAACGTAAATAAGTCATACGTTTATTTTTGTCAGCTTTATTCCATTTAACCTTTCTTTTTCCAGAGGACTGTTCCAGAGATTCACAGTATTGCCGAAACTCATCGCTATTTATTACGGCTACCACAGCAACAACAAATAACTCCCCTTTTGTATCCTGTCCTGACTCGTCTACGTAGAGGTCAACCCGCTGCGGATTCGCAGCATCCAATGTAATATTACCAGTACCTGTTTTTGCCATTTACTTTAACAAACTTTTCTATCATACAAAAATACTAATAACTTTATATAAGTATAACACGTTTTCAATGGTCTGTCAAGAAAAAACTTATCTCATACTTGAGTTTCTTATTAGACTGGGGACCGTAGCATACAAAAATCCTAATGTTTCAATCTCGCAGTCGAGAGACTTATCCTACCCAATTATAATAACACAACCAATTATTGTATGTCAAGGACAAAATCGCACATACCTTCCATCCTTCCAACCTTCCATCCTTCTTCTACCCTTCAATCTTCCGTATACAATGCCACCATCTCGCGTGCTGTTCGAGCAACCCATTCTCGTAATGCCTTCGGTTTAACGACTTCAGCTTCATGTCCCCAACGCAACACCCACCATCCGATTTCGTGCCAGCCAGCGACGGTTGCCTCAAACCGAAGTATGCCATTATCCAATTCCTGCAGCTGCTGCGTCGGATGCCAATTCACCTCCCGAATCAGCGGAGCGATACGCGGTGCAAACAGGATGACAACATGTGTGTCCGGTCCGAGCATAACATCCCAACTTTTATCAAGATATTTCTGCACAGAGAAGTCTTCAGGAATAGTGTAACCCGCATGTGTCATTTTAAGTGACTCAATGCGGTTGATACGAAAGGTCAGAATTCGTTCGGATGTTCCAGAATGTCCGATGACATACCATGCACGTTTTCGAAATAACACAGCATAAGGCGCCAGTCGATGGCGAACCTTCTTGCCACCGCTAAAAGAATTATATTCTATAGTGACCCTTGTCTTTTCTCGGATCGCTTGGTATAGCATCTCTTTATACTGTTCATCTTCATCAGTCGGACTAACTTGTTGTTGTGGCACTTCAATCTGTGAGACAATTTGGTTTAAGGTATCGTTTGTCTGCTTCGGTAAACCGGAAGTAATCTTATGGAGTGCACTATTCAGATCCTCAATTGCTTGTCTACCCTCCGTTGCCCGATAAAAGCTCGCTGCGGTAGCCAGTGCAAGTGCTTCTTTAAAATCAAGGTTGAGTGGAGGTAGGAAAAACTCGGAGATCATCTCGTACCCTTGTTTACCACGTGGCACGATCACGATTCCCATATCACGCAAAAGGTCAATATCACGCTGGATGGTCGTTTTGTTAACTTCAAAACGTTCTGCTAATAGAGGACGGGTCCATTTGCAAGGTTGACTATGAATAAGACGCGCAACTTCAATGATGCGCGCCATCTGTTTTTTGCGGTACATAATGTCTCTCAAATATAGCCATAACAACTATCAAGTGATACTAAACATAAGTATCCCTTCCCTTGGATAAGTTAATATGAAAGTTAGCATTTGGAAAGGATACCATTTTTCCATAGATTTTACAACTATCAAAGATAATCCAGTGACAGAAATTTTACATACCCTTTGATAAAAAACCAAGCCCCAGCGGTGCGAAAGGTATATAGAACGTGTATGGTTAATTTCGTAGCATGATATACCTTTCGCCCCTCTGGGGCTTACGATGGTAATATCAACGTTTTCTATACACCTTTCGCCCCTCTGGGGCTTGGTTTTTTATAGAAATCTTCCTCCATCTACTTCTTGGAATCCAAGTTATTTCAGCCTCGTTGTCTCCTAATCCGGGCAGGTGTATCATCACCGCGAATCTCGGATGAGAGGATACGCAAACTCCTGTCCTCAATCGGTAACACCACCTTCACACCACCACGGCGATGTGACTCACGCAAAGCAATAGCGACCTCTAACGCTGCCCGACCATCTTCACCGGAACATTTTGGCGAACCCTCATTCTCAATGGCACTGATGATGTCGTCAAGAATGTCCAAACCCATCCCTTGCATCCGGACAGGATACGGAAACGGACATGTTGCGGGTATCCCCCGTCCTCTCCTACCGCCGGGGAGTATGCGTATCAATTCAAACTTTTCAGCATTATTGATAGAACGAATCCGTCCACTTGTACCGATGACATCTACCTCCCACGGTGCCGCGCCACATGCGGTACTTCGGAGATATGCTCGGACACCGTTATCAAACACGAGATATCCGTTACCCATCAGGTCGTTTTCACCTGCTGCGGCGTCATCAGATTGCATCTCACCGAAGACCCATTCCACATTGCCACCCGCCATATACCGTAGAATATCAATCGCGTGGCTGCCGTTATGGGATAGACCGCACTGTGCATAAACGGTTACCTGCAGCACATTCCCAATTTCACCTTCATCAATGAGTTTTCTCGCCTCGCTAAAGAAGGGATTCCAACGTCTTGCACAGTTTATTGCCATCACAACACCGTTCTCTTGACAGGCATCTACCATCGTATCCGCTTCAGCAAGACTGAGCGAGATCGGTTTTTCTGCCCAGATTCCTTTCACACCTGCGCGTGCCACATCCTGCACGATTGTTGAACGCACACGTGCTGTAGTGCATATACTGACAAGATCAAGGTTTTCTTTTTCTAACATCTCACGATAATCGCTATAGATATGATCCGAACTAAGTCCCCACCGTTCACCGAAGATTTCAGCTTGTTCAGCGTGTAAATCAGCACCTGCAACCAATTCGGTTTTCGGTGATGCCACATAACTCGGTGCATGACAGTAAGGTAGAAAGAGGGAACCCCCTTGTGTAATTTCATCGTCAAAAGTACTTCCCATGCGTCCTAAACCTATTACACCTGCACGATAAGTTGACATGTTTATCTCCTTCGTAAAATGTTGTTCCCGTATTTTTTTGGGACGGCACACGGAGTGTGCCTACTACTTTTAAGAAAATCTTATGACATTGCGTTATTTTATGCAGACCTCGTATTTATGTATCAAGTAGTTTCTGATAGACAAGAACCAGCCATTTGTCTTGTGGTGGTATAAGGTAGGGTTTTGGTTTAAGCGGTGTCCAAAAAGGCTTAAAGATGTAATCTCTATCACTTTTCAATTCCCAAGTATCCGCTGTTTTTTCATCTGTGGACAGATGGAAAAAATGCCTTCTTTTCTGATCACTTATATTTTCAGTCGGCACCCACCCATCAATGATGTAGTCAATGCATTTCGGTTTGAAATGTTCGTCAAATTCATATTCAATGTAAGTAACGTGTGTGAAGTTATTGTGTGTAGCACAGTAATCAACAGTGAGTCCTCTTGTCAGTTTTTCCTTGTAAGGCACAGCGTTTAAATCTGGTTTTATGTAGACATTGGTTGTATTTATGATTATCCGTTGATGTGCGTTCAGTTCATTCTCCATACACCCGAGATATGCTTCAATCTTTACGTGTTGTAGTCCAGTTTCTTCATAGGTTTCACGGACTGCTGTCGTTTCAATGTTTTCACCTGGTTCCACGCTTCCTGCAGGGACTTGGATACCTGCCGTGGGGTGTTTGAATACAAGCAAAGACTTCACTCCGTTTCTTTCTTGAGTGATGAATGCGGAGACTTTTTCAAGTGTATTTTCTTTTTGTATATCTGCGATTTTCGTAGTCATACCTAAATTCTCCCTTAACCAGATTACGATATAGAATCTGCGTTCAGTATAGAAACTGGACCACGAATACCTTTTTTCGCCAATATCTGACGATATTTTCCTCTTTTCAAACTTGAGGCAGTTTTTCCAGTGGAAATCCAGTGGTATGTCCTCTTACCTGTCAAATCTTCAAGGTTCTTTGCAGATAGTCTAAGCCATCGTTTTAACCATTCTAATTTCGCTATGATTTCTCGTACTTTGCGAGTATTATCTGCCGGATGGACTTCAACATAGTAAATCCCTTCTCTATAACCTAACACGTAATCCCAACGCGGTTCATTCGGATAAAGTTTTTCAAGACACTTGTCTATATAAACACTACCTTTTAGGTCACGCGGTGAGTTAACTTTGATTCTGTTCTTATCTTGACGTTCTAACGCTTGTAACCCATTTCTTAGACACTCAGCAATTTCAGGAATACTCAAAACAGCATCAGTAAAACTCACAAGTCACTCTCCCATACTGCTTCTGTTACAACATCAGCTGACTTTGTGCTAAATAGCGTCAGACCACCCCAATCCGAAATTGCTTCATCTGGGTCTTCTGGATCTAATGTAGAAATATCTTTGACTCTTACAACCTCAGCCTGCCGTGAAAAGTAATAGGTTTTGAACGTCTTTTTGTGTATGACGGTATCAGTAAGGCTATATGTAAAAGCATTCGGTTTCAAATCCAGCAAATCTCTTAACCGTGATGCAGCGTTTGTAGATTTGGCAATAAGTTGAATTGCCCAGATAAGTTCTAAAACCTGTGTTGAATGGGTAGAAACGATAACTTTGTAACTTCGTCTTAAAAGATCCAATAAGATTAGAAGGAGTGCTGATATCGCTTGCGGATGTAATCCTATTTCCGGTTCTTCAATGACAACCCAATTGAGGTTTTCTTTCTTTTGTGTTTTTCCTGAAGGCATTAATCGATATAGACCCAGCAAAAGCGGCGTGAATTCTCTCTGACCTGTAGACCACACCATAAAGGGTAGTTTGGTACCCGCAACATCTAAGACAATCCGTTTCCGCAGTCCCGATCTATCCAATCTCACCTCTGCTTTCCCAAAGATACTTTTACCGATTGCATCTCGGATTGTTTTGTTCATACGACCTTCCTGTGGAAAGATGGGCCTCTTCCCAGAACCTAAACCCGCTTCCATCAATAGGCGTAATTGTTCGCTGAATTCCTTAACAACGTAAGGATCGCTTATGGTATAGTCGGTAAAAGCTCGAGGCCACCCGTCTTTAAGTGTTACAACACGGTGTGCTGGTATCAGAAAGAGACTCTCATCTTTCTTTCTTTTCAAAAGCACTTTCTCAGGTGTAAATTCTGTATTATCGTATGTAACTATTGTTTCATTCTTTTTCCATATTCCCTCCATCCCTTCACCAAAATATAGAGATAGAAAATTATCACTCTTTTTTTGCCAATCATATCCGTGTTTTTTAAGAGTTGTCGTTATGCCACCTGCATCTGAAATTAACTTTACAAGTTGGAGCAGAATGCTCTTTCCACTCGCTTGTTCACCGACAAATACAGTTAGATCCCCGAATGTAATGTCAGCTTCTCGAATTTGTCCTAATGAAGTAACTGAAAGACGTTTCATGGATACCTACTCCTTTTTTATAATCTACTACTACTTACTCTGAAACTTTGCACTAACGAAAGCGCGTCCAGTTTCTCCTACAGCACGAAAAGTCGACAGAACGTTTCCTTTTGAGTCTTTAACAACCCAAACATGACCTGTGAACGTATGTTGAACAGCAAAAAATCTGGGTGTTACGCTACCGTAGAAGTGTTCATTGCCATCAGCATCTATCCAATAATACGAAACAACTTCTCCTGTAGAATTGACAAAAAGCATGGTAGTCTCAGTATTATTCACTACAGATATTGACTTTGGGTACTGTTTAGGATCTAACTGACTCAAGATTACCCATTTTCCATTGCCATCACTGGTAGGATCCAGCATTTGCTTTTGAATATCTGACCAGCTTAACAAACCGGGGGGCCAACTAAACTTTGGAGATGCAGACGGTAAGTAACCCTTCAAATGAAAGAGATGGAGACGACTTGTTGCAAGCGAATAACGCCAGTCTGAATCACCGTAGATTTCCGTAAGCAATCCGGCAAGTGTAGGATCATATACTTTCAGTTTTTCACGATTATCAACATCATTATGTTGATAATCATTAGCACGATTTGTATTAAACCAGGATTGAGTGCCTTCAGCCCAATACTCAGCTCTGTTTGTAATAGCATAAGTGTTTTTCCAAAGACCTTTTTTGACCGCAGCATCAAAAGCTTCTGCAAGACGTTTATCAAAAGTTGGGTCAAGTGTATTCAGTCCCATCAGGTGGATCGCATGACTGAATTCGTGGATTAATATGTTCTCTGTTTCATAAGGGTCTCCACGAAAATTAAGTAGGTTTTCTTCTCCACAACTGACTGCGGGTCTGGAAGGTGTAGAACCTAAACCGCGTGCTCGGACATCCCAAAAGAAATCGGGTTTGAGATCACTATGTTCTGGAATTTGGGTTGTCATTTCGTTATGCGCCATCACGACAAAGCGCACGTTATTTTTTGCTAATTCCCGTAAAATGTCTTTACGATGTCCAATCATCTGTCTGATAAGCCATGCAGCTTCTTTTAAGGCGTAAGACTTCACTTTCGCTGATGCCACAACTGGGAATCCTTCTACATCAATCCATTGTTGGTAAAACGGATCTAACTTGAATGTATTTCGGACGGTTATTGGGGGCGGAACAGGTTTAGGCATGTAGGATTCTTGCTTAGTTTCTGGATTTTGTACAGGATTCAACATTGCACAACCTATTGATAAGATGGTCCCCCATAGCATCAGAGACATCAACACTATATGCAGCAAAACACTGCTGACCTTGTTATTATTAATCCGAGAAGGTTTCATAAGGATACTCCTGTCATTATAATCATGTAAAAAGTGTATGTAATTGTAGATGTAGCACATTCTGTTAGATTGTGCATTTCTTTGTAGCACATTCTGTTAGATTGTGCCTCTCCGTTCAACAAACATATTGATTATTGCTGTAGCACATTCATCCTTGATTGTGATACAGAAGAATAAAACCAAACACTATCTTGAAACTTTATTGTGCAGAATAACGCAATGCATATATACCACCTGGGAATATCCCTAAATTGATGCCTATCGTCAGAGCCTTTATTAGCACTCATTCTTTACAATTGACTCATTACTTTTATGCAATCGAATCCCTTGTGTCATTTGGAAGGGATACTTCAACTGGTTCAATTCCCAATTCTTTACATTTTGCCTTAACATCATCAGGGATTATAGGTGCTGCAAGTATGCTGCGAACTTGATCACACGGCAAACCGTATTCAACAGCTGCAAGATGTTTATATTTAACAGCTTGCCAGACTCCAACATAATTTCTTCGTGGAATGTAGGTTTCTACTTCCACTGTTATTGGACTTCCTTTACTATCCTCTAACAATATATCTGCCTTATCACCCGACTTGAATCCATGCTCAGTTTCAACTAATTTCAATCCTTGACTAAGTAAAGAAGGATTATCAGCCAAATAGTTCTTTAAGTTCCGATGTTTATCACTTTCTCTGCCGCCACCTCTGCCCCTATGTCCTCCGGTCCCATTTCCTCTGTTTGATGTATTTCGCCAATGCCCACCTGAATGTCTAAGCGATCTCGTGCGGGGCGTATATGTATGGGTTTCAGATTCGAGCTCTGCTGTATTCCTGTCTATACTATCAACTTCCGGTTTAATCACATCTGCAAAGTCGTCTTTGCTATCAGTTTCTGAAAGATGGTTATCATCAGTGGGTTCTGTGAATTGTCCATTACTTGTAATCTCTTCTTGTAGTTGCAAGCAAAGATCTTTTTGGAGACCTTTTTTTCCCAGCGATCAAGAACTCTGTCTCGGTCCTTCGTTAGTAATTCCTCTGCAAATCCTCCCAAGGCCTTTATATCGAAATGCTCTCCCAAGGCATCGCCAATAAGCTCTGCGTAGTCCCTTTCCTCTGCCGAAGTTAACCAGACCTTTGCATACTGTCCATTCTCGTCCAAGAAACTCAGGTGAGGTTTAGGATCAGTATGACGAATGTTTTTCAATTTATATGTTACCTCTAATCCTTCAACTTGATAAACCGACAATCGGGTAATAACATCCGCAGATTTGGTGACTTTTTTAGACCCCATTCCTGGTGATTTGAGAAAGTCGTGAACATACGGATGCAGGTTTCGCACTTTCTCTGACCACTCATGATCCCTCTCTTGGAAACCAAGAGGTTTAGCCTCGATTTTTGCCTGAGAACATCCTTCTATACTGAGATTGTTAACAAGTCCTGAAAATTCATCCTCAAATGCCCAAAATGGAATTTTACCATCAAAAATATTTGCGATATAATTATTATCATTCCAAACTAATTCATCCTTAGAGAAAAAGTCCCATTCGTTTCCTTTTCTACCAAGCCAGCATTTACCCTCGCGTATTTCCTTCCATTTTTCTTGCCATTCTTCATCTTCCAGTGAACTGCCACCATCTTCTAAAGACTTCCATAAACTTCTATAAAGAATTTTAATGCGTTCACGAACCTTAGCGTCTTCAGCTTGCTCTACAGATGTAACTTCTTTGATAGCCCGAACGTAGTCCAAAGGTGAGGCACTTTCAGAGATGCCGATTGCGATGAAAAAAGGTTTTAGTGTTTTCTCGTAATCTGCGTAGTTCTTTTTGAGGCAACCACGATGGTTGGCGAAAACTGCGCTTTCATCCTCCCAAAACACCTCATCAGATTTCCACCAGCGTTGTTCTGGATCGGGGGTAAAAATAAGGCGTTCTGCCTTGAACTTCTCTTCTCGAGGTGCTCCTCGGTCATCAAGAAAGCGATAAATTCGCACGATGTCTTCAACATTCACTGTTGAACCACTTAAGATTTCAAGATAGTTCATTACACTGTCCGTATCGGCATTCAAATGTACCCCTAATTTTTCAGCCAACCATTGATGATGTGTTTCGTCGTCTCCGCTGATGTCAAAATCCGTATGCAGGTAAGCAACGCTATCCCCTAATAGCTCTTTATTACCAGAAGTTGGAGCAAAGCACTCTGAGGGACAGCGCAGATTACCTTTTTCGTCTGGAAGCCAGGCAGTTTCCTTAAGTTGGCGATAGAATATGGCATCAAAATATAGGGGGGCATTAAAATAAGAATTAGAGCGATAGCGCCAATTATATTCCCCTTTAAAGAGCTGATTACGGTCCTTTTCTGAAACCTGCGACAATTTAACTAACAGACGCCATAAGATTAGTGAGAGTTTTACAGACTTATATTCTCTAATTTTATATAGTACAGTTGATAATCCAGGTAAAGTATAGTCTTCAATGATTTCTTCTCCTGAACTGGAAATATCTCTGCTTTGAATACCACGGTTAGTACAGGCTTCAGATAGATTCTCTGTAAGAACTTGTAGAATAATCTTTGGTGTGTCAATGGAACCGATCGTTTTCAAGAACTTAAACCAATCTTTTCTATTGGAATCGTCCTCTAAATATGCATCATTTACAAACCATTGTTTCTTACCGGACGCATGAAAATAATCCTCCAAATCAGTATCACCGGTGTATGTTTTGGACAAATAGGTGTCACAGGGCACCATAAAATCAGAATCCTCTTGTTGAAATCCTTTATAGGCATGCAGAATTGGAGTTTCCTTGATTTTCTTTTTTATATCTGTATCGGAAATCTTATCCCAAAACTTAAAAAGGTAACGCACATGTAGACGGTTTTGTGCTTCAGAGGGTTTTTCAGGTTGAAGGTATTTAGGGCAAATTGCTTCGTTTATAATCTCCTCAGGATGCAATGCCCTAACACCCAGACTTTTTAAGAATGCCTTAATTTTGCTACTATCATCTCCTTCAAGTAGTCCTGACGTGACTACAGGCAATTCTTTCAGGAAAGGAGCAATTTCTTCACGTTCTTCATCAGTATCTGGTGGAAAGAAAGCCAACCCACTGCTTGCACAAACGTGTTCTCCATTTTCAAGCCGAATCAGTGGGAGTTTTTTTATTCGTTCCAATTGGGAATCATGTTTATTCAAATAAGCATACAGAGTTAACAACCATTCATTACACCTATTTTCAAACCATTCAACGTTTTGTTTTTCAAGCCAACTCAAAATTCGAGCTATTCCTACTGTTTCCACACCTGCCTCTTGCATCACAGTGAAACGTCTACTAGACTCTTTCTTATCTTGTATTTCAGGATCTAACCAACTACTATTCGGACACAGCCAACTGCTTTCGACCAATCCTCGTAGGAGTTCATCATGAGGATAAAGCACATTTTTAGCTTTTGCATAATTTCCTTCCTTCTCAGTTGGCACAAACGCTCTTTCCTGCATCGCTTTTTGGAGTGCTTCAGCGATAGGCTTAAAATCATTTTCCACCTCTCCTTTCAATGGTAAGACGTTAAAGAATTTCGGTTCAAGCAATCCTCCGCCTTTCAACTGTTCCAAGACTTCAGGTAGAAAGTTGGCGGTTTCTTTTATTAACCATTTGTTCCATAGATTATCTTCCATTTTTACAATGTTGTCACGAGGAAGAGTTGTCTGATAGCGCGCCTGAATAAAAAATCGTAAGTGTGTTTCTTTTTCAGTAGGAAGATAGGAAAACAGCACACAATTGTCCATCGTTATGATTTTGCCATCATGTAGTTTGAATGCGACTTCAACATGTTGTATCTTTTCCGCAGACCTTTGAATACGCTCGCTTTCGTCACCATCTTCGGCAAGATGCTGAAGTTCATTGAGTACTTCTTGTGGCGGTTGAACTTCTTTACGAAAAACTAAAAATTTCTCTGATGCCCGATCGTTTCCGTTTACTGATGCTTTCAACGCAATTTTGGATGCGTTCTGCATCTTTTTATACGGACTACGTTGGCAAAAATAAATACCTCTCTGTCTGCTGCTTTGATCATGCCACTGAACCGTCCTTAGATTACGTAGAAATAGTAAAGATCGTTTTTCCAAATTACTCAGACAATCTCTCAAACGTTTGATCTCTGTTTCCAGACGCATGCCCTCTCTGAACGGCAGCCAAAAGACTGTTCTTCCTTTTTCTAACAATTCTACTACTCTGGTATTTATCTTATCAATATCAATAACCTCTGGAATCGTAGGATTTTTGATTGGAAGACGAAAACGTTCATCACCAGAATAAACCTCAGGTATATCAGTATAGGTATAAACAGCTTTGAAACCCATCCCGAAAGTCCCGATTTGTGTCAGATCTTTATTGCTAAAACCTATTGAACAGATACTGCGTACATCTTCTTCACTAAACTGATAGCCATCGTTCCAAACTAATAATCCATTCTTACACAATTGCAGTCCAACGCACTGACTTCTATTGTCATCAGCATTTTGCACAAGTTCATAGACGAAGTGCGTTTTGTCACTGTAAGGTGTGAAAATACTACGGTAATTTATGGGCGGGTTTTTACTGTTTTCTTCTTTTATCTTCTGATAGTCTGATGCCATAGTTGTCTCCTACTTTCCTTCCCGATACTTCAGTTTTACCTGATAGAACGCATCTGCCATATCAAGCACATAGGTTTTAGAGGACGGTTCTTTGATCGCTACAGTACTTACATAGCACGTAGGGGACAAAGAACCGTAACACGCTATACATAAATATTCTTCATCTGCCAAGCATCCAATGAAACAAGTTGACTGTCTTGACCTTGCGAACGCAACGACACACCAACACTATCTACTCTATCCGGATAAACACGCATCGCAACGCATTGCAGTCCATTCGCAAAGACCTCAACGACACTCTTGTCTACAAACACACGAAGCTTTAGTGTTTCGTCACCCATAATCGAGAATCCACCCGTTTCAGGGGCACGGGAACGCACATCAGGGGCAACCGATGAATATGAGGAATCTATCGTAAGCATACTCTGACGGACATTTTTCTCTGAATTGTGATTTCGGATACCGCGTTCTCGGAAAAACGCGATACGGGTAAACTCCTCCTTATTCGGTGAACGCAGCACATTGAGTTCAACCATCGGAGCACCTTTCGTGTCAATCTCCAATTCAAGTTCCATAGCATTGCCGTTTATGTTCTCTAACACAATTTCTTGATTGGCAGTTAACGTCGTAGCATTGACATGTTGATGGTCATGCCGTAAAGATTCAATATCACCAGCAGGTTCAACACCGAGTTCGTCTCTTGAGAGGAGTGTCAAACGACGGGGTAAGGTCATTATCTGATTCCAACCCTTCGTAGGTTTCGCGGGATTCATGTTGTAGATTACGATGACACCGCCTTCACCATCAGGTGTTGCGGAAGGTGCATGTACACCTGCAGGGGATGCTGCACCGAAGTTGTTCTTCGCGCCTCCAGTTACGACGAACTTATCGCGGGCTTTATCATAATCCCCAAGTAGATATTGTCCACCGCTCATATGGCTGAAGAATAGGAGGATATGTTTGTCGCCGATGGGCCAAAAATAGGGACATGCACCATCATCACCTACCAAGGTATACTGGTCATCTTCAACGAATGGATGTAAATAAACCCAGTTTGCCAAGTCGGCAGAACGGAGCAAGAAATTTGCTCGGACAGGTCTACCCCCTGATCCGTGAGGCAGTGTTCCACCAGATAAGGAATAGTACATATCATCCTTTTTCCAGATACACGGATCAAACACACGATAGACAGGTGCCGTACCATCTGCATGCCTGGAAGGAATGACTGCTTTACCTGAGACCTTTTCCCAATTCAGCAGGAGCGGATCGCTTGACACTGCAACCATGTTACCGACTACCGTACCGTGATACATCGCTATCACACGGTCCTCTTCAACAAGCGTTGAACCGGAGAAGCAGCATCGTTCGGGATTAGGATAAATCGCATAAGGCAGGTCACGCCAGTGGATGAGGTCATCACTGATTGCGTGTCCCCAGTGTTGTCGTGTATCTTCGGGTGGATATGCCTGATAGAATAGATGCCATCTTCCCTGCCAGAAACAGAGTCCATTGGGATCGTTTAGCATCGCTTCAGGGTTGATGTAATGATAGATGGGACGATGCGGATCCCCTTCGTACGTTTTCCTATAGGCGATTAACCTTTGCATCAACGGATTTGTCTTGAGTTGTTCTTCCTGTTCTTCTAACGTTTCCGCGAAGGTATAGTGCGGTACTTTGGATGTGAAATCTTCGTTAGCCATAGTTCTCCTCTGCGTAATGTTATTCAGACTATGGCTTTTAGCATAGCAAAGAATCGGTTATGTGTCCAGAAAATCTGAATCACGGAAGGATCATATTTACGCCAAGTATTCAATTCTAATTGACGCTATATGCAGGATATGATACGATTTTGAAAACCAATAGATGAATAGTCCCATACGTCAAAGGAGAACGAACAGTGCATACTGCAGGAACAGAGTCAAACGGAAAGGGAAAAATGCATGTCGGTGTTCAAGGAATTGGAACATCTACGAAAGAGTTGGAATTCCTCGTTAGGCACGGTGTGACGCACATGGATGCGTCTGTCAAAAACACCGAACCCGATACTTTGATACGACATAAAGAGGAAGCAGCAGAGGCGGGAGTAAGTCTTGAAATGATCCATATCGGACTTTCCAGAAACATCACCCTCGCTAATGATCCGCAACGTGACCAGGATATTGACAAGGTGTGCCAAACAATTGAGAATGCAGGAAAGGCGGGGCTGCGAGGATTGAACTATAACTTTTGCATCCTTAACCATCAGCGAACCGGCAGAACACCCGGTCGTGGTGGGTCTACTTATAGCACTTTTGACCTCTCTAAATTTGATAACGAAACCCTATCAGATGCAGGTGAAGTAAGTCGCGATGAAGCATTTGACAGGATCGCCTATTTCATTGAACGTGTTATACCTGTTGCAGAAGAGAGTAAGGTACAGTTAGCGTGTCACCTTAATGACCCACCAGCCCCCATCTTGAAAGGTGTTGAACGGTGGAATTATCCCGTTTTTGAAGGATTGAAACGCTTTATAGAAATATCGGACAGTCCGTATCACGGCTTTAATTTTTGCTGTGGAACAGCCTCTGAAGGTTTAGAGGATCCGGGGACGGAGCTCTACGAGATAATTCACTACTTCGGTCAGAAAAAGAGGATATTCAACGTTCATTTTCGGAACATTCGAGGTGGATTGCACAATTTTCAAGAAGTTTGGCCCGATGAAGGCGATGTGGATATGCACAAGGTCATGCAAACACTGAATGATGTGGAATACCCCTATATGGTCATGCCGGACCACGCACCTTCACACCCAGACGACACATCGCCACCCGGTGTTGCCGGACGTGTGCGACAAGCATGGGCATTTCAATTCGGATATATCATTGCCCTAATTCAAGCTGTCAATTCAGGATAGTCCACTGTTCAATCAACTTGAATTTCCTAATAACGTGAGTTTGATTAATCATTTCGGTTGCGTTCACTCACACCATTTCGTATCCGAGAGACGTGAATTGTAACACAAACTTTCAGTTTGTGGCACATCTTCGCAAACTGGAAAGTTTGCGCTACATTTATCAAACTCACGTTAAAAGGAGACACGCTATGAAATTGCAGGAACATTACAAAAAATTCGTTATAAAAGTGAAAATAGCACAATCTGGAAGAATGTGCTACAATAAAGGAGAAATGAAAGGGAGAATGGCACAATTTGGAAGAATGTGTTATAATAAAGAAGAAATGAAAGGGAGAATGGCAGTGCCGGTAACATGGTGTGAGATAGCGGCTCAACCACACAACCTATAATCAAGAATATCAAAAATGGAGATAACTATGGCACAAACACCGAACATTGTACTTATTCTCGCTGACGATCACGGTTATGGCGATATTTCCGCACACAACGGTCCCTCAATACAAACACCAAACATTGACAGAATCGCTTCAGAAGGCACAAGATTCACCCAATTCTACGCTAATTCATCTGTCTGTTCTCCGAGTCGCGCATCGCTTATGACTGGACGATACCCCGATAGAGTCGGTGTTCCCGGTGTCATTCGTACCCATGCACACAACAACTGGGGATATTTCCACCAAGACGCGATCACACTACCTTCAATGCTAAAACAGAGAGATTATCGCACATCACTCATCGGTAAATGGCACTTGGGACTTGAGGATGAAAACCATCCCTGCAAACGAGGTTTTGACCACTTTCACGGCTTCCTCGGCGATATGATGGATGACTATTACACACATCTGCGACATCAAAATAACTATATGCGACACGGATTTGATACGATTGATCCAAGAGGACACGCGACAGACCTCTTCACAGATTGGAGCGTGGATTTTATTCGGACGCATGCACACACATCCCATCCTTTCTTCCTTTATCTTGCATATAACGCACCGCATACACCGATTCAACCCCCCGAAGACTGGATTGCACGCGTGATGGAACGGGAACCCGATATTTCTCCGCAACGCGCAAAATATATCGCACTCGTTGAGCACATGGACCACGGTATAGGACGCGTGCTGGATACACTCAAAGAAACAGACCAACTCTCTAACACGCTCGTGATTTATACATCTGATAACGGTGGCGCAATGCAAGTCGGCGCAAATAACGGTCCACTACGCGGGCAGAAAGGTGAGATGTACGAAGGCGGTATACGCGTGCCTACTTGTGCTATGTGGGAAGGACACATCCCCCAAGGACATGTTACGGATCAGGTGGCAATGCTGATGGACATTTATCCGACGCTATGCGATATTGCTGATATACCTATCAATCACGAAATTGAGGGACACTCAATTTGGCATACGTTACAAGGTGAGAAACAGGACCTCTCTGACCGACTTCTTTACTGGCTACGTAGAGAAGGAGGGAACCAGTGGATCGGAGAATGCCAACACGCTGTCCGTCGCGGCGATATAAAACTATTGCACAATAGACCTTTTCAACCCTTGGAACTATATGATCTTTCCAGCGATTCCTTAGAGGCAACTGATATTTCGCAGACAAACAAGAAAGCCTATAAAGAGATGAGCCGTTCATTGCAGGAAGAGATACAACAGGCGGGTAGTGTGCCGTGGCAAAAAGGAAATACAGATGGGTAAAGTTATCGGAATTGATTTTGGCACAACATTTTCTGTTATCGCGCACGTCAATGAGCACGGTCAACCTGAGATTATCCCCAATTTAGAAAGTGATCGCATCACCCCATCGTTCATCCTGTTTGAGGACAACCTTGTGACAGTCGGTAAAATTGCCAAGCAGAGTGCCAGGGCGGTTCCTGAACAAATTGTAGAATTTGTCAAACGTGAGATGGGTAAATCTAAAGCAGAGTTCTTTCGCGCATTCAATCAAAAGGAGTATTCCCCTGAGGAACTCTCCGCCCTTGTCTTGAGGAAGCTCAAACAGGATGCTGAAACCTATCTGAATGAAGAGGTTACTGATGCGGTTATCACTGTGCCTGCTTATTTTCACGATGCTGAACGCGAAGCCACACGCAACGCAGGTAAAATCGCTGGGCTCAATGTGCTACATGTCATGAATGAACCGACTGCAGCAGCACTCGCTTACGGTATAGACCAGTTAGGTAGCAACCAGAATGTGTTCGTTTTTGACCTTGGTGGTGGAACATTTGATGTAACGATAATGCGGGTGTCAGACTCTGAAATACAGATGATCGCAACGAACGGAGACCATAGACTCGGCGGTAAGGATTGGGACGATAAAATCATCACACACGTTGCTGAGATGTTTGAAATTGAACACGGAGAAAATCCTTTAGAAGACCTACACACATATCAAGACCTGCAATTGGATGCGATCGGTGCAAAAGAATCTCTGTCATTGCGACAGCGGGCGTTAATCGTTTGCGGCTATAATGGAAAGACAACTCGCGTGGAACTGGAGCGGGGGAAATTTGAGGAACTCACAACCGACCTCCTTGAAAGATGTCGCACTTTATGTGAAGTTGTCCTATCGGAAGCGGAAATGACTTGGGAAAACATTGACAAGATACTACTGGTCGGCGGTTCTACGCGTATGCCTATGGTGCAAAATATGATCGCTTCAATTAGTGGAAAGGAGATAAATCCTCATGAAGTCAATCCCGATGAGGTCGTCGCAATAGGCGCAGCAATTCAGGGGACACTCCGCCAAATATCCGAAGGCAACACCGAGACAGAAGATATGCCGGAAGCAGTCATTGAACGGTTCATTGGACCGGACGGGGCACCGAAGGTGACCGTCACGGATGGAGCAACACACAACCTCGGACTCGTCGTACTGAACGCGCTTCGCGAATATATCATACACGTTATGATCCCAAAAATGACACCTGTGCCGTGCGAAATATCTGATAGATTCCTAACGGTAGACCATAATCAACCATCCGTACTGATTGAGGTTGTGCAAGGACTTGAACAGGACCAACCAAGAGACGCAATTGAGTTTTTTGAGGAATACAAATTGGGTGAATGCACTTTGGAACTCCCACCCGGTCTGCCGCAAGGTTCTCCAATTGAGGTGAACTATAGCTACAACATAGACCAGAACCTTGAGGTGACAGCAAAATCACTCAACGACGATTCGCCTACTGCTGTATACGATATCTTCTCAATTATCGACAGACCCACTCTCAATGAGGAAGAGGTCGCACAAGCGCAAACCGATCTACAAGACCTTGTTGTAGAATAGTGTCTGTTGGTTTTATCAACACAATAGGAACAATACATGTCCAGACGTGAGGAATTCATTACATTTGTCAATACCCTTAAAGCTGCCTCTCCAACGATTACCGATGAACAAAGAAAAGGTTCGCTCCGAGTCGCTGTTCAACAGTACGGTCTCACCGTTGATGAAGCAAGTGAGATTTTTGAATGACCATCTCAAAAGCATTTCACAACGGGTTTTATCTACAGCATTGGGACAAAAACGACTATCCAGCAGACAAAGCGGACCATCCAGTTGTCCACGTAAGTTGGTATGCTGCAATGGCTTACGCGGAATGGGTAGGAAAACGATTGCCAACTGAAGCGGAATGGGAAAAAGCTGCACGTGGCGGCAGGAGCGGTAGCATCTATCCCTGGGGAAACGCGATTAAACCACAGAATGCAAACTACGACGAGAATATGAAAGGAACAACACCTATTGGAAATTATCCCGCAAACGATTACGGATTATATGATATGGCTGGGAACGTCTTAGAGTGGTGTCTTGACCAGTATGACAGAAAATACTATCAAATTTCCTCACGTGAAAACCCAATCTCAGGTGAAAGTAAAGATAAAATCTTGAGATATTATAAAGAGGTTTCAACAGCCCGTGTGTTCCGTGGAGGTTCATGGTTGAATGCAGCAGCGAATATCAGAGTCGCTGCGCGGTACAGATATAAACCAGCGTTCACCAGCCCTCTAAACGGGTTTCGTTGTGTAATGGACGTTTCATCCCTGGATCCTGAGGCGCATCTTCCTTGATTATTTTACAGCACTACTGCTGAAAAACGGGTAAACGCATGTCAAAACGTGACGAATTCATTACTATTATCACAGCATTCAGAGCAGCGTCTGCAACTATTTCGGATGAACAGCGCAAAGGTCTGCTACGTCAAGCAGTACACAACTACGGACTCTCTGTTGAGGAAGCAACAGAAATCCTACAGTTTTTAGGATTAGTAGTTGGCAGAGAGATAGACTATTTTGATGTGTTAGGTATCTCAGTTGATGCAATACACGGCTTAGATGAAACCACAATCGTGGGGCGTGTTGAGACAGCACACAAGAAACTTTACCGAGAGTCTTTGAACGCTGGTGGACGCCCGCGTCCAGACGGTCGAACTGAAAACGAATGGCGAACACTTCTAAACCAAGCAAGAGATACACTCATAGATGCCGAAAAACGAAACGCATATATCGCATCGCTGAAGGATGATATACCGCTTGATACTGAAACTTTTTCAAGAGAAATTCCTACAACACCAGAACAGACACCTTCGCTCCCAACGGACTCTATTTCTGATGAAGAACTCTCTCCTACAGAACCAACCCCGAACCTCCCTTTAGAAAAGGATGGTATGGTACTCATTCCTGCCGGCAATTTTCAGATGGGTAGTGAAGAGTTTATAGCGTATAACAACGAAGATCCGATACATACTGTATATCTTGATGCCTTTTATATGGACAAATACCCGGTGACAAATGAAGAATATAAGGAATTTATTGATGCAAATCCACAATGGCATAAACCTCAAAAGTGGTACGAGCGAAGTAGACCAAGTGAAGCTATTCTTAAACAATATCACGATGGAGACTACTTGCACGATTGGAAGTGGGAAGATTATCCACCTGGAAAAGTAGACCATCCCGCAACTTGGGTTAGTTGGTATGCTGCCATGGCATACTCACAGTGGAAAGGTAAGCGGTTGCCGACTGAAGCTGAATGGGAGAAAGCTGCACGTGGCGGATTAGTGGGGAAAAAGTATCCGTGGGGAAATACTTTAGATATGGAATTTCTTGATAAAGTTCTAAAGCTCAATAAGACAACACCCGTTGGTTCATATCCAGCAAATGACTACGGATTGTATGATGTCATAGGGAATGTGTTTGAGTGGTGTCTTGATAGGTGGGATCAAGATTTCTATAAGAACTCACCACAGCAGAATCCTCTTTCAGGTGGCAATATTTCTGATTTAATCAACAATTATGGAAACAATAAGGAAACCCGTATACTAAGAGGGGGTTCTTGGCCCAAAAATGAACGGGTTGCAGCTCGTTTTAGCAGTCCTCCTCAGTATACATCCTACAACATCGGGTTTCGCTGTGTTAAACCTGTTTCAATAGACGATTATGAGAAGTAGATTATTGAATTCTAAACACCAGGACTTTTTAGCTTTCATCAATGCGTTTAAAGCAGTTTCGCCAACTATTTCTGAGGCGCAACGCAAAGGGCTCCTCCGAAGAGGTATAGAGGAACACGGTCTCTCTGTTGATGAAGCTGTTGAAATACTTGACACATCAGGTTTAGTCATCGGAGAACAAGTCAATTACTTAGAAGTGTTAGGTCTGTCAATCTCAGACATTGAAAATCAGACCGAGGATGAAATAGCACATAAGATCAATGCGGCACATAAAGAACGTTATCGTACTTCGCTAAATGCCGGAGGTCGTCCGCGTGCTGATGGTAAAACAGAGGAACAGTGGCGAATACTCCTAAACCAAGCACACGAAGTTTTGCTTGATCCGAAGAGGAGAGATGAACATATTGTGGTTTTTCAGTATGAAGTCGTAGAACAGTATTCCGATATTGAGAGGACATCGCGTCAACAAACAACCCATCAGACTGTTTCACATGATGTACCTGATGACATGGTTTACATTCCCGCAGGTGAATTCCTGATGGGAAGTGATGAAAAGGAAGCAAAATACTCTGAAAAATCTGTGCATAGTGTCTACACAGATGCATTCTTTATGGACAAAAACTTGGTAACAAATGCTCAATTCAAAGATTTCATTGATGCTAACCCAAAGTGGCATGTGCCTTGGTGGTTAAGAAATACACTTTTTCAGACATATCGTGATGCAGACTATTTGAAAGACTGGTATACAAGCAACTATCCAAAAGAGAAAGCCAACCATCCGGTAAAATGGGTGAGTTGGTATGCAGCAATGGCTTATGCACAATGGGTGGGTAAACGTCTACCAACAGAGGCGGAATGGGAGAAAGCTGCTCGTTGCGGCGTGTCAGGACAAAAATATCCATGGGGTAATACGATTCATGTGAGCAGCGCAAACTACGATAAACATGTAGCTGAAACAACACCTATTGGTGCGTATCCTCCAAACAGATACGGTCTATACGATATGGTGGGAAACCTCAGTGAATGGTGTCTTGATGAATGGGATAGCGAATTCTATGCATCTTCACAAAGTCGTAATCCTGTTGCAGGTGGTAGTATAAGCGGTATCATAGAAAGTCCGAGAAAAACAAGAAAACCACGGGTGATACGGGGTGGTTCCTGGTATTCTTCAGTGCCTGAAGTGAGTGTATCATCGAGAGACAGATTAGATCCTTGGAAAACAACCAGTACCACAGGATTCCGCTGTGTGAAACCCATTGAATCTTAATTCGTCATTTTGATATAATTTTTTATAAATTCGAATTTAAGTAGAGATTAAACCATGCAAGATCGAGAATCATATATTGACTTCATCAATGCATTTACGACGGTCTCTCCAACGATTTCTGACGAACAACACAAAAGGCTTCTCAATAGAGCGGTGCAATATCACGGCCTTTCTATTGATGAAGCAGTTGAAATCCTCAATGCTGCGGGATTAAGAATTGGGGAAACGGAGAACTATTTTGAGATACTGGGATTCTCCATAGAGGATTTTCAGCACCGTGATAAATCAGAAATTAAGGAACTTGTTGAAGCATCACACAATAAACTTTATCGTACTTCGCTAAATGCCGGAGGACGTCCGCGTCCTGATGGTAAAACAGAGGAACAGTGGCGAATGCTCCTCAATCAAGCAAGAGACACACTTATTGATCCACAGAAACGCGAAGCACATATTAACATGCTTGGAGATGCTGTATTACCTGTTCCCGATGAGGAGCTTTCCACCTCAAATCCTATCGATTCAGAACTTACCGATTTACCTTCTGAGGATGAAGTTGCGGACCCAGAACCAACAGTTTCGCAAACCATAGAAAAAATCTCTGATGAACAGTTTCCTATACCAGCGTCTACCTTGCATCTTCCATCAGAACAGGACGGTATGGTACTGATTCCAGCAAGTGCTTTTGACATGGGCAGCAATGACACTGAGGCGAACAGTGATGAGAAACCTGTCCATACTGTCTACGTCGATTCATTTTATATGGATAAACATCCAGTGACAAATGCAGAATTTAAAGCGTTTATTGATGTGAATCCACATTGGCGAAAACCGAATAAGTGGTTTGAACGATACAATAATCAAACCGCTACTATTGATGATAGCCATCATGATGGGGACTATTTGAGACATTGGAAAGCGAATATATATCAATATGGGGATGCGGACCATCCAGTTACTTGGGTGAGTTGGTATGCAGCAATGGCTTATGCGCAATGGGTGGGTAAACGTCTACCGACAGAAGCAGAATGGGAAAAAGCTGCCCGCGGCGGGTTAACTGCTCAGAAATATCCTTGGGGACAATCAAGTGATATTAGCAGAGCCAACTACAACTTAATTGCAAATAAGACAACTGCTGTAAATACATATCCACCCAATGAATTCGGATTATATGATATGGTAGGAAATGTCAGAGAATGGTGTCTTGACAAATGGGACAAAGGATTCTATCAAATATCTCCAAACATTAATCCGATCACAGATGGTACTATCAATGAAGTCATGGAACAATTTGAGAGCATACGCACATCCCGCGTCTTACGTGGTGGTTCTTGGGTAAGCATTCCTAAGAACGCTCGGATTGCATATAGATCGGGAAGTCTGCCATATTATACATGCATGAACATTGGATTCCGTTGTGTTAGACCTGCAGAGTAATGCCATTCTAAAATCTAAAAACGCACACTAACGGATGGATAATGCCATCTAATCCATATCATATTGCACTTGACAAAAGTCAGGAAATACCTATAATAGAGATAAACTTCACTATCTACTCATTCCTCAAGAATCTACGACATAGATGGTGAGAACGAAGTCGTTATTGGTTTATGTCTATTGCAAAATTTTGAACAAGACTTAAGGAGGATTAAAATGGCAAAACGGATAAAGATCGGGTTGATCGGTTGCGGTATGATATCCGGTTCACATATCAACGGATACCTTGCACACCCACAACATGCGGAAATCGTCGCAGTCTGCGATACAGTTGACGAAAACGCAAGGCGGAGAGCAGAACAGGTGCTTGCAGGTGCAAAAACACGTGCCGAAGAGGCGACTGCCAACGCAAAGAAAACCGAAAACCCTGAATCACGTGAAAATTTAAAAGAAAACGCAGCACGATGGTCTGAATATAAAGATAACGGTGTAAAAGTATTCCACGACTTTAACGAGATGATAAAGACATGTGAATTAGATGCCGTTAGTCTTGCTACGCCACCCTTTGTCCATGAAGCACCAACACTCGCAGCTGCAAACGCAGGAAAACATGTCTTCTGTGAAAAACCGATGGCACGCACAGCAACTGAAGCAAGAAATATGCGTGAAGCATGCGACAAAGCAGGCGTCAAACTGGCATATCAGAGCGGCGGAACATGTCTAAATCCTACCAGCTACGCTATACGAGACTATGTCACATCTGGCAAAATCGGTGATGTCCACTACGGCAGACTCACCAGTTACCGTCTACGCGGCAGACCTAATGTCGACATGTTCGGTTTCGGCAGATGGTTCCTGAATTCCGCCTACAGTGGCGGTGGTACAATATACGACACAGGTGTTTACGACATCAACCGTTCCATCTATCTACTCGGTTCACCTCAACCTGCAACGATTAGTGGGATCGCCTATCGTGGTATGCTCCCAGAATACACTGGAGATGAAATCAACGATGTTGAGGAATTCGCATCTGTTTTCGTCCGATTTACAAACGGTATGTCCTTTACTTATGAACACGGGTGGTCAAGTAACATGGCAGGGCAGCCCCAAGGCATCTTCATTTTCGGTTCTAAAGGATCATTCAGTGGGGATAGACTCTTCCTTGAGAAAGGAAAATGGGAAACCGATGACAAAGGGAATCGCAGACGTTATCAGGGGAATCTTGAAGAAACACCGTTAGAATTGCCTGATAGACATTTCCCCGACAAGTTCCGTGATTTTCTCAATGCCTGTAGCAGCGACGCGCAACCTGTCAGCAATGGCGATGTTGGTCAGAAGGTCACAGAGATTATGAGTGGTGCCCTACTGTCAGCAAAACTGGGTCGTGAAATTAGCGTGGAAGAGCTTTATGAAATTGAAGCACTCCGAACCGAACCAACGCCAGGTTGGCCCATACAGTCGGGAATATAACTGAAAGTTATTAAGTGAGGGTGTGCTTAAATATAACCGATGTATAGGTGTCAATTTAAAGAGAATACGAAGTCCATTACACCCCCAAAAGAGGTAGGTGCGATATCCTTATCGCACCGAACCTTACAAACGCATTCTATACACCTTTCAACCTCTGAGACCCGTACCACATCCATCTTGATTATTGCTGTAGCACATTCTGTTAGATTGTGCATTTTTTTTGTATCGCATTCTGTTAGATTGTGCAGTTCTCCGTTTCATTAACTTTACACACCAATATGAAACATTTAAGGTTGACAATTACGTTATAATTTAGTATCCTTTTAATAAAGGAAATAATCGGACGTTCACGGCACAACAAAATTATTTACCTTAGTAAAAACTATGATGTGGAGGAACAGATGTGAAGAATTTTGAGTATTTTGAACCGAACACCCTTGCAGAAGCATCCCGCCTGTTTGCAGAAGAACACGCGCAGCTGCTTGCAGGTGGAACAGACCTAATTATCGGCATGAAGGCATACACCGAAACACCGCAGTCTGTCATCAGCCTACAGAACATTCCAGGATTGACCGGTATCACCAAAGATTCAGATGAGAGTATCACCATCGGAGCAATGACGAAAGTACGAGAAGTTGAGCTATCAGAAGATATACTAAAACACCATACAGCATTGGCAGAGGGTGCCTCTGAAATCGGTTCTATCCAGATCCGAAACCTTGCAACTATCGGTGGAAACATTGCCCATGCTTCTCCTGCTGCAGATACAGTTGCGGGTCTACTCGCTGCAGATGCACAGGTCGACATCTCAGGTGCTGATGGTGAACGAACCGTGCCGATTAACGAACTTTTCACAGGCCCAGGACAGACTGTCTTAAGAGCGGGTGAGATTATTACGCATTTTCGTCTGCCGAGTCCTGCATCCGGTTCCCACTATATCAAGCATAAAATCCGTGAAGTGATGGACCTTGCGTTTATAGGTGTAGCTTCCGCTGTTAATGTAGACAATGGCACAATAACAGATGCACGAATCGGACTTGCTGCAGTTGCACCGACCCCGATCCGCGCTACAGCAGCTGAAGAACTACTTAAAGGAAATGAACCTACTGACGAACTTCTGGCACAAGCAGGTGAAGCAGCAGCTGCAGCGAGCAGCCCGATATCCGATCTACGATGCTCTGCTGAACACCGCAAAGAGATGGTTAATGTCCTGACACGGAGAACACTGCAATACGCATTGGAAAGATCAAGAAACTAAAAGCATTGATATCTATGATGAGGATAACTCTATCCCACTCACTATAAATAAGGTAAGGAGAAGAATATGACAAAACATCCTGTCAGTCTTAAAGTTAACGGAGATGAACACGATTTACTCATTGAACCGCGCAAAACCCTCCTTGCGGTGCTGCGCGATACAATCGGTTTGACAGGTACCAAAGAAGGATGTAGTACTGGTGATTGTGGTGCATGCACCGTCATCGTTGATGGCAAAGCTGTTACATCATGTATGGTTCTCGGCGTTACCGTCTCTGGAAAAGAGATTACCACAATTGAAGGTTTAGCCAGTGATGGAGAACTTCATCCTATTCAACAAGCATTTATTGATACTGGGGGATATCAGTGTGGATTCTGTACCCCAGGTTTCATTATGGCATCAAAGGTACTTGTAGATGAGAACCCGAACCGAACCGAAGAAGAATTCAGACATGCACTCGGAGGAAACATCTGCCGCTGTACCGGCTACACAAAGATTCTTGAAGCAGTGATACAAGCTGCAGAAGAGATACGGACTGCCTCATAGAGAAGGCACCGATTCTTTATATACAATAAAACAATAAGGAGAAAACATGGCAAAAACACATCGTGGAAAAGGCATAAGACATCTATATGTAGACCCGAACGGCACAGTTCATGAAGGTCTTTATAATAACGGACGAGGTACTTGTCCCATATCTGGTCGCACAGGTGTGAAGTTATTATATGAACATGAGGTTGATGGAAAAACCATTCGTGTTTGCAAAAGAGTTCATGCAGCGATAAAACGTGGAAAAATAGTCCTCTCATCTGCCAACACCGAAACTGAAGAATAGCAGATACCAAGTGTTAAACATATTGAAAGTCAATTCCTACAAATAGCACTTAACGTGAGTTTGATAAATTAGAACAAATAACTTACGTAGGTTGGGTTGAGGAACGAAACCCAACATCTTAACCCATTATAGAGCAATACATGTCGGGTTTCGTGCCTCAACCCGACCTACAAACTGAAGAATAGCAGATACGAGGTATTGACATACCTAACATTTATCAGAGTGAAAGGAGACTTGCATGTCAGAATATAGTGTTGTCGGTCAAAAATTACCGCGCGTTGATGCGGTTGAAAAGGTTACAGGTGCAGCACAATACGGTGCCGATGTCCATCCGCCAGGGATGCTCTACGGCAAAATCGTCCGAAGCAAACATCCACACGCGAACATCCTTAGCATTGACACAAGCGAAGCAGAAAAACTGCCCGGTGTCCGAGCGATAATTACGCAAGACGATGTTCCCAGCGGACGCCGAGTCTTTGCAACGCATAAAGTGCTATATTTAGGTGAACCCCTCGCCGCCATCGCTGCGACCGACCCGGATATAGCCGAAGAAGCTGCTGAACTGATCAAGATTGAATATGAAATCTTACCGAGCGTGCAAGACGTTACGGAATCGATCAAGCCTTCCGCGCCACGTCTACACGGTGATGAAACAAAGGACGGTCCAAATCGTCGCTCCATCAATGCCAAGATCAAAGAGCTATCAAGTGATCAAGAGAATAACAGTGCTGAAATCCGAAAACTTGAGGTAGAATTAGAGAAATATACTGATGAAGTCTATTATAATATCTCCGCAGAGACGCACACCGAAGCGGGAGATGTAGAAAAAGGATTTGAAGAATGTGACGTCGTCGTTGAAGACACCTACGTAATTCCGCGTGTCCACCAGACCTATATGGAACCGCATGTATCCGTTGCAAGTGCAGACTCCTCTGGTAAGATTACCGTCTGGGCATCTACGCAAGGTCCGTTCGCTATCCGTTCAGGTATTGCTGGCACACTTGGCATTCCGCTAACACAAATTAATGTCATCGGCACAACGATGGGTGGTGGTTTTGGGGGTCGTTTTGGTGTGATTATCACACACGTTCCCGCAGTCTTGCTATCTCAGAAATCCGGAAGACCCGTACGTGTGCAAATGACACGTGAAGAGGAATTTCTTGATGGTAGACCCGCACCCGGATGTGTTATCAAACTGAAAACCGGTGCTACAAAAGAAGGACACATCCTTGCCCGACAGGCACTCGCATTTTGGGATTCCGGTTCTGTGTCAGGTGCATCCATAGGAAGCACGATTCGCGTTCGTGGTGTCTACAAGATTCCAAATATCAAAATAGATGCTTACGGCGTACATACGAACAAATCTGGCACTGCTGCCTATAGGGCACCCGGTGCACCACAAGCAATTTTCGCTGGTGAATCACAACTTGATGAGATCGCTGAACGTATCGGAATGGACCCAGTAGAATTCCGACTGATGAATATGCGTGAAGAAGGAGACTCTGTCCCCGCAGGTGGAACCGAACCGAAAGTCGGATACAAAGAAACTTTGGAAGCTGTCGCTAACGCTGCCGGATGGTGGGAGCGTGAAGCAGATGATAACCAAGGTTGGGGTGTAGCTGTTGGTGATTGGACCAACGGTTGTGGTCCAGGTGGCGTCTATGTCTCTGTCCACGAAGATGGAAGCGTGCGAATCTTCCACGGATCAATGGACATCACGGGAACGGATACAGCCATCACACAAATTATTGCAGAAATCTTGACCGTCCCATATCAAAGCGTAACAATTCGTCGAGGAGACACAGATTCAGCACCCTATTCAACGGGTTCTGGTGGAAGTGTCGTTACATTCACGATGGGTAACACCGCAAAACTCGCTGCTGAAGACGCGCATAGGCGAATTCTTGAACTCGCAGCGGAAAGACTCAACACTGACCAAGATAACCTTGAACTGAAAGATGGTGCTGTTCATGTTGTCACAGCAGATCCCCCGAAGTCAATCTCTTTAGGTGAACTCGCAGCATATAGCCTTTCAACAACAGGGGGACCCATCGTTGGGAAAGGCTCTTTTGCACGGCAACCGAGTACTCCTGCACTCGCAGCACAGATAGCAAAAGTAGAAGTAGACCCCGATACCGGTAGGACAAGGGTGTTAAAACTCGTTGCTTCTCAGGATGTCGGATTCGCTATCAATCCGATGGCAGTTGAAGGACAAATTGAAGGCGGGGTAGTGCAAGGGTACGCATGGGCAATGATGGAAGAGATGCAATACAACGAGAACGGAAACGTCAATCCAGGATTCGTTGATTACCGTGTTCCAACCTCTGCAGACCTGCCGACAGTGGAATCTGTTATAGTTGAAGTGCCAGCACCGAATGGTCCCTACGGTGCCAAAGGTGTTGGAGAACCCCCTATCACGCCGACATTGGCAACAATGGCAAACGCTGTCAAAGATGCAATCGGTATCCGTGTTAGCGAACTGCCGATTAAACCTGAAAAGGTCGTTGAGGCATTGAAAAACAATGGACATGGTGCGTAATTTCTTTAATAAAGATATCTGTGAGGCCTTCGTGCCTCACAGAAAGGAACTTATGCTTGGTGAAATTAGAAACGAACACGGCGAACGCCTTGCCTACACATATCACAAAGGCAAAGACAACAGAATCGTAGTAATAGGACACGGTGTTACTGGCAATAAAGATAGACCTGCCCTCATCGCTTTAGCAGAAGGACTCGCGGATGCTGGTATCTCTGCTTTACGCTTCTCATTCTCCGGTAACGGTGAATCGGAAGGTAAATTCACAGACTCCACTATTACAAAGGAGGTGGCAGACCTCGGCAGCGTCCTCGATGTTCTCAACGACTACAAAGTCTGCTACGTTGGACATAGTATGGGTGGGGCAGTCGGTGTGCTACGTGCCGCTACTGATGAACGCATTCAAGTCCTCGTCTCTTTAGCAGGGATGGTACATACAAAAGAATTTGCTAAACGAGAATTCGGAGATGTGACACCCGATAAAGGCTTTATGTGGGATGAACCCGATTGTCCACTCTCAAAAGCCTATATGCACGACATGGCAACGATTGATAGTGTTGCAAAACAGGCAAGTCAATTCGCTGTTCCGTGGTTATTAGTTCACGGTACAGAAGACGATATCGTTCCACTTCAGGATAGCATTGATATTCTTAATTACGCAAATGAACCGACAGAACTTCTTGAACTTCCCGGTGTAGACCACGTTTTTTCTGGTGATTCATCCACTATTATGGTAGAAAAAGTTGTCACGTGGATTAGCAAAAAGTTATGAGGAATCAGTAATGAATTGGAGGAATTGTGATGCATTGGATGGAGTGGGTTATAGTTGGTACGCTTGTAACATTCTTTGTTGGCCTTGGAATAGTAATAGGTACTGCTATTAGACATGCCAAGAAAGGTTAACTAAAACACATTATTTAAGACTGGCATAATGGTGAGACATAAGGCACTTACTGTTTTCTACGGTCTTATTGCGATTTTGGAGAATTTATTATGTCAATACCACGCATCTCAGTATCAAGTTGGAGTTTGCATCGGCAACTCGGTAAACCTGGATTTACAGGTCCAGCACACGACATGCAAATCCCTGCTGAAACACATAACAAGGGTCCCATTCCACTCTTAGACTTACCCAAACACATAGCCGAATTTGGTATAAATACTATGGAGTTGTGCCATTTCCATCTGCCATCAGTTGAGAAAACGTACCTATTAGAATTACGTGCTGCACTCCAAGATGCAGACGTTGAACTATTCTCTTTGCTAATTGACGAAGGTGATATTACGCATCCATCTAATGCAGAACGTGACATTGCTTGGATAGAAAAATGGATTGACATCGCTGGGGAACTCGGTGCAAAGTGTGCACGCGTGATCGGCGGCAAAGCAGAACCAACTAAGGAGACATTGAGGCAAAGTCAAAACGTATTATCTAAACTCACAGAACGTGCTGATACAGCAGGTATCCGCTTGATGACTGAAAACTGGTTCTCTATCTTTTCTACACCAGAAAATGTGATGACTATTTTAGACCAATTAGATGGTAAAGTTGGACTCTGTTTAGATTTTGGGAACTGGCGTGGTGAAACAAAATATACGAACCTTGCTGAAATCGCCCCTTTAGCGGAATCATGTCATACGAAAGCACATTTCACGGCACCGCGCGAAATAGACAAAGAAGATTATATCCAATGCCTTGAACTCACAAAGAATGCCGGTTTCTCGGGACCACACACCCTCATCTACGACGGACCTAGTGATGATGAATGGGAAGGTCTGGCAATTGAACGCGAGGTAGTGAACCCATACCTTGACTAAATTGGAGGATTTGCGGAAAAAAATATGTTCTCAGTAACAAAAACACGACACAGTCTAACAATCGCCTGGCATGACCAACAGGTATTAGGATACCATTTTCCTGAAGATGGCAACCGTCCCTTTTGTCATCCACTGAACCTACCCGGCGCACCCCCTCTCACCATGAACGAACCCGGAGATCACGTCCATCATCAAGGTCTCTGGGTTGCATGGAAAATGGTAAACGATGTTAATTTCTGGGAACAACCCGCACCAAGTGCTGACCCGACAGGTTTCGGTAAAATCGTTCATCAACGCATTGTTTCACTAAACACCGCTCCCGACAGTGCAAGTATATTAACAGAAAACGCATGGATAGATTGGCAAGGCAGAACACACCTCAATGAGACAAGAAGAGTAACCGTTCATAATCCTTCTGACAATAGTATGCAAATGGCTGTAGGTTTGACACTGCATGCGACAGAACGTGAAGTAGTGCTTGATCTCCGCCGCGGTGATCCTGGTGGGATGGGTAGATACTACAGCGGCATGGCAATCCGATTTGACAATAGCATCACACCCGGTCAGCTTTTAGACGCTGATGGACGCACCGAACCGATGGACATCTTCGGCAAACAGAGCAAATGGTGCAGTTTCACATCGCAACATCCCGCTGACAATGAAACCTACGGTGTCGCTATCATCGACCACCCCGACAATCCCCATCATCCGACACCGTGGTGGGTCCGCAACCGAGAAAACTACTGCTTAATCCATCCCTCACCTGTCTATCATGAACCGTTTCGGCTTGCTCCTGATGAGTCTTTGACGTTGCGGTATCGCGTTGTTCTTTACCGTGGGCAACCTGATTCAGCATTGTTTGAGTAAATGCCTACTTGTGAAATCCCCGGTGTAAATAGTCATGGCAAACAGCGAAAATACAATTACCAGCGCCTTTGTAAACGTGCTACGTCCGATGAGAGATGCATGGCGTGTTAACGAACAAATTACAAGACCTTTCCTAAATGCGACAACGAAACCTGATGTAATTGTCACCGAAACAGGACGAAACCCTATCGTCATTGAAGTGAAAATTGACGGTAACACTCCAAATCTTACCGGAATGACACAGGCAACAGCACATTTTGGAATGATGCTTGATCCCAACGTTTTCTCAGGTCTTACCTATGATACCGTTGAGAATGTCCTACGAGTCCGCATGCCTACGCGTTTCAAAACGATGCCACAAGGACACATTGACGCAGAAATGCGAACTGCTGAAGATATTGCTTACATGCTTATCAACAGACCAAAACCTGAAAACGAAGCAGAACCTGATTCAAATCTATTCATCTATGAAGCGAAAGAAACAGAACAGGATAACGAAGCAGAACCTGAACGTTTTCCAAAAAAAGGATGGTTAAAAGGTAGTGTAGCCGACATCGCAACCGCTATTCGTGTTGGAGCAACCCCTATCTCTAAAATTAATGCCGCAGCGAATCTGTTAGAAGCACGGATAGAAATTGCCGCGCAGCAGCTTGAGGAAGCAATTTCAGAACGCCCTGGTATCGGCGAAGAAATTGAGGGGATTCTCTTTCAAAAATCTGGTGAACAAACTTCTCGGATGGCAATGCTAATTATTACCAACGCCTTTGTGTTTCAGAGTGCACTTGCAGGTAAATCCGAAATGAAAGATGTCTTATCTCTCAAACGGATGTTGTCTGACAACGCAAGACGTCTCCGCTATGACCAAGTCCTTGCAGGATGGAACGTTATTCTCAACGTAAATTATCGTCCGATTTTCTATGTTGCGAAACGGCTCATAGAGGCAATCGCAACCGATGACGAACTGGTTGATAGAGTGTTAGGGACGCTTTGTCGTGCAGCAAAGGAATTAGTTGACCAACGACTCACGCAGGTCCACGAACTCGCTGGCACTGTTTTTCAACGACTAATTGTTGACAGAAAATATGTCGCAGCAAACTATACGCGCCTTGAATCCGTTTCCTTATTGTCTGCTTTGTTACTGCCGAAAACACAAGAGAACGTAAGCGAATTGAAGGTCGCTGATTTTGCTTGTGGGACAGGTTCACTGCTCAACGGTACATACCAACGCATCCTTGAACTTCATGAACAAGCTGGCGGAAAAGGCAGCCGCATTCACACAAAGATGGTAGAGAATAATCTTGTTGGATGCGATATTATGCCAAATGCAAGCCACTTAACCGCTTCTCTCTTGACAAGTACCTACCCTGACCTGAAAATCGGTAATACCCGAATCTATACAATGCCTTATGGAAGACAAATAGACGGAGTTTACGCCCTCGGTGCACTCGATCTATTTGATGAACCTGAAGCAACGATGCCCCTTCCAATGATGGGTACTGAGATTCAACAGATCGGTGGAGAAGACGACATGACTGTAGTAACAGAACATGAGTTTCAACATAATGAATTTGATATTGTCGTCCTAAATCCTCCGTTTACCAGACCCGACTCCGATGCAAGCAGTGGTTCACCTAAAGCCGTATTCAAAGGAAGGTACAGGGACAAAAAAGAAGAACAGAACATGCGGGAAGCACGCAAGCGAAAAAAGTGGCGAGTCGGTAACGGCAATGCAGGACTCGCTTCCGACTTCGTTGACCTTGCAGACAAGATGCTAAAAGAAGATGGAAAAAGCAGAATGGGGTTCATTTTACCTATTACCTGTCTCGCTGTCTCAGATTGGCAGAAAGTCAGGAATATGTGGGCATCTGAATACCACGACGTGGTTGTCCTTACTATCGCTGATGCTAAGGGGACAGACTGCGCGTTCTCCGCGGATACGAATATGGCAGAGTGTATGGTAATAGCATCTAAAGGCAAGAAAAATGATAACACAGGACGTGGTACGTTTATATCTTTACATCATCGCCCGCGGAGTGTATTAGAAGCGTTTGAGATAGCCAATATTACATACAAGTTTGATAACCTACGACGCTTGGAAGATGCACCGAGCGGAGGTGATATGCTTAAAGTTGGTGATGAGATATTTGGACATGCACTCAATTGTCCGCTACAGATAGACAGCATGTGGGATGCAGTTCGGATAAAGGAGATGGCGTTAATCCAATCCGCATACCGTTTAGCACACGGTGAGATGTGGCTGCCAACTCAAGCGACTCCTTTAGAAATTCCTATCTGCTTAGTTAATGATATTGCAAAAATTAGTGCAAGCCATCGGGATATTTTTGAGAAAGGGGAACGAGGAGCGTTTGATATTGAAGAAGGTTGGACAGATACCGATCTGTATCCAGGGTTATGGCATCTTAACGCGCCAGCACAACGAGCAATGGTAGTTAAACCCGATTGCCATCTTATTCCTCGTCCCAATCGCCACGAAAAAGCACAAATGATACTCACACGGAGTGGACGGGTCCATTTTAATTTGATGCATAGGTTCAATGCTAATTCCCTCAGTGTTCTATTTACTGCAGAATCTGTACTTGGGCTAAGTTCACTACCCAACGTTGTTTTTGAAAAACCGATATTTGATTATGTTTGGACACTCTGGGGCAATTCTACTTTAGGACTTTTGCTCCAGTGGGCACATAGTAGCAAACAACAACCGGGCAGAGGGGCAAATTCAAGAACTTCATTACTTCAAATGCCTACACTGGATGTGCGGTGTCTATCAGATAAAGCACTGGCAAACGCTGAACGTATTTTCCAGGACTTGAAACATCAGCGTATGTTGCCATTTAATGAGTCAGATCATGACCCAGTCCGTCACGAACTTGACCGTCGTTTGCTAAACGAAGTGCTGGACATCACAAGTGAAGATGCACACAATGCGGTGCATCGTCTCCGCGAACTGTTGTGCGCCGAACCGAGTATCCACGGAGGGAAAAAATCTCGGTGTAATCTTGAAAAGGAATGGGAGAAACTTAAGCGTTGAAAACCTCCAGTACCATTCAATTTTCCAGTAATTACTTCCCTTACCAAAACTTCAAAACCGACACCAACTGCCACGCTGAAAACAAAATATGCGCGCATCCGAGATACCCTCCAAAAAACGTGTCAATCCCAACTTTCCTGCAAACTTATTGTAAATATATTGGATATCTATTGTCCGGCAAACCACAAAAACTTCTGATCACTACACAGAATCGGGTAGAATATCAGTATGAAGAACAAAACCGATGAATCAAACAAGAACCAGGTACCTTGAAAATCGCAAAACTATACAAATGCAAACAGGATAGTAATTTTTGTTGTAAAATACAAATATGCGTGGTATAATTTAGATAAAGAGAAGTTAATCGGGCATGATACCACGCATGCCTTGACAATATTCACCCTTGTATAATAAAAGCCCTCTAAAGGATTGTGTTATGTAATGCCCAACTTAGACCATTTTTATTGCATAATCCATTTTTTAATGTAATAATGTCAAATAAAAGAAAGGTGGTTTGATATGGAATTTTTCGGAGTGCATCCATCTCAGGAATACGGCACAAGCTTATCTTTTAGTATTATTTTTCAAGTTAAGTTCTATGATATTTTAGATATAGCTTCTGGGATGCCCACGCGATTTCAGTCTGCCATGCGAGATCAGGGATACCCTAATTTTAATGTGAATATGAGTGGCTCAAACGCAATGCAGTCTCTCATTAAAAAAGATCTTGGTGAAGTGCCTGAATTATTTAATACATTCAATTTTTCCTCTGTTGATCCAAATAGACCTTATATAGTAAGCATCTCTAAAGAATCAATGTCATTAGAGCATAAAGGTAGTTATAATAAGGGTATGGATTTCAAAAACAGGGTAATGAAGGTGCTGGATAGTTTTATAGATATTTATAGGTGTTCTGAATTCACGAGAATTGGTTTTAGGAATCGTGATATTGCCAATAAATATACAGTAAAGGGTCATCAATTAAATGTTTCCGATATAAGGTCTTTTCCATCTCCATTAATTTTCCCAGAATTATATAATCGGGAAATTGATGAATCGGTTTACATGGATAGATTGTATGTTCTACAAGAGGACAATATTAAAGTAAATGCGTTATATACAGTTGGTATCGTATCTGGTCAATACGGGTTGGTGCGTATTGCCAATGAACCGTCCTATATTATAGACATAGATTGCTATCATGAAGCAAATATTATTAACCGCAAAGATGTAGACAATTACTACGAAGTTTTTGAAAATACCTATAAGAACGCTTTTGAATGGAGTGTTACTGATGAACTCAGAAAATATATCCAATAAATATCAGACGGGGTTTTATGCACGTATGTTTGAAATTGGATTGCTAATAACTCTCACAGCTGTTCCTCCTGTGAGCAGTGATTTGGAAAAATTAGGTACTGACGGGCCAGAAAATACTTATGTAAGACCCGCATCAGATGCTCAAGAAAGACTCGATTTACTTAATGTGAGCAAAAGTGAAAATCAGGAAACATTTTTTGTAGAATCTATGATATTGAAATGTGATATACTATATCAGTATGAAAATCCACCTATTGATGATATACAATATACAGAAATTTTCATAAAAGATTTTGCATCACATATTAACCATGATATACACCATATAGACATGTTAGATATGGTAGATATAAAAATAGATGAAGATGATTATATCTCCATAAAGTGGGAAAGAGATGGCAGGTCTTTATACTTTGAAATTAAAGATAAGTGTGTATATTTTACAAAACTTTGGTTTCAGGACAATCAATTAATCTCATCAGATGGTATACTTACTGAAGAAAATTATAGAGAAACATGGGAATGGATAATTAATGGAAATTGATAAACTCGTAGACGTGTGTGAAGAGATATATAGATGGATTAAAGCTATAGACGTTAATAATCTAACACGGGACGATCATTATAAAGTACATCCTGATGGGTTTTTAGAGATACGAAGCGCAGCATTTCGCGCAGGTGAAGAACTGTCAGCGGATGTAGCCAGCATTAACTTGTTCAACGCAGAAAAAACCAAGAGACCGGCGTGTGATACGGACGGTGTTATTGGTTTAATTGTTGGTGATGTGTTTGATATAGTAATAGAAGATGAAAATATGGGTGTAATAGATCATAATATTGTCGTTAAGCACGATCCTATACCAAGTAATAAGGCACATGCGCTAATATGTATGAAACCAAGGCGAAATATAACTCATAAAATTAGTGTTAAAAGAACAGAAAGAGCATTTAGCCAAATGAGGAAATCTCTTGCTAAACTTGTGAATGATAACCTCAGTTTAAGGATACCACCAAAGACAGTTAAATGACTTATGGGTATGCTTACATATAAGACCGAAATTATTGAATGTAATAAATCAAGTTGAAATTCAGTCCTAAATTGGATTTCAACTTGATTTTTAATATAGATTACTATCGTTATATAGGTTGCCACTCAAGGTTACAGTCTAAAAATACTGAATGCGAAAACCTTTACCTACTTTCTTATTAAACTTTGAACACTGCGTAATATAGAAACTGCAAGCAAGACAATCAGACTTTGTTCTGCTATGTGTCTGGTTGTTCTGTGCGTTGATCTTCCTGTACCCGCGTAACTTCACGTTGAATGTTTAGTTTGAGGACAACAATGCCACTTCTAAACATATAGACTTCAGTTACCAAGTGCAAAGGAGAAAACTGAACAATGGCTTATGATGGTATAAAAGAACCGCTCACTCAGCAATCGGCTCGAGAAATTATCTCTTGCATGTACTATTCTTCGTGGGATACAGAAGATGAGAAAATAAAGGATAAGATCGATAAGACAGTCAACCATTTCTTACGAGGAAACACTGCAATTAATCCTTTATACAGAATAGCAACCCTATCTGCTATAGCACAAGCGATAAGTAACATTCATGTCATACTGGGGGGATTAGAAGCATCGGGTGATGATTGCAGGCGAGTTACCGAAGAAACATTGAATTCCTTCTACAATGACAGAGAGGCAATTTTCGGATATGTAAACCCAATTTCTGAAGGTGAATGGATGCTTGCACAATACCCTTTACAGATTTTCGGCACAGGCAGACATTGGATTTACGTCTGTTATGAATTCCGTGATCGTAAAAAAGCCGAAGAATTGATCCAGAGTATTCCTGGGGCTAAGGTTGAATACCCTTGTAAAGTTGGTAAAACAGAAAAAAAGAAACCGGAGAAGAGGGTTTACGAAGATGTCAGAAATGGAATATATGAAGATGACCCAACAATCGCGCTGCTTCTCAGAGTTGACAACGAAGAAAATTTTGAAAAGGTTATACATGAAATCCTAAAGCACAGGGGCAAGCATATCAATAATGAAAGTAAAAAAGGACAAGAGTGGTTTCGCACGACCCCTGAAGACGTATTTGAGATTTATAATCATATAAGCGAAATCTGGTAAAAATCAATGCTTTAGGCAGAACTTGCGGGTTTAGATGGATCTAGCAAGTCGAGATTATGCCGTTCTTTGAAGTATAAGTTAGGTGCCCGGATGCCGAACCGAGTATCTAATGCGGGAAAAATCTAAGTGTGATCTTGAAAAGGAATGGGAGAAATTAAAGAAGCAAGGATTAGTAAAAGGGTGAGGGCAAGAAAAAAAGGGGAGTATAATGTCTTATAAGGCTAATAAAGTCAATGAAACAATTTTTAGAGGTCTCTTAAATGGAGATAAAGAAGCATTAACATTGAATACATTAACGCAGATTTTGCACGAAACATAGGATTCTATGTTATGATGCCCAACAAGGAAGAATATAATGGATGTCATATGCAGCGTTGAACGATACCTGAAAAATACATTTGAAAATGATCAAGTCTCTTTGTTTGGCGATAACGATAAACAGTTTACTGTTAAGACACAATATGCGGTGCAATATGCCTTCAACACACAATATACAAAAAATGCGTGGTCAATTTGCAAGGCAGACGTCGCGCTACTTGAAGATGGGAAACTTATTGCATTTGCGTTCACAATGGAACAACCGATCCTACAAAAAGATAAAGAGAGCGGTATCAGGCGTCTCAAAGACAACCTTATACGAACATTCGTACAGTTCGGTATCTTTGCCAGCAGTGTAAATTCTGATAAATGGCAGTATTACAAACGATCGGGGAAAAGAGAACCGATAGAGATAAGCCGTGTCAAATTTGAAAACGCTATTCTTGGCGGACAAAGCAAGGAACAACCGACAGAACCGACCCCGAACCCCGAACAAAAACGCGTGCCGAAGTTGACTCCGCAAAGACCGCAACACCAAAGGCAAACACAAGACGATCTTTATCATTTTGTCTGTCCTGTCGGTGAAAAGGTGCCACGGGCATTTAGAGGGCATTTTGATTTAAAGACACCAAATAACGATTATTTATTGACAGATATACCAGATACAAGTATCAGAGGTAGTCAAAATAAATCACAACTCAAGGTAACACCGTTCTCTACTGACCCGTATTCAGTGAAGTTGTGGAAGATGACAAAGGAACATCGTGAAAAAATACGCGCTAAATTAGCATCTGAAGTGATTGACAAACCAACACCCAAAACGATTTATCAACAAGGGATCACCAGCGTTGTCAATCGTCCATCAACCGAACCCGATAAAAACAGAACACCGACCGCGTCTCCAGACAAGCCAAAAACGCCGCAGCCAATACTACAAAAACCCAGTAGACAGAAAACAGAAACACAACCAACACCGTCGGTAAAAGAAACACTAAAGCCGAAGCTGACACCCAGAACAGAAAACGACATTCGCGAGATTGTCAGAAAATATCTACAGCAGAGAATTGACATACCGATACGCGATGATAAAACTTTAGGCAGAGAAATCTTTGAACCGAGATGGGAATTCAAAAAGGAATATACAATTCAGTTCGGTAGAGAACGAACAGGACGTGCAGACCTAGTGCTACTGCTAAATAATACCCCGTTTGTCATTGTAGAATGTAAACGACCAGGAATTGAAGGAAAAGGAAAAGAACAATTGAAATCTTACACAAACGCTGCCCGTCCGCGGTTCGGAATCTTCGCAAATGACCAAAGTCCTGATAACTGGTGTTTTTATGATACAACTAACGAATTTATTGAGATCACCCAAAAAACCTTTAATCAGGAAGTCAGAGAAGCCCACAGGACTGAACGCAATATTGAAAGAGAAGCACAAAAGCAGCAACAACAGCGAATTGAGACACGTGCCAACGAGATGGTAACACTAAAAGACGTTAACGAACGCGCAGATAAAATCATAGATGAAAAAGCGAAGCAACGGATCACAGAGAACGCCATACAAAGCAGCGTCGCTACACAACTGCAACAACAGATAAAAAATCTGCAATCCGAAAACATCAGACTCAAAGCGGAAGTCTCTGAAAAATCGGGATGTGCAATCTGGGGCTGGTGCCTGTTCGCAATTGCAGTTTTCATATTGATAGCCGTTGGAAGCGGTTGATGGGGCCGAAGGTAAAAACACCCTCGATTTCGCTTCCTACCGAAGAGACCTTGATTCCTCTATTCTTCCAGAGGTAACAATTCGAAACAGAACCTCTACAGGTTTTATCAAACTAACTGGTGTGATTATAGCTGATCACATCAAAAGTCTTGATTGGTTAGAAAGAGATGCCAGGTATGCAGGTGATATACCGATTGATATAAAGGTATATTCTGTTAGGGAATTAAATACCCACGTTCTATACACCTTTCGCACCGCTGGTGCTTGGTTACTGGGGCATCTACGTTTCTATACACCTTTCGCACCGCTGGTGCTTGGTTACTGGGGCATCTACGTTTCTATACACCTTTCGCACCGCTGGTGCTTGTTTCTGGGAAATGCATGATTCTTTCTCATAAGTCTATAGTATTCTTCTTTTGTCTGAACCAAGATTAACAGGATTATAGGATCTTCAGGATAAGAGATTTCTGGATTCAGAATAAAAAGAACTAACTGGTACAAGTCGTTTTCTTACTAAGACAGTAAGGATTTCGTTATTTTTGTGACTGAGGTAGGTCTTCTGATAATTCTTCTAATTTTTCTGTAGCCTCTTCTAATTCTTTCCTTGACATGTCTTTGGTAGATTTATGAATTTCATCAATATCATCAATTATCCTTTCTGTCTTAGAAGTTCTCTCTTCGTCTTCGTCAGGTGCGGGGCCGTCTAACTCAGCCACAATTTTTTCAGCGGCTTTTTCCCTTGCTATTGTGTCTTGGAGTTCATTGAATGCTTCGTCAGAATACATGGCGAGAGTTTCAAGGATATCCTTACGGCGTTGTTTTAGATTTCTCTTTTTGTCATTTATCAATGTGATAGCGTCCATGTCTAAAGGTATCGCTACCAAAAGGGGTTTTAGTTCCTTATTTAAAGCAGGTATTGCTGATTGTATCTCCTCGTACTTTTTTATGGCTGCGACAACTTCGGGAGTTAGATTTTCTTCTGCTATATCACCAAATATTGTGTCAGTAGGCGAAGGACTTTTATTATCCATTTCTTCGGGTATGATACTATTGTCAATACGTTGTGTTGATGGACTGGGTTCTACGTCCGTTACATCTGTATTATTATCATCTTGTGCGTGAGCCACTTTAGGAGTTTTAGCATCAGATGTTAGGTTTTTCGGTTGTACAGGTTTGTTGTTAAACACCTTATCCGGATCTGCATTCATGACTTTGAGATAGTGATTTCGCCACAAACCGATACCAGCAAGAAGCACGGCAACGGGTATAATAATAATAGCAACGCGAAATGTTCTTTTCATTTTGATACTCCTTTTGGGAAGTTTGAGATAATACTCCGTTTTGGTACAAATAGAATTATCATAACTAACGATATACTAAAGTTCTGACATTTTACATGTCCGAACTTACGCAAAAAGCGGCAAACGGATTTTTCCAAATTGCTGCATCCAATGCCCCTTTATAATATAAGACGTATTTTTATACCCAAAAGGGTGCATTTGGGCGAAAAACATGCAATTTTTCTAAATAATTAGCTCGGAAGCGGTTTCTGGATCATTAAATGACTCTGATCGGTTACAAAGAAGCACAATCTAACAGAATGTGCTACAAAGAAAGGCACAATCTAACAGGATGTGATACAGTTTATCAAACTCACGTTCATTTACGTATTATTTCCTTTACATCTTGCGGAAAATTGAATATACTTTTAAGAGTACACCAAAATGTCCTCTATCCAACAATGAGAAATAAATATCTTCAATAGGAGGTCCACAATGCAAACGCCAACTTCTTTCCCTGAAGAAACCGGTATGGGTTCCATAAGTGTTGACCCAATACCATTACCAGAAATAGATGAATCCCAACTAATCTACCACCAACTCTGTCCCGCTGAGGATTTTGAGGAACTGGAAGGTAAACCCTTCCACGTCAAAGGCACGCATCTGGCTGTCTTCAAAAACAATGGTGGCTTTTACGCCGTAGACAACCGTTGTCCACACATGGGATACCCCATGTCTAAAGGAAGTATCCGGGACGGTGTGCTGATCTGTCATTGGCATCACTGGGAATTCGATCTAAAATCCGGCGCATGCTTCTTAGCATCCGGTGATGACCTTAAAGCGTTCCCTGTTGAAGTCCGAGATGATGGCTATTTATACGTCGGATTAGCAAAAGGTGAACGTGAGGCAGCAAAGAAACGGGTCATTGCAAATGGCAAACGTGCACTTGAACGCGGACTCAAAGACCGCAGCACGTTCTTCATCGCTAAAGCCGTCACCGCACTGCGTGACGCAGGGGCACCACCTGCAGAGATTATCCATCAAGGACTACATTACGGGGCACACAAAAGCAGTGACGGATGGTCGTCAGGTGTAGCAATACTTACACTCGCAGCGAATCTCTGGGACGATATCCATCCAGATGACCATAACCTGTTTCTCGTACACGGATTAAGTCAGATCAGTCGCAGAACTTCCGGCAGTGCCAGACCATACCGATCCCCGTTCCCACGCGTTAAAGATGACCATGACCTTGATACACTAAAGAGATGGTTCCGTTATTTCGTTAATAAACGACATCGTGGTGCAGCCGAACGTATCCTGCTAACACTAAATGACCGAGATTACGATAAATCTGTCATCGCTGACTTCATCTACACGGCAGCAACAGACTTTTACTTCACTGGAGATGGACACGCTCTCGATTTCGCGAATAAGATGTTTGAAGCATTAGAATATGTCAACTGGGAAGGATCACACGAGATTTTAAGACCCATCGTCGTTGACCTTGTCAATAGAACACGACATGAAGAGACATCACGATGGGCAGACGCTGTGCCTGTTCTGCGACCTATCCTACGAAGAATTGATAGTATCTGGGAGGACAATCAAGCGAACAGTGCTGAGCTTGATATATCAGAATTTACGCAACGCCTACTCGCGGATGAATTTGAACCTACAGTAGAGATAGTTGAAGAACAACTTCGCAAAGGGGTCAAGCCAACTGACATCTGTCGTGCGATGACGTATGCCTCAGCGATCCGCACTGCCCGGTTCCATCTGAAAAACGAAGGTGACTGGCACGACGTCGCGAACATCTACTCGTATTCACATGCGTTGTATAAAGCGTTTCAATATTCACCGAGTGCTAACCTATTACGCGGTATATTTCACGGTGTTGTCTACTTGGCATATCTGAGGTGGTTGAACATGCCAGCCGCACGTATTCCAAAACCGGGTCAACGTATACCTGATGAAACCTACGCCTCTGTTGATAAAATGTTAGAGAGACTCCAAGAATTTGCTGACTTCCAGAAGGTCTACGAAGCAGAGATTCTCGTCAATCAGTATCTTGAAGAAGGACATGACGTTGATGCACTGAAGCGGACACTTGCTCATATCCTACTACGTGAAGACGCAGAACTCCACATGTTCCAGGTACTTGAAGTCGCCTTCCGACATTACGACCTGTCAGATGACTTTGAGGAAAAACGGATGCATCTATTGGCAGCCACACGTTACATCACTGCTCAAAAGTTGATGAAGAACATCTTATGGTCAACTGAGAACGCTGAACGTCTGGCACGAGGTGAATTGCTGAGTGAACGCGACGATGATTGAAACTGCCACAAGCTCAAGACGAGACTTTCTTGCCAAAGCAGGTAAAGTTGCATTACTCGCGAGTCTCGGTATTTTTGGTGCTGGCTGCGAAGCCGTCAACCGAGGTCTATTAGATAGAGGTTTAGTCCCCGTTGTTTTGGAAGATTTGAAGGCAGCAGGTTTGCCGAAGACAGATATGCTTGTCCATTCGGAGAATCCTTTCAACGGGGAATTTCCTCCGCATCTTCTGAATGACAACGTTACACCAACATCACGACATTTTGTTAGAAATAACAACGGTATCCCAGAACGCGCAATACAGGAAGATCTCAGTGGATGGCAATTGGTAGTAGACGGTGAAGTGCATAAAGAACTTGCACTAACGATGGAAGACCTACTTCAGTTCCCACAAGTTACGATGGATGTGGTGCTGGAGTGCGCTGGAAACGGAAGAAGTCTATTCGTGCCAGAAGTAGATGGCACTCCCTGGCGACGTGGTGCCGTTGCTTGTAGCGAATGGACAGGTGTACGTTTGCGCGATGTCCTACAGGCAGCAGGTGTAAAACCGACTGCTGTCTATACCGGGAACTATGGAGACGATATTCCTGCTGATGGTAGCGAGCAATTTTCACGCGGAATTCCGATTGAGAAGGCAATGGATGAACAGACACTCATCGCATTGAAAATGAACGGAGAGGTCTTACCTGCAGCACACGGATTTCCCGCAAGGTTAATCGTTCCCGGATGGATTGGGAGCGCCATGCAAAAATGGCTCAACCGCATCTGGGTGAGAGATAAAGTGCACGATTCAGAGAAAATGAGCGGGTATGCCTACCGTATACCTGCGTATCAGGTAGAACCGGGACATAAACCACCCGTAGAAGATATGCGTATTGCTACTTCATTACGGGTTAAATCTCTCATCACACGACCTGACCCGCATTCAGGTTTCAGTGCTGGAAACACGATAGAGGTTCGAGGACACGCGTGGGCAGGAGAAAACCGGATCAGTAAAGTCCATGTATCAACTGATTTCGGGATCAATTGGCGGGAAACAGAGTTGATCCTTCCATCAAATAGATATGCTTGGTATCACTGGGAGACCGATATAACACTTGCAAACAGAGGTTATTATGAGATATGGGCACGCGCTTATGATGATATAGGGAATGCACAACCTTTTACACAACCGTGGAACCCTAAAGGATACCTCGGAAATGTCATTCATAGAGTCCCCATTTCTATAACCGCATAAAAAGAGAGGAATTACAGAATGAAACTCGGTGTCATGTCAGATAGTCACGACAACATACCGAACGTCAAACGGGCAGTAGAACTTTTCAACAAGCTTGGTGTGGACCTCGTTGTGCATGCAGGTGATTTCATATCACCATTTGCTATTGACCCGTTAGCCGATCTCAATTGCCGTGTCGTTGGTGTTTTTGGTAACAATGATGGTGAACGCGTTGTCCTTGCGAAAAAGTTTGAAGCGATCGGTGAGGTGCATCCCAATCTCGCCAGCGTAACACTTAGCGACAAAAGGATTGCAGTCATGCACTATCCAGAACTTGCTATACCCATATCCAAAAGTGGTGATTACGATATTGTCGTCTATGGACACACCCATAAGATAGATGTCAATACGGACAATTCGCTCCTGCTAAATCCAGGGGAAACAGGCGGATGGACAACTGGAAAAGCAACAGTCGCTGTTGTGGATCTGGCAGTCCAAGACGCCAAGATATATGAACTTTAATAGAAATCATGAATGACCATTTATCTGTAGAAACACCAGAACAGATCGCCCTGAATTTTCAGAAAGCAGGAATCGGATCCCGTTTTTATGCTGCCTTGATAGACACAAGTTTGATCTTACTGATTGTTTTCATTGGAAGATACTTCAATGAGAAGCTTATATTTGAATTGCAAGGTGTCTTTGGGAATTGGCTTGCTGCGATTGGTGGTATCGTTGTCTTTGCTCTATTTTGGGGATACTATATGGCATTTGAGATCATTACAAATGGTCAATCACCTGGAAAACGGTTACTCGGATTAAGGGTGATGAAGGTCGGCGGGTATCCCATCAGTTTCGCAGATTCCGCAATCCGCAACTTAGTCAGAATCGTTGATTTTCTACCATTCTGTTATTGTATAGGGATGACCACTATGCTGATAAATGGCAACTGGCAACGATTAGGGGACTTGGCGGCAGGAACACTTGTGGTAAAAACATCAAGAAAAAAACTCACACTCACTGATGCTGGTACAAAAGAAGTCGTACCAGATATCAACATTTCCCCCCAAGAATTTCTCTATGTTGAATGGATACAACCTGATCTCATCACTGATACGGAGTTAAGTATGATACGGGAGTATCTATCACGTCGTTCTGCACTTTCAGTCACACGAAAGATTGAGCTGGCAGAGACGATCGGTAGTCCTATCGTTGAAAAGATGGGGGGAGACGGTTCTATCCTATACGATAAGTTTTTAGAGGAAGTTTACGCACTAAAAACATCAGAGATCCCTCAGACTGATACTGAAAGAACATTGTAATATGAACCAATACCTTCGCCTACAGCATAAGGACTCATTTAATTATCAAACTCACGGAAGAAACCATGAACGCATCAACAGATAGAAGCATAATTGGGATGACAGAATTATTTAGCAGGATCATAAGGTTCTATCTGAACCATTTCGGCTTGTTTTGGAAAGTGATGATACCCGCTGTTCTTCTGTGTTTTCTCATTGATGTCGCGGTACTTCTCTACTATTATAACTATGTTGTCGAGCCTTTTTGGACTGTCGAAACATCGGGTGGTTTTTATGTGACCCATAATGTTACACCAGAAGCAAATACGGTGAAAAAATCAATGGGATATTCGTCCTTCATTGCACTTTTCCTCTGGTTTGCTATGTGTCCTCTCGTACTCACGGCTTACAGACTACATCGTGGTATGGATGTATCGTTCCAAGATGTCTGGCGGCAAACGTTACGGAGAAGTTTATCAATTATCGGAGCGTCATTGCTATTGATTGTATTGTTCTTTTTTTTGATTTTTCTGGTTTTCGCTATCTCTCTGCTCATTACATTTTCGATTGATTTTTCACCTATTTATATTTTAACCGTCCTTGTCTTTCTTGGTGTTATCGTCTATTTTGCTGTGAGATGGAGTCTCCTAAATCAAGGTATCATCATTGAAGGTTTATCCGTAATTAAAGCTTATCGTAGAAGTTATGCGCTTGTCAAAGGTAGAGTGGTTAGTTTTTTTGGCAGATACCTGTTACTATTATGGGGTTCGGGTGTAATAATTGGTTTGGTCTTTGCTCTAACGTTCTTGATGCTTTCTACTATTGCACCTGAATTAAAACCGATGCAGGAAAAGTTGTTGTCTGTAGAAATCTATAATATCTTGTTGGGAATTGACGTTTCATGGCAATACAAAGACTTTATTATAGACATTGGCAATATAGAAGCAACTTTATCAACAGTGCCTACTTTTTGGGTCATTATAGTCATACTGATACAAAAAATAATCCTCTATGCGGTTTTCACACCTCTTTGGGCAATCTTGACAACACATCTGTATTTGGAGCAGACTGATGGAGAATCCGATACAGATGCGGTTTAGTTGTTATGTGAATTAGTACTTTTGTTAGCTGCTAAGTTCTTGTCGTTGCTGTTTTGTAGTGCATCTTGGATTTCTGAGATTACTTCTGCGTCATTTTCCTGTTGTAATTGTGCATGCAGTGCCTGTTCGGCTTGCTTTCCGCCGATTTGTCCTAATGCCCAAGCAGCATGTCCACGGATTAGGGGTTCGTCATCTACTAAGGCTTTTTTGAGTGCTGGTACTGCAGCGCGTGATCCCCAATTTCCTATGGCAACGATGACGTTTCGTAAAAATCCTCTCCGCTTCGCACGTTTGATAGGACTCCCTCTATACTTTTCGCTAAACTCAGCTTGTGTCATGTTGACAAGTGAGAGCAATTCAGGTGCAAGATTCCCATCTCGTGGTTGAAATGCGGGTTCACCTGTTGATACTGCCTTGCTGTTCCACGGACATACCTCTTGACAGATATCGCATCCGAAAATCAGATTACCCATTTTGGAGCGGAGTTCCTTTGGTATGCTGTCCTTGAGTTCAATTGTCAGATATGAAATGCATAGTCTGGAATCCAGCACATTCGGTTCAATGAATGCGTCTGTTGGACACGCCTCAAGACACTTGGTGCATGTACCACAACTGCCACGTAAGGTTTCTGTTTCCCCGCCTAAATCTTTGCTGACTAAATCTATGCTGACAAGCACTTCTGCGAGGAAATACCATGACCCTGAACGCCAATTAATAAGGTTAGTGTTTTTCCCTATCCAACCGAGTTTGGCTTTCTGTGCATATTCTCTTTCTAAGACCGGTCCCGAATCAACAAAGACACGACTTTTGAGGTGAGTCTCTCCCGTGGTTTTGATGAAATCAACAAGGTCTAAAAGCCGTTCACGGATAACATCGTGGTAATCGTCCCCCCAAGCATATCGTGAAATCTGTCCACGGTTCGGATTCTCTGCGAGTGCTTTTGGTGTATCAATCGTGTAATAGTTCATCGCAAGACTTATGATAGATTTAGCTTCTTGAAGGAGTCTACGCGTGTCTTCCTTTAGCGGTAGGTGTCTTTCGAGGTATCCCATTTTACCGGCGTATCCATTTTCAATCCATTGTCGGTAACGTTGTATGGTTTGGCTCTGTTCGGCTGGTGTAATACCGACAAGTTCAAACCCGAGATCGCGTGCCCGCTTCTGGATTTGTTGGGATAGTGTGTTATTCATGGCTCTCTTGGATTGTCGATTCTAACGTGAGTTTGATAAATCAGAACAAATAACTTACGTAGGTTGGGTTGAGGAACGAAACCCAACATTTTGACCCATTATAGAGCAATACATGTTGGGTTTCGTTCCTCAACCCAACCTACAACGCATATTGCATTTAATTATCAAACTCACGTTATTCTAATTTTGTGTGTATCATCAATAGTCGGGAATCGGCCAGAAATATGTTAACTGGCCTCCTACAGAACTGAGTATTGGTAGGAGCGATCTCCGAATCGCGACCTACATATTTAGTCTGGACTGGCCACTCTACTTGGAATTATTTGGAACTGTTCAATAGAGAATATAGGCTATTTTTCACCCCGTGGGTATGAACCGAGGATTTTCACATTACGACATATATCTTCCAAGGATTCAAGGGCGAAGCGCACGTTCTCATCGTCTGTATGTGCTTCAATATCCGCGTAAAAGATATATTCCCACGGCTTTGTGCGAGAAGGGAGCGATGCTATTTTGCTCAAGTTCAATTGATGTTTATCCAACACACCCAACATTTCGTACAGCGCACCGATTTTGTCTTTGATAGCAAAGAAGATGGACGTGCAGTCGTTCCCTGTTTTGCCATAAGTTTGATTGCCAATAACAAAGAAGCGAGTAGTGTTATCTGGGTCATCCATAATGGAATCTGCTATGATAGGAACTTCATAGATTTCACTTGCCAGTCGGCTTGCGATAGCAGCTGAATTCGGTTCTGCTGCGGCGCGTTGTGCAGCATCGGATGTACTCACCACCTCAATCTGTTCCACCGATTTCATGAATTTGTTCAACCATAGTCTACACTGTGCAAAGGTTTGACTGTGTGAATAGATACGTTGTATTTTTGAGAGCGGAAACCTTGAGATAAGATTATGTTTGATGGGTTGGTATATTTCTGCACAGATATTGAGTCGTGTGTGTAAGAATCGTTCTAAAACATCTCTGACGGTGCCGTGCACAGAATTTTCTATGGCAACCACGCCAAAATCAGCGCGTCCTGTTTCAACTTCAGTGAAGATGTCGGTCTGCGGTGTGATGGGAATTAATTCTGCTTTAGGACCGAAAAATGCATCACTTGCGGTGTGTCCGAAACTTCCCAAGGGTCCGAGATATGCGATACGGTTTTTTGGTATTTGCACATTTCGTGATGCCGAAAAGATTTCCGCCCAAATTTTCTCAATAGCGTCTTCAGGATATATACCGAAATTCTGCTTTATGAGGCGAGTTATGATTTCGTACTCACGATGCGGCACATGGATATCCGATCCTTCATCTGCTTTTAGGCTTCCCACTTGCTTTGAGAGCTGGGCACGTTCATGCAGTAGTCTTAGAAGTTGGTCATCAATGCGATTTATTTCATCGCGTAATTCCTTTAGTTCCAATGCAGTGATCTCCGAAAAAACGTTCAATATCACGGTATCGGGCAGACGATTGCCTACCGGATACCGTGAGATTGTGCTGTTATGTAGCATGATAATCTAACTGTTCAATTTTCTCATGGCAGCAATCATCTCGTCATCTGAGGGATTGTTCTTTACCATTTCAACAAAGTCGTCAGCAGATATGTTATGTTCCTCCAGGAACATTTTATCTTGTGGTCACGGATATATGTATTCACCGATGATGCCTTGCAGTTTTGCGCTTGCTTTATCTGAGATTCTGGCTAACCATGGGATTCCACCGATGATCATATCGCGATGTCGTGGTTTCCAATCAAGTGACATGTGTTTCACCTCCTTCTATAGATTCAATACCGAATTTACTCCTTACTATTTTCTTCAAGTTGTTTTAATGTTTGCTCTAAACGTTCGAGATGTTGTCCGTATTCTGCCCAGTTGCCGTTGCGTCGTGCGTTTTGAGCGTTGGTAAAGTGGTCGTTTGCCTGCTCAATTAACGCCTGTAGTGAACTATCAACAGTGGGGAGAGCAGATGTATCAAGTGTACCGTCAACGGTAGGTGTTGTTCCTTCGCTCTGTAACCCTAATCTCGTCAAAAACATTTCTCGGAGTGCTACATCAAGACTCTCACCCCAGACGACCTCATTCCCATATCCGATAACGACCCGTCGCAATTCAGGAATAGCAGTCTTTTCATCTTCAGCTTGGATATAGATTGGTTCAACATAGAGTAGAGAATCGTTCATAGGTAGAATAAGCAGATTTCCGCGCAGGACACGAGAACCTTGCGTATTCCAGAGGCTAATCTGCTGTGAGATCTCTGGTTCTTGACTGATGAAGTTTTCAACCTGCATGGGACCTGCGACCTGTTTCCCTTTCGGAAAACGATAGACGAGGAGTTGACCGTATTGCGGCAGGTCACATCGTGCTGCGATCCAGGCAGTAAGATTTGGTTTGTTGTACGGCACATAAGGTAACATCAACATAAATTCAGCTTTTTCTTGTCCTGGCAACTTTATAACAACATAATAGGGTTCAACAGGTTGTCCATCTACACCTGAGCTTTGAACAGTTGGTTGTTGCTGTGTTGTGCCAAAACGTTGTGTCGGTTGTGTTGTCTGGACTTGGCTTGTTTGAGCATCTGTATGGTCATAAAGTTCCTTACCGATTTCCCATCTATCCTCAGCAGCATAGAAAGTAACTGGGTCTTTCATGTGGTAATATTCGTATACGCGTGCTTGTATATAGAACATTGATGTTGGGTATCGGATATGTGCTTTGAGTTCTTCAGGCATTTCGGAGAAGGGTTTAAACAGGTCAGGAAAGATTTGTCGATAACATTCTGCTATTGGGTCCTTTTCCCGTTCTACAAGATAGAATTCAACAGTACCATCATAAGCGTCAACCACCACTTTGACAGAGTTTCGGATGTAGTTTCCCCATGGTTCACCTTGTCCTTGTCTTTTATCCTTAGCGAAGCTTTGCATAGAAACGGCATAAGGATAACGGTGTGTGATGGTATAAGCATCAATCATCCATACAATTCTCCCGTTATGAATTATGATGTAAGGATCGCCATCATAGCGTAAGAAGGGTGCGATTTTCTGAACACGTTTATTGATATTACGATTGTATAGGATTTTGCTGTTGTTTTCTGATTTAATCTCCCCTGGTAGTACAAAGTTTATCTGGTTATCAAATTTGAGCATATACAGAAATTTACGCCAGAAAGAGTTTAATGGAACACCCCCCTTTCCTTTATATGCATATTCGGCGTATTGTTGCCCTTCAATTGGATAATCGAATTCAAGTGGTCCTTTACTACGGTCAGGGTGTACGATTACATATCGGTTTGTCCGTTCACCATAGTAGATGCGCGGACCGGGTATTTCTGCAAACTTGTGTTGCCACTGTGTCTCGTATTTAGGGGGTAGTCCTTTGATGTACATATTCGGTTTGCCGTTGTTAATTTCATTCACAGGGCTAACGACTGCCCCATATCCGTGTGTATAGACATAGGTTTCCTTGTACCAATCATTTCTATTTTCTATGGGGAGTTGATCAATATTCAGTTCCCGACCTGACAACATCACCTGTCTAATTTCATCATCAACGATGTATCTGTCAATGTCAACATCCACGAAGTCGTATTGTGTTCGCAGTTCCTGTAGTTGTCGGAACGTTCTTCGTAAAGGCCGCCAATCCCATAGACGTATGCTATTGAAAACAGGTGCGTTTTCTTCACTTATGATCTCTTCGTAACTAATTTCTTCTGTCAACGGATATTCCTCTACTAATACCTTGTTTTCCGCTAAACCGTAAGCTTGTAGCGTTGCCCTGATGTTGTAATTGATAAACTGCGTCTCTAATACCTGTTTATTCGGTTCAACACGCCATTTCTGTATAATCTGAGGATATAGATTACCGAGAAGTCCTGCGGCGATGAAAAAGATCAATCCCCCAAAAGCATAAGTGTTTTTACGGATAAAGATGCTAACGATGAAAATAAGAGCAACCAATACCGTAATAACGAGCATTATCCACAGTATAGGTAGCCGCGCGTTTATTGCAGCAAATCCGCCACCTCCACGGACGACATCATTCGTTCCATATAACAGGTCATACATGACGAACCGGTAATTCCATGCGCGGAAGAGAAGCGTTATACCAGCAAGGATAAATAGATGTGCCTTCACCTTGAATGGCGGTTGGAATCGGAATTGGTTTGTATCTCCTGTGATCAATCCGTGAAAAAAGTAGATGAGAATTGCGAAAATTGTTACCAGCATGAACATCCCAAAAAATGTACCGCATATATACCGCAACATCGGCATTTTGAATATGTAATAGGCGTTATCCTTTTTGAAAATTGGGTCTCGTGCAATTGATGTAAAGAACGCCTTCTGTCCCGACTCAATTTGCACCGCTGTGTTTAGCTGTAATCCGATAAGTATGTCAACTGCTTTACCGTCCTCTGTCCTTTCCTCGGTCAGAATATTCTCAACTTGTGCAGTTTGTTCGTTCCCATCAACATTAATTGTTATCTGATCACCGATCTGTATTTTTTTCGCGTTTAATTCTAATGTTGAAACGGGGAGTTCGGTTGAGTCGATACCTTCACCTACAGCGATAGGTGTTGCAGCCTGAAAGTTCAAGGTATCGGCATGAGTATATCGTAGATAGACTTCCCATCTGTCAGTTGCAGTATATCCCATTAGCACACTAAACAGGACTGCAAGCACTGTGAGTCCCCCATAGATCATCTTGCGAGTGTTGGTTTCTCCGCCAGTGAATTCAGTGCCACCTAAAAAAGCAGGACTGAGGTGTGCTGGTGTGAGCTTATATACTATGAATAAATTCGTTAAGAGAACGATGAGATAGACTAACCCTACGATAACGCCAACGAAAATCTTAGTGGTGAGTATTTTGGTATAGACGCTGAGGTGTTCCACCATCCCGAACCATAGTACATCAGGATAGATATTGACCCATGCGGCAATAATCCCTGCAAGTACGGCTAAAACGGCGGCAATTATGATAAACTTCTTTACCCGTGGTTCCATTTTTTCTCCTTATCTGGATTTTTTCTTCATATAGACTGTATTCTACGATTCATTATTCTAAGACGTACTAATTACCTTCTTTAAAAAACGGGTTAGACCTTTCGTTAAGTGGTGGTTTGAAATGTTTAATCAGTCGGTCTTGAATTATTTCACGAGAGTACGTATTCTGGGGAACATGAACGGCAATATAATTCATACCAAGATCACGAGCTTTCTTCCATTTCTCATGTTGAGGAGTTAATCGAGACTTAAAAGAATAAGTCTCGCCAACATATAGGATGACATCTTTGTTGCCGTTTGGTGAATTAGGGGTTGTTTTTGAAAACATATAGATCCCCTGATCATCAGTATCTGGTCCATTTAAATCATAAGTTTCAAAATTGTATGTATAACCATCTGCGTTGACCTTCATTGTCCCAATCCGTGCCATATTCAACTCCTTTAAATTTCAGATTCTCTAATTTTTACTTTTTGCATCTTTCTATCGTCCATTATTTTACTTAGTGTTTGGTATAAAAACTCTTCTGCATAAGGGGAAATATAGATAGAATTTATTAATTTTGTCAAATCTAAACCAACCTTAATTCTGTTAGGAATATTTCTCATTTTTTCGGTTTTGTTAGATGAAGACATTCGATCTACAAAATCAAATAACTTATCTGAATAGTACGGTATATCTGATGTGTATACACGGTTGCAGAACATTTCTGATATATTTTCGAAAGATGTTACAATTCTTAATTCCTTTTCGGAACTATATAACTTCCGTTTGTGCATGATTGGTGTGTAAAACAATTCCAATACTTTTTTAGGATCTGCTAAATTTATTTCTGAGAATTTTTCATAACTTTTCATGGAATCTTTTTCGTAATCCATATACGTTATTTTACCAATATGTATATTACCATCTATTTCTTCCATGCTTGAAATCAGTCTTTTTACAGTTGATTGAATAGCTACAGCTGTAGGATTTTCTTTACCATATCTTTCCCACATAAGATTATCCTCATGTTCTTTTAAACTCCAGCAACTGCAAAACATGAAATAATTTGAGAACCTTTTTGTTAATGGTCCAAATGAATGTATTGTCTGTAAGAGTTCATATTTTTCTTTATCTGAGGAATAATTGTAAAAAATATCTTTAGCATTATCGTAACCTTCATCTTTTGCTACTAGTGTATCCTCTTCTAATAAGTTTCTTTTTGATGTTTCTTCCAAAGTCTTATTTGTTAGATGTCCTTCTGTTTTATCACTGAATGAATGTATTGTAGAGAAGTAGAATTCATTACTGTATAGGATTGATAGTAATCTCTCAAAAGTGGTATAGTGCCATATTTTTCTTCTATCAGGGGGTTTTTCTAAACTTTCATGTGGTTGGTAAAGCATTCAAAATTCCTGTTTTTTCACCTAAGATTTCTAATTTTGGATTTCGTCAAGTCAATTCATTTTAAAACGCTTGTCCTAAACCGAAGTGATATTTGACTCCTGGTTTGATGCTTGCTAAATCGGTGTGACGGGCAGCTGCGAAATCTAAAGAGAATAAGCCGAGGCGTAACCGCAGCCCAAGACCGATTGATCCTTGCACATCTGCCAGACGGTAACGTCTACCTTCACGCCGTATGATTCTGAAAGGATTTTCTGAGCTGTATAATTCATCGTTCCACGTTCCACCAATATCCGTAAATAGAACACCGCCAATGCCACCAATTGACCAACGGAAGGGCCAACCGAAATAGAGAACATCTATGAAAGGCACACGCAGCTCAATGTTGAATAGTCCAACCCGAGAACCGACAAAGTCTTCGTAATCATAGCCTCGGAGTGAATCTATGCCACCCAGATAGAAGAGTGATTTGTCCGCGCCGAAACTACCACCAAGTAGTAACCGAGTAGCGATCGTTGAACGTCTGCCTAAACCGATGTATTTGCGAATATCAAAAATAGCATTTGTTAGTGCTAACTCACTACCCAGGGCAGGAAATGAACGTTCTACTTCAAAACGGTATCGTGTACCTCTATAGGGGGCAAACTCTCGCCACATTGTATTATCACTCACGAAAGCGAGGGAACCCATAGAGAGAAATCCACGATCATAGAAATCAACAGGATTAACCGTGTCAAAATTGTAAGAGAACGGTGTCGTATACATAGAATACTGAAGATCTAATCTGTTGTACCGATTAAAGGGATAACTGAGATAAGCACCGCCTCCTGTAATGCGTTGTAAAATACCAGTTTGATTCCGAAGTGAACCGAGTAGATGGTATTGATGATAGTTGTAGACAACTACCCCGACATCAGCGCGATTCGTTAAGTATCCGTATTGTGCGATAAAATCCGGGACGAGATACCCACCAGACTGATTTATGACGCTGAGTTCAACGCGATGATTACCTAACATATCACTGGCACTCATCTGAATTTGACTACGTAACAGTCCGTCAGCTCCATAACTAAATTGTGGAAAAATAGCATCAAACCGGAAAGAATTACGTGTACTATACTTCCGTCTTGCAATTCTATAGTTTCGCTGAGAGGCATCTGAATCAATATTTATAGCAATCGGCTCTGACGCAAACTCAGGTATTTCGACTTTTTTGTTTAGTATTTTGTCCGAGTTCATCACACAGATGTCATATTTCCCATCCTGATATGCGCTAAAGAGCAATCTTTTTCCATCTGGTGAGAAACTTGGATTGGAACACCCGGTTATTAGGTTCGTAAGACGTGTCGTCTCCCCGGTGGCGATGTGGAGTTTATAAGCATCGTATACACCTGACCTATCAGCACAAAACAGCACGGATTCTCCATCTGACATCCATATAGGACTGATAGCGTTTGTAGCATTATCCGTAAGTTTCTGTTCCGTTCTTTGATCCATATCAATAAGAATAAGTCGGTTTTTGTGTTCACGTTCTGAAGCGTAGACGATCGTATTTCTATTTGGATGCCAAGAGGGGTGCGTATCGTTGAAGGAATCTCTGGTTAATCTGCTAATAGATTCTGTGTCAAGGTCAATGATGTAAAGGTCGGTCTGTCCTTCCTTGAGAGCAGTAAAGACGATACGGTCACCAGCACCATTATAGCTGGGGGAGTTTGCTGAATCATAGTCGAGTTTAACGTAATGTGTGAGTTTATGTGTGAGGATATTGATTTCAAAGAGATAATTTGCATCGTGGTGTTTACCGATGAAAGCGATGTGGTCCCCGTTGGGTGCCCACGCAAGACTTCTGTCAAAACCGCTGGAATCAGCTCTGATTTCCTCGTATTTATTACGGAAAAACCGCTTTGTAATTCTATCAAGTTTCTTGCCTGTTTTTGAAGACATCAGGACAATTTCTAAGAAACCTTCATTTGCTGTAACATAAGCGACGATATCGCCACTGGGGGACCAAACAGGTTTAATGTTATGAGAAAATCTGGAGTTTTCAGTAAGTTTTCGAGAAACGATATTCGGCAACTCGCGATCTTCTATGAGGGGCCAATAGCGTTTTCGCAGCATCTGTTGATAACCGACATCAAATTCTTTCAAACCGACACCAAGTACGTTTTTGAAAACTACGTCAATATTTTTTGTTCTACTCTGTCGCAATCCACGTAGTATCTCGGCGATTTTATCTCTTCCATAAGTCGTGACGAGATATTCAACAGCCAACTGTCCCATTTTATAGCCGAGATAAGGAGAACTCAGACGATTGAAGTTCTGCAACTCAGTTAATGGCAGGATATTATTGTTGATACTTGCATCTCGTAGCACCATCTCACCCAGAGCGTCTTTATCATTTGCGAAGTAATCTGCCATACCTTCTATGAACCATATAGGTGGTGAATAGAGGAACTCTCCGCTATAGATACGGGCATGCGGTTTTTGATAGAGAATGTCGAACTGAAAGATGTGTATGAGTTCATGATAGATCACCTCACGAAAAGCTTCAAGTGATCCTGTGAAAGGTATAACAACCCGATGTTTAAAGAGTTCGGCAAAGCCGCCGATACCTTCATGCAGCTCTTGTAGTATGATGTTAGTTTCTTGAAAATCTTTATGTGATTTGTATAAGATGAGGGGTGTTCTACTCTCAATTTCGTGTTCAAAATCCTCGCTATGTTTTTCATAAGCTTCTTCAGCGATAGCAGCCATTATCGGAACAAGTTTTGCTTCGCTTGGATAGTAGTGTATATCAAAATGTTCAGTGCGATGGATATGCCAATCAAACCTTTGTGCAGTAATTTTGTTCTTGCCGAAACCTTGTGCCCAAACGTTTGCCGAGAAACATATCGTTAAGATCACAACGGTGAAAAATCGTGCGAGTCTAATTCCCGATAATGTGTTTTTTGATAAGGTTTTTTTTTCAGTTTTCATCAGTTTCCTCTGTTTTATGGTAAAATTGGCGGGGAATTACCGCATCAGAAATCTGTCTTCCTGTTCGTAGTGTGGAGAGATGTCTTGTGTAAATTGAGCAACGGCGCGTTTGCTGAGTTCTCTCAATGTGGTCTCTTGTGGTGCCATTTGGGAAAAGACGAAGGAACCGATAGAGTGTGCTTCGGCAGCTTTCTGTTGATAAACTTCATCCCAGATAATCTTCTCAGTGTCAACATCTACAATGATGACGCGTAAGGCGAGTAGATAGGTCTTTTGCATATAGTCTTGATAATCCATAACATAGCGCTGTTGACTGACTGAATAGCGTTCCCCGTAATACCGTCTCGGTCGTGTATCGGTGTAAAAACGATAACTCCCGATAATAATTCCCTTTACTTCAAAGTATCCGCCAAACTTACTTAAGCGTTCGGTATCCGCGAGGAGGTCTTCTTCAATTTCTTCACCTGTCATGATGCGTTCGGTTTCCTGTTTATCAACGACATCAAAATGCTTCTGTCGTGATAGACCGCTTCTTAGAATCTGTGCGACATCTTTTCCTATATTAACGGGAATTTCCCCTATCTTTGATGTGTGTTTTTCACTGACAAACGGCAGCACGGCGAAGTTTGAATAGGTATTGATGTCAATTTCGGATTGAACTTTAATGGGTATAGAAACGCGCGCGACTTTATTACCGCAAGCACTTAATGTCAAGGAAATGAGCAATAATAGGCAAGGGACTGCATATTGCTTGTAAAACTGAGAAAGCGTCGGTTGTCTTTTTTTCTGCATCGGGAGGATACCAAGGTTAATCGCCTTCAGGTTCTTCTAAGTTTTCAGGTTTTTCTAAGTTCTCAGGTTCTTTTAAGTTTTCAGATTCTTCTAAAGGTTCATCAGATATATTTTCGCTGTCCAGTCCACTTCGGCGAATATGAAGTCGACATCTACGATAATTGATCCTGTAGTATTTGCTATTCGGTTCGAGTTCCGTTGCGCGTTGATATGCTGACTTTGCCTCTGCTATTTTTCCCATAGCCTCATAGCCGACTCCGAGGTTGTTATAGGCAGCAGCGTTATCTGGGTCAATACTTACCACCTGTTTCCATCGGAAAATCGCCTCATTCCAAAGACCGGCTTGTGCTGCTTTTATTGCAAACTGGTTATAGTCTTTTGTGCTTGTCACATCGTGAGATGCACAACCCATCAGGATCATGGATATGAAGACAGAGCATAGCAGAATGTTGGTATGTGTTTGTTGCATTTTCATATCTCCTTATTCAATCAATTTTACACTAAAAATGCTTGTGCTGTCAAGGAAATATCGGAGTGTGCCGTGATGTGCCATGTTGTAAATACCACTTGGCATTAAACTGTGTATCTGTTATGCTTAAAAGTGGATTGTTGGAAAATAAGGAGGATTTTATGTCAAGTATAACCCCAGTACGAACTGTTATTATTGGATGCGGTATGATTGCAGCAGGTGGTTACCAACCGCGTTGTCAAGCGTATCCTAATCAAATTGAATTGGTAGGTTTCTATGACCAGGATAAGGCACGTGCAGATGAACCATCACCTCCGAAAGCATTTAAGGGATTAGATTGGGGAAAAGGTGTAGCAGATTTTGCGGATGCAATCAGGCATGATCGTAATCCGAGATGTAACGGTGCACAAGCGCGTCATGTTTTAGAGGTTTGTCAACTACCCAAGCCTAAAGACTTGTGCTTGTAGAAAACAGCAATAACTGTGTTGCTTCCTGCAAACCCGGGTCTTGTGCTTCGTTCTTGTTTCTCGCTTCATAGAGGGTGGTAACCCACCGCTCTCCACGAAAGGCAGCAGCTGCCTTATAGAGTATGTTTAGCGCAGCGTTGTGGTCTCGATCTAAAACCGTGCCACAGAACTGACAATCAAAAGTGCGTATCGCCAGCGATAGTTTCTTTCGCGACTTCTTGCCACAACTTGAACAGGTTTGCGAAGTGTTCTTGGGGTCAACTTGGTGGAAGTGGAAACCGTCTCTTTCGGCTATGTTTCCACACCACTTAAAGAAGATACCCCAAGATGTATCGGATATGCTCTTGCTGAGGTGCTTGTTCTTTATCATATTCGAGGTATTTAGGTTTTCGGCTATCAATACATTATTTTTTTTATCGTGGTAGAGTTTGTAGACGAGTTTACCGATAAAGTCTTTGCGTCTGTTTGCAGTCCGTTCATGGTGCAAAGCGAGTTTGTGTTGTTGTTTCTTTCTACGATTAGAACCTTTTTTCTTACGAGAGAGGTCTTTGGCGTGTTTTCGTGTAAGTGCTTCGGTTTGGCGATACCACCGCGGGTTGTCAACCTTTTCACCTTCGGAAGTCGTCAGATAGTGTGTTGTGCCAACATCAATAGCGATCGCATCGGTAGGTTCAACTTTAGGCGTATCAGGGAGTTCACAGGTAATATGAGCATACCAACCCGATGCTTTTTTCACGAGTGTGACTTGTGTCGGATCGCCTTCAAGCGGGCGGTGCATATAGATTTTGACTTCGCCAAGTTTCGGCACTTTCAAGCGGTCGTGCTTCCAAGACGTCTCGCGGATCGGGTTTTGGCGAACACGCGCCCCTGTCTTAAGTTTATGTTTTCGGAGTTTCCACGCCAGAGACTTTATCCGTTTGCGATGTCTGGGATACCCCTTGTTTTTAGCCCCATTTTTGCAGCGTCTATAGAACGCATCAAAAGCTTTATCCGTGCGTTCCAAAATACACACTTGCATGTCTTGAGGAACATCGCGAAAGTCGTCATATTTTTCACGAGCAACCGCCAACTTCTTTTGCTGCGCGTTGAGAGAAACGCTTTCATCATTCGTCTCCCAAGCAACTATGCGGTCATGACGGGCAGAGTTTTGAAGGTGGCACAGATGCTCAAGCCACTGTAGTAATGTTGTTTGCTGTGCCTGTGTCGGATACACAGGATACTTGAAAGTCAGTTTCATGGTATATCTCGCGTTTATTCCCTACGAGGTGGGAGGCAAGCACGTTAATGAGAAGTAACGCTTGGTATACTTGCCACAAGAGTAATAGTATAACATTTTTGACATATATTGTCAAGAAAAAACACAGGAACACAGGAACGGGCATTCCTCCCAAGCCTAAAGACTTGGGCTTCCTGCCCGAAGATTAGGTGAACGGGTGCTTGAATCGTCAGATTTGGGGAGACCTGTTGATGTGTTGAGTCGTTTCCCAGCACCACCCGCAGTGGACCGAGTGGCACCGTGGGAAACGGGTTGATCATTGGACACTACACGGATTTAGATATTCAGAGAGCTCCGTAGCATTTCTACACTCTTCGGAACGCCTGTATGTGCATCCTCTTTGCCTTCAAATTCAATAGAGATATATCCCTGAAATCCGACATCTCGTAGAATTTCAACGATTTTGGTATAGTCCAGGTCTAAGGTGTACCATTCTCCTTCGCCGTAATAGGTTTTTGCGTGTACAAGCACAGCTTCGGGTGCGATCTGTGCCAGTTTATCGTACGGATCGGTGAGGAAATTTCCGCAATCCATTGTTACCTTCAACCATTCGGAGTCTATTGCTGAGACGATTCTGTTCACCCCTTCTGCTGTACATGTCAATCCCCAATGGTTTTCCAGCCCGAGAATTACACCGTATTTCTCTGCATCCGGGAGGCATTTTTCAATAGAAGCGATCACCCAGTCAAAAGCGTCATCTTCAGTATAGTCGGGTAGTGCTGGTTCTTTCCCTTCAGTTTTCATCAAGTCGTCAAAGGATTTTATCGTATTCCATCGTCCGGAGTTTAGGCGAATTGATGGGATGCCGAGTTCATGTGCTAACCGTAGGCAGTGTATGGTGTGATTGATGTCTTTTTGTCGTTTCTCTGCTTCTGGTGAAACAAAACTTTGATGGATAGAGAGTGCGTATAGGTCAAGTCCGTGAATAAAGGCGTGTCTCTTTAGTTTCTGTAGATAAGAGGATGCCTCGGATTCCATTTGTCGGTGTAGGATTTCAATGCCATCAAGATCAAGTTTTGCGGCTTCTTCAATGACATGTTCAATTGGCACTTTCTCAGTTGTGAAATGCCAATACGAATATGTGGATACGCCAAGTTTCAATTTTTCACCTCATCAAGTGTTCATTAAAACAAAAGAATCTCCCAATGATGGACAGGGTGTCTGTCATCGGGAGATTCTTTTAGATTAGGATTAGAGCTGAATAGTCTCAAAGTAGTCTATTATTCAGTTGCTCCAGTTTTTGCAGCTTCAGGTGCGCGTGTTGGAAGTTCTCTCTTCGCCAAGGTATCTTCTGGCACATAACCGGAATAATCTGAAATGTCTCCGTGTGTCAGTGCATAGACGACGACGTTTGTCATAAATCGGTAGACACCTGGTGAATAGTGGACACTCCGTGTTGGTAAACTAACAGATTCCATTGCGCACATGTAATCACGTCTAACGACGAGAACGGATAATTTATTCTCGATTGAGAAACCTTCAAGGAAGTTCCGTTTCGGAGGCCGTGTGCCCCACCAGAAAATATCGAATCCGACAGGAGGTCCGCCGATTTGATAGAAATTATCATAGATTTCGTGTGTGTTATCTACACGTTCTATTTGGTGTTCTGGCATGACATATCGCATCTGTGCGAGGAACAGTCGTATCATTGCCTGTTGTGCAGCGTTTACACCGCAGTCATCAAAGATGAGGAATCCACCTTTTTCGACGAGGTATTTCCGTAAACCTGCAGCTTCAGCTTGTGTTAAACGGCTATCCATTTTTCCGCCGCCATATTGTCTTCCGAGCAAGTTTCTGGAGCGTACGAGAGCTGGATCGTGTCCTGTCATAAAGGCAATCGGTGTTTTTAATAGATTAGTATCCGTGAACCTTAATGCGCCTCCCTCAACGTTCATGTCGGTTTTGATCTGTGTTTTCTCATTAAGCCATTTGGTAAGAGCGTTTAGCGAAGAAGCATCAGCCCACCAGTCGGACAGATTGTGTCGGATACGGGTGAAACGTAAGACTCCGCGTATATCGCGACCTTTACCGATAACGCGTCCGCCGGGTTCACCTTTAGGTAATGGTGGCACTTCAACATTACCGAGCGTAATACTTTCGGCGACATCGCCAAGAGCGTCGCGAACGACACCAACGTTATCAACCATGGCTAAACCGGGGGGACGTTGGAAAGTGACTTTGACTTGCACTGGACTACCTGACACGCCGCGAATGATGTTAGCAGGACCAGCGGTAGGTGCACTCGGTGCGGGGCCAGCAAATGCTAAGGCACTCGGTGAATTCGACACAGGGAGTTCTGTGTGCGTAACCACTTCGGGTATAGGAACATTGGGTTGAACCACTTTCGGAACGTTTGGATTTATGGGAGCATCAACTTTAACGGCTTGATTTGAAAATTCCAGGACTGTCTGTTGTTGTACGACAGTGGTTTTTGGAGCAAAAGCTGTCGTTAGACGGGGTTGCACTTGAATTTGTTCGAGAACAACCGTATCTTCAACAGGAACAATCGGTTTGTTCAGTTGTCTGACAATTGGTTTTCGGACCTTAGGCTTCGGTGGTTCAGGCGCTTTTGCAAATTGCACACCAACCAAGTCTTGAAATGTCTGGGTTTGCGTCACAAAATAGACGCCTGCAATTAGTATCAAAACGACGTGAATCAGCAGTGAAGTCATTAAGGCACCGGAAGTTCTTTTAGCACTCATTTTTTACCTCACATGATTATTATTAATGTATAGATTCTCAACGAAGATGTTCTTAAATATAAGACAGTACGATAATACCTACTCACATCTATGCAATTTCTATGCCATAAATTAAGTGAGTTGTAGTCGCAATTCTCTACGATACGCACATAGTTCTTGCACAAATTTGTGCAGTCCAGATTTGTAGTTGCACAATTTCGTGCATCCTATGGGGCTTTAGCAGATTCGTCAGTAAAGTATTTAGAGATTTCAGGATCCCCGCGGCCCATATTAATAACATTTCCTGTTACGCTGTCAATTTGTTGAAGTTGCCAGTCTTCGTGTTCAGGTTTAACCAAGTAGGCATAAGTTACCCCGGAACCTTGCGACCTATAAGAAGCAGAAGCTCTTGCACTCGCTTCTAAAGTATTTGGATCAGACTTTGATCTACGAATCCAAAATTGGCTAAACCGATTACTACCTGTCCAGTTCTGCCCGGTAGTACCTTGTGCAACCCACAGTCCCTCTATCGTGGATTCAATCTGTGGCCAACCTGCTGTCGGTCCGACAGGTTCAACGAAACCCCCTGCTACCCATGCCACACGAAATTGTGCATCAACAGGATGTTCTTTCCATATTCTCCGAATATCTACTAGCTTTCTTCTGTTGAAAGCTGAATAGAAAGCACCATAGACTTGATTTATCTCATTCTTTTCTGCATCAAAATCGATCGGCTCAGCTGTCGCGACGACTATAGGTTCCGATGGGTCTGTAATTGGTGTTCTGTCCGTGGGTTCATCATCACTCCCGCAACTTAGCATGCCAATGCTTATGATGCATATAACGAGAAGTGTGAGAAAGATCCGGATTGATTGCCATTTCATTTTTATTCCTCCATAGACTTGTTGTATATCTCAAAGGTTGTATTCAATATAATTGTGCTTATGTTCGTATAAAAAAAGAAACTTTTCCAAGTTATCCGTTTATCACAAGATGTTGTATGAGGTGTATCTTAGCATCTTTGCAAAAATCTGTCAAGCAAAATACAAGACAAATCATATTGTATTCTCTGATGTATCATAAACCGTGGTTTCTATACATTGCGTCACGTCTGATACCTGTATCATAGCCATACAACCGTCTGAACCGAATTTACAGACTTTGCCAGGACAAGGGGGACAGTCAGGTTTCTTCCGTATTGTATAACACTTTTCACCGACAGGTGCAAACCTTTCTGGGTCTCCTGGACCGAACAACCCGATTGTATGCGTACCAACGGCTGCAGCGAGATGCATCGGTCCGCTATCATTTCCGATAAATATACCACATTTATGCAAAATTGATGCCAACTGTGGCACGTTAGTTTCACCCGCGATATTTACTGATTCACCATGCATCTTATCCTGAATTTCGTTGATGATCGGAATTTCGTCTTTTACGCCAACGAACAAGATTCTTGCCTGTTTCTGTGCAATCAACCAATCCGCTAATTCTGCAAAACGTTCAGTTAACCATCTTTTTTGCGGCATCGGGGATCCTGGATGAATTGCCATAATTGGACGATCACCGTCAATTTGATGTGCTTTTAGAAAATCAACTGACCATTCTTGATCTTCTGCTTTTACGACAAAGGTAGTGTTCTGTATCGGTGTTGAGATACCTGCTTGCTCCAAGACATCAAGATTACGAATCGTCTCATGCTTATTACTGAACGATCGAAACCCAAACCTATTTGCTAACTGAAGAGAGGCGCGGTTAATACGTCTTGTCGTGAACCGTAATAATGCGAATATTACAAATCGCCAATCTCCACGCAGTTCTATTAGCAGATCGTACTTTGCCTGTCGTAACTCACGATAAAGCTGGATTGTTTTCAGTAGTGATGTGGGGTGTCCTGAACGGCAAAACATAGGTGAATTATATTCAAACACCCTATTAACATCAGGATGATTTTCCAATATAATACGACTCCAACTACCGGTCAACGCATGTATCTCTACGTCTGGATATGCTTTTCGTAGATTGGAAAAGACAGGTGTTGCTAAAAGGACATCTCCTATATGATCGAGTTTTATCACAAGGATGCGTATCGGGAAAAAATCTTTCGGCACACGTTTCCGATAGAAGAGCCACTGGACGACCGCAGAAGCGATTAGCATAAGAATTTCGGATGCGTTTTGAAACATTATTTTAGTCTATACGATTTGAGAAAATATGTCAAGATGTGGTTTAGTGGCTCAGCAATATGTCTTGACTTCCTTCTCTCATTTTGCTATAATTTATTACTCAACACTTAGATATGAAACGATTTTGAATAATTCATTATTTAAATTTTGTTTGCAGTGAAAAGGACTTGGCATAATGATCATCAATCGCCTTATTGCTAAAAACTGGAGGAATTTTCGTCAAATAGATGTTCCTCTTAGGGAACGGCAGTTTATCATCGGTCCGAATGCTTCTGGTAAATCTAATCTACTTGACATATTTCGTTTTCTTCGTGATATTGTAAAAATCGACGGTGGTGGATTCCAGAAAGCTGTGAAGGTTCGAGGTGGCGTATCTAAAATTAGATGTTTAGCTGCCCGACACGATGCTGAAGTGAGTATTGAACTGCACATAGCAGATACAGCAGATGCACCAGCAACATGGCGATATGATTTAGGATTTCGCGAATGTTCCGAAGGACATCAATATACACAGATAACACATGAACGAGTCTGGAAATCAAACAAACTTCTTCTTGATAGACCTGATGATTTTGATAATGACGACCCAGACCGTCTTACTCAAACTGCTCTTGAACAGAGTGCTACTAATGCGAAATTTAGGGAGATTGGTAGTTTCTTCAGAAATGTCACCTATCTCCATCTTGTGCCGCAGTTTATTCAATATGCGGACGAAATTCAAGGGAAGATGATTGAAAACGATCCTTTTGGACAAATGCTTCTGGACAGAATCGCCAATGTACATCCAAGTACTCGTCGAGCTCGATTGAGAAAAATAGAACATACCCTTAAGATTGCAATTCCACAGTTTGAAAAGCTTGAGTTTGTTCGCGATAAAACAAGTGGAAAACCACATTTAAAGGAACATTATACACATTGGTGTTCAAATAAGGAAGGACTGCACGAAGATCACTTTTCTGACGGAGTGCTTCGACTTGTCGGCCTATTATGGTCTCTTCTTGAAGGCAATTCAATTGTGTTGTTAGAAGAGCCTGAACTTTCCTTAAATATTGGCATTGTATCTAAACTTGCTCCATCCATTTCAAGACTGCGTAGAAGTCAGAATTCCCAAGTGTTGGTTAGTACGCAAAGCAATGTGCTTCTAATTGAACCTGGCATTGATGGTTCGGAAGTTCTTTTGCTGACACCTACAAAGGAAGGAACTTCAGTTAAAGTTTCATCTGATATAGATGCTATCCAAATTCTCCTTGGGAACGGTTTTACTGTTGGTGAAGTTGTATTCTCGGAAACCCGTCCTAAACATATTGGAGGATTGGTTTTACCAGAATGAGTATAACAGATGTAATTCTTGCAGTTGAGGATGAACTCAGTGAGGCGATTTCGATGAAGATTCTGAGTCAATTTAACATTAAAATACGCCATACAATTATAGGTAAAGGAAATGTTTCTCTACGACAAAAAGCACCTGAACTTAATAGATCTGCAAATGCTCTAAATATATTTCTATTGACCGACTTAGATACACCGAGAAACTGTCCATCAACACTCATTGACTCATGGATTAGAGGTCCTAAAAGTCCAGGATTTCTGTTTCGTGTGGCAGTAATGGAAGTTGAATCTTGGTTGATGGCAGATCGGATGGGATTTTCTGATTTTCTATCTATACCAATACATCGAATTCCGTCTCCGACGGATGATATATTGAATCCTAAAGAATTCCTTGTATCCTTAGCACGTAGAAGTCAAAGAAAGAGTGTACGAGATGCTTTAGTTCCATCCCAAACAACAAACTTAACAGTTGGAATTGAATATAATATACTATTGAGTGAATTCGTACATGCTAATTGGAATTCGCAAAATGCCGCCGCTGTATCCCCAAGTCTAAAACGAACATTAGATAGACTAACGTATATAAAAGAGATTGAAAGTGACAAGTGAAGAAACTATTCCAACGCCACATTGAAGATTTTACTTGCGGATATTGCGGTACGTTCGTAAAAGGAGATGGATATACCAATCACTGTCCGAGATGCCTTTGGAGTCAACATGTAGATGTGAATCCTGGTGATCGCGCGGAGACATGTCTCGGTTTGATGGAGCCGATAGGGTTTACAATGAAACGCGGGAACTATGTGCTTATCCACCGATGCACTACGTGCGGAATTACCAAAAAGAACAAAACTTCCAAAGACGATAACTTTGATACGATACTAAGTTTACAAGGAGCATAAAATGGATAAAAAGGTAATCATTTCAGTCATTTCACTCATTATTGCTGTCATTGCCGTTGTTGTTTTGTCAATTCTGCTTTATACAACTTCTGATACACTCAAACAGACGGAATCAGACCTGTCAACGACAAAGACCACGTTACAAGATACTGAAACTGCGAACACAGAACTGGATGAGAAGCTAACAAAAACAGAGAAGACATTAGAAGAAACGAAAACAGAACTGAACAATACAAAAGAGATATTGGAAGATGAGAGCGAAGCAGCGAAGAAGATCGCTGCTGAACGAAATAAACTGCAAGAGGATAAAGCAAGTCTTGAAAGCGATAAAGCGAATCTCCGCACAAAACTTACTGAGATTGAATCAGAATTAAAACGGATCCGTGATCAGTCTCAACGTTCAATCGCCGCTATCCAAGACAGATTCAAAGATTCAGTCGGTGCTGTTTTAGACGAAGCGGGACGACTAACACTTGATGTTAAGGGGAAGATCCTTTTTGAAACAGGCAGTGCAATACTTAGCAAAGAAGGGAAAACACTTCTTGATGCAATTGCAAAGGAGGTGTTGCTAAATCCAGATTACTCGGAATACGCAATTCGGGTTGAAGGACATACGGATAACAACCCAATTGCAGGTTCTGCCTTGCGAAACTGGGACCTTTCAACGCAACGTTCTATCTCTGCTGTCAAATACTTACAGGAAAATGCTGACATTGCACCAGAACGTCTATCGGGAACAGGATATGCTTTCTACCAACCAATTGATACTGCCGATACAGATGACGCAAAAGCGAAAAACCGTCGGATTGAGATTATCCTTGTGCCACCACAAGATTTCTCTACAGAATTACTAAAATCACTGCAGAATGTAATGAAATCTATTGAGGTAGAGCAGTAGGTTACTCTGATGTTGCCTCTTTTTTTGCTTGACTTGCGAGTTTGGCTGCTTGTTGTGCCAGACGGTTAGCACCTGCTATCTGTTCCATTAACTTAGCATTTGACCACGAAATTGCTGCGAAGTAACGGATCTCTTCCGGTCTGTTTAATGTCTCAACACCTAAGGAGATACGTAAACCACTGTTTGCAGTATGTTGTATCCCCGCATTGATACCGACCCCGTCAAATTCCAGACTGAGTTTAATATCGTCTCTCGCAAAAGCTGGACGAAATACTTTGCTTAGACCGACGAACACGCCAATAGGATTATCATCAATTGCGAAACGGTTATTACCTATTCCTATGTGTCCTGAAATCAGGTGAACAAGTGGAAGGTTGAAAGTTTTGCTGATAGCAAGGTATGCGGAATTAGCATGGTAGGTATCCCACTCTTGAATAACATTATCGCCGAGATTGTCAATACCGATTGCGACATCTGGTATTTTCCCCGATTCTTCCAGAATTTGTGCTTTTAGGTGTCCCAAAAAGGATCGTGAAGCGTCATTGTCCTGCGGTAATATGTGTGTGCCACTGATTTCAATCCTATCAAACATGCCGAAGTTGACACGGAAAGCGACCGGATCCCGTTTGAAATGCGTTGAATTTTGAAAGGGTGCATATACCCCTACGCCGAATATCCCGTGTTTTAACACTTTGCCTGATGGGATATCTATTAATCCGCTTTCTGTAAAGATTTCTCCGTTAACAGGCACGACCCATATAAGCCAGACAGTAAATACTATAGATAAGACGTATAGTTTCTTGAGCATTTTCTTACTCCATGTATTTTATGCCTTCTGTTGTTCCAACTATCACCTTGTCTGCGCGTTTTGCAAAGATACCGTTTTCAACGACTCCGGGAATGTTGTTCAGTAATAGCTCCATCTTTTCAGGTTCAGGAATTCCATTGAATTTGCAATCTAAGATATAGTTGCCGTTATCTGTAATCAACGGTTTTTGTATCCCCCCTCGCAAGTCAGAGTTATCGCAAATTTGATTGACCATGCGTTGTGTCGCTTCCCACCCGAACTGTATTATTTCCACGGGTAGTGCAAATGTTGTTCCGATGACTTGAGAGACCTTGCTTTGATCAACAACAATGAGGAGTCGTTCTGATGCGTTTGCGATGATTTTCTCTCTAACCAAAGCTGCACCACCCCCTTTGATTAAATTGAGATGTGGGTCTACTTCATCTGCCCCGTCTATCGTTAATTCTATTGTGGCATGGTGTGCAAGTGTTGAAAGTCTGATACCTTGTTCAGTTGCGATCTTCTCTGTGTCTTCGGAGGTAGGAATTCCGATGATATCAAGACCGTTTCGCACCATTCCGCCGAGTTTTAAGAGTGCGTAGTAAACAGTTGAACCGGTTCCCAATCCGACAACCATTCCGTTTTGTATCTCTTCTGTCGCTTTTTCAGCAGCAATCTTTTTTAGGTGTTCTGTGTTCATGCCCATCCTTGGCTTTCACCACCGATACGCGCTTTACTAATTTTTTCATAATAGCCACTTTTTCGGTATGCTGTCAATGGATGCGGATCACGTCCCATCTCTAAACGCACCTGTTCAAGGAGTGGGTTCACATCGGTTTCATAGGCATTCTGAAGTATGCTTTCCGCTTCAATAAGGTCAGTTGAATCTTGTGCTGCTGCTAATGCGTCTCGGTCTACCAATAGTGCCTTCGCATAAGCTTTTTGCAGGTTACATACGGACTGTATGCTTGCTGCCACCTTCGGTTTTAGGTTATGACTCTGGTCAATCATATAAGCGATGTCAGTTTCTGTTTCTGGATCAAGTTCAGCTGCGACGAGTTCGTTATAAATGAGGAAGAGTTCCTGCGGATTGATAGAACCTACCGTCAGGTCATCATCTGCATATTTTCGGCAATTGAAGTGGAAACCACCAAGTTTTCCTTCATCTATAAGGTATGCGACGATAAACTCAATATTTGTCCCTTGCGGATGATGCCCGAGATCTACCAGTACTTGTGCTTTCGGTCCCAGTTTAGTCGCCATGAGGTAAGCGGTACCCCAATCGGCTAAATCGGTGTGGTAAAATGCGGGTTCAAAGAACTTGTATTCAATGAGCATACGGGTGTCATTAGGGAGTACGTCATAAACTTCGCTTAGTGCTTCTGTCATCCACTGCTTACGTTTTCGGAAGTTTGCTTGCCCGGGGAAGTTTGTGCCATCAGCAAACCAGAGGCTCAGTAAATCTGAACCTGTTTTCTGCATGATGTCAACACATTCTAACATGTGGTCAATTGCGAGACGTCGTATATCTGCATAAGGGTTGCAGACGCTTCCGAGTTTATATTCTTGGTCTTGAAAGACGTTGGGGTTAATTGCCCCGATTCCAATACCGACATCTGCTGCATATTGTTTCAATGCCCCCCAGTCATCGGTTTTATCCCATGGAATGTGAAGTGCGACAGTTGGTGAAACACCTGTAAATCTGTGGACGGTTGCTGCATCTTCCAGACGTTCTGCTGCGTTCCTTGCGGCGCCGGGTTGTTCAAACACGCCGAATCGTGTGCCGGAATTTCCGTACCCCCATGAGGGTGTTTCTATATGCTGCTGTTTGAGGAGTTCCTTAACCGTCTCAACTTGAACTCCCTGTTTTTCTAATTCCTCGACTAATATACGATAAGATGGACTGCTACTCATATAATCTTCTCCTGCGTCCCAGGTCAATTTTCCATTATTATATCACATTTTTTGTATTTGTGTTAGGATTATTTAGTCATTGCATAGTAGTAGGCACACGCCGTGTGCCGTCATACTCAAAGAACGGCACGCGGAGCGTGCCTATTACCATGTTGGATTATTGTTCTACATTCGTTGCCGCAGTTTGAGGAGATTTAGCCATCTACGGGCATTCGGTAGGCTGGTGTCAAGGGGTTCTTTCATCTCATAACATTCGGTTTGTCCGGCATAGATGTGATGCCAGTCTACTATACACTGCATCTTTTGCTTCTTCAGGTTTCGCATGAGATGTCCGCGGACCCTTGCGCGCGTGTTGATGGGTGGGTTAGTGATGGCATGACTTATCTGGTGGTCGGTAATCACGCGACGCATACACCCTTCGGATTGGAGTGCATAGAATATCCCCGTATCAGGGTCAATGTTGTGGTATTCTAAGTCAAGGCTCTTGAGCCACTGGTCATCCCAATCCAAACCTTCTTCTTCAACTAATGCATCAAGAAACCATTTTTTTGCAGCCCAGTCGAGTCGGGTGGTAAGACGTGTCCAGTCTGTCTCTAAGTCATCAAGGACATTTTCCCATTCAGTGAGTACCCACTGAGCCGTCTCATTAGGACGTGTAATTATGTCTTGAACAAAGTTTAGGTATTTGCGTTGAATATCGATTGCAGTGACAGTTTGGCCGTTCTGTAGGTCAACATCCCATGTCAGTGTGGTGTCCCGTGAGATGTATCTGATTGCGGCGATTGGGTCAACAAGTTCAAGGTTTGGAATTGGTAGTTTTTCTCCGTATCGTTCGTAATGTCTCTCAATAGCATCAAGGACGAGTACGGTTGTACCGATTTTGAGTGCTGATGCATATTCAGACATGTTCGTATCCCCAACAAGGAGATGTAGTCTACGATATTTTGTGTAATCGCTGAGCGGTTCGTCTCGGGTATTGATTATTGCGCGACTGAACTGAATCCATTCATAGATTTCAGTGACGATGTGATCCGCGCGTTGTGATATCTGGTACCCGATAAAGTCGTCTTGACTGTATTGGCCATCTCCGAATTCCATGATGTCATCGTATGCGCCGACCCGACCTGCCCCAGCGTATATTTGTCGGGTAACAAAAAATGGGAGGAGGGTTGGGATTACGATTCTATAGAATGGCACATCACGTCGTGCTTGATAATTTTCGTGGCAGCCGAAAGTTGCCCCTGTGTAGTGGTCTATGTTGTTTTTGTAGAAGGCGACGTGTGACTCAAGTCTGTTCTCTTTTAGGATCGCCATGATGACATGTTCAATTGCCTTGTCGTAAGCGATTGCGTCAAAAAGATTACCACATTCCGGTGTAGCGTATTCCAGATGTCCCATGTCGATATAGAGTCTGCCGCCGTTAAAGAGGAAGCCGCCGTTTCCGGGTGGTTCTCCCCAGTCGCGATAGTGAAGATCGGGAATCCCGAGTTCAAGATGTTTGAAGACATAGTCTCTGATATTCGCGGCAACACCTTCAGGGGAAGCTTTCAAACGTTGTGTCTGCATTGTCTGAGGCTGGACCATGCATCCCAATTCGGTTTCAATGCCGATTATTCTATATGTCACGGGTTTTGTTCCTTAATGGTTGTCAACAATCATTTTATTTAGTGAGTTCAGAAATCTCATCTTGGCTTAACAGGCGGAATTTTGTGTCTCCTGATAAGGAATTATCTAAAATCCCCGCTTCAATTTCTCCATCTTCTAATTCAGTATTTATGACTTCATCTATTTGGTCATCTGAAACTTCATTGCTATCTTCTACATCATCACGTTGGCTTAATTCTCTACCGACTGCCCATGTTTTGAGTGCTAACTGCAGTGCTGCGTCAAGATCGGGTTGTGTATCATTTTGAGCATCCGCGAGATAGTTTTGCATAGCGGATTCTATCTCTGCGGCACCACCGATGACACCAGATTCAGGCTGGACTTTCACGTTACCATCGTAGTTTATATGCGTAAATTGTGTTTCTGGGTCACCATTGCCAATTTCGACGAGCAACATTTTTATGATGTACGCTTCACCGACAATAGATTCAAATGCTTGTTTAAAGGTATGTGCTAAAACATAATGTGTAAGTCGGTGTAGGTTCACATCTTCAGTGGCACTTTGAAATGCCTGAACGCTTGCAGTATCGGTAACAAGCATACGGAGTCGTTCGATGTCTGCGGGGTGTCCGATTGCGGAGAGTGCAATACGGTCATGAACTTCAAATATTTTCTGAGCGCCTTTACTCACGGTGAGAAGGAGGCTGCCTTGTGCGTAAGGGAGTCCAACGACGGGACTTCCGGGTTTAAGTTGGTCTTCAATGTAATCGCGCCTGTCCTGAATTGCTTCAATCCAGCGATACGGCATATCGCGCATTATGTAGCCTCCGCGTAACATTCATTAAGAAATTTATCGGTGAGTGTTTCAACTCCGTGTCGTGTAATCGTTTTGAGAGTAGGAAATATTTCAGCTTTTGCGTTGTATCCGCTTGTTGCTGCATCGTACTCACTGGCTGTATCCAGCAGTCTTAGAATAGTGATGGTTGCCTGCTTTTCGTCCATATCTTCAAGCCGTGTCTCTCCCCATCTGTCGAGATACCGTAGCACACCGCGTATCCAAACTGAACCGGAACCGGTTGTAGCGAAATCGACGTTTTCAAAGTGTGCACCGAGTGCGTCATAGAAATAGATTTTGCCACCGTTTACCGTTTCGTCAGTTTGCGGTGCATATAACGCGAAGATAGGAATCACCGCGCCGATCCCCTGCATTGCCATTGGTAGGTTATCAAGGATAAGCCGTGAAAGTGTTCTCAGTTTTCCTTCAACACTGAGTTCTTGGAGTTGACTGCGCCGGAAATACTGAAATGAGTGTTTTAGGACCCGCGCCATCTCGAAAGCCATTGCGGGTGCACCAGAGATTGCCAGAACAGAGTGTGAGTCGATAGGAATGACTTTCTCAGCGCGATCGTGAACAACAGAAGTGCCAGCGGTTGCACGCCGATCCCCCGCAATGATAATACCATCCTTGTAACGCATCGCAACGACAGTCGTTGCTTCAGCTAACGCTAAAGTCGTGCTATGCGTTTGTCCCCCTTGCGTGGGCAGCACCGTAGCATCGCGTATAGGTTTTTTTATACTTGGTAATAATTCTGGGACATTCACTTCAGGCATACCTTGAGTCTGTTCACCGTCAATTTTCAAGGTATCGGCATGTTTTAAAAGGCTGAGAAAGTCGCCTTTATGGTTCATTATTCCCCCGTTCTTTGGCGGTATCTGCGCGATTGATCTTTGTCAACCCGTCTCATGCGTTTTAGGAGTTCATTTGTATCGGGTCTGTTGACATCGGGCCGTTTCGGTGCGTTGTTATCATCGCCACCGTCACCGGGTTCTATCGGCTTTACCGGTCTCTGCTTGCGTTCGGGAAAATAGACAATTTTGTCTTTCATGAGTTTATTCTCCTTAAATTGCTTTTAGAAGCGATTTTGGGTTTACGTTATTCTAAGGTAAACCGAGTTTTTCAACGAGGGTTTGAGGATTAGGGGATAAGTCAAGTGCTTCATTATATTTCCGGGCAATTTCTGGATTCGCGAGTGAGTTCATGTTAACAGTCACTGTTCTCCCTTTAATGTCAAAGGAGATACTATCCCATTGAACAGTTTTGACTGCATCTTCAAACTTGTTTAGTGATTTACCACGGAAATAAGCCCGCGTATCTGCAGGTGGTGTATGCATAGCTGCCTGAATCTGTTCATCCGTTACAACTCTTTGCATGGGTAATCCGTAGAATAAACTTTCCTCAACATTGATGTTATGGTATTCTAAATCAATACTCTGGAGCCAGGGGTCATCCCATTCAATTTCTTCAGATTCAACAAAAGTCTCCAACAACCATTTTTTTGCGACCCAGTCAATTCTATCTGTCAGGTTCATCGGGTTATTTTCAAGTGCATCAAGCGTCTGTTCCCACTGTGTTAGCACCCAATCTGTCTCACTGTTCTGACTTGCAAGATGTTTTTGTGCAATTTCGAGAAACTCGCGTTGATGATCAATAGCCGAGATCATTTTACCATCAATTTTCTGTAACATCCAACGATACGTCTGATCATGCGAAATCAGTTTTATAGTATCAATCGGATTAGCGATTGCACATGTCTCCGGAATAAGGCGTTGTTCAATCAGTTCAATAACAAGTGCAGTTGTACCGACCTTCAAGGCGGTAGCATATTCGGACATGTTTGCATCGCCAACGATTCCGTGAAGTCTTCGATATTTTGCTGGATCCGCATGCGGTTCGTCTCTTGTGTTCACGATAGGTCGTTTGTGCATTGTATCCACACTCGCTTCTACGTGAAAAAAGTCTGCCCGTTGTGTGAGTTGGAAATGTCCTGGCGTAGCGAGTCCCGCTTCAGTTTCAATGCCTATCTTACCTGCTCCCGCAAATATTTGCCGTGTAATAAAAAACGGGAGAATGCTTGTTTTGAGGTAATCGAATGGCACATCACGGGCCATTAGATAGTTGTCATGACATCCGTAGCTATGGCCATAAAAATCGGTGTTATTTTTATATAGGATAACGCGTTCACCGAGTTCCTGGCTCCGTCTTTCAGCACATTCTTGCAGTATCCGTTCACCGGCTTTGTCGTGTGCTACAAGGTCAAACAGACTTTGACATTCAGGTGTTGAATACTCTGGATGTGCGTGGTCGTTGTAAAGTCTTGCACCATTTATCAGGATGCGGTCACTTTTTATTTCACGAAAGGAGCGATCAGGTTGATTAGCGAACCTTTTTTTATCCTTTTTCTCCTCCTCCACTTCATCAGGATGGTTGTTTAGATGTTTTGCCCGAAATCCGCGTTCATCTTTGAAAGGGTCTTCACCCTTGTAATCCCATTTCGGCAGAAATGGCTCGCGTTGATAACACTTTATTAACTCAATGGATTCCTTGACGGTATCAATCTGTTCAGCGTTTTCAAGTGTTATTCCGTATTCGGTTTCAATCCCAAAAAGTCTATGCATTATTTGTAACTTTCTGTTTTATCAGACAATATGTGCCGGACAATATGTAATTTATTCTAAGGTAAATGTATAGAACTAAATCACTGGACTTGATGCTTTGCGTGTCTCTCTTTTCTCTGACTGAATAGGTGTGACCTTTACAACATTCACGGGGTCATAATCAAGAAGTTTGAGCCAATCTTCGGTAGCCTCTGTTGGTGGGAAGATGTCGTTTTCACTAAATTCAGCGTTGAGTGAATCCATGAGGTCGTCTAAAGTGATACCCGTATCTGTATCAGGAGCTGCTATTGCGCGCTTCATTGCCGATTCTTTCGCTCTCTGAACGATTGATTCTATAATTGCGCCGCTGCAGAGATGCCCTCGATAAAGAATATCCCGCCGCCCACTGCGGAGTGCGACTTCAAGGAATCGGTTTTCAGAGGATTCACGGAACATTTCATCCACGACTTCAGTTATCAGTTGATCAACGATTTCTTGGTCATCCGTTTCACCTTGTTCCGTTTCAATTGGAAGTTCAGTTGTCAAATAGATACCGAAGATGTCTTTCGCCGCGTCTTTATTCGGACGCGTTACTTTAATTTTCCTGTCTATACGTCCCGGACGGAGGATAGCCGGATCAATTAGGTCCGGTCGGTTCGTAGCGAGTATAATGACGACCTCTTGCAACGGTTCAATCCCATCCATTTCTGCACAAAACATAGGCACAAGTGTATTAGAGATACTGTGTGATCGCATTGCCCGTCGTGTTCCCAAAATAGACTCTGCTTCATCAATGAACACAAAAGCGAGTTTACCTTCATCCCGTTTTTCTCGTGCTGTTGAGAAGATTTCTCTGACTTTCCGCTCCGATTCACCGAGCCACATGTTGAGAATTTCGGGACCTTTAATGTGCAGGAATGTCCCTTCTATCTCTTCACCTGTTTCTGTTTTAAGCCGTTCAGTTAAGTTGTATGCTGTCGCTTTTCCGATGAGTGTTTTACCACAGCCCGGAGGACCGTGGAGCAGGAAACCTTTCGGGACAGTGTACTGAAACTTTTTAAATAGTTCTGGATGTAAGATCGGTTGCTCAATTGTATCTTTAATCCGTTGAATGGTTTCATCAAGTCCTCCCACTTTTGTCCACGGAATTTCTGGAACCGCTTCAAGGGCATAATCTTTCGTTTCTTTGGATGCGATATATTCAACCGCCACCCTCAAACTCGGATCAAGTCGAACTTCATCACCAGACTTCAACTTAACATCTGCGAGATCAGTCGCGCGTTCTATAATGACAGATTGCAGACTCGGTTCAGACCCGACGCGAAGTCTACCATCCGGTAGAATATCAGAAATTTTAGCAATCGGACCCGATTCATTATAGCCGAGTTCTCCAACAACAACAAAGGCTTCATTGAGAAGTACACTCACACCTTTTTTGAGATTATCAGATTCCAACTGTGGGTCCACATTTGCATAGTATTCGGCACCCCCAAGGGTGACGCGTGCGGTATCGTCTTCGGGGGTGTCAAGGAGCGTTCCGATGCGATTTGCGGGAGCAGTCAGTGCCTCTATCTGCTCTTCCATCTCTTTATGAATGCGGATCGCTTCCTGTTCAATAGCCCGCAATCTTTGCCGGAATTCCCCTTCGTCGTTGATAATAGAACGACGTAATTCAAGCAGGTACCGACGTCTAAAATCCTCAACAGGTGTTTCCGATATGATCATTCTAATAAGACGAAGTGAATAGCCTGAACTGGCTTCATTTTCTCCGAGCTCTTCATCTATATCAAACTCAAAGACATCATCGTCTTCAACGTATTTGTTATCGTATCGACTTCGGTCTGTCCGTCGCTGAGAATAGTTGGAATTGGTCTCCTCATCTTCATTTTCTGAATCTTCATCAAATTCCAACTTATCCTTGTCCTTGACAGATTTACTATCGTAGTGGTTTCCACCAACTTTGCTATGCTTATCCTTATCGTTCATTGTGAACGGCTCCTCAAACAGAAAGGGTGACTTGACGATACAGTTTACCACATTTCTCTTTTAATTGTAATCTCCATTAGATGTTGAGATTTTGCTAATATTTTGACGCATTTGTGGCAATTGTCATTAGTTTAACATAATCTTCAAAAATATTGCAAGTTAAATAAAAAGATTAAAACGGAATTTATCGTATATTCTATCTTAAAGATACGCTATATTGAATTTAAGTGCAAGTGAAATCTTATAGTCAAATATAAAGTGATAGGCGCGGTGTGAACCCGCGCCTATTAGGAGAAACCTACCCATTTTCAATCACAATATATAAATTTAACACATAATAACCATCAATTCTCACGCGTTCCACTCTAACGGACGATTTTCCAAATAGGGTCGTAGCAACTCCCGAAGTTTGCGATGTGCGTGATACAGATGCGTTTTCACGGTGCCCTCTGAGCGATTTGTTACGACAGCAATTTCTTTCATCTGAAGCATCTGATCGTATCGGAGTCTGAAGACGCGCTGCTGTTTCGGTGGAAGTTGTTTCACTGCTTCCTGAATGATTTCACCTAACTCCGTCATCTCAAGCTGATCGGATGGAGATGGTTGCTTACTAATTAGCAACAGGTCGTCTGGTTCAGATGTTAAATCGTCAAACAGAACAGTTTGTCGTCTATTCTGTTGGCGCATATAGTCGATGCAGCAGTTAATAGCAATACGATAGAGCCAACTATAGAATGCGGAATCACCTTTAAACTTTGGTAAAGCTTTATACGCTTTTAGGAACACTTCTTGGCAGAGGTCTTTAGTCGTTTCAATGTCCTTGATGTTTTTGTAAATCAACTTTGCAATACGATCTTGGTACTTGAGTACGAGGGTGTTAAACGCTTCAATATCACCATTTTGGAAGCGGGTAACATACGTCTGTTCATCAATATTTTCTAAATCATCAGCAGACAAGAAATCCAAAGACCTTTTCGTTTCTGGCATACTATTTCTCCATTTCCGCTGTGTGTGAAGACGGTAGCGGTTTTTGCAGTGAATGTAAAGGAATGAAATTATCTATTGATACACCACAGGTGTCAAAAAGTTCCCACATTCTCTACGATTAGACATTTCCTTATGCGAAAATGTTCATTTTATGCCCAGATATTTGGAAGAATGGAAGGGGGAAGAGTGGAAGGGTGGAAGGGTGGAAAGGGGGAAGGGTGGAAGAGTGGAAGAATGGAAGGAGGGAAGATCCACTTTGTTAGAATAACCGTTTTGAATCTGTTTCATTAAATTTGTGAATGACCTCGCTTTCTCTTGACAAGAATAGTCGTCTACGTTAAAGTATTGTTACCGTTTTCAATATGAGGGAAATACATGAGACGTTACAGCATTCAAACTAAAATCGTTCTCCCATTCTTGATTCTCTTCGTGCTTATCACTATCCTTGTGTCTTTGCTAACGGTAGAGTTCTTCGCTTGGAAATATAGTGAACAGTTTACTCGCGAAACTGAAGGATGGTTCAATGTTATTATTGAAACGGGGTTTATTGATGAAGATATAGAAAAAGTTAAACAAGCCTACTCCGTTGAAGTCATGATCTTTAGTTCGGATTTCACGATTAATGCAAGCACACTCACGGATATGCGCGAAGTTGAGCAGGATGTAATGTACTTAGCCGAAAAGATGAGACTGAGAGAGGTTCAGCAATCGTTCCAAGAGGAAGAGGGAACACCTGTCACCCACAATGTCTCACTCGGTGGTAAACATTACGAAGTGTTTTATCATATACTTGCCGTGGGTCGAATTTACTGCTTGTTACGTCCGATGGAGGAAATCAGAGCAGCGAAGCGCACCCTCACACTCTATATGTTTGGCATTGCAATTATTGTTACCGGACTCGTTTCTTTTATTAGCCACCGTATCGGAAAGACGATAACAGATCCTATTCAGGATTTGGTAGGTTTTACCAATAAGGTTGCGGAGGGAAATCTTGATGAACAGTGTGAAATTAAGACGCATGATGAAATCGGTGATCTGGCAACTGCATTCAATCAGATGACACAGGAGCTTAAGCAATCCAGAGATAAACTTATTCAAGCTGAAAGGTTGGCAACAGCAGGGAAGATGGCTACCTCATTTGCACACGAAATACGGAATCCGCTTTCATCTATGCGGATGCTATCACAACTCCTTAGGCAAAAACCGGAATTGACTGAAGAACAGCGGCAATCGCTACAATATATTCTTGAGGAAATTGAACGGATTGATACCATCGTGAAAGGTATGATGGATTTCGCGCGTCCGACATCCCTCAAACCTGTCCAACAACCGCTTGAACCACTGTTAAGAGATGTTTTGGCGTTGATGCAGGCAAACTTAACACACCATAAGATTGAATTGCAATTGGAATTCACGGCTGATTTACCCGAGTTTGAATTTGATTCAGATAAGATAAAACAGGCATTTATGAACGTTGTTCTGAATTCAATGGAGGCGATGCCACAAGGTGGAATCTTAACAGTATCTACATCAAAAGTAGACGACGGTGTATCTATTGAAGTAGCAGATACAGGTGTCGGCATACCAGAAACTGATATGCCACATCTGTTTGAACCCTTTTTTACAAGCAAGGACAAAGGGACAGGACTCGGTTTAGCAAATGTGAAACGAATCGTTGAAGAACATGACGGCACGGTCGCAATTGAAAGCACCTTCGGTGAAGGTGTGACGGTATCTATCTGGTTACCTTTCAGCAGTTCAGTAATTTAACAGGACAGGTGAGACGGCACTCGGAGAGTGCCTACTACTATATAAAGAGACGGCACTCGGAGAGTGCCTACTACTATTAAGAGCAACAATACCTCTTGACGATGTCAGATGCTTTCAGGTATACTATTAATATACTTTAGTAGAACATAAGGAAATATCATGAAAAAACAGAAACAGAATAAGTACCTACTAAAAAACCGAAAAGCAGTTGTCATTGGATTCATCGGTTTGCTGATATTGTATAGTACCTATACTGATAAGTTAGCTTACGGTCAAGACCCAACGCTTCGCTACGGTCCGGGTGTCCCTCCATCAGTGAGGACGATAAATGACCGATGCTTACGCTACCTCGTCAATACACAACTGGCTGACGGTTCCTGGCAAGCCTCACGTAATGGTGCAGGCATAACAGGTATATGTGTTATGGCGTTTATGGCAAGTGGTGAAGACCCTGATTACGGGCCCTACGCGGAGAACATTCGTAAGGCTTTGCGAAATATTATCACAACACAGAACCCCAAATCGGGCTTTCTACAAGGATCAGGTCACGGATCAATGTACCATCACGGTTTTGCGATGTTAGCACTATCCGAGGCATACGGGGCAATCAGCGACGACTTGCTTTGGAAAGACAGTGGCACACCCGAAAGTAGAAGACGGACCATTGGCGAAGCCTTGGAACTTGCAGTCCGATGTGCATTAACAGCACAAGAGAAGAATCCCTGGGGTGCGTGGCGTTATACACTCACCGCACGCGACGCGGATACAACAGTCGCTGGAACCGTTCTGATGGGGATATTTGGGGCACGTAATGCCGGAATTGAAGTTCCTAACGAAGCCATTGAGAAAGCTTTGAACTTCTTTCAGACCTGCACCTCGCGTGGGGGAGGGGTTTCCTATATGCCATCAAGAAGCCATGGAGACAGTATAACACGTTCGGCAATTGCAACGCTCGTGTATGCTATCGGAAAACGGAAGGATACGCAAGAATACAAGGCAACCGCAGAATTCATCAAACGGCGTTTGGATTACAATGTTAGCGGCGGTTATATGTTCTATACACTATACTATATGGCTCAGGCACTGTTCCAAAGCGACTTTGATGCATGGCAGACTTGGAATCTAAGCACTATTGAACGTCTGCAAAAACTGCAAAGAGGTGATGGTAGTTTCAACAGCAACTACGGTAGAGCTTACGGAACAGGTATGGCAGTACTTACTTTAGCGTTGAACTATCGCCTGTTGCCAATATATGAGAGATAGATAACATATAATGTTCCCAGGCCGGTAGGTTCGGTTTCCTAACCGAACTTACCAGACTGGGAACGCAAGTGGCAAAAAACCAGTTCGGTTAGGAAACAGAACCTACCGGCCTGGGAAAATCACTAAATTGACGCTTATGGTTCGGTTAGGAAACCGAACCTACCGGACTTGGAAGGACGAGGATTGATTATGAAAAACACAATGCAAAAACACCTAAAGTCTATATTAGCGATTACTATTACGATCACAGTATTCCAGTTCAATTATATAGCAACAGGCGAAGAGCTCTTACGTTGGAAGAACGGTGATTCCCTTGCGGGTAAACTATTAGCCAGTAACCCATCAGCCAGTAACCCATCAGAAAGCAATTCAGGAAAAATCCGTTGGCAATCCCCTTACTTTTCAGATGCGTTAGAGATAGATAAAGGTGTATTGGATTCAATTGTTTTCTCTAAAGAGACTGAAGCATCACAGGGGACATTTCGCATAGCCACTGTATCAGGAGATGTGTGGACTGCTGATATTATCGATTCAGATGAAAACACCTATCTTTTTTTCAACAAACGTTTTGGTAAGTTTAGGGTGAACAGATCATCTATCTATTCACTTGAAAGTCGGGAGCATTCAAATTTACTCTTTGATGGTTCTCAATTATCATCATGGGGAGAATCCCAGACAGGATGGTATGCTAATCAAGCCGGACATCCACAGACCGATAAAGGTAAAGCCAACATCTTTTACGGAATTACGTGGCCCGAACGGTTTGAGATTAGTTTAGAATTGGGATCTACCTCGCGTCCCCCAGGGTTTGTTTTCTCACTCGGTAAAAACCTATATGAGGCATTGCGTTTAGAGACGTGGGTTAACGAACTCGTTGTCGTACAAGGGACAATATTTGAACCGATAATGACAATTGAACCTGATCGTCGTAGCTTCAGTTTACGTCTCGCTTATGATCAGACGACAGGCATGTTAGAGATTTTTGATGTAAACGGAAACCCACTCTTGGAACTGAACAATGTCAGCCCTACCGTCAATACAACCGGTATCTATATTTATAATCGTGGACAGGACCTTACAGTACGGGGATTAAGGGTATACCGACAGCACACAGAATTCAGAGATCAGAAGGTTGACTTTTCAAAACAACGCGTTCACATGATGAATGGAGAAGTCTTTCACGGCAAGTTGTTCGTAGACAGTTCACAGCAGGGTCAAGGATATGTTGTTGATATAGATGGCGGACGAAGTGAGATCAGTTTAGATCAGATAGATCGTGTTGTTCAACCGGGGATGGTGTTGTCAACGACAGATGGTGTTTCGACACTGTCTTATGTTGATGGCGGTGTCGTGCAAGGAGAGATACTGGATTTGACCTCCACTGATGTCGTCTTAAAAACGGGTTATGCTGATGAACCGTTAACCTGTTCACTCGATGGTGCTTCCTTACTCAGGTTTAATTCTGCAGCAAATACCGAAAAGCCTGCGGAAGACTATGATAGGATGTTTTTCCCTGATGGTAGTCTACAAGGCAAGATCATATTTGGCAGTAAAGATGAATTCAGTATAGCGTGGCGACCGACAGGTGTATCGGCACCGGTACGTTTTGCAGACGAACGTTCACCGCGTATAGAACGTCATAGTAAACGTGTATCAAGATTACAGCCTTATGATGTTAGCTTGTATCCGCATCTATTGCATCTGAAAAATGGTGAGGTTATCCCGTGTAATGTTCTGTCTTATGATAAGGATAACATCAATTTTCGGTCTCCATTTATTAGTGCGACGCGCATAGCATCAACAAATATGAAAGCCATTGAGTTTTCACTGCGAAAGACTCAGGGTAGGAAAGAAAACCGGAATCCGATCACAATTACAGGTGGCAATAAACATCGCATCATTTTAGAAGATGGACGGATTTTGGAAGCTACAATGCAGAAAGCAGAAAATGGGATGCTGCAGATCATCGTAGAAAGGGGTGATCCTGATGAAGATCCAATGAAAGTCAAATTCGGCGGGGACTTTGCCGCAAATCAAGCTGTTGCACTAAAGCACGGTGTTGACCTGCTGTTTGACCCTCTCGAAATCCAATCCGAAAAGTTGGATGTGAAAGTAGAACGCGCATTGACCGTACCCCGATTCAGCCGTGAAACGCCACCGAAACATATACTGGTGGCAAACAACGGTGATCTAAAACGGGGGAAACTCACTGGATTCAATGGAGAGACAATTCAGTTTGAAGCAAAGATGCGAAAGTCCGTCATTCCTCTCAATAGGGTTGCTCGGATTATTGATATTAGTGATGTTAGTGAAACAGAACGGGAAGACCCATCCGATGAAATACCTCCTGATGACATAACAACTGATCATGCCCCAATTTCTTCCCCAGCAGACAACAGCGAATCACACGTTTCACTTGTTCGCATCGCTTTGATCCATAACCCGATCTTGATATTCGAACCAGTTGAAGTAAGGGGTGAGAGATTGTACGGCAATTCGTCCATCTATGGAGAGGTTTCTGTCCCTGTGAACAGTATCCAATATCTGCATTTTGGAGAGAAAGCAAAGTCATTTAAATCTGTTTTTTCGGAATGGGTAGTCCGTCCAGCGATAGAACCTCAATATGGAGAGAATCGGTAACTATGTTAATACTGACAAATATGAATGCATTATCAGAAGCATATCCCAAGGAGACCCCAAGAATCAAGCAGGCAGTTGAAATACTTGCTGATCAACACAACGCCAATATACTTGATATTTATGAAGTTCATCTACAGAAAACAGGTGAACATATCACAATACCAAAATATCCAGATTCAAGTCTAACGGGTATGGCAAAGGTGATCAAAAATGAAGTAATTTCAAGGACTGACGGCACGTTGGATACGCTTATCATTGTAGGAGACGAGACGATTGTACCGATGTGGGAAATCGGCTTAGCTAAATTGCAATTTCACACCGACTCCTTTTACGCTGATTTAGACCGAGACGGTCTACCGGAAGTTGCTGTAACAAGAATACTCGGTAATCCTGAAGCGATGATACAACAGATGAACGACACTACGGAAATAGCAGGTCCAGATGCAACAATTATGTGTTCGGAAGACACCCGTATCCATTTAGAGACACAACAGTTTATGGATGCGCTCACACAGCGGGGACATCAAGTTGATGTGATCGGCAGAAAAAAGGATGGAAAACTCCCGAATTCCGACCTTATCATCCATTTTGGGCATGGCAGTCCAAACGGTTTAAGCAATCGCTTTGGGGAAAACTTCATAACTGCTAAGAGCATGCCGCAGTTACCACGTAACCCCGTTGCGATCATCAACGGATGTGCGACCACACCCCCCGGTTCAGAACTCTTAAGAGCATTTTTGAACAACGGTTGTTGCACCTATCTCGGTAACACAGCTACTGTTCCCGGTATGATTCCCGCGCGGTATACCAATCAGCTGGTCATGTGTTTTCTGAATGCTTACAAATCCAACCCTGACGAGTCTGTTGTCAAACTCTTCACCGCAGCACGTGCTGAATACGCACACATAAATAATCTCTCAAAGGTATTATTGAAGCTTGAGAAGAAGGAAACGCTCCATCGATTTAGTGGGGATATGCGAACACACCTCCTGACATTTCTGGAGTGGAACGCCTACGGTTCACCATTTTCCCGTTTACATCAGGGAACGGGACATTCTGTCTTCTCCAAGTATCCGCTAATTGATCATTCTTCAGATAACGGAGTATATCTCAAAGCACCGGATCAGAGTGGCATAGAATCCAGCTTCAACATCGCTGATGCGGACGGTCAACCTATTCTGTTCCTACAGGCAGACTGGTTGAACTCGGTTTCATCTTCCATTGAACTTCAGGTAAAACAGAACGGACAGACTATCCATCAGTTGAAAGGTGACACACATATCATCTTTCAACACATAGAGAACATCTGCGTCGGTGGTTATGTTGATGGAAAAATGTATCGTGCCTATTGGCTTTTACCGTTAGAACGGATAGCAGGTGAAAACCTTTTACGGATTGAACTCATCGGTAAAGGAACAGAACTTCAGATTTCCCCCGAATCCATGATACAGATATGGCCAGAATGGGAAACGACCGCTGCCCCACAAAGCAAGTAGATACCTCTGCCATTATTCCATTAATAGACATTCTGTTAGATTATGTGTGTGTGTGTGTTGTAGCACATTCTGTTAGATTGTGCCTCTTTCCACAACATTCATCATTCATTGCCATTCTCTGCACACCATCCATATTGATATTGCTGTAGCACATTCATCCTTGATTGTGCTTCTTTCTACAACCACCTTATGCGTCAACTTTAGGAAACGAATTTATTATTGGTGTGTCTTCAGTTCAGTAGGGACGATATGTTATGCAATGGTATTTATAAACATATCGTCCCTAATGAAGTTAAAGTATTAAATCGGGTAATATTTTATTTTCCCCAGACCCGGTAGGTGCGGTTTCCTAACCGCACTGGGTATCTCCACGAATTACCCAAAATATTATTTTAACTTCATACGGGACTAAAGAGAAGACAACCCGTATAACCATAAGGATGCAGAGTGATTCATCAGAGCTACTAAGTTTTCTTAACTTTACACCTATAGGTGATAAGTGGTGTCACCCTACCCTGACGGGGAGAATCTACCGAAGTTGTAAAGTGGGCACTGATTCAAAACGATACTGGAGAGTTGAGACTTGTTCGGCCGGTCAGCTGTGTAGTGGTGGATCGTGTACTTGATATAGCGCAGGGGGTGCCCGGCATAGCCAACAAAATACCGACCTACGATTGTAGGTCGGTATGTGTTTACGGTTGTATCAGGCGGCGATGGTGACATTGCCGGCGCGGATGGACTCGCGCAGGAGTTCCAATATCTCCTCTTCAGAGGCGTCCGGATTTGCCAGGCGTAGGAGCAGGTGCTCCATGCCTATGCCAAATGTTTGCCAGCGGATGCTGAGGAGCTTTTTGTCTTCCGGCTTCTCTTCCAGGTAGATATTGTGAACCAACCAATCAGAGTAGTCGGCGGAGATGCCGTAGGCCTCTTCGTAATACTGGTCTAGCAGACGCAGCTCCTCTTCAATATTGATGTTGCTCGTTGCAAGAACCCAGGTTTTCTTTTCATATTCTACAAACCTGCGGAAAGCCGCCGCTGCAGCGCTGATTTCAGCCCCCACTTCAAACACGACACCGTATTGTGCCTTTCTCGCTTCATATAGTCTTTTGAGGTTGCGTCTGTCTTCTCCGTATGCCTCAATCATGATGTCCAGCATGACCTGTTCTTCCTCTGTAGAGACGACGATGCCGTGACTTGGCACTTCTTCCGGTACTGTATGCTCAAATGAGCTTGTGCCCGTGGCTGTGCCTGCAGCAGCGGTGACTGCTGTTGCCCCTGCGGCGAGCGTTGCCGCTTCTGTGGCAGGCACCGTCACTGTCCAGGCACCAGTATTGTCGGTAGTAGCCGTTACTGTGACAGTGTCACCAAGGGTGATGGTCACGGTTTCGCCTGCAGAGAGATCAGTGCTCGTGCCGGAGACGGTAACAGAGCCATCGTCTGCCTGTGCCACCGTGCCGATTGTTATCGTCGGTGTTTTAGTTTCTCCGAGATTTGGCTCTCCTGATCCTGGGTCAAGGTCTTCGCCGGGCTGTTTCATCTCACCAGTGTTTCCGGTGTCCTTCCCTCCCGGGTCGGTAATGGGATCTTTGATTATCGGATCCACCATATTCATGCCCTCGTCACATCCGGTGACTATCAGGGCTGTTAATCCGCATAGCAGTAAAAATGCTACTGTGTTTAGAAAATTATTAAGTTTCACTATTGAAACCTCCTATAGCCCTTTACGGGCAGATTTTTTGAGGGTGTTAACCACGTAATGATACAAGAATTAGCAAATAACCCCTGAATCTGGCTGCATCCTCTTATTTGCAACAATAATAACGTTTTATGACAAAAGTTGTCGATGGCAACCAACAGAACTCAAGATGGTGATTCAGAGGTCGCTCCTACAAGTTTTATCTTTATTCTTCTACAAAAATTTTACACACCCGCCTCCTTATATTACACTGGCAAAATATGCCATGGATGTCGGCAAACAAATATTACCGAATTCAACATATTCACCGTTAAATCGTGCGTTTTGCAATAAACTCACCGGTGGCATTGAAATGAGATCGCAGAACTCTGATGAAATTGGGAGATCTATTGGGTTCAAAAGGTGTGAACACGTAAAAACGCCGTTCTTTGGTGTTAAGAATTTCGTGCCTTTAATCTCAATCCATGCTTTGCTCATCCATATACCTAACCTTATCCATTTTGGGAGTTTGTTGGGTAATTCACCGACAATGAAAAACTCAAAAAGACTACCTGGGGCAAGTTCTTTTGCTTTACCGAATGAAGGTTTATTCGTTACCTTTATCCCTAACTCTTTTTTGCGTGTGTTACTCACAGTTGAGAACGGACGATGCCGATTGTCTGCCAGTTTGAACGTACTGATAACATAATCATAGTAGATAGGTTTTGCGGGTGTAACATATACACCTGCCGCATTGATTGGTGTTAGGTCGTCCTGATAAGTAGGAACACTGTTAAACGATCTATGCGGTTTCTGAATCAAACCGAGTGCATAAGTCAACGCCCAATTGTGTATGACCTTTTCAGTCTCGTAAAGTCGTCCCATCTCACGCGTTGCATAGTAGAGAAAATCGTGCAGTGTAAGATGAAATTTCGTAACTTGCATCGGTTCCTCCTACTTTTGCTTCTTGTTTGATGCTTTTTGGATGACTCGCGCGGCGTATTCCTGTGCTTCGGTGTTTGCCTCCTGCAAGAAAAGCTGGAGTTTTTCTGCATCTGTCGTCACAGATTTGACAATACCAAGTAGTTGTTTTAGATTTTCTCTATTGAGTAGGTGATAAGTCACACCATCATCTTCTAAAAGCACAGATAAGGTATTTTGAGCAGTTTGAAGAACTTTTGTAGGATTCAATGGGGTTTCATTTTTGTCGTCACCCAATCCGTCGTGGATAGCTTGTGTGAATTTAAGATTTGAAAAGATTTCACCATCAGCAAATACCACACCGACAATATGATTAGAAAGTCGTCCTGTTCGCGTTGTCTGTGCACCATAGCGTTTCGTTCGCAATACGTTATTCAAGACATAAGCGAAACTGTATACTGTCACATCCTTAATAGTAATAACAGATGGGAAAAACATTTGTGGGACGATGTGGTCCTGTTCACCAAAACCTGAGCGAACGTCACCATGTTGACTCATGTTCCCTTTTTCATAGAGGGCATTAAATGAAAACTGTTGATGGGATTCGTCATACCCCGTAATTGAGTAAGCGGTATCAACATACACCTTTGATTTTTCGGAGCCTGCGTCCCCGATAGCGAAACCGTAGTAAACACAGTCGGGACAGGTACCGCAGAACGTTTCATTGTAATCACAGTAGTCATCTCCGCTGCTATCTTCATTCTGTATAATATTCACTCGGTGCAGTAACTCACGTCCAGTAAGTCGTTCTGGTGAACTCTGTTTTCGTTTGAACATAGCGAGACGGATCAGCGAATTGTCACTGTGCAATCCTGCGCTGACCTTTGCAATGTTGAGTGTTCCGTCTGTCTGAAAAACAGGAAACGACTCCGTTTCCCGAACGACGATCAGATGGGCATAATGTCCTGTTGGTGCTTTTGGTATCTGATTTAAAAAACATCCTTCGGGAACAAGATCTTTCGAAAAATCAATTATCGGCATTATTATCCTCCTCTGCCTTTTTGGTTTGGAATTGTCGCCAGTTAACTTGGTACCAGGCGTTTATACCAGCGTTAAATCGGTTTCTTGCTTGACGCAGCAAACCCCGTTCGTTCTCGTAATACGCTACAAAGACGGTATGATAAAAATGTTCAACGAATTCGCGAATGGCTAATGCCTCTTCTTCCGGCTTAAGTCTGTAGTACCCCTGGGCGCGTCCTGTCCGAATTCGTTGCATCAGATTACTGATTTCTCCAACAGCCTGATATTTCAGGTCTTCTGAACAAATCTTCGGTTCACTGTTGATGATTACGTCTTCAATAAGGGTAAAGACTTTCAATACACTATTAGGTTTGAAATTATCAGGACTATAGAATTTGAAGCAGCGACTCGCTGTTTCTTCAATAAGACTCATTTTGTCACCTCCAACATATTGGTAAGCTTGTATATATCGCTCTGGTATTGACAGTTCTCCATCAGGTTGTTTTGGGAAATTACCCCAATTTTGTTTTCGGCGAAACGCTTCCAGGTAATAAAAAACGTAGAGCGGATCTGTGTCAATATTTCGAGCAATTTGGCTGAGATGTTGCCATTGTGGATTTCCATCTTTTTGGAATACGTCTACATTCATATCATAAATCACTGCAACTTTTTGAAGCGCAGGTTCAATCTCATCAATACGGAGTTTATCTTGTTTCAGTATATGATGGACAAAAGAGCATGGCGCATTGAAAATAACTGTTTCCTTCCACTCTTCGCCGCTATGATAAAGGGGTACCTGCGACTCTGTAACGACGACCTTTACATTGAATACTAAAGGCATAAGGAGACTGAGAAACGTTGGAATTGCCCACGATTCTGTATCTGTAGGACTGCTCCCAAGCGCAGGGAATCCACAGAAGTAGAAAGTAGCAGGATCATTGGTATTAAATTCCATTTTGAACAGAAAATCATCGTCTGTCTCCGGAATATTGGTATCAATCATCATCTCATCTAAATTGATGAAATCCCTTACTGTTATCCCTTTGTGTAGAGCTTTACGCACATCAAAGAAATTGAGATTCTTTAACCGATGGTACATATTACTTGCCAATTTGGCAGTTTCGGTTGTAAAGAAATAACTCGGATAAAGATAAAGCCACTTAATTTTTACATCGTCGTATTTACTGCCAACCAGACTCAGTTTTGATCGGATCATGATTTGGCGCAGCATCATTTCTATTTCACATAATTCACAGATTCCACGAACAAGCAGCGATGAATTGAGTAAATTCTTGTTGCTATAAACTTGGTTAGCAAATATGACCGATGTGTCTCGCTGTTTGGCAGTATCAAAGGTTGATGAACAGAGTGAGCATCCAACGTTTGATCCGCGCCCCTTTTTTTTGGTATTGATGTATCTGTTTAACTCTAATTTAAAGTCACGTTCAATCTTGCCATGTCCGTTGATATCAACAATTTGCTGAACATATTCATGAAGAACTCTGAAACCCTCTTTCTCCATTTCGTGTTGTTCAATCTCTTCCCTGAATGTCGTAACAACCTCTTCGGCGATGTAAGTAAACAGGTCTTCCATCTGATTGATGTCTAATCCCCGATTCTCCAGTAGATATTTACCGGCAAGGAAATACCAATGCAATGGTACACCACCAGCCCTACTGTCGCGCGGAATAGCTTCAAAGATAGTCTGATATTCTTGCATATTCAAAACGCTGACGATTTCAGCAGATACCTCCTCACGACTCGTTACTACGCCAATGTTTTTCTCAATTTCATAGAGATACTCTGCGAGTTGATCAACGCGCATGTCATCTTCAAAATCAAGTGTGTCATTGTTAGGAATATCACCCCTCTCCTGCAGTTGAAGTATCTTCTGTAGCCGTTTTCCAGCTGAGGGGGATTTATTTTCGCGCAGAATCCTGAAACATCCGATACTAATGAGTTTCAACAACTGCGGAATCTGAAAAAAATCATGATAGTAGTCAGGAAACTTAAATCCCTTCCCATCGCGCGTGAATCCGTTAAGATTGATTTCCAGACGATCAGCACAGTAGGCAATGAGCTGCTTTTCAGTGTCTTTAGCGACTTCATCAAGCGTCGGCAAAATCATTTCTTCGCTTGATCTTTCTCGCAGATACGTAACACCTGTTGGAAAAAAGAGAAAGGGTTTCCACCCGAGCCGGTCACGCAAAATTTTAAGCAAGGCGTTGTTGATGACGTTCGTAATCATACCGCGATTTTCAGCAAGTTTGTGATAGGTAAGTTCAAGTTTCCCGCCGCTTAATTGTGTAAGAGATTCGCGAACATTTGCTTGTTCTTTAAATCCGCTCGGATTCTTCAACAGATAAGCGATCATGTCTGATGCTGTGCACATCTCGCGCAGATACTGGCGTTGACGTCCCGGTAGACGTAAATCAAAATGCTTCAAATTCAGATCAGCACCCCATTTCTTCTGTGTGTTGAGAATGAGATATGCAATATCTCCGCGGTATACTTTGTAATCTGGAAGAAATTCATCAAAATGGAGTTTTGAAACCCATTCGTCAAGGTATGCATAAAATTGTTCAGACTTCTCTGCATCGGAGACACTCAAATCACGGATCCCCGCCAGTTTGTCAATGTCGTGAAACGAATAAGCGATCAAGTAAAGTCTTTCTTCTAATTCACCCAACGGTTGTCCAGCAGTTCGTACAATTGTAAGCGTTGGGAAAATACCGTTCAAAATGTGTGAGAGCATACTCTGGTCATGATTGTATTCCCATTGCGTGCTCCCTTTCGCTGGCTTCAGCGTATACTCTTCAAGCATCTTCGGCATCACTTTATCAATGTAATCCATTAACACAAAATCAGATGGATCAACAGCGTTTTTCAGCCAAGCAATTTGTGCCTGGAGCCGCTGCGGTTCTTGAGAATTGTCTGAGAATCCCATAAAACCAAGTTCAAGCTGTTCAAACATTAGAAATCTTCACCTTTCTCCAAATATATGGTTGAGAATACAGCAATAGCGCGTCTTTTGAAAACACGACACTGAATTCCTCACCGTTCCGATCGATTAACGGGAAAATGGAAAACATCGCTGGCAAGCGTAATATCCTTCTTAAATCACGTACTGGTTCTTTACGAATAAGACACAAAAGAGGTTTTACGCACAACCATCTATTGATCTTGTTAATTTCAGGAGAATTGCCATCAATTTCAAATCCCTTGAGGACATGCAATTTGCGGTAATGGTCATCAGTAGTAAACTTAGTCCGAATCCTCTGTGTCTGACACAGTTGAAAACTTTCAGGTTCAGAGAGGTATCTATGTAACCGTAAATAGACATCAACATACTGAAATCGACGAAACGGCATCTTCTGTATCTGACATTCTCGTTTAAAATCTGCTTTTTCCATGTATTCAACTTCAGCGTTTTGCAACACCCACAACAGATTGTAGTCTTTGATTTTACCGTCGGTTTCGTCAAGGATACCACAGGTAAAAGGTGTTTCCCCACGAAACCGAATCACACCTGCATCAATAATTTCCGGTTGGTTTTTCTTAACAGCGAAATACAATTTTGTTGAACATATTTCAATATCGGTCTCAAAAATTTCGGAATAAACCTGTGTGAGTTTTTTACGTTCAGATGCATAGTTATCACGTAATCGTGGATGTCCAAGTGTATTGATAATATGTGAGGCATGCAACCAACCCCAAGATTTGCGATAGTTACGAAAATCGTTGATAGGTGAGAAAACTCGTTTATCCTCATCTTCATTTTTCATGAAATCAATCAGAGTTTCCTTGTTAATTTCTGAATTCGCTGGCAGGACCTGTTCAACCCGTTCATAAGCATATTTTGGTAGCAGTGAATGTGCAACAAAACGTTCAAACTTCATAACCGTCCCGTCGGTTTTTTCGTATTCAGAATGCCGACCCAGTCGTCCTAACCTTTGAATCCATGCCCCAGACTCCATTGCTTCAAAAACAAGAAAGTTGATTTTGAAGTCAATGCCGACATCTACCGTTGAAGTGCCAACAAGTAGATCGCTTTCGTGGAGTGCAAAATATCGTTCTTGTTGACTGCTGAGTCCCGTATTTTCTCCAACGCGTAAAGGGAAATCGCCTGCTCGGTTTCGTTCCTTGAGAAATGTGCAAATTCGTTTCGCAGCAGCGACCGAGTTGACGATAATTGCCCCCCTTGAACTTGGATTTTCGTCAAACCACTTAGCAATCTGCTGGTAATGGTTTTCGACCCACGCCTCAGTCTGGTGACCTACTGCATGAAAGTGTAAGTCGAATGGGGCACAGATCTTGCACCAATCTGCTGAAACCTGTTTATCAGATTGATAACACCCCTCAATGATTTTATAGCGAAGATTCGCTTTTTCTAAACAAGTTAGCAGAAGCGGATTTGGTGTTGCAGAGAGAAAGACAAATTTTTTCTGATTCCATTTACCACCTCCCTGCTCAATGAAATACAACATTGTCGTTAGCACAGAAATGACTTGTGAAACATCATAAATATGGAATTCGTCAAACACAAAAAGATCATAATAGTCAATAACATGTTGTACTAACTGGTCAGGGTTTTCGTATTCGGAATTCAGATACTGGAAATTGGCAATTAGATTAAATATGTCGGGATTTGTGAGAAGTATAGGATTTGTTAGTGCCAAATGCTCAATTGCTGCTTTTTGTCCGCGTAAGTCCTTCAATTTAGTACGTAGTTCAAACAGACTATCGCTAAACATGCTGTCACACGCAACCGGTTGTGCAAACCATTTGCAGTAGTCTTGCACTTGTCGTTCTTGATCCTTGATTAATTCATTGGTTGGGTACATAGCAAGGATTGACCTGCCTGATGTGAATGCGGAAAGATATGCAGCCAGACTTTTTCCATCACCTGTCATTGCAGTATTAAAGACAACATCAATATCCGGGTTGCGAATTGCATCAAATGTTTTCACTTGATGTTCGCGTAAAGATATTTCCTGAGGGACGCCTACAATTGGATCAGATTGTGTAAGTTTTGAATAGACTGGTAAAACTCTAATTGGGTTCATTTTGTACTCCAAAAAACTAAAATGCTTTTACTCTAGTGGATAGTCTGGACTATCCACTACTTAAATATAGAATGATAATTTATTATGCCTATATGTATCAGTAATGCTAAGGTAATTCAGCACAATTGTCAACTTCTAATATCATAAAGTCTATATATAACTGCAGTAGAATATAGAGTTACTTAGAGTTTCATATCTGTAGGCGGGAAATGCCTGATGCAGTTTTAGATTTGATTTAAATTGGGTAATATGACGATAAAAATATTTTACTTTTTTACTAAAATATTGTATACTATTAAATGCAGTCAGCAAATAAGAGCATCACAAGTATTAGTTTGGAACTTTCGCTACTTTTCTGCTGTCTTGTCAAATAGATGATTAAATGCTTGAAATTATAAACATCTCAAGCAGGCATAAATGCCATTTAGGTATTCCTCGGGATTTCAAGATTACCAGGATAACCCGCTTACATCAAGGGTTGAGATGCGTTCAATACAATCGTTTGCAATCGTTTGAATGAATCACAAACCTGTTATCCCGGTAATCCCATTATTCTATATACCCTGGTTCAGACATTTTTTCTCTTCACCCAAACGTCTGATAACCACAAAATCCCTGTTATCCCGAATATCCGATAATCCCGGGGAAAGCCTAATGGTATTCATACCTTTGATGCGGAACTACGCCACTCTGCCCTGAACTTTACGCTCTGTAATGATATAAGATAAATGACACCCTTAAAAATAGACTTTGACAAAGGCACGCTTATCCTACAGAACGTCCCTAAAACAATCCAACCGAAGTTGCCAGATATGCTTTGGGATGAACGCACACTTACCTTCCGCGCGCCTGCTTACAGATACCGGCATATCGTATCCCAGCTGCGAGCACACGACATACCATACACCGATTCTGCACGACAATTCACTATTAAAGAATTTACCAATAAAAAGAAAGTAACGCCTTATCCGTATCAAACTGAAGCGATTGATGCATGGCACGCAAATAACAGACGCGGTGTGATTAGTCTACCCACAGGTGCGGGGAAAACTTTCATCGCAATTCTGCTTATCGCAGAAACACAACGTCCAACGCTTGTGCACGTGCCGACGATTGATCTTATGCATCAATGGTCTGATGTGTTGAAAGAACATTTCGGAGAAGAGGTGGGCATCTTTGGTGGAGGTGAACACGAAATGCGAGACCTCACAGTTACAACCTATCAGTCGGCTGTCATGCATGCACCGCATTACGGAAATCGGTTCGGTTTCGTTATATTTGATGAATGCCACCATCTTCCGGGAGAACAGTATCAGTACGCTGCGATCAGCAGTATCGCACCATTCCGTTTGGGGTTATCAGCGACGCCTGATCGTGTTGACGGCAAAGAGAGCAGACTCTATGCACTTGTCGGTGAGTGTTGTTATGAAGCACATGTGCAGGAACTCTCTGGTAAAACGCTCTCCGAGTATCGCGTCGTCACTATTGCAGTTGATATGGAAGACATTGAAAGGATACAATACGAAGAAGCACGACGCACTTATCTAAGTTTTCTGAAGCAAGCCAAAATAAACATGGGGACACCAAGTGGATGGCAGACGTTCCTCTGGAAATCATCTCAATCCGAAACTGGACGCGCAGCCTTTAACGCTTATCTTACACAGAAACGGCTTAGTTTTGCTTCTACTGCGAAAAAAGAGTGGGTGTGGAAACTGATACAACGACATCGTGGGGATCGCATCCTTATCTTTACACAAGATAACGACACTGCATATCAACTCGGGACACGTTTCTTCCTGCCAGTCATAACACATCAGACAAAACAGAAAGAACGAAAAGCATTTCTGAACGGATTTCGTGATGGTACTTACGCTATCCTTATCACTTCAAAAGCACTGAATGAAGGTGTAGATGTGCCAGAAGCAAATGTCGCTATTATCGTTTCCGGCAGCGTCCGAGAACATGTGCAACGCTTAGGACGAATCCTTCGTAAACGTGAAGGAAAACAGGCTGTCCTTTACGAACTGATATCTAAACAGACAGGTGAACAGTTTGTTAACAGAAGGCGCAGGCAACATCACGCTTATCAAAAATAAAGATTAACTTCATGCATAGTAGTAGGCACTCTCCGAGTGCCGTCTCTTACATCACGCTTAGCAAAGATAAACATTAACTTCATGCATAGTAGTAGGCACTCTCCGAGTGCCGTCTCTTGCATCACGCTTATAAAATAAAGATTAACTTCTTGCATAGTAGTAGGCACTCTCCGAGTGCCGTCTCTTGCATCACGCTTATAAAAGATAAACATTAACCCATCACATGCCTATCAGACGACTATGCTCACAAAAGACCTACTCCGATATAAAATACAGAGCGGTAAAATCTATCCACAATTTGTAAAACCGACTGATGAGAAGTTGTTATCGGTTGCGGATCAACTCATTACTGTATTTGAAAAATCTTCGGACAAAACACGGTCAACGTTGTTAGCAGCAACTAAAGAGGTTATAGATAGTTCAGCGTCACCCCTCATCATCAAACGTGGATTTGAAAAACTGCTGTTAGATAGGACTGATTTTGATACCTCGCCTAACGAAGCACTCATTACGTTTCGACACAGACTCTTCACAGAGACCAGCCGTTTGCTATCACAGGAACAGTTTAAGGATTATTCAGCATATCAACAGAAAGTATTAGAAGTCGTTGACAGCGAATCATTAGCAGATGCCAGTGTTGCCGATCAAAATGCGTTAGGTGAGAAACTCTATGCTGACCTTCCGAGTTGTCAACCAATTTTATCGTTTAAGACACTTTCTCCCGAACACCTGCTACATCGCTACAACACTGCACAGGTGCAAGGATTGCTGCTGCATTGTAACTCACTCACCTTAAATCTCACGGATTCTATGACAGCGGAATTACGGCAGTTGTTCAAATATCTAAGGTTTCACCAGTTATTGTGCACCATACAACGCGGGGATGGATCCGAGGACACGCACCAACAAGAACACGATGAACAGAAAGACAAAACTGAAAACCAGAATGTATATCGGATTACTGTAGATGGACCGCTAAATCTATTTTACAAAACGAAACGTTACGGCATGAATTTGGCAAACTTCTTTGTCGCCGTGTTGCACCAACCGAAGTGGGAACTCATCGCTGAAATCCAGATGCGGAATAAACGTCCTTTACGACTCTATCTCAATGAAACGACTGGGATAAAACCGATTTCACAGCAGTTCCTGGCATACATTCCTGAAGATATTGCACATTTCCAAGCCATGCTCGCGAATAAAACAGATGAGTGGCAGATAAACCCTGGCAGTCAGTTCCTGCCTTTACCAGGGGATGCCTACTGCTTTCCAGATTATGAACTCGTGCATATTAGTGGTGTAAAGGTCGCAATTGAGTTGTTTCATCCTTGGCATCAAGGTCATCTGCTATCTCGCCTTCAGACACTTGCTGAACGCACAGACACACCCTTGATCCTTGGTGTATCAAAGGAATTAGAGAAAAAACCTATCATAGCTGACGCAATAGAGTCTTCCACATATTTCTCTCAGTTCGGTTTCACCTTCCGAGATGTCCCAACTATGGGGACCTTGCTTCCGATTCTGAATTCGCTTGTGTAAATATCCCTGTCCAATCAAAAGCAACCTTGAATACACCTCTATAATCTGCTAAAATAATAATAAGGGTGCTAATTACAAGCTCAGAAAAACAGGACAAATCCCAGGAAGATAAACCTATGAATCTACAATTACCAGAAGGTGCTACTAAACGCATGGGTAAAGGTGATATTTACCAGATGCAGTTTTCTCCAGATGATACGGTACTGGCAGTGATGATGGAACAGTCCTGTTCTGGAATATCTCTAAATATTTAGCAAAGGTAAATCTCACAAAATGAAAATCAAAAAGTTTGCTACTTTTCTAATACTATTATTCAGCATAACGATCTATCTCCCCAATGCCAATGCGGAAGATTACACGCAAATAGGTTTGCCAGAAGGAGCAAAAGCACGTCTCGGAAAAGGTATCATAAACGATGTGCAGCTGTCACACGATGGCACAACGTTGGCTATAGCCAGTTCTATCGGTGTATGGCTCTATGATGTTAACACGCGTAGGGAAACAGCACTCATTTCAGGACATACAGATACTGTTACACATGTAGCATTTTCACCAGATGGTAAAATCCTCGCCAGCAGTGCTCATGATAAAACCGTTCGTCTTTGGGATACAGAGTCAGGGAGAAACTTAAAGAAAATTGAAGTCCCTAAGGGTAATCTTTTTTCTCTAAAGTTTTCAGATGATGGAAAAACACTTGTAGGCTTGAATCATCAAAGAATCGTTTTTCTATGGGATATCCTCACTGGCAAACTGCAAAAAACATTTCGTCCTAAGTACAATAAAATAAGGGTCAAAGGAATGGATTGGACTCGTGCTTTGGCTGTATATGTTGACCAGGCAAGGAATGTTTCCTTTGCGATTGGAAATCATGATGGAACGGTTAGCATACAAAATGGAAATACGCGTAAACACATAAAAACGCTCGTAGCAAGTACGAATGAAGCCGCATTCTATCAGATAGGTAGTGTCACGACGCCTCCAAAAGTGATAGTCCAGCTAAACGCTCATGGCGATGCTGCTTCCTTTCCCACGCAATATAGAGATGATGGGACACCTTTCCCTATCCAGTATAAATTGCGAGCATCCTATCATTCTCCTCAACACCTAGAAAAGCAGCCCATTAAATGGTTGGGAGAATTGGAGTTTTCCTCGGATGGAAAAACCTTGGTGAGTTCAAGCCAATACCGGATCCCGTGGAACAGAGGAATGAGATATACCCATGGACCAATTGAGATATGGGATATTGACACAGGTGAACAACTCGCAGCACTTGAATCAAATATTGATGTAAAATTTTCTGGGGATGGAAGAATCCTTGCCTTGACAGGATCTGCGGGTTGTGTCGTATGGGACGTTGGGACTCGTAGAAAAATTGCTACGTTCTTAGATGTGAGAAATGTCAAGTTTTCAGATGATGGAAACTTGCTGGTTCTTATTAGCAAGGATAATTACACGTTGTGGGATTTAACTACCAATCGTGAAGTCGCTAAGGCGTTGACTGTATCAGATGAGTCTATACCTTTTCCAGAACGTTTTGTAGTCTCAGATGATGGTACACTCCTTGCCACTACAGATGAAAACGGTGAAGTAAATGTATGGGAAACACAAACCGATAAATCACTATTCACCCTTACTTCAGGTTATACAAAACCATTCACCTCTTTAGCAGTTTCTCAGGATGGAAAACTACTGGCAACGAGCGATATTTCTGAAACCATTCAACTTTGGGATATTACCACACATGACAAACGGATGACAATTAAGACAGATGAAGATGCTATCCGCGCACTAACATTTGCTAAGGACAACCAAACGCTTATCAGTGAAAGTAGGGGGAATATCAAGATATGGAATATTCCCTCTGGAGAACAGGAAAATATATACACTATTCCAGAAGCATCATCTGGAACCTTTCATGATTCATTTAATGATGGGACACACTTTTCTGGACAAACTGCTGGGGTTTTTACACAGAACGGTGATAATCTTATTATTCAAACAAAGAGTGGCACTGAGATATGGGATACTCTCAATGGTAAGAAACTAAACACCTTTACAACAACTGCTTGGAGTTGGTATCCGTCAACGATGAATGAAGAACTATTGGTTTATGGTATCGGTAGCAAAATCTACATAAGGGATTTGAGAAAAGATGAGCATGTAGGAACACTTGAAACATCTAAAGGTTTCTTTGATGGATTCTTAGAAAGGTTGCACTTTCGTAATTTTAATGTGTTTACGTTGGCATTTACACAAGACGGTAGAACCCTTGTCGTTGGCAACGGCGACAAGAAAATCCAGCTATGGGATATAGCAGACCGGCATCTTATTGAAACCATCAGTGGACATCAACATGCAGTCTGTGCGTTGGCGTTTTCTACGGATGGTAAGATTCTTGCCAGTGGAGATACAGGGGGTAAGATTCATCTATGGGAATTTGCCACCCGTAAACATCTTGCGACTTACAAAGCATCCAAAAGATTTGTCCACACATTAGCATTTACACCTGATGGGGAAACCCTCGTAAGTATGTCCCAAAAAGGCTACAATCAATCTGGATCAATTTACCTTTGGCATGTACCGTCGAAATAAAAGGTTGTAAGTTACAGGGTTATTTTGTTTTCGGTTTTTCTTGCGTTTTCTTCACAAGTGATAAATATGCCAGAACTTACCAATACGGATTCCCGTTAATTGGGTATTACATACCGCTTGACTCACAAACAAATTTGGAGTAAAGTATTATAAAAAAGACTTGGAGAGAGAAATGAGACTAATCCTCATTTTCTGCATATTAATGCTGCTAATTGGATGTGGACTAAATACTATCCCTTATTCGGATAATAACGCTGTCATAGAACCGAATGCGGCAGCACTGGCACATTACGATTGGGGACTTACTTATGCTAAAGAAGGAAATCTTGCGCAAGCCATCACCGAGTTGAAATTGGCAATTCACAATGAACCGGGTTGGACACTCCCATATTTTAATCTGGGTGCTGTCTATGGGAATATGGGAGAACTTGACGAGGCTATTCTCGCTTGGGAACGCGCAACACAACTGGACGTCGATTTCGCAAAAGCACACTTTAATCTCGCAGTCGCTTATGCCCTACGCGCACAGGATGCTGACAGCGACTACCCGAAACACATTGATATTGAAAGATCAATCGCATCATTACAAGAAGCGATACGGATAGATAAAAAAACACTTTCTGCTGCAAAAAAGGAAACTGCATTTGATACTATCCGTGAACTACCTGAATATAAAGCATTGGTAGAAACTCCCTGAACCGAAATAGTTAGACACTTCGTTTTATCATATAGTTAATTGCGCTGTGTTTCAGCAAACATACCACCAAAACATTATACACATTATGAAATTTACATGCCTATAAATTCTTGAATCGTTTACCAAAGAACAGGAGTTTAAAATGTCCTATACGGATGATAGTTTACCAGTTGACCAAATTCTATGTGGAGATAATTTGGAACTTATCAGACAATTGCCTGATAGTAGCATACAATTAGTTATTACTTCTCCACCCTATTTTCAACAACGGGACTATGGTAGCGGAATGGGAAATGAGAACAATGTCGCTGATTATATTGAGACTCTAATTTGCCTATTCCGCGAATGTGTCCGTGTTGTGAGAGATGATGGTAGTATTGTTTTCAATATCGGTGACAAGTATCAGGATAGCAATTTACTTCTTGTTCCATATCGCTTCGCTCTTGCAGCAACAGATACAGGATTAGTTAAACTTGTAAATGAAATTACGTGGGTCAAAAAGAATCCGACCCCACGTCAGTTTAGCAGACGGCTTGTCAGTAGCACTGAACCGTTTTTCCATTTTGCCAAGTCAGACCACTATTTCTACGACCCCAAAGCTTTTTTAGCAGAATCGCGTGAACCACAACCTTTAAACAAAAAAGACAATTCAAAAGTTGGACAACGGTATTTTGAGCTCATTGAAGAATCCGATTTATCTAAGGATGAAAAATCTCTTGCTCGGATTGAACTTACAGAGGTCATTCAAGAAGTAAAACGCGGAAAAACAAAAAGTTTTCGAATGAAAATTCGTGGAATTCATGCCCCTCCATTTGGTGGACAGATGGGTGGTCGTACATTACAATTAAAAAACAAAGGATTTACAATCATTCGGATTCACGGTAATAAACTCAAGCGAGATGTAATTGAAACCCCTGTTGCTGCTGTTAAAGGAAATAAACACCCCGCAATTTATCCTGTTGAACTTATAGAAGAGTTTTTACATCTTCTCACGCCTTCAAGTTCAATCGTTCTTGATCCATTTATGGGGTCTGGCTCTACCGCAGTTGCTTGCAAAAACTTGGATAGACATTATATCGGTTTTGATATTAATACAAATTATTGCGAATATGCTCGGCAACGCGTCTCTGATGTTCCTGTAGAAAAACAGTACAAGTTAAAGGGAATGCAATGAACAACATACGCGGCATTTTAGATGATGCTTATCAATTAGCAGAAGCAGATGATAATTCCCAATTTGGACTATCAGATACGCAAAGAAAATGGATAGTAACAATTACTGAAAAAGCGGAATCTCAAAAAGCTGTCCTCGCTGTTCTGATCACATCTATTGTAAAAAAGATTGAAACGCCAACACAAGATATACGCTATCATAAGAAGGAACTACTAAACGGTTATTCAGGAAGAGGCTTTGATACTTCACATGTCACACCTTTTATTAAGGAAAAATTTCCAAGATTTGCTATGAAAGGTGGAAGTGGTTGGTTAACGCGTTCATTAGAGCAGGCACATCCTTTTACACTTGAGTTTCCCGGCAAGATTCGCAATTTATCTGTAAAAGATGCTTTCCTTCAAATACTTAACGATATTGAGGAAAATCAAGCTAATCCAGAAAACTACCTTAAGGCAATATTTGCTGCTATGATTGACTTGATGAGTAGGTCAAGAATAAATCTTGACTTATTTGAAAGTGTACATGAAGGTTTTAGCAAGACACAGCAAACAATAACAATTGAAAGTATAGTGAATCTTCTAAGACGGCACTTCTCTATCGGTTACGGTGTTGCAGGTGCTTCCCGACTACCTGTATTAGCAGTATATTCTGCTTATCAAATGCTCGTTGCAATAGATCGATATAGTGGCAAAACACTTGCATCATTGAAAAGTCATACAACATCTGATATTAAATCTGGAGGGATTGGTGACATCGAAGTCTTAGACGAAAAAGGTAATTTTTTTGAAGCAGTTGAAATCAAACACAATATTCCAATTTCCTCAGAAATTGTTCAAGTTGCCTATGAAAAATTCGCTCAAACCCCAGTTTCTCGCTATTATTTACTTACGACAGCAGAACCAAACGTTGAAAACGTAGATCAGGTGAATGACTTAGTTAATGATATTCATCAACGGCACGGCTGTGAAGTAATTGTCAATGGAATTCTTCCAACACTGAAGTATTATTTACGCTTGTTAAGCAATCCAGAACTCTTTATAGAGAATTATTCTAAAAACCTTGAATTAGATTATAATAAGAATACTGATATCAAAGAAATTCACTTGCGTTATTGGAAAGACTTCCTTAAGTATTCGTCAGAAAGCTCCTCAAAACCGCAACAGTAATACCACATGGCACAATACACAACTCTCTCACCTGAAGAACTTGATGAAATTGTTGCACACTATGAGATAGGAACACCTTTAAACTTAGAAGAACTTCAGGGAGGATTCGGAAATAGCAACTTTAAACTGACAACTACAGATGGCAAGTTCCTGCTGAAAATCTGTGATGAGAAAAACCTTGAAGAACTTCATCAACAGATCACGCTTTTAAAACATCTGCAAAAGCATGCATATCCGACTGTGTACCCAATCTTACAGAAAAATGGTGATGCCCTTCATGTTTTTGCAAAGAATGTTAATCAGAAGAAATATATCATGCTCTATCCATTTTTGGATGGAGGGACGCCGAAACCTTCAAAACACGTGTTAACACAAATAGGTGAAACATTAGCAAAGTTACATCACATTCCTCCGCTTACAAATCTGCCACGTTTTCCAATGGGAATAACACAGATCAGACCTTTTCTAAAGGATGTAAAAGATACAGAATTTGCACAACATCCCTTTTTTCTTTGGTTACAATCGGAGCTTGAATGGATCATACCTGAAATAGAGAAACCCTTGCCAACAGGACTGCTGCACGGAGACCTGTTTTTGGACAATACCCTCTTTGATGCTGATAAACTGGTGGCAATTCTTGACTTTGAGGAAGGGTGTCATGATACCTTGCTTATTGATATCGCCATGACAATTATTGGCTGTTGCTATAAAGAAGATAATGCGTTGGATATTGATGCGTTACACGGGTTTTTAGAGGCATATAACGCGTTACGTCCTTTGACAGAAAACGAATGGAAGTGTTTAGACAGTTTTGTCTATTATGCAGCGTTGTCAATCGCAGTATGGCGTTTTAGACAATTCAATATACGACATCCCGATCCGCAGCGAGCAGAAACGTATCATGAGATGATTACCCGTAGTGCAAATTGGCAAGCAATACGAATATAGCAGTTAAGAATATTTCTTAAATACAAAAAAATATGTCACTAATAACGATAAGTAATGTCACAAAACTTTACGATCCAGATATAATCCTAAACGATATATCTATTGCAATTGCACCAGGAGACCGGATAGGTCTAATTGGTCGAAACGGTTGTGGAAAGACGACTTTAATAAAGATCATGTGCGGCATCATCACCGATTACAAAGGGGATGTTGTTTTAGCTAAAGGTAGACGTATTGGATACCTAAGTCAAGAACCTGACATAGAACGGGATTGTACACTACGACAGGAGATGCTCAAAGTTTTTCAAGAACGATTGGCTCTTGAAGATAAGATGCTACTGCTGGCGGAGAAGATGGAAACGGAGGAATCACCCCAACTCCTACATCAGTATGCACGTATTCAGGAACAACATGAACAACTCGGTGGATATGATTATGAGCATAAAATAAATCGCGTTTTAGGCGGATTGGGTTTTGCACAACAGGACTTCAATCTACCTATCCGCGTCCTCAGTGGTGGACAAAAAAGTAGAGCAACATTGGCAAAACTGCTCCTTGAAGAACCGGACCTATTGCTGTTTGACGAACCCACAAATCATCTTGACATAAATGGAATTCAGTGGTTAGAAAACTATCTCAACACGGAATACAAGGGGGGTGTTCTGGTTGTTTCTCACGATAGGTATTTTTTAGATAAGGTTGTCCGAAAGGTATGGGAACTTACTGAACAGAAAATAAATGTATATCGAGGCAATTATTCTAAATTCTTGGAAATAAAGAATATTGAGAAACTTGTTGACAGTCGTACCTATAAAATGCAGCAAGCATTTATCGAAAAGGAGAAAGAGTTCATCGATCGTAATATTGCAGGACAACGCACACGTGAAGCACAAGGAAGACGAAAAAGACTGGAACGTGTGGCGTTAGTTGAAAAACCGAAATCTGAATCCCCGACGTTGAAACTTAATATCTCACCCTCAAAACGTGGTGGAGATGACATCCTGCGATGCAAAAATCTTAGTAAGCAATTTGATGATAAAGTGCTATTTACAGACCTAACTTTTGATGTTTATCGAGGGGATGTAGTAGGAATAATAGGACCGAACGGCACTGGTAAGACTACGTTTTTTCGCATGATGCTCGGAGAAGAAGAACCTACAGCCGGAGAACTTTGGGTCGGTCCTAATCTCAAACTTGGGTATTATACACAAGAATTAGCGGGTCTCAACTTAACAAACGATGTGCTGGATGAGGTATGGGAACTATGTCCAGATAAAACGCAATTTGAAATCCGAAGCTATTTGGCGAAGTTCCTCTTTTCAGGCGATGATGTGTTCAAGCAGATTGGCAACCTAAGTGGTGGCGAACAGAGTCGTGTGCAACTTGCGAAATTGCTCTTAGAAAATGCCAATGTCCTTTTACTTGATGAACCGACTAACCATCTGGACATTCCAGCACGCGAGGCACTTGAAAATGCACTCGCCGAATATCCCGCTACGTTGTTCATTATCTCTCATGACCGTTTCCTTTTAAACCGGCTTGCAACAAAACTCCTGATTTTTGATGTAACCAAAGAGGGAACAAACACGTTCTTGTTCACAGGTACTTATACAGACTTTGAAGAGACGCAACAGAAACAAGTTGTTGAAGACAAACAGATCGTTCAACAGGAATCTGTTCAGCGCGAGTCCACACAAAAACGCACAAAGTCTAAACGAAAGCGAAAAATGAAAGCACAACGATTGGTTGGCAGTAATTAATAAAAAAATAGACACAAAATGCCTATAAATCCAGATATATGCTATTTTTATTTGACATTCGCTACAGATTATTATATAATTAATGTCGTATACGACAGATTATATATCTGATATAGGACGTATTTTAAAGATGTCACAAAACCATGGGTTCAATAAAGAGATAGATGTTGTCATGCGTGTGATGCGTCATGCGCAAGCGGCAGTCAAATCCAGGTTTATTCAGGATGTTGTCCCTAACAGGCTAACAATCGTTCAGTTCAACGCTTTACAACATCTCCATTGGTACGGACGAGAATCTGGGATGTATGTCAGCGAATTAGGTGAACATCTGGGACTGGCACACAACACAGTTTCTGGATTGGTTGATCGTCTTGAACGTCATGGGTGGGTAATCCGTCGTAAATGTGAAGAAGATCGGAGACGTGCTCGTATTCAACTTACACCGCAATCAAAGGAACTTTTCCGTGAACGAATGGAACACGTTGTGAACTTTTGGGAACAGACCGTCGGGCAACTTTCCGCCGAAGAACAACAAAATCTGATTGACAGCCTCAAAAAGCTGCAACAGGTGATGGCAAAACCGGTGTGGCCAAGTTATTCACAACTACACCCACGTGATGCTGATCATTTGCAAGAAAAGTTTGAAACCGATATTGATGAACTTGCACAGACTAAACTCAAACTTGTCGGGATCCGGTTAATACTTGCACAGATCGCAGAAAAACGGAATGAGCACGAACTCGCCGCATACCTTAACCAAGCTGCATCCGAAGAGATACGACATACGAACCGGTTGTTTTCTCTACTCGGACATGGAGAACATTTTGACAAACTGCTTTCATCACTCGTTGATGAAGATAAGGTCGTATATGAGGAGTTATTAGCATTAATTGATGATGCTCCTTGCACCGAAGATGATGAAGAATTTGTCCTTCTCCAACAGATGCTTCAAGATAGCCATAGATATAAAAAATGGTTTCGCAGGGTTCATAAACAAAAAAATCGGTGACTTCTATTCTATCAAAGGCCAACTGAGTCTCAGTCTTGGTCAATGACACTTGAGAGGAGAACATGCAGTCCCAAAGCCAAGAAAATATTCCACTATCCGAAAACGATGATGCCGAACTGATAGAACAATTTCAGAATGGCAATACTGCTGTATTTGATACACTTTTTACCCGCTATCAGAAACGCACATATCGGTTAGTTCAACGTTTTGTCCCAAACCATGAAGATGCACTTGATATTACACAAGATGCTTTCATCAGAGCGTATCAAGGATTAAGTAATTTCAAGAGCCAATGCCAGTTTTATAGTTGGCTTTACCGCATTACAGTCAACCTCTGTATAGATTTTTTGCGTAAGAAATCCCGGTCGGAAGTCATGGTATATGAGTCTGAAGACTCTGATGAATTGCCGATGGCGAACTTCCCTGACCTACGATCAGTTTCCCCCGCAAAAGCTGCTGAAAACAAGGAACTCAGATCACAGATACGCAAGGCGATCCGTCAACTGCCACCTAAGCAACGTCAAATTTTTATCCTTCGTCACTGGGACGGATTATCCCTGAAAGACATTGCGACAGTAGTCGGCAGATCGGATGGCACAGTCAAAGCGCACCTATTCCATGCACATCGCAACCTCCGCAAACATCTGCAACCTTACCTGAAGGAAGCGGATCTTTAGTCATTTCCCCAAGACGGGGGTCTCAACCCCCGTCCTCCCTGTCTGTCTTATCTGAAACTGTTATTTTAATTATACCATTATACCCTTATTTTTTTACAGAACTGGTATTGTATGCCGCTGACCACAGTTGTAAAAAGCATTGCTTAACAGAAACGGAATGGGTATAATTTGTTTAAAGTAAAGAAAATGATGTCGAACCTACACAAAGAAGCATAAAATACAGGAGCTTCAACATGGCAAATATAAAAATTCCTAAAGGATGGGAGATACCAGAAAACAGAGCTACGCCTGAATCAGACTACATTAACCGCAGAAAATTCATCAAAGACCTCGGCTTAGTAGGTGCTGGAACGTTATCCCTATTTGGCACAAGTGCCTGTGCACAAGACGATAGGGTCGCAAAACAGCTTGAACCTTATCAGACACAAAAACTTGAACATAAGAAAAACCCTGACTTCACCGTTAAACGAAATCAGACTGAAGAAATCGTAGCTGCTACATATAACAATTTTTATGAATTTACAAGTTCTAAAAGCTCTGTGTGGAGACGCGTTGAAAGATTCAAGACACGTCCATGGGAGATTGAAATATCAGGACTCGTTGAGAAACCGATGACTCTGGACGTGGATGACTTGATAAAAATGATGCCACTTGAAGAACGAATCTACCGTTTTCGCTGTGTTGAGACTTGGGCAATGGTAGTACCGTGGATCGGTTTCCCCATGAAAGCGCTGCTGGAAAAAGTTCAACCAAAAGATGATGCGAAATATGTGCAGATGACAACGTTTTTTGACCCCAAGGTAGCACTTCAACAGAATGATCCGAATTTGCCGTGGCCCTATCTTGAGGGATTAACACTTGCAGAAGCTATGAATGACCTGACACTGTTGGTCGTTGGCATCTATGGACACATTCTACCACCACAGCACGGTGCACCTATCCGCCTAATCGTTCCCTGGAAATACGGTTTCAAGAGTATCAAATCCATCGTCAGCATTGAACTCACTAAGAAAAAACCACGAAACTTCTGGAACGTCATACTACCAAGAGAATACGGATTTGAAGCAAACGTCAATCCAAATGTTCCTCATCCACGTTGGTCACAAGCCTCCGAATGGATGATTGGCTCAATGGATAGACATCCCACGATAATATATAACGGCTATGGCGACGCTGTTGCACATCTATACAAATAATATAGGAGATTTTCTCTAATGGGTATAAATTTTAAAGTAATTGATTCATTATGCATCCCGCTTGTCATGTGTGCAATCATGTTGATGATCTGCACCGGTTGTGAACGCGATACCAATATACAAGACACTAAACCTCCCTTGGCGGGTTCTATTGAACCTGGTGTCGTTGAAGCAAACACAGAATTCGGTTTTAACCTATTCAACGAAATCCTAAATACTGAACAGGATAAAAACATATTTATCTCTCCATTCAGTGTTTCGCTTGCATTAGCGATGACTTTAAACGGTGCAGCAGAGACGACTGAACAAGCTATGACAGACACCCTTCAACTTCAAGGGAACGATTCTGAAACGATAAATACAAGCTACGCACTATTACTTCAAGCACTAAAGACTTCTGATCCTAAAGTGACGCTGGAGATCGCAAACTCACTCTGGGCGGATCAACATTTCACATTCAATCAAGATTTTCTACAGCGAAATACCGACTATTTTGGCGCGGAAGTTTCAACGCTTGATTTTGCAGATCCAAATTCTGTTGACACAATCAATCAATGGGTCGATACAAATACGAACGGAAAGATTGAGAAAATCCTTGAGCAAATTGACGAACGGGAAATACTATTTCTTATCAATGCCATCTATTTCAAAGGCGCATGGCAAACAGAATTTGACCCTGCAGATACACGTGATAATACATTCCATCTCGCTGATGGCAGTCAAAAACAGGTCCCAATGATGGCACGTGATGGTGAGTATCCGTTTTATTACGCATCGGATTTTACTGCAATTAGTCTGCCTTACGGAAATGGAAGGGTAAGTATGTATATCTTCTTACCATCTCAAAACGCCAGTCTTGACCAATTTCTTGAGAATCTGAACGCAGAAAATTGGCAAAATTGGATATCACAGTTCCATGAACGGGACATCTTGCTACAAATTCCAAAATATAAATTTGAATATAAAGTTAATTTGAACAAAGTTCTCAGCGCACTCGGTATGGGTATAGCGTTTGATCCGGAAACAGCTAACTTCAAGCGGATGTTGCCGCCTGATGGCGCAATACCTGTAGTGAATCTGTCTATCTCCAGAGTTGATCACAAGACGTATGTAGAAGTTAATGAAGAAGGAACTGAAGCTGCCGCTGTGACGAATGTTGGAATAGTTGCCACATCGGCTCCACCAGAATTTATCGTCAACCGTCCGTTTTTCTTTGCAATTCATGACAATGAAACAAAAACAGTGTTATTCATGGGAACTGTCGTTGATCCTACGGAAGAATAGTGTAAAGTCAACATATTATTATTGTTCGCTATTCGGAGATCGATCGTAACGAGTGACTGCTTATGGGCTGAAATGGAGAAACCGATGAATAGTAAAATGACATTTAGAAAAACCAACCTATGCATTATGTTTCTTAGTATTATCCTGTTCATCGGGTGTTTTGATAATGCGGTTGACACTCTCACAGAAAATATGGACAAACCAGCTGTTGCTCCAATTGATGCAAATGTATCTACGGCAAATACCAGATTTGGATTTGACCTATTCAAGGAGATATGGAAAACTGAACAGAATCAGAATATCTTTATATCTCCGTTTAGCGTTTCTACTGCATTAACAATGACGTTGAACGGTGCATCCGGTGAAACAGAACAGGCAATGACCGATACGTTACAACTACAGGATATCGGTAACGATGCAATTAATAACAGTTTTAGTCAACTGCTACAGCAACTACAAACATCCGATCCGAAAGTAACACTTACAATTGCCAACTCACTTTGGGCAAATCAGGATTACCAATTCAAACAGGACTTTCTACAGCGAAATGAGCATTATTTTGATGCTGAAGTCTCCACACTTGATTTTTTAGACCCAAACACACTACATACAATCAATCAGTGGGTCAATACCAACACAAACGGTAAAATCCCAGAGATTCTTGAAGAAATTGAATCAAATGCTGTTCTGTTTCTGATAAATGCGATCTATTTCAAGGGTGCGTGGCAAACTGAATTTGATTCCGCTAATACGCAAGATGGAGACTTCTATCTCACCGATGGCAGCACAAAACAGGTTCCGATGATGAACAGACAAGGCATGTATCCTATCTATTACGGAGACAATGTTGCAGCTATCAACCTCCCTTATGGCGAAGGACGGGTGAGTATGTATATCTTCCTACCTTTACAAAAGTCTAACCTTAACGACTTTGTAGCTGCTATAAACGCTGATGACTGGGAAAATTGGATGACACAATTCCGAGAACAGGATATCTCAGTACGCATTCCAAAATTCAAAATAGAATATGGTACAAAAGAACTCAATGATGTGTTAACATCACTCGGCATGGGTGTAGCATTTGATGAAGATCGGGCAGACTTCAGTCGAATGGCATCACTAAAAAAACCCACTGCTAATCTATATATAGACAAGGTAGCACATAAGACATTTATTGAAGTCAACGAAGAAGGGGCTGAAGCAGCAGCAGCGACAAGCGTAACGATTGGTGTTAAGTCACTACCGAGGATGTTCATCGTTAACAAACCGTTCTTCTTCGCAATACGTGATAATAAAACGCAAACGGTACTATTTATGGGTGCTGTCGTAGACCCGTAGATAACACAAACAAAAAAGGAGACAATTCTGATGAAAACGCAATTTTGTAAGGTCAATACTTATCCACTATTAATGATATGTGTGTTAATAACTTTTATCTGTTTAGGTTGCGGTTTGGGTGGCAGTGACGATGAAAGTTATGAAGAAGATTTTGCTTCCGTTACATCTGCTTTTGATAGCGGTATGCTTCCATACGGATTGAATCCGCCAAATGGTGCCGCTTATGACGATGTGTTCTTTCAGGAATACGGCACAAACCCGTTTATTGATACAGAGGATGACAACCTTTCAACATTCGGTATGGATGTTGATACTGCATCGTATTCAGTTACACGACGATATCTTAGAGATGGACATCTGCCACCCCGTGAAGCTGTACGGGTAGAAGAGTTTGTGAATGCGTTCAATTATGGATACATGCCACCATCAAAAGACGCCTTTTCTGTCAACATTGAGAGTGCCGCTACCCCTTATGGAGAAAATGAACGGTACCAATTGGTGAGAATCGGCATCCAAGGACGCGTTGTATCAGACGAAAACCGAAAAGACGCGACGTTAACATTCATCATTGATGTCTCTGGGTCAATGGCAATGGAAAATCGGTTAGGTTTGGTGAAACGTTCTTTGACACTCTTAGTTGAGCAACTTCGGCAAGGTGATAAAGTAGCTATTGTTGTTTATGGAACGAATGCAAGGATTGTATTACCGCATACTGGGATTGAGGCGCGCGAGGAAATATTAGATGCTATTAACAGACTTGAACCAGAAGGCGCAACAAATGCCGAAGAAGGACTAAAATCGGATACAGACTCGCACTACAAAATGCCAGGGTTGGTAGAATCAACCGAGTTATTCTGTGCTCAGATGGCGTGGCAAACGTCGGAGAAACAGGGGCTGATGCTATTCTCAAGAATATTCGCGCTTATGTTGAGGAAGGTATAACATTAACAACCGTCGGATTCGGTATGGGCAATTTCAATGATGTTCTCATGGAACAACTTGCAAATAACGGTAATGGCAGCTACGCTTATGTAGATAATCTTAACGAAGCACAACGCATTTTTGTTGAGAATCTGACAGGCACATTACAGATAATCGCAAAAGATGCAAAAGTTCAGGTCGAATTCAATCCTCAAAACGTAAGTCGATACCGTTTACTCGGATATGAAAACCGTTCCTTGGCAGATGAAGATTTTCGCAAGGACGATGTAGACGCAGGAGAGATCGGTTCTGGACACAGTGTTACAGCACTCTATGAAATAAAACTATAGGAGGGTGCCGCAGGACATCTGGCAAAAGTTTCTATCCGTTATGAAGACCCAGATACCTATAACGTATCCGAAATAAGTCGGGACATTTCATCAACTGAATTGAAGCTTACTTTTGAGGAAGCATCGTTACAGTTTCAGCTTGCTGCATCCGTAGCAGAATTCGCAGAAATCCTGCGGGAAAGTTATTGGGCACAGGAAGGTAGTCTGGATGCTGTACTCCAAAACATCGAGAAAATCCAACCTAACTTCGCCAATGAACAGGTCGAAGAACTTGTTTCAATGCTACATCAATCAATTAGACTTAGAACAAGTAGTTCCATTGAAAGGCTTTGAATGAGAAGGATATGAAGAGCCTTATATTTGTGTTCATATTTCTGCCACTTTTTTCAGCGACTGCGAATTGGAAGTCATCAGAAAGTACACATTTCCGAGTCTATTACAGAGAAAAAATGGTAGATCCAAAACCGATACTTCAAATAGCTGAAGTTTTCTATGCCGAGATGGCACGGATTTCACGCCACATACCGGACGAAACGATAACGATCTGGATATGTAACACACAAGAAGATTTTAAAGCTTACGTTCATGCACCAATACAGGATTGGGCTGTTGGGTGTGCATTTCCACTAAGTCGGCGTATCATTATACAAAATCCATCGCAAATAATGGCGGCAAAGCTCCAGATAGCACAAGTACTCCGACACGAAATAGCACATGTCCTGTTCGGACAGTATACTCGGAAGTCTGTCAAAGGTATTCCATTATGGTTCGTTGAGGGAATCGCTATCCACTTCTCAAAGGAATGGGTGCCGGGACGCCACCAAACACTATTGAGCAATGTATTCACAAAATCCATCGTCCCACTGGAAGAATTAACAGAGAAATTCCCTGTTTCACAGAAAGGGGCAGATTTAGCTTACGCACAAAGCCAAGATGCACTCCGATGGTTCGTTGAAGTCAACAGTATTGAAACACTTTGGGCAGTCATTGACCATCTACATAAAGGGGCAACCTTAAACAAAGCTTTCACAGCTGTTGTTGGTTACGACCTGGAAACCTTCGACCAACTCTGGCGTGAATCGCTACCGCAACGGTACCATTGGGCATCCTTCCTCTCCAGTTCCTATGTATTCTGGGGAGGCCTCAGTGGATTGTTTCTCATCTGTTATCTTATTACCAGAAATCGTAGACGAAAACAACTTGACCGACTTATTCAACAAGAAAACCGTATAGACCCATTCTTTATAGAGTAAAAACTTATGAATAGCACTTTAATTACCCCCCTCGTCCTTCTTATTCTTATCTGTATCAGTTTTGCAGCGATCGCGCAACATAAACATATCTCTCAATATCCAAATCAGTACACACGTGATGGACATCTAATCGTGCTACCTGACCACGGGACCATTTATATCGTATCAGATTTACATGCACATTGGGACGATTTCAATCAATGGCTACAACAGACTCAACTGATTGAAAGGATTAAAGCTGGAGAGGATGTCTACGGTCTCATGCTCGGAGATGCAATTGACTATAAACCCGGTGAAGTGCCTCAACCCCCTTACGGTGATATACAGATAATCAACCGTGTCATTGAGATTCAACAGCAGCTTGGTGAGAACGGGAATAGGTTTATCTATCTAAGAGGGAACCATGAATACGCTGCGGCAGACATCTATGAGATGTTGAAAAAAAGAGGGATGACCGAACATAATCGTAAAGAGTTTATTGATGCTCTATACAACAGCCCTCTCGGTCTTACCTATCAACAGTTCAATTTCATTGAACGCATGTCCGATGTCCACTACGATTTCCTAATGAATATTCCTACGATTGTTGTTGCTAAGAATGGTTTTACCGCTGTTCACGCTGGACCTGCCAGAAGCAAAATCACACTCAACGCACTTATTAAACCTGATGCCAAATTATTTGACGAGATATTATGGGACCGTCCTGATGTCGCATACAGTGGTGGCTATACACACAAACATACCAAAGATTTTCTGAAGTTCTTGAATGCAAAATTTCTCGTCGTAGGACATACACCTATTAGTTATTTTCCAAAAGAGAATATCAGAGACGGTGTCGCACGACTCGGCGGAATACAACTTATCTTTTCTACAGGATACGGGGGACTTAATAGGGATGGGCAAACATATATAGAAATTGATTTAGCGAAAACTTATACATCTGTTGATGAATTAGAATCAGGTGTTAACATTCACCGTCTCTATCCGGAATAGTATGCGTACACTCATCTACATAATGACCCCTGTCTTAATCCTGACATTCTTATTCGCTTCACGATTTGTATCCTGGGATAGATTAAAGAGCGTCGACACTGAAGCAGAGAAACATCTGAACATTGCGACACAATTCCTTAGGAAAGGAAAATATCACCAAGCGATTAAGCAATTGACACAGGCTATTGAAATTGAACCCAGATATGCTCAGGCTTACATTCAACGTGGTCGTGCCAATTACCATCTTACACGTTATAATGAAGCAATTGAGGATTACACAAAAACGCTTTCATTCAAAAGATATGTAGCAGACGCACATGCAAGCAGGGGAGATGTCTATCATGCATTAGGTGATATTCCTCGTGCAATCAGCGATTACACTGCCTCTATCAAAAAACGAAAAAATGCACTCGTGATGTCAAAACGGGCAGAAAGTTTTCTTGAAACAGGTAAATTGGACGAAGCACTGGAGGACTATAACTACATCATTAAACGACGACCCAGTGCCATTGCCTACTACAATCGTGGTAGAGCATACTATCAAAAACTTCTCCGCTTGCCTGAAGAAAAGGAAACCGTAAAATTCGCTCTGTCTGACTTTGATAAGGCAATTGAATTAGCACCACAATTTGCTATAGCCTATCTCAGTCGTGGAGACGTATACAACCATATCGGACAACAGAAATCAAAGGACGAAGACTATGCTAAAGCTATTGACCTATTAACCGATGCAATTGAAAAATGGCAAAAGGGTGCTGATGGATTGCTTACTATCTACTTGTGGCGGGCAGTTGCTTATAAAAAACAGGATCACAATGAAGCAGCGGAAACTGATCTGAAAAACGTATACAGTTTATACACACAATTTTTCTTGAATAAATTAAAAGTTTCTGATATATTATAAACGTTGTTTCATCTTTGTAGAACAGTCTTTATTATAGTAGACTTTAGAATTAATTGGACATTATGTTCAGTTCGGTTAGGAAACCGAACCTACCGGGGTGTGCTACAAAAGTGTCTCATTAATTGTATGTTTTACTATAATATACGGAAAGTGGAGGACAACATGCAAAACAGAAAATTATATTTTTCACTGTTCATCCTTATTAGTCTGATCTGTCTGAATACATACACTTATGCAGCAACTATCTATGTTCCCCGTGATGAGCCAACAATCCAATCTGGCATTGATAGGGCGAAAAATGGAGATATAGTTCTTGTAGCAGATGGAACTTACAAGGGTGAAGGGAATGTAAATATTGATTTTCGGGGTAAAGAGATCACCGTTAAATCCGTAAGCGGTCCAGATTCAACTACTATTAACTGCCTATGGACACCTGAAACGCGTGGGTTCATATTTCAAAACCAAGAAACGAACAGCACCTTATTGGAAGGATTTACTATCCTGAACGGCATTCATGATTTAGGTGGAGGTATCCATATCAACGATGCATCCCCAACAATAAAAAACTGTATCATTTCTCGCAATAAAGCTACAGCCAGACGGTTCCACGCTGAAGGCGGCGGTGGAATTTATATGTTCAACTCTGAGGCAATCATAGTGGATTGCGAAATTTCACATAATACCGCAGAATCCACTCATGGTGCTGGAATTTTTATTGAAGGTGACCTGATAAAAGATGGGACTGTGTTGAGAGAAACGAAGGCTGAACCAAGTATACGCAATTCAGAGATTATTGGAAATAGTGGTAGTGGAATATTTACTTTTGAATCTGTAAACCCCAACATTCAAAACTGTAACATCTCTCAGAATACTGGCCGGGGTATTGAATATAATTCATTTGCACGGACCAATATACCCATAACTGACTGTACTATTACACAAAATACAAGTGGCGGTGTTAAAGTCAGTGAATATTCAGTGATGACAATTACGAATTCAATCATCAAACATAATACTGCCACAGAGGGAGCAGGTATAGATTGCGGCCCTACTTCAGTCCTTTATGCCTCTGACTGTATTATCGTTGAGAACATAGCACAGAAGAATGGTGGCGGAATTGCAGTTATTTCAACCCGCGGAAATGCTGAAATATCAAATTGCACAATCACTCGAAATACAGCAAACGAGAGAGGGGGAGGCATCTACGCATTCATTGAAGGCAGCAGCTTTGATTTTACAGATTCTATTGTATGGGGTAATAATTCAAATGGAACACACGATGAGTTCTCCGCTATCGGTGGTTGGATTACCATTAAGTCTTGTGACATCCGAGACGGACTTGATGGCATTGGTCGTGAAGCTGATCAAGAGAGGTTCACCTATGAAGATAACATAGATGAAGATCCTTTGTTTGTTGATCCTGATAGAGGTGATTATAGTTTAAAACAAAACAGTCCAGCTATAGATATGGCGCAAATATCGCACGCGATGGAGTAATGAGTGTTTCCTCAAACGGAAAACGGTTGATAAGATGGGGAGACTTGAAACGCAGATAAGCGTAAGTTCAATGACGAAGCAATAATTTTCATAGTTCATAACATTTAAGTAGGAGGAATAAGTAGCAATATGACTGAAGATGCATTAGGATTAGTTGAAACAAGAGGACTGGTAGGCAGCATTGAGGCAGCAGATGCAATGGTAAAGGCTGCCAATGTAAGACTCGTAGGTCGGCAAGAGGTTGGAGCAGGATACGTCACTGTGATGGTACGAGGAGACGTAGGGGCAGTGAAAGCAGCAACAGATGTTGGGGCAGAAGCAGCAGCACGCGTAGGCGAAGTTGTCTCAGTGCATGTAATCCCACGACCACACCCTGAAGTTGAAACTATCCTAAAAAAATAGAACATACTTTCATGAACATCCTTTGAAGATGTTCGTATTGGAATAGAAACATACTAAAATGCACGACAAAGACTTAGTAAAGTTAATTACCCGTCGTGTGGTAAGCCGATTATCCAACGACCAGCCTTGTAGTGGATGTGCACTACGAAGTTGTGAACCAGGTGAACGCGCATGTGACGCGGTTACCGCGCAACAGAAAATACCTGTCGGTGTTTCAGCTCGGCATGCACACGTAACACAGGAAGACCTGGAAATACTTTACGGACCCGGACATCAACTTACCGTCTATGCACCACTATATCAACCGGGAGCATTTGCTGCAAATGAAACCGTTACTGTTGTCGGAAAACGGATGCGGGCAATTGAACACGTACGCATCCTCGGACCCGTGCGGGATTATTCACAAGTTGAGGTGGCACAAACCGAAGCAATTCGCCTCGGTCTAAACCCACCAATACGAGATTCCGGCGATCTCAAAGGTGCTGAAGCAATAACCCTCGTAGGTCCCGAAGGCAGTGTCTATTTAAACGAGGGAGCAATCTGTGCTGCACGACATATACACATGACACCAAAACACGCTGAATCCTTTGGTATTAGCGATACAGACTTATTAAAGGTACGCATTCCAGGTGAACGCGCGCTAACCTTTGAAAACATTCGTCCGAAAATACATGAAGATTATGCACTCCAGATGCACCTTGATACCGATGATTCTAATGCCGCAGGATTGAAAGGCGGCGAAGCTGTTGAACTCCTACGCGACAACACATGACACCAGAACAGATTGCTCAAATTCAAAAAATCGTTGAACGCGTGCTACAAGAGCATACCACCAACGAACAAGACGATAAAAAACTACTTGCAATCATTGGTGCTACGCAACTTTCTTTAGAACAACCGCTTCAACAATTACAAGCCTGCAAGCAAAAAGGATGGAATATTAGAATAATTCTGTCCGAACTTGCAACTAAAGTAGTTGATCTCGCTCTAATTGATGAAGTAGTAGGTAAAGAGAATATTCTTCAGGAAAATGAACTGACGAACATCCCATCTATTGTTGATGAATATTCACAGATTGTCTTACCTGCACTTTCTTATCCAATGGCGGGAAAGTTAGCACTGAAATTGGTTGATACGCCATCTACATACTTAATTTTACATGCACTATCTTGCGGAAAACAGGTCATCGCAGCAGCGAATTTTTTGAACAGAAGGGAGTGGCTAAATAAAAAATCGTTAATACTTGACGAAATTGAACAGCAACATGTCAACACTTTAGCCGAATTTGGCGTTAAATGGGTAACAGTTGAGCAGATCGCAACTACAATCGGTGAAGTAGATGCAACGAATCGCATAAGTATCAATACACCCGTCATCAGTGTAGCTGTTATTACCAATCTGCCATCTAATGTCAAAGAGTTAGTATACGCTAAACCTACTGTTATTACACCTCTTGCCCGCGAACATGCAAAAAAGCTGGGAATTAGGTTGACACCAGAGCGATAGGTTGATGTAATTCGCGATGCTTGACAATTACGATAATTAATTGTATAATTGAGTTAAACATAAGCTTCATATCAATTTACATCATAAATAACGCATAGAGAAACATAAACTATAATTCACAGATTTTGATAGGAAAGCACGAGCAGAACAGAAGAATGAACTTACTTTAACATTAAAATCACCTCAAAATATGTTACCTGTTTGAGATGATTACTTTGGAGGATTCTCATGCTAAAACGAATTTTTACTCTAACAATCACAGGACTCCTCAGCTGCATGCTTATCGGTTCGTTAGCGTCAGTAAGTGATGCTGATTACGGTAATTATGCAGACCGTCTGAGTCGCGAACATCGAATCGCAAATGATGTTGATGAATGGATTGAACGTGGAAACGCTACGATCACGGCAAGTCCTCTCTTTGAGAATGGTATGCGACTTACCGCTTGGGCAAACAACTTTCAGGATACAGAAAAATTTCAATTTGCTATAGCAAGCGGTGTATATCTGTTCGAAATTCCACGTTCTGCACAGACAATAGAAATCGTAGTACGCTATAAAGGTGAACCGAACACTTTTGAAATTAACGACCAATACGAACCGATCGCAGGACGGATATGGATACGGAATATCAAGCGAGAAATGACAAGACGAGGATACCATGACCAAAGTGCTTCTGAAACACGATATGGCGACACTTTTGTACTACGCGCAAAAAATCGGTCCGAAACTATAAGAATACCGGTTGCCGGACGCGTACAAGATGGATGGATGGAACTTCATGTCGTTGCCGAAGGAGGCGAACAGCTTGATGTTGAATATATTGAAGTATCAACCTATCGTCGTGCACCAAAACTACGCGTAGTACAGCAGTATACACCTTCATATAGGTGGCGTCCTTGGAACCGATATACATATCTCTATTTCTACGACGGACCCGTATTTTATTCATCAGGATACGATTCATATCTATGCTGGAGTTACCCTGTCTATGACCATCGTTATCTTTCCATCCGCACATATTATGGAGGATACCTGGGCCGCTACCGCACCTATCACCCAGCCCGTTATTCTTACTACTACACACCCTATCATGGCGGTGGATATGGATACGGATATGGCAGAGGTAATGTTGTCTATTCTAAACGGACACAGTTGAATAGGTGGAGTGCACAACACGAAAATGCACGAAAACAGTATTCACGGAGTAGATTAGCCGTACCAACTCGAACCGTTGAACGGACACAAATTAACAACAATGTTCGCGTGGTTATAGAAAACCACCGCAGACAAGCACCGCCAGCTACAGAAAGACTTACTCGGTCTGCGTTAATTTCACAGAAACAACGCGCAGTTACAAGCTCATCGTTCCGTACAAATGATGCATCAAGAACATATAGTAGTCGTTCGCGTTATTCAAACCTGAACACAGACAATAACCGTAGAATTCTAAACAATACACGGTCAAGGGTGAATACAGGTAGGAGTAGTTCGTCTGCAGTTACAGAAAGGTCTTCAAGAATCTTTAGAAGATCTATTACCTCTTCTTCCAGTCGTTCAGGTTCTTCGTCATCTAATTCACGTCTACGGACCAGCAGTAGTAGTAGTACACAACGAAGCACACCAGCAGTAACGACTACACCGACGAAAACACGACCGACATCAACAAATTCATCACGGGTTACATCATCCAGAAGTTCACGGACTCGTTCAGCAACGACCAGCAGAACCCGTTCATCAAGCAGTTCAAGTTCAAGTTCAAGTAGTGATGATGATGACGACGATGATGACAATAACAGTCGGAGTCGTTCTTCAGAACGAATTAAAAGAAGAAGATAGACGTTTCAAGCAACTAACTTACGTAACTTAAACATTGACGATGCCTAACGCAGATTTTGCCCTTGGCATCGTCAACATTAATCTAAAGACTCGCTAAAATTCATAATATGCGTATTTTATCATTTATTCTTCTTTTATTATTGAGTGGACAAACCTGTATCGCTAAAGAGGCTGAAAACATTACCTCTACTCTTGAAACAGAAAAGTCTATACGACTTATTTCACCTGTCGGCACTATGGTCCGTTCAGCTGTCATTCCCGGATGGGGGCAAATTCATAGTCGTAACTACTTTCGTGGAGGACTTCTGTTAATCGGTATCGGCGTTTCAACTACCGGCGCTCTGTTCGCACAACGCGCCTTTAATACAGAATATAACAACTACGCACTAACTGCAAGCAATGAACCGGATAATATTACCGCTGTTCAAGCAAGCTACGACAAAGCAAATCAGCAGTATAAACTCAGGATGTTCTTTATCTATACAGGGATCGGCATCTGGGTTTACAGTATTGTTGATTCTTATGTCAGTGCCAACTTTTACAATGCTACCTCACAAGTTCAATCTATTCGTGAAGATGCACAAAACATAGAAAATTTAGGACTCCAAGTTGGAATCACGCCATCACGGCTCTATTTAGGAGTTGTGAAACCATTTTAGATTTGGCATTTTAGATTTGGCATTCTGATTTGGAGATAAAATATCATGTACAAGAAATTAGCAGTGATGGGTAGTGTACTCATCTTATTAACAAGTCTTATAGGCTGCGGTGATGTAGAAAAGGTGAATCCTGTACTACCCGAAGACCTATTAGCGATTAACAGAGTTTTACAGCAGTGGCGAGAAGGTTATGAAACCGAAGATGTTGAAATGTATATGAATACCTACTGGTCAGATGGATTCCGATATGTATCCGATATGGGAACTGATGGAGATAAAACCGACGACCTTATCTTTGATGATATACGAGATGAAAGAGACTCTGCTATTCGTGTCTTCAGTAGATTTCAAGACATTGAGATAGAACTGTCTAAACCCCCAGAAGTACAAGTAAATGAAGATGGGGACGAAGCAGAAGTACGCAACCATTATAGGATACAAGGTTTTGTCGCTGATGGTGAATCACTTGAAGGCGGTTTTACAGGATGGTTCGCTGAAGGGGACAACCTGTTCATCTTTCAAAAAAGAAATGATGAATGGCGAATCACCGAATGGCATGATGAAGCATTCAACGATGAAGAAATTCGAGCTGCAAACAACCTATAACGGACAAGCCACTTAAAAGCAAACGAAGGGAGCAGGATTTTCACCCAAAAGACAAGGGGAAATCTACATACATGCCTCAAAAAGAGGAAGTTTTACGAGACTACCTGCATTTCATAAAAAAGTACACTTTCGTAATCTGCATGTGTACTATATTGGTTTTAGGAACAGCACTCATTATCTCCCTTCGCATACCTAAAACCTATTCCGCATCCACGTTGTTGTGGCTCATCCAATCTAACACCAGCTCTCCTATCTCCTCCAACAACTTATTTCAAACAGTTCTTTCAGGTGGTGTTGATAGGAGCGAAATGGCAACAATCAGCAAAAGATTCTCTACAGAATCTATGCTGAATGCCGCCATTGAAAACATGGATGATAATCAACTCGGAGCCGTACAGCACCTGCCAAGTATCGGCATTCTAAAACGCAAATTGAAAGCACAAATCGACCCAGAGGCTGACTATATTAAACTCTCAATTGAACTGACTGAAGATGAAGGAGGGGAACGCAATGCAGCTCTGTTAGTAAATCAATTAGCACGAGACATGCAAACATTACGGAGCGAAAACGAAAAAACCAGATTAGCAAAACATCAGAAATTTCTTGAAAATAAACGGGACGAAATTAATAAAAAAATACGAGAACTTATAGACGAAACCCTTGATTTTGTTCGCAAAAACGGCAGTCCAGAAACATGGTATCCACAGTTGACAAGTCTGTTAGAACAGTACCGAAATTTACAAGAACGACTCGGAATTTCAGAACTGGCACTCCACACCGCACGCGGGCGTCTCGACCATTTCAAAACCCGGCAGGATACACTTCCACAACAAACCAGAATATCAGAAACGCAAAACAAAAATCCTATCTGGTTATATCAGCAAGAGAAGTTAATTGATCTGGAATCACAGAGAATAGGCGATTCTAAGAAAGTAGGAAAAAGCACACATGAACTGAGCGGACTTGAGGCACAAATTAAGGATATCCGAGAGCAAACTGAAAACACACCACAATTGACAACGACCAGCACTTATGGCACTTCTGCTCACTATACCTATTTGGAAAATCAATTGATTGAGTTACCACCAACGATTGAAGGACACAAGAACGAAACTGAACACCTTAAAAAAGAACTACAAAAAACCCAAAACCAATTACAAGAATTGCTAACTAAAATCCCAGAAAATCAGCATACATTTACGCAGTTACGCACCAATATAGAACTTGCAGGCACACTCAAAGAAGAAATTGAAAAGCGATACCTGGAATCTGAAATATTGAGTGCCGAGTCAAATGTTACACCTGCTCAGAAAGGTGGAATTGAAATCATAGACATTGCTGTTCCAAGAAAAATAGCAGTCAGTCCACAGTTCAAACTAATATTCGTGCTTGCTGGCGTTATCGGGTTATGTATAGGTGTTACGCTGGCTCTGGCAATAGAGTTCTTTCAAAACTAACAGTTTATTATACCATTTCTATTAATGGGTAATCCTGATATTAATTTACCGGTGTGCCTCCATATACGCTCGAAGCACTGTATTCATCTGTGTATAGTAATCTTGCCCTTGTCCTTTGAACCATTCCAAGATTTCAGGGTCAATCTGAAGGTAATTTTCAGGGACAATCCGCTGGGCATATTCCCAAAAATCATCAGATAGTTCAGGGATTTCTGATGTATCAATTCTGTCTTCAGGCAAGTTCTCGATTTCAGAAAATCGGGTTTTCGACAGCCGCATGGTACTTTCTCCTTTCTTTGAGGGTTGCTTTTCTGGCGGAGATAATTCGTGTCCGTTCGTTCCTATTTGTGTGACAAACTACCAACACCGCTCCACCTCCGAGTGTTCCAATAGTAATCTCTCGAATCTCGGTTTGCTTGTGTTCATCGTAATAATCTCTGGGGTCGACTCTGGTGAAATGAACGCTTTCAAAAATACGTATTGCTTCTTCAAAGCGAATCCGATGCTTTTTGAAGTTCATTCGGTTTTTGCACTTGTCCCAGTCAAATTTCATTTCTATAACGCTATCCTATTTCATTTATAGTAAAATCTGAAAATACGTTGACAGTTCCAAGGAAATTAACCGCTCTGCCTCCATGTCAAAGGGGAACCAAAGATTGAAGTGTCTACCTTAACATATAATTATATTCTCTTTTGATGTGAATGTCAAATTTTGCCAAACACATTTTATTGTTGCAAAATAATCACATTTTTGATATGATTCTCATAGAATGACCTTTTATGACTTAATCTATTTATCAAAAACTTGACAAAAAACGTCATCTATGATAACTTGTCAGTTAACAATCATTTTGTGGAAGGTTTTCACAAACGCCTTTCTATTAAATAGAATCTGATTTGCTTTACCCAATCCATGAATTATCAATCTTGTGGGTAGAAGTATGTTCTTAAAGCACAAAGAAGGTTTTGTTACATAAAATATAACGATAATACATGCTTTATGTTACATATTTCAAAAGATTCAATTCAAAATTAAGGTTTTCGGAGATAATGCATCCCGATTAAACACTTCGTTGTGCAAGTCTAAAATGTTATTATCCGATATTATAATTTCCTAAGGAGGAATACTAACTCATGAACAAGTTAAAACGCATAACCAATGTTTTGCTTGTAACGTCTTGCGTCCTATGTGGATTTGTGCTATACGGTTGCGGTGCACAAAGTTTGGGACCGCAAGAACCCCTCTTACCTACTATTGAGGGGGATTCAAAATTTTCTGATAGATTCCAATTAGAAGAAGAACCACAGTTTTTCTATGATCTATTTGGTAAAGAACTACTTGAAGGTAGTGAAGTCTATAACTATCGCGAACGGAAGGCATTCAATCAGCATGGGGAGCTCGTGGTCGGCTGGACAGGGCAGCTTGATAGCGAACGATTCTCCGCACAGTTAGACCGCACTATTTTGACTGAAGATGCGTACCGGGGTAGATATAATGAGTTTGCCATCGGTGACCATATGCGGCTCAAACCTTCAACCCTATTTCCAAATAGATATATTCTCTACAAAACCGAATTTGATGGTTTCCGTTGGGATATATCATTTGCACAAGAACGTCACCTCTTTACGTTGATTAACTCCCGTATCTCTAATCCAGTTCAAATAACAGAAGGTGCAGCAAGTCTTGCACCGACGCTTGGACGTAGAAACGGGTTAAATGAAGACGCAGGTGTACGTCATATCGAAAATGCACGCCTCGTCGGTTTTAGGGGACAAGGGCTCTTAGGTGATATTTTCCGCGTCGGGTTCACTTATATTAACCTACATAAAGAACACCCCGAACGTGTTGAAAACCCATTGATGGGAACTGTTGCCAATACTCCCCCAGAAAGTATTACGGTCGTCTACAGAGATGATTCACCAGAAGACAACCATGCTTATGAAGATTTCATCAACGCTGAAGATCGTAATCAGTTAGGTGAGGCTGATATCCAAGGTATAGTTGAAGAAAAATTTCAGGGCGGCGTTGGTGCAGCTTTCAAGAATATGACAGTCACGGTTACTCTCCAAAAACTTGAACCGGCACCCGAAGTCGAATTAGAAGAGGGTGAATCACCACCAGAACGGGCACTTCTACCTGAAAGAACATACCAATTTTCAGTTGGAGTTGACGAAATTCAACCTGTAAACGCTGAAGTAGATAATGTGCGTGATTCTGATGATGGACAATGGAAAATTGTTGATGGATTCAACAAGATGAAATATGACCTTGTCTTTGCTGAACACTTTGATCCAGTTGATGGAGAACCAATTGATCGGCGCTGGGTAAAATCTGTTGTATTTGAAATGGTCGTCGCCGGCGATTACAATATCGCTGTTATCGGATTTAGCGAAGCAAACATGGCTGAATCTGATCCTGAAATTCAGGAATGGATAAAAACCGAAGACGGACACATTCAGATGCCTTATCGCGACATTATTGAAGCTCCCGGCAACTACGGACAATCAGAGCATTATACAAATAATAGAGCAAGTCTTAGGAATAATCCTAACGCATGGGAAGATGAAGGTAGACCGCGTAAAATACGGTATCAATACGGCGCAGCACGCGCAGCCGTTCTCTACGGACTTGATCTGGAAGGAACCGTTGGAAATGTATTCGTCAGAGCACACTACTCTATCAACGGAAAATACAAACAGTATCCTACTATTCCTCAAGATAAGGTCGGGTTTAGCCGCGTCACTACCGATATCGTAACCGAAGACGGTGAAGAGTCAACCGGTATCTCAATCAACGAAGATGGAATAGCTGTAGATTCTAACGGTATCCCCACCTATTCAGAAACCGAAGGAGAACGATTTGAGGCTCTACTCGGTGGAGATGGTACGGATGAAAACGGCGACGGTGAACTCGGAAGGGAAACTGCTTGGTTCGTACAACTCAAATCACGGTTCGGTAAACTCTACCTTGAAGGTGTGTTATACCACATTGATCCAGGCTACACCACTACCTATCTGAACTTCGGTTCTAACAGTGACCGAGACCAAGCCTATGAACTCCCCAGAACAACGCTCTCACTTGCAGAACGTGATCCCTGGGATGTGACGAATTATGCTCTGGTGGAAGATGATGATGATGATGATGATTGGCCGGATGATGACGACTTTGATGGTGTTCTACCGCGTGCTGATGACAGAGATCAGAACGGTATATTGGACTACCAAGAAGATTTCCTCATCTTTGAAGCCGATCCTCCCATCTTTACTGACCTGATTGACCTAAATAACAACGGGACGATCGATTCACTTGAGGATGATTTTGAACCGCAATATGAATACGGAATTGACCGTCAAGGTTACCATATCTCGGCGGAATACGATTTACTTGATAACCTCTCTCTCCAGCTCGGATGGTTGAACGAGAGTGAAATCTCAAGTCGTAGACAAAACGATTCCAAATATCTACACGTTACATACCAACGAGACATTCCTGATTTTGGAACAATACTATTCCAGAACAGACTTGTCTTCGCGCAAGATGATATACCTGATTATACCATCACGTTACGGGTTGGAGAATTAGAAGAAATCCAAATTACGGATGAACTGGATTACTACAACGCACGCGTAAATACAACGACACTCCAATTCCTCTATACAGCAATTCCGAACCTTACATTGGAAACAAAACTTCTCCTTATTATACAGAATCAGTTTGAAAAGGATGAAGACAGTGCTGTGTTCTTAGATATTGCGGAAGATGGTGAGATGTATCTAACGGATGAACGCGTTGATTTATTAGTGCCAGATCAACAAGTCCGGACAAGTGGTCAAAGACGGGAATATCCTTTCTATCCTGACCACGGAATAAACGCTCTTGACCCAGCAGATACCGGTTTGATCTATGATGTTGATAACTGGAAAGCGAGACGGTATCCTGACCGAAACATACGGAGCCAACAGACAATCTTCAAAGCGAAATATGAAATCGCTCTCGGTGATATAGGCTTCGTTGAAAGACTCATCGGTGAAGACCTGACGGTGACACCTATGGTCAAATATATCTGGGACCGTGGCCTTGACGGCAGGGAGAGAGCTGACGAAATACCACTCCCAAGACGACCAGATGTTGAGGAAGACCCAGGATTCTGGGCACCACCAGAAGGGATACACCCACGCTTCAACGCACCCAGTAGTGATCAAGCAATTGAATACTTACGATTCAACCGTAGAAGCCGTGAAGATGTGCTCGGTGTTCGCCTCGATTATCAATTTACACAAAGAATGAACATACTTGGCGGATATCAATATAGAAAGTTCACAAACCGAGACAATGACTACAAAGCATATCTGTCATATTTCCCAGAAGATGAACCCGTCCCAATTCTATATAGACCAAACCTGCGGACACGAATCTTTGAAATTCAAGCAATCAACAGAGGTGAATGGCTCGGTTTCAATATCGTCATTCTGGCAGGTTATCGTCGGACAACAATATTACTACAGAACACAACGAGTAATACAACATTCGTCCGAGCAATGATGGGTTTCTAAATACAATTATGTGCCGTATGCCAATATTTCGTATACGGCACTTCTGTTACAGGTTGGCTACAAGTTTATGAACATAAGCGTAACTTCTATAACACTCAGGTGTTTAAAAATAGAGATACGTTAGTTTATCATATATCTGCTTTCTTAAAGCAGATATAACTAAGTGTGAAATTCAGACATTGATATTCATAGTATAGTTCCTAAACTGATTCGCACATTTTATACCTTCATTCTGATAAGTATCTGTTTATACTTACAGAATTCAGAAATGAAAAAATTACTGCCGAAATCGGCAAGTTCCCTAAAGGAGAATTAGAAATAATGACTCGTTTTAGTTTAATTATGATGTTAATTGCATGCATGTTTATGTCTGTTGGCATCGTTATGGCACAAGAAGAAGAAGCAGCGGATGAAACACCGATGGGTGATGACTCAGCAGTTGAAGGTGATGATTCCACCATTGTTGACGAAACCCTGGGCGACGCAACAATCACAGGGAAAGTCATTGATACAACCGCCGATCAGAACCCAATTGAAGATGTCACTGTTAGTATCGTCGGCAGTGACGGTCAAACGTTTACTACTACAACAGATGACAACGGTGAGTACAGAGAAACTGGACTTGCAGCTGGACGTTACACGATTAGTTATAAGAAAGAAGGATACGGCGATCGCGTCGGAAAAACAAAATTGGTCGCCGCAGGTGGCGAGATACATGACCGAATCAAAATGAGAGAAAAAGACAATATCTACACCTTCTTCAGGAAATTCGGTTTCGTCTTCTATCCGTTAGCTATCTGCTCAATTGTAGCTTTGACCTTCATTATTGAAAGACTTTTCACGTTCCTCCGAAGCCGCTCAAGAATTGGGACTGAGCAGTTCATCGCAAGTATCGCTGATTCATTGCGAAAAGAAAACATTATGGAAGCTGTCTCAACTTGTGAAGAGGCAGGAGGCCCATTGGCGAATGTTCTAAAGGCTGGATTGCTTAGATACAGTCAAGCACAAATAGAAGAACGGGATATCACAAAAGAGGAAATACAGGAATCTATTGAAGAAGCAAGTCTACTCGAAATTCCTGAATTAGAAAGAAACCTACCCGTACTCGGCACAGTCGCAGTCGTATCACCGTTGTTCGGTCTACTCGGAACTGTTACAGGGATGATTACTGCGTTTACGACGATCGCTCTTGAAGGTACTGGTGACCCGCAACAGCTCGCTGAAGGTATCTCACAGGCACTGCTAACAACCGCTGGCGGTTTAACAATTGCTATTCCGTGTCTCATCTTCTTCCAACTCTTTGATAGTTGGGTCAATAGACACATGGTTGAAATTTCTCAGGTCTCCACAGAAATCGTTAACCAGTTGATTGTAGGTGAAGCAGACGCTTAATTAGGGAACGGATGGGTGTTTATAAAACACCCCTTTCCACTACATAAGGGAGAATCGAAATGCAACAACTTGGTGAAGCCAAATTGAGTCTCATGGCAACGCGAATACGAGAACGCAAGCCACCGACACTCAGTATGGCACCTATGATCGATTGTGTGTTCCTGCTCCTGATTTTCTTCATGGTATCTACAACGTTTACACCAATGCCGGGAATACGAGTACAACTCCCACCCCCTGGTGAACCGTCACAGGATAAACCGAAAGGACTCATCGTAAAAATCGACAATCCGACTGGTAATCAAAAAACGGGAACTATGGTGTTGAACGGTGAGGTCGTACAACTTGGAGACATGTTTGCACGACTCTTTAACGCACCTGAAGAACAGAAAACGATGCTTATTATCCAATCACAACGAGAAGTTTACCATGAACAGATCGTTGAAGTGATGGATACAGCGAAAGATGCAGGTATTGATAAAATTGGATTCGCGATTGCCGCGCGTGAATGACGCCGGCAATCTTAACACGGTTCAAACCGTAATTAAAGGAGAATGCACATGGCTCTCCAAATGTCAAGAAGACGGAATACTAATAGTGACGACGATATACCTATGGCACCAATGATTGATTGTGTGTTCCTGTTACTCATTTTCTTCATGGTTTCTGCCATTATGAGGGTGCCGCCACCATTTAGTGTCACTCTACCAGATTCCACGACTGAGCATGAATTTCCAAGAAAGAAGTATAACCTGTTTATCAGCAGCGACGATAAGATCGCAATTGATGACCGTGAACTGTTTACTCTGGAAGAAGTAGGACTCTTCATATCTGCTCACGAACATCAAATTAGCACCTTAATCATAAAAGCTGATAAACTCGCAAAACACGGACGGGTGATTGATGTAGTTGAACGGGCAAAAATGAGTTCAGCAAAACTTGAAGGACTTGAGGTTGCATTTGCCGTTGCCGAAGACGATAGTGGCGGTAGCAGCAGCAGTAGTCCAACACCCGCACCAAGCGAGTAAAGAACAGGTTCAACTAAAAGTTATTTTGAACTCACCTAACAATAAGGGCAGCAAACGCTGCCCTTATTGTTTTTACACCTCTGGTAGTGCGGTTTCCTAACCGCACTACCAGAGGTGTTCACATATTTTTATATTTTACTATAAGTAGATACAGAAAAGACTATTTTTTCTTCCGAGGTGTTCTACGCACCCGCCGAGTGGGTTCAGGTGGCGGAGGCGGAGGCGGTGTAACAACCTTCCAGAAAAGCGGTAAGTACGTATCCCAATCGGTAAGAACCTGCTGTGCCCGACGGCTTTCAGTCAACTCAAGATGTTTCTGTATGAGGCCCACCAATGTATCCTCGTCAACTTCTTCGCTTATCCGTTCTAACTTTATTATCTGTGGATTGATCCTTGTATCAAACTGTTCGTTTTCGTCAAGCACGTAGGCGATACCTCCTGTCATACCAGCACCGAAGTTCCGTCCCGTTTCTCCTAAAATCACCACAGTGCCACCCGTCATATATTCACATCCGTGGTCTCCCACTCCTTCTACAACGGTAGTAGCACCACTGTTCCGAACACAGAAACGTTCACCTGCTCTACCCGCAGCAAATAGGAATCCATTTGTCGCACCATATAGCACAGTATTCCCAATAATCGTATTTTCATGCGGTTCAAAACGAGCATCAGGAGAAGGTTTAATCACAAGTTCGCCACCTGCCATGCCTTTTCCGACATAGTCATTCGCCTCACCTGTCAGAACAAGTTGGATACCACTGATACAGAAGGCACCAAAACTCTGTCCAGCACTCCCCGTAAAATAGCATCGGATGGTTTCCTTTGGCAACGGTGTATCTCCATGCCGATAAGCGATTTCGCCAGATAACTTAGCACCTACTGTCCGATGTGTATTACGGATAGGATATGAAAGTTGTATCGGTTCTTTGTCAGCAATTGCTGTCTCAGCATCTTGCAATATTTGGTCATCTAAAGGTGTATCAACCCGGTCATTGCGTTCCTGTAGGTGATATCGTGGTCTATTTCCCGTTGGATCAGCAGGGGTAAGAATCTCACCTAAATCCAGCGTAGATGCCTTTGGATATTCTGTTAAGTCAGCCAATTCTAACAATTCTGGACGTCCAATCACATCGTTTAAAGAACGATGGCCGAGGTTTGCTAAAAGTGCCCGGACTTCATTCGCTACGCCGAGCATAAAATTGACGACCATTTCAGGTGTACCGGGATATTTAGCTCGCAATGCGGGGTCTTGTGTCGCTACACCGACAGGACATGTATTCAAATGGCATTGACGGGCCATTATACAACCTGTTGCTACCATAGCAGTTGTACCGAATCCGTATTCTTCAGCACCTAACATCGCTGCAATGACGATATCTCGTCCTGACCGCATACCCCCATCAACTCTCAACACGACACGGTCACGTAGATCATTTTCTACCAACCGATGCTGTGTTTCTGCAAGACCGAGTTCCCACGGTGTACCCGCGTTCTTGATAGAACTTAGCGGTGACGCACCGGTGCCTCCTTCATGACCACTAACCTGGATCACATCTGCGTACCCTTTTGCGACACCTGACGCAATAGTACCGATGAGAAACTCAGACACAAGTTTGACTGCAACTTTGGCTCTCGGATTAACTTGCTTCAGATCGTAAATCAATTGTGCCAGGTCTTCAATAGAATATATGTCGTGATGGGGTGGTGGAGAGATTAAAGGCACCCCGGGAATCGAGTGTCGAAGTTTAGCAATTTCCAGCGTCACTTTATGCCCAGGGATCTGTCCACCTTCCCCCGGCTTTGACCCCTGCGCCATCTTGATTTCTAATTCTTTTGCTGAAGCGAGGTATTGCGGTGTAACGCCAAAACGTCCAGAGGCAACCTGCTTTATTGCACTGGAGGCAAGATCTCCATTCGGCTGTTGAACAAAACGACCACTGTCTTCACCCCCTTCGCCGCTCCCTGACTTAGCACCGAGACGGTTCATCGCAATCGCTAAGGTTTCGTGTGTTTCACGACTTAAGGCACCAAAAGACATGCTGCCTGTGGTAAAACGGCGAACAATGTCCTCTGCGGGTTCTACATCATCTATTGAGATCGGTGTGCTGGCTTTAAAAGCAAGTAAATCTCTTAGACTGAAAGGTTCACCCTCTTCAACCGCCTCAACATATTCCGTATAGTCTTCAGTTTCACCACTCTTAACAAACTTGTGCATCGCTTTGAAAACTGTCGGATTAAAAGCGTGAAATTCACCGTGTCTACGAAATCTGAAATAGCCTGCTTCCTGGAGAGATCGTTTTTCGTCTTGTCCGCCAAAAGCTTTGGTATGGAAATGTAGTGTTTCTGCAGCGATGTGTTCAAAACCGATACCGCTTAGACGTGAGGGTGTGCCAGTAAAGCATTTTTCAATAACGGATGCGTTGATGCCAATTGCCTCAAAGATCTGTGCACCGCGGTAACTTGAGACTGTGGAAATACCCATCTTCGCCATAATCTTCAAAATACCCTTCTCAACCGCTTCCCTATAGTTATCTATTGCCTGTTCAGTTGTAAATTCCTCAAATTCTCCATTCTCAGCGAGTTGAACAATTGTGGAGAATGCAAGGTAAGGATTGATAGCATCGGCACCATAACCGAGTAGTACTGCATAGTGATGTTCTTCACGAGGGTCTCCCGCTTCCGCTATTAGACTCACCTGCCGTCTTTTACCTTCCCGAATGAGATGGTGGTGTACTGCACCAATTGCCAGCAGCATAGGAATAGGCGCGGAATCGGCATTGACACCTATATCACTTAAAACCAGAAGTGTATTACCAGCATTAACTGCTTCTAAGACCTTTTCACACAAACTCTCAAGGGCATTTTCCAATCCCTGTTTACCGGAAGCAACAGGAAAACAGACAGGAATCGTCTCAAGCTTAAACTCAGATAGGTTCTGAGTTCGCAGTGCTTCTAACGCTTCATTTGTCAAAATAGGTGTTTTCAGACGAATTAAATGTGCATGCTTCTCAGTTTCTGTGAGTAAACTGTGACGCCTGCCGAGATAAGTCGTCAGGGACATGACCATGCGTTCCCGGAGTGAATCAATTGCAGGATTGGTAACCTGGGCAAATAACTGTTTGAAATAGTGATAGAGTAAACGTGGATGTCGTGAGATAACAGCAGGAGGTGTGTCATCTCCCATTGACCCAACCGCTTCTTTAGCTTCCATCACCATCGGTTTAATAAAACGTTCTACATCTTCTACCATATACCCAAATGCTTTTTGCTGTGTTTCCAGATTATCAGGTATAGGGGTTATGGTTCCCAAGGGGGGTGGATTGAGTTCATCCAATTGCGTACTCTGTTTCAACCAATTTGCATAAGGTTTCTGCTGGGAAACCTCCATTTTAATATCTGAATTCTTTAGCAACTGTCCGCGTGTTGTATCAACAGCAATCATCTGTCCTGGACCTAAGCGTCCCTTTTCCACTACGCGACTATCATCTAATTCAATAATGCCGACCTCAGACCCCATGACAACGAGTCCATCATCGGTAACTTTATAACGAGCAGGTCTGAGCCCGTTTCTATCTAAACTGGCACCAATGATTTTTCCATCGGTAAATGCAACGGCAGCCGGACCATCCCAAGGTTCACTGACGCATGATAAGAACTCATAGCAAGCTTTGATAGCAGGAGGCATATCCGGAATCTGTTCGTAAGCCTCAGGCATTAAGCACATCATTGAATGGAGAATGCTACGTTCAGAATTTGTTAACAATTCCAAAGCATTGTCAAGACTCATAGAGTCACTGCCGTGTGGGTTGATAATGGGTGCAAGTTTCTTGATATCCACATCACCCCATACCGGTGAATTCATCTCTGCTTCACGGGCACGCATCCAGTTCCGATTTCCCATCAACGTATTGATCTCACCGTTGTGTGCTAACATGCGGAAGGGTTGAGCAAGAGACCATGTTGAGGAAGTATTCGTGCTATAACGCTGATGGAAAACTGCTAAAGCAGCTTCAAAATCAGGGTCACGCAAATCCGAATAAAACATGGCTAACTGCGGTGCCACGAGAAGTCCTTTGTAGACTATTGTCCGGTGTGAAAAAGATGCAATATGACAACCCTCCAGCTGCCGGTCCGTAATCCGATGTTCTATCTCCTTGCAGATGAGATAGAGACGTTGTTCAAACTTGTCGGTAGGAACATGCGTAGGTCTGCCGATAAGTACCTGCTCTATTCGTGGCAAGGTTGAAAGTGCTTTGTCCCCAAGAGCAGATTCATCAATCGGTACTGAACGCCATCCGAGAAGTGGAAAACCGTAATGCCTTAGTATATCAGCAACGATTTCTCGTCCCTGTTCTTGTGTAACAAGATCAGTTCCTGGTAGGAACATCATGCCCACTGCCAGGTCATTGATTAAATCAAGATTTACGTCAAGTCTTTCTAATTCTCTCTTAAATAATTTTTCGGGTATCTGTGTTAGGATACCTGCGCCATCGCCAGTTTTAGCATCTGCTGCCACAGCACCACGGTGTGTTAGATTCGTTACTGCTTGAATTGCCATTTCCAATATAGCATGACTTTTACTTCCAGAACAGTTTGCGATAAATCCTACTCCACAAGCATCCTTCTCATATAAGTGTTCATACATTTGTAATCTAATACTCCAAGTAATATAAATGTTAGGTATCCGTTAGGTAAATACATCATCAGTCGAAAAAATATAAATGGGCAAAAAAATAATAATATCGGATACCGCGTCTATCTAAGACGTATAGGCATTTTTGCCTTTATTTTCTGAAATTGATAATTTCTTTATTCATTGCCATCCCTGTTTGCCATTCTTTCCCTTTCTTACCAGCATATAACATTACATAAGTATCCTCGATTTTGAGGATCTGTCCTGTCAACACGCCATCACAATCAAATGCTGCTGGATTGTCTGAAGGTATAAATACTGGATTGTAAGGGTTGGGTTCATAAGTGGAAAAGTCCTTTGTTCTAACATGTCCTATCCGCCAGCGTTCACCATCAAAACCACCATAAAGAATATGAAAATATTGCGTTCCTTTAAACAGTTCAGTTTCGCGAACCGCTTTACTATCCCACGTTTCTCCGCTTCCTATAAAAACAGGATTATTAGGATTCTTTGTGACAGATGCTGGATCATGCGTCGGTGCAGTGGCATGACACATCGTCAAACTTTCACCAAATGATTGCGTTGCTTTTCCGGTATAAACAATGTGGATTGTATCCCCCTCTATTGCCACAGATGGGTGTGTTGAGCCGTGTCGTTCATGTTCAGTATCTGCAGCAATGACAGGGGTGGAACAGACACGTTCCCATTCCCCCATATCTCCATTACTCACAAGCAAACCCGTCTGTTCGGGTGTCGTTTTTCCCTTACCACGATAATACATGTAGTACTTATTATCCACAGGATTCAGAAACGGAAAAGGATATTCAACAGCCGTATTATCAAAACCGTGCACCGAAGGCTCAAGAATTGGGTTACGCGGGTCTTGCGTGATGTCGGTAGGGTTATTGATTGGAGCAGTTGCGTGCATCATCAACCAACGGATATCAACGTCGCGTTTACACCAAATATAATGCACCGTATCATCAACGATGATAGCATGGGTCGCAGCTGCCCAGCACGGTGGTTGCAATGAAATGATAGGATTGCCTGTCTCTATTCTTTTAAAACTGGCAAATACCTCAAACGGGATCGGATCAGTACTGTCATCAATCATTCGTCATACCTTGTAATATTCCGCGTGCAAGTAGCTCTACTGCCTTCCTTCTAAGACATTAAAATAGGCATCTAATCCTTGACGAAATTCTTCGGGTAGCACGCGACCCGCCTTTCCAGTTGCCTGTTTTGGCGAACGTTTCTCAATGAAAGCTGTCCCACTGTCATCCCCCATGCCTTTCAGTTTGAGGGCAGAAAAGATTGACGCTAATCCTTTTGTACTTCCACTACTACCACCACTTGGCGTGTTCCCTCCGCCACCGCCGGGGGTATTGGGTTCACGTTTAACTGCCAACAATATCTCAATGGCTTCTGTGATAGCTGCGATTGCTTCGTTGCCGGTCTCTGGTCTTGCCAGAATAGATTCTGCTTCATCCATGACTACAGCAGCCTTTGCTACCTTAGCCAATTCACCCTGTATAAATCTTGTATTCGCTTCGGGTAGTAGACGGATTTCATTTGCGATTTCTCGAGTTTCCTCTGCAAGGTCATACTGTGTATCGCTTAAAGACTCACTACGTTCATAGTATTTGTCTGCGTTCAGCACTTTCCTTGCCTGTTCAACCTCACGCGTCTCTTCACGGAGTTGTATTTCTCTGTTGATGACGCGTAATACTCTTACGATGAGTTCAGGGGGTAGATTAGGGACTTCATTTATTCCACCATCTCCTTCACCAGGAGGAGGCGGGGGTAACGGATCAACAAGTTGTTCCGCCCACCGATCCAGTGTATCCGCCCAATATTCTGCCTCAATCGTTGATTGGCCGATAAAATTCCTTTTGATCGACTTTGCCAAGTCCGATATCTGTTTTGAAATAGACGAATCTTCCATTTCCGAAAGAACACGTAAATAATTCTCATTAGGCCGCCTGTCGGTGTATGCAGACATATCCTGCATAAGCGTTGATACATTTTTTAACTCGGCATCCTCAAGTGATGCAAGACGGTCCCGGTCAACTTCATTATCTGTAGCTCCCTTTGCTAAACCGAATGTATCTAATTTATTCAGGTCTACTGCTATTTCAATCTGCTTACGAGATGCAGCTTTCAAACGTTTGACGAATGTGCTATTTTCAAAAGCAACAAGTAACTTTTTAATCTCATCAGAGAATTTAGCAAAATCATCAAGCAGTTCTTGTTGTACTTCAATTGCTTCATCAACCAATTCATCTGCCTGAGGGGTTGCTGCGTCTTCCTCTTGTTGCGGTTCTTCGTCTTGTGCTTGATCACCTCTATTGCTGCCTTTGAGAGTAGTTTGAGGAATGCCCATTCCTCCGACTATTTTTCAGCCAGGACCTGCTTGCGGATCATCAAGCAGGTTGAATCCAGATTCAATATCCCCCATACCTGGATAAGGATTGGTAAACTGATCCTCTTGCTGACCTGATTCCCCTTGAGGTGGTTTGCTTCGGTCTACATTTACGGAATCATTTTCTTTCTCTGAATCATCGCTATCTTCTTCTTCTTCGTTTGCTGTCTCTGACGATTTCTCACCTATCAGATTGTCAGGACCGTACTTCTCAACATCATCCTTTGATTCACCAGATTTGCTATTAGAGGATTGTGACTGTCCGCTTGGCATCTGACTCTGTTGTTGATTAGAATCGGTCTGTTCGCCAGGTTTACCATCAGAAGGTTGAGATTCTCCACTTGGGGATTGACTCTGTTGATTAGAATCGGTCTGTTCGCCAGGTTTACCATCAGAAGGTTGGGATTCCGCACTTGGGGATTGATTGGAATCACTTGGTTCACCAGATTGAGAAGTTTGTCCTGGAGCATCAGATGCTTGAGCAAGTAAGTTTGCAACAGAAGGCATTTTCTGTCCAGCAATCTCCTCTAACTTTTCAAGCATATCTCCCCATGATTCAATCTGTTTGCCATCAAATTCGCTATTTTTTGATGCTTCTTGTATCAACGCTTCCCCTGAATCAATTAGACTATTAAGTTTAGCTGTATTCGCTTTTTCTTCTGCAGCTTGATTCTGTAGTTTCTTTCGCTGTGCAGGATCATCAAGTGCTTCTGGTGGCAGGCTACTAAGTTCTTTGTTAATTTGGTGTAGCTGCAGCTCCTTATCGTGAACATCCTTCGCTGCACCAGCCCAAAGACGCATCTGTCCAATAAGCCATTTAAAGTGTTCCGCTGGTGAAAGCACATGGAGTACAATCTGAGGTGAATGGATACGTCCCCGGTCAGGGAAGTAATCTTCAACATAAGCACGCAAACGGAGACTCTGCGGTTTGACGTTTTCACGTCCAGTGGAAAATGTGGCAGTAACATTGAGCTCTTCTGAAGTCGGAGAACCCGACGATACAGGTTTTTCACCACTTGCAGGATCAGGATTTTGAACTGGATTAGGAATCCCTTCCCATTCTAAACCGACCTGTTTCACACCGAAGTCATCACCTGCCTGTATCTCAAATGAAAGCACTTCTGATGAAACAACAACTTGATTATTTTTCAAATTTTTGATAGCGACTGTCGGTGCAGCATCGTCCTCCAAATCAAACTGTAATATCTGAGGTGCTTTTGCTGTAAGTCCAAAACGGTCTCGCCATGTCAGTTGCATCTCCGTCGTCGTTGCGACAGAAATCGATTCGCTAGTCACAGTGGCTCCATCTACCTGTTGCGGACGATTATTCAGAGTCGCTTCTGACAGTTCGCGCGTAGTTGTAGCTTCCAACGTGGCAGTGCTACCTTTAACTAAGTTCACAGTACCGCCACGCACATCAGATACTTGCGGTTCTTCACGTTGTAGATATTCAGGCAATTGCACCGTTGCAACAAGTTCTTTTAGTGCGGGTCTTAATTTCGGTTCAACCGGAATAGCACGGCGCGCATCTCCTACGCGAAGTTTTATCTTTCCATCCTCTGTTTGTGGGGGTAATTCAAACTTATAGGATGTTCCATCCCGTTCAGCAACTATCGGTTTTTGCTTTGAATACTGTGCTTGACCAGATTCTGGCTTCCAGCGCGATTCGTCCTTTAGTTGTGTCTCAACATCAAATGGTTCCGCATAAGCAACGACACGAAGATCAGGGTTACCATCCAACTGTGCAAAGGTATATCGTTCCACATTTCTCCACGGAGTCAACCAACGTGCAAGCGAGTTACGCGTTGTTGCGGGGATTATCATAGCACCGATAATAACCAAAATTAAGGGTAAACCTACCGCTAATGCCCAACGACGATGCCGTGGATTCGGCACTGCCTGTGAAAGATTATGTTTTGCCACCTCTTCATCAACTTGACGCATAGCTGCTGCAACCAACGCAGGACTTGAGGACTGATCAGACCTATTTGATGCAAGTTCAACAATACCAAGTACGTGGTCACCGAAACGCGGGTATTTATGCTGCAATAACCGAGCAACCCCATCCAACGTCCGATTTCGCCACACCCATTTGTAATACTTCAATGGAAGAAAAACTACCATTCCTACCATACCAATCAGTAGGATGACCGCACGCAAAACGTTGGGGGTATCAATCACTCTGTCCAAACCAAACACGATCAAATAAGAGATGATGAGACCAAAAATTGCTGCTAAAGTCCCTTCCGCAAGTTTGATTATCCAGACATGTTTTCTATATTTTTCTAATGCTTTTTCCATACGAGGCGGCAGCGTTACCGCGTTGTCTTTTGGTTGTGTTTGGTTCATAGAAATTCTCCTCTTGAAAGATTTGGATGCTCAATCCATAAGGTTCTATACAATGATCAATGTATCCTACTATTAGTATTATATCACATCTAACATATTGATTGCAACCCAGAATGATATATTTCAAACAAATCCACCCTTACAATCTTCTGCCAGATTATTCCATTGACATTCCTCTCAATACCTGTTAATCTATACTATGAAAAAAATCAGTTAGAACAACAGTGGCAACAGAGCAACAGCTGAATTAGAAAGACTACGACAACAACTTGTTGACAAATAACAACTTCTGTCTGAACCAGATAGACGTTGAATGAAACCGAACACTATGATGGAAATCCTAAACTATTATTTACCACCACGAATAGAATTCGGTGTAGGGGCAATTGCAAACTTACCGGAACATGTCAAAGCACTCAATGGTAAAAAACCCTTCATCGTTAGCGATACTGGTATCCAAGAAGTAGGGATATTGTCACAAGCCATTACCCCGATCAAGGATGCAAACATTCCCTTTGCAATTTATGTAGATATTGAACCGAATCCGACAGATGTGAGTACCGTACAAGGTGCCGAAATCTATCAGAAAGAACAGTGTGATGTCGTCATTGCTGTTGGGGGTGGCAGTGTTATGGATGCTGCGAAGGCGATACGCATTCTGGCAACACACGAACCCCCCTTAGAACCTTACTACGCAGGTTCAGGTGGCGCAGAAAAAATCCGTGAGGATATGCCCCCCTTAATATGCATCCCAACAACTGCGGGGACAGGAAGTGAAGTTTCTCAAGGAGCGGTCATAACTGACACCTCACTGAAAACAACAGATAGATGGCGAAAACGCGCGATCGTTACACGGTTTAATATGGCTAACATCGCACTACTGGACCCTACACTTACCGTGAAAATGCCACCTTCATTGACAGCAGCAACAGGTATGGACGCTATCACACACGGTATAGAGGCTTATGTAGCAACAAAATATCACCCAATATCGGAAGGGGTGGCGTTGCAAGCATTGAAGATATTAGGCGCGAATATCCGAACCGCATATCATAACGGAGATAATATAGAAAGTAGGGGAGAGATGCTGTTCGCATCGTGTATGGCAGCTTTCGCATTTCAGAAAGGTCTCGGGGCAGTACATTCAATTGCACACCAATTATCAACTGAGGCACCTATCCCGCACGGTGTGGCGAATGCAATCCTATTGCCGCCTGTCATGACGTTTAATCTACCGAACGTTATTGAAAAGTATGCTGCTGTTGCCGATGCTTTAGGTGTTAATATTGAAGGGATGTCTAAGAGTGATGCTGCACGCGCTGCAATTGATGAAATTCGAACGTTGAACAGAGAACTGAATATACCAACAGGACTCGGTGAAGCAGGTTTAGACAGAGAGAAAATACCGAAACTCGCAGCGGATGCAATGCTTGATCATTGCCATAAGTTTAATCCGAGACCGTGTTCTGAACAGGATATGTTAAATCTACTACAAGATTCTTTTTAACGATCTTCTCTGCCGAGATAGAAATCTTCGCAAATGCCTGCACACTACGCAAAAGCAGAAATCGTTGAACGCGGGGCTATTGCACGTTCCAAGGACAAAAAGCAGTAGAAAACAGTGCTTAGAATCGCTTCTAACGCACTTTTTTTATGGCACCACGAGAAGAATGAAGATGAATAATTCCGAACACGTTGGCGAATGACTCACCCCCCAGTGAGTTTTAATAATTCCGTGATATACGCAGGGCGTCTAAAAGAATGCGATAGACGGCAACATGAGCATTATTTTTGTTGGAGGATAATATGAAAAACCCGTATGCTTATGTTGACAGACAATTGGTTGCCGCAGATGCCTGTGATCGTGGGTTAGATTTTAGGTGTCCGAATTGTAACGAACAACTAATACTAAAGAGAGGTAGTCAAAAAGTTGCACACTTTGCACATAAGCCTAATGTGGCAGATTGTGATCCTGATTTAATCAAACATCAGATCGCTATGGATTTATTGTGTGATCCTCGCAATTCTTTTTGGTGGGAATATCATTGCAGAAATTGGATTACATATGAATCACCTGATAATATGGTTAATATTAGTCGGAGATGCGAAGAACCTCCCAAAAAAAGACCGATTAGCAACTCATACACTGAACAAGAATATCAAATTGATAAATATAGGGTAGATATTGCGATATTAAATAGGAATAGGGAATTGAAAGGGATTATTGAAGTCCAAAACACACACGCAGTTGATGAAGATAAATGGAAATATATTGTTGACTTAAATATCCCCTGTATTGAAGTAGACGTCCAATCGGTTATAGACGCTAATGAAAACTCGGACGCTATCAAGGTTATTGAGGTTATTAGAAAGCATATTCCCCATGTAAAATGCAAGGGGTGCAATCGTGCAAAGAAGAAGGCTCAAGTAGAATATCTTAAACGTTGCTTGCCCTGGTTGCCTAAAAGTACGTTTAAAAGGGCAATGAGAATAATTGCAAAAAAACCTTTGTATTCAAATACTGAATTAATAAAGCAGGGGGTAAGCTTAAGACATCATTATGAAGATTATATCGAGACATCTATAGAACACGCCCATAATATTAGGTTAAAAATTCATTTAGAAAACTTAAAGGAAAAATATAAAGGGAAATTTCCTGAAAAAGAAAATTATCATAGAAAAAACGGTGAGGACAATTAGATTCCCTTATCCTTTGATCAGTAGTATGCGAAACGTATCGGTCTGTGGTAAAATAAAACTATAATCTATTCACAAACGAAAGGTAATTTATGACAGAACATGAAAAAACTCTCGAAGCAATAACACTCCTTGAACAATTTACATCCCCCGTTATCCTTGTGACCCTTGACAGCACAAAAGCAGTCAAGATCAAAGATGTCCAGAAATACAACCTAATCACATCAAAAGGAGACGTGCCAAAGATAGATGTCGCATTCGCATTGACTGAAACGGCTGCCAATGCATTAGGTGAAAACCTACGCATCAATAAAAAACTGGCAGAGAAAAAAATGCGGATACACAGAAACCCAAAAAAACGGGAACCCATCAAAGGGGAACAACCTATGGAAACCTTAGTGAACAAAACAATAAAGTTAACATTTCTAAACGGACACGTGCTTATCGGAACACCCGAAGAATACGACCAATACAACTTGACAATGAAGGTGAACGATCAACAGGTATTAGTCTATAAACACGCTTTACACACAATTGAGGTCATAGACGAAGATTAGTAGGCAGGCGATTGACTAAAATATGTTCTTTAGTTACGAAACTGGGAATTGCCGGAGAGACCAACAAAGAAAACGGACTCGCGAGCGAAAGGCTTCGGAGGCATGTCGGTTGAGTTAGACACAATAGAACCCGACACACTCAGAGAGATGGTAGAAGATTGTATCTATGAAGTTATGGATACAGAGATTTTACAGCAGACACTGGATAAACAGGCAATAGAAAAAGACTGGATCAAAAACTTCGTGAGAAATACAGATTTTGAAGCACTAGCGTAAAGTAAAAGCCGTCAACGAAAAACTTGACATTTTTCATATATGTATTAGTTGTTATGCACAACTCTTGCGAAGTCTTGCTACGACTGGATTCAAAATTTTCCCCCATTTTCATAACGCGCCAGCCGACCGACATTGCAAAAATCGCGGAAGTGCTGATGAAATATAGTGGTAAGGAATAACCTATGAAATATAACATTTTTACGCTATACATTCTTACATTTCTTATGCTCGGATGTGGTGCTGATACAGACACCAGCACCCCCACAATACTTGAAACACGACTTGTTCATATTCAAGAAGCGAAAAACCCAAAACAACTTGATATAAAATTTGAAGTGATTTTTTCCACAGCACCCATGAACCTAAAGGTAGAAGATAACATAGTAGGGGGTAAGATTGCTGACTGGGAACAACACGACAACATTGTTTCTCTCTATATTCGCACTGAAAAACATGTTTGCACCATAAATTCCCCTGAAGCGATTTTATGTCCACCTGAAACCATACAGATCTTCAAAGAGAATCCAGAAGATTTCCTTGAGAGAACCTTTAGATGCACACTTGTTTGGAATATAGGACGACAGAACCTTGAACTCAAGGTTACAATACCTATAGAATTAGCTGTCTACACACCGTAAATTAATAAGACCTAAAATAAAAACGGGAGGCAAGCATGCCACGCAGACAATCTGAAACGACAAGCCTACGAAAACAGCTGATATATGAATAGACAGAACATCACAAGTCTGTCACTGCCCTACAACTCTTTTACAGGTTCAGCACTCTTGACACTGTGCCAAAGACGGAAGCCGGCTATACAATGGTATCACGGCTTTGCACACTCATGAGACAAAATCAGGAAATCCCTTATGAATGGTTCGCGGATAACTCAAGACGGATTAGTGAAAAATGCAGACTGGGACAGATATGGGTGTGTAAAGTTTTTGTCACCTTTTTTGTCAGGATCGCGGAGGACACGGAGGACACGGAAGGGGGTTTTGGTAAGATGAAGTCCTTTGTAAGGTATTTACTGCATGTTAGAGAAAGAAGCACAATCAAGGATGAATGTGCTACGGCAGTATCAAAATGGATGGGGTAGGGGAAAGGGGAATGAGAGATGAAAGGGGTTGGAGAAAGAAGCACAATCAAGGATGAATGTGCTACGGTAGTGTCAAGATAGATGGGGTAGGGGAAAGGGGAATTATAGGTGTAAAGTTAAGGAGAATTACGCTGTACTTTTCAGGCCGGTAGGTTCGGTTTCCTAACCAATGCAGAATACCAAACGCGTATTCTGCCGGCTTTGTGCCAATTGTGTTCATAGAGGTTTTTTGAGAAGGATCCGGTTCGGTTAGGAAACCGAACCTACCGGCCTGGGAACATCACTAACTTTACACTTATGGGTTTCGCTTCGCTCTACCCGACCTACGAAATAATGCTACATAATCATTTAGAAATGGTATAACTCAAGTTGCTACTTATGTAGCATAAACTGATTTTACACAAAAGGAGATGCAAAATGAATTTCAAACAAAAGTTAGGATATATGTGTATCGGGTGTCTATTCACAATCGCAGGATACATCCTCGCATCACTCGGTGGTGGTGCAACACACGCACAAAACAGTGAACAGGTGATTAACGAAATCGTTTGTAGAAAGTTAAAAGTTGTTGACGCTTTCGGGAGAACCGTTGTCAACACAGATCTTTTGGGTATGACTTTTTACGACAGACACGGCAAACGCATTGCCAGCATCGATCGACTTTTTAGGAATATGTATTTTTACAACGCAGAAGGAAAGAAAGCTGTCCGCATCTGGACAGATGAAGATGGCGGGAAAATAGGCGTTCTCAACGCAGCAGGAGAACTCGTTGTCCGTATCGCTGCAACTGAAAATGGCGGGGGAATGTCAGTCCGCAACGCAGCAGGAAAAGGTGATGTCGTCTTCCTTGCAACTGAAAATGGCGGGTCTCTGTTAGTCAACAACGCAGCAGGTAAAGTAGTTGCCGGCATCACTACAGATGAAAATGGCGGGAAAATAGGCGTTCTCAACGCAGCAGGAAAAGATGTTGCCGGTATCGCTGCAACTGAAGATGGCGACGGGATAATACAAACCTATAAAGGCGGTTGGAGAACCCACTAAACGCACAACAGCAACACATTGACAACGAAAGGAATTGCCCCTTGAAATCCCCTAAACATCCTGAATCCGTTAACTATGATAGCCTTGAAGCCTTGACACTGATGATTAGAAAACTCATCTCCCTCCCAATCATTTGTTTATTACTACTCACTTTCATATCAGACATCTTTGCACAGAACTATACGCAATGGAATTTACCTGCAGGTGCAAAGACACGCCTTGGTAAAGGCACAATAGATGGGATAGCATACTCTCCTGATGGTAAAAGACTTGCAGTGGCAGGTAGCATTGGCATTTGGATCTATGACGTGCAGATGGGCAAAGAACTCAATCTATTTGCTCCCCACACATCTTCCATCACCAGTGTCGCATTCAGTCCAAATGGACAGACGTTGGCTGGTGGATGTAGTGACGCGACGATTCGTGTCTGGGACGCGCGCACCGGTACACATCTACAGACTCTCACAGGTCACTCAGCTTATATCTCAAGCATAGTGTTCAATTCGGACGGTTCAAGATTAGCAAGTGGAAGCCATGACAAAAAAGTGCTGCTGTGGGATGCACATACCGGAAAATCTCTAAGAACATTTGATGATCACACAGATCGGATCAGCAGTGTAGCATTTAGTCCAGACAGTAATATAATCGCAAGTGGGGGAATGGACAAGACAGTGCGACTATGGGATGTGCAAACAGGAAAACGGTTACGGACATTGAGAGAACATAGCGGTGATGTTAGAAGTATATCCTTTAGTCCAGATGGCAAGACATTAGCAACTGTGAGTTACTTAGACGAAAAAATCAATCTATGGACGGTAGATACTGGCAAACCTATTGCAACACTCAAAGGACATGCCGAGATCTCAAACGCGATATATAGTCCAGACGGTAAAATGGTAGCAAGTGGGAGTAAAGATGGAACTGTGCGACTATGGAATGTAGAAACCAGAACACTTATACGGACGTTAACTGGACATAGTAGTGTAGTCACCGTCATTGTTTTCAGTCCAGATGGAAAAACACTGGTGAGTGGAAGCGATTTAGATGAAACTATTCATTTCTGGAATGTGCAAAATGATACACCTCTTAAGACAATCACCGGCCATAGGGGGACGATATATAGCATCGTTTTCAGTCCGGATGGAAAGACCTTAGCCTGTGGGTATAGAAGTGGAATTGTGAAACAATGGAATGTGCAAACAGGCATCTCTCTTCGTACGTTCAAAGGATCTACTAAAAGTGTCTTTAATTTTGTACGTAGTGTTATGTTCAGTCCGGATGGGAAGACACTGGCAATTGCCAATGGTGACATATCCTTTCCTATATGGAATTTAGAAACAGGCACCCATCGTCTCATACCGTTCGATATGAGAGTCAGGCCTCCAATTGTCAGATTTGAACAAGTGGTGTTTAACCAGAATGGAAAGAAGTTGGCAAGTGCGGATTGGCATACCATTCGTATATGGGATGTGCAGACAGGTAAACAACTTCGAACAATGGTAGGAGGGGAGGCAGGTTACAATCATATCGCTTTTAGTCCAGATGGGAAAATGATTGCAGCTGGGGGAAGGGACAATATCCTTCGTCTATGGGATGCAACAAAAGGTATTCAACTTAGAACCATGAAGGGACACACAGATACTATTAACGGTGTGGCTTTTAGTCCAGATGGAAAATTCATAACGAGTGTAAGCAGCGATTCTACTGTGCGTCTCTGGAATGTCCAAACGGGAAATCAACTTCAAACAATGAATGGACACATAGGTATTATCTATGGTGTGGCTTTCAGTCCGGATGGAAAGACGATAGCCAGCGCAGGTTTAGATAAAACCGTACGGCTTTGGGATGTAGACACGCATGCTTTAATTTTGACTTTAGCCGAACACCAGTCTTCCGTTACAGCGGTGACCTTCAGTCCAGACGGTAAGGTAATCGCAAGTGCCAGCGGAGGTACCGTTCTGTTGTGGGAAATCTCTATTCTACAGTAATTGTAGGAATCATAAGTTCCGTACAGCACAAACTAAGGTGAAAACGTAACCGGTACAATCCAGCCCTTGGTATCAGCGGGAAGGTATTTATTGTCTCTCAGATAATCGGATGTATGCCATATACAGAGGCTTTTTCCATCTGGCATCCAGACCATAGAAGCGAGTTCCATTGATGTCCGAGCAACGGCATATTTCTTACCAGCATCCAAGTCATACACCCAAACTTTCCAATGCAGTCCTGCACAATCTTCACGTTCAAAAAATGCTAATACCCTACCATGTGTGATGTCTGTTGGTGCCCACGCAGGCATCGTGTGTTTAAGAACCCGATGTTTCAATGGATTACCATCCGTTGAGGAAGTCTCGTAAGGGTTTAAATGGAGACGTTTATCATAAACGGGATCAGAACGACTACCACCTGACAACACATAAGCAAGATATGTCTGATCTGTCGACCATCGGATTTGACGGATATATTGATGCTGAGTCGGGATCTGTTCCAATCGATCACCTTCAACACTTTGAAGACGTATCCCCGCATAAGGAACGGATGTGTTACCCACTTTATGGTCATAAACTATATTGAAAGCTAAAATCCTTCCATCCCTGGACCAAGAAGGTGGCTGTAGAAAAGTATATGTGTAGAGAGGCTTTTTGAATGGCACTCGCGCAATCCTTCTACCACCACTCCCATCACTGTTAATCAGATATACGAAGTCAAGTCCCCCGCGTCCTACGATGTCCCGTCTTCTGAAAGCCAATTGGTTTGCAGTAGGCGACCATGCGGGTGCTTTGCCTTTAACAATCTTCTTAACCCTTCCCAACTCCCAATCAGCTGTATAGATATAACGTTCATCATCTTCTTTAACTTCAAAAGCGATCAGACGGCTATCCAGTGACCATGATACATGCGGATTGTAAAATATGCCTTCATATAGTTTCTTACGCTGTTTACCTGTTCTGTCCATAATCCAGAGTTCGCTTGCTTTCCAATAACTTCCACTTAGGTCTGTCCTTTTTAGCATGGCAACAAGTTCACCGTTGGGACTCCAATACGGATATTCTGCACCTTCAACGAGATGTAATGTCCGCGGTGTTTCGCAGTAGTTCGTATTGAACATTATCCCTTCAGTATCTTCAAATTCTCCGAAGTCCTGGCGATTTAACCAAGCATTCTCTCGGTTTGGTAATTCAACCTGATACCTTTTTTCTGTTGTACTGACAATCGGTAATTCTGTGCCATCATTAAGCCGAAATATTGCTGAAGCATCCACCTGTTCAGCAAAAACAGGTACATTGTCTCGTGTGACGATGCCCCGTTGCCGTTCATCTACTGTTACAGGTGAACTATCCGTAAGGTTTGAAAAGGCGTAGATTGTTCCGTCCAAAGATGTTGCATAGAGGTAACCATCGGAGATGGCAGGTGCAGCATTAATCGGACCTCTTACCTGATGTGACCATGCGTCTGTTTTAGAATGCACATTGAAGGCATGTATCTTACCATTTCTTGCACCGATGTACGCAAACCCATTTGCGATAACTGGATAACCATCACTTCCTTCCGTATATCCGCGCCACAGACTCTCATTATACTGTGGCATAACAGGACGAAACACGCCATTTACACAACCGTATTCATTCCCATCAATTCTGATACGACTATTCCGTAGGGATTTCATTTTACCATGCACTGCATCCAAAAGATAAATCCGTGTGGGAAAAGAACCGATGTAAACAGTTCCCTCATGGACAACTGGCGGTCCGTCTATCCATCCTTCGGTTTTGTATTCCCAGAGTTTTTTACCTGTGTCGGCGTTCACTGCATAGCATTTACTATCGCGTGTGCAGAAATACACACGTCCTCCCGATGCGACTGCAGAAAAACGGATAGCACTGCCAGCATCATAGACCCATTTTATTCCCCACGCTTTGGCATCTAATGCGTACAACTTGCCATCGGACGATCCGATATAGACAACGTCATTGACAACTATGGGTGATGCTTCTATAGGTCCACCTGTCTTAAACTTCCATACCAATTGAAGAGGGGGTTTTAACTTTTGATCAGGACTTCTACCAGAAAACATGAGATCATTCATATACATGTGCCAGTCTTCAGCACGGGGTGGCGAGATAGGATCGGCAATTTCAGGCGTTTCAGAAGGTGGTGTTGGAGAGTCCTGCGGTTTATCTGATGAATTACATGCAAAAAAAAGACAGAATACGATTGAGAAGAATATAGGGGGTAAAACAACGTTGATTCTTGATTGAGACATAGTAAAAGACAGACTGTTAGATAGGGTGAATTAATGAAGTAACGAAAATCCGTTACCACTAATATAACATGTTGCCACGATTATGTCAACTTTTCTTGAAATTGTGTATAATCTGTGTTACAATTTCATTTTCATAAAGCACATTGCCCAAGGGTACATTGCAAGTCAAACGCTATACGGTGAAAAAAAAATGGATAAGTTATTAGTAGAGGTAGACCAAGAGATAGTTGAAATCGTGTCAAATGATTTGTCACGTCAACAAGATTCTCTGATGTTGATTCCATCAGAAAACTATGCAAGTCGCGCTGTTATGGAAATTCAGGGGAGCATCTTAGCGAACAAATATGCTGAGGGGTACCCGGGTGAGCGATACTATAACGGTTGTGAGTTTATGGATGGTGTGGAATCACTTGCTATTCAACGCGCAAAGGCACTCTTCGGTGCCGAGCATGTGAATGTTCAACCCCACGCAGGCACACAAGCAAATATGGCAGTCTATCATGCCCTACTTGACCCCGGTGATACGATTATGGCGATGGCACTCAGCCACGGTGGACATCTCAGCCACGGCGATAAGGTCAACTTTTCTGGAAGATATTACAATGTCGTTCCCTACGGTGTAGATGCAGACACAGAACATATTGATATGGAGGTCGTCGCAGGACTGGCATCACAACACCGTCCGAAAATGATCGTTGTAGGTGCTACTGCCTATCCACGACAGTTTGATTTTTCCGAATGGAAAGAAATCGCAGATTCTGTGGAAGCCTATCTGTTGGCAGATATCGCACACATTGCAGGACTCATCGCAGGCGGCGTTCATCCTAATCCTGTTCCCTACAGTGATGTCGTTACGACGACGACACATAAGACTTTACGCGGTCCTCGGGGAGCAATGATCATGTGTAAAACTGAACACGCGGATAAGATTGACCGCGCTGTTTTCCCCGGTTTACAAGGGGGTCCATTCCTGCATACGATTGCTGCAAGAGCAGTGGCATTTAAAGAAGCAAGCGAACCCGAATTTAAAACATATCAAGAACAGATTGTAAAAAATGCAAAAGTACTCGCAGAAAGATTGATGGAGAACGGTTTCCGTTTGGTTAGTGGTGGCACTGAAAACCATCTCATGCTGTTAGACCTGACGACTAAATACGAAAAACTAAGTGGCAGACAGGCAGCTGATCATCTTGAGGATGCAGGTATCATCGTAAATAAGAACAGCATTCCTTTTGACAGACGAAAACCCAGGACAACAAGCGGCATTCGACTCGGCACACCGATGGTTACGACGCGCGGCATGAAAGAAGATGAAATGCGAACTATCGCTGATTTTATCACCGAAGTCCTTGAAAACAGACTAAAGGGATCCGTAAAAAGAAGTATACGAGCAAAGGTCAAAGAATTCTGCACACAATTCCCCATATATGAATATCTAAAGTAGGGACTGGCACATTTTTAGATGGCCCAGTCCGAGCACACTAAAAAAATTGGACTATAAAGCTGCACTTGCCTACATTGATAACTTCATTGACTATGAAAGAAGTCCGGACTTTTCTCGGCAGGCACGATTCTATAACCTGAATCGTATCTCACTGCTGTTAGACTTGCTCGGGAATCCACATGACAAACTAAGGATCGTACACGTTGCGGGAAGCAAAGGGAAGGGGTCTACGGCAGCACTCATCGCTTCGGTTTTAACACATGCCGGTTTTAAAACCGGTTTATTTACGTCACCACACCTCATTACACCGCGTGAACGTTGTCGGATTGATGATGAACTTATATCGGAAACAGACGTTGCTCGTTATATTGAAAAGTTAAGACCTGCTATTGAGACAGTCTCAAACAGCGAATTCGGACAGGTTTCATTTTTTGAGATTTACACTGCACTCGCTTTTACCTATTTTGCCGATAAAGCAACCGACTTCGCGGTAATTGAAGTCGGTTTAGGCGGCAGGCTTGATGCAACTAACGTCGTATCACCCGTAACAACTGTTATTACACAAATAGGGTTAGAACACACGAACATATTAGGAGAAACTTATACTGAGATTGCTCGCGAAAAAGCAGAGATTATCAAGCAGGACTGTCCAGTCGCACTCGCGCCACAACATCCTGAGGCAAGAACGGTAATTGAATATGTCGCGAATGAACGTAATGCAAACATCGTAGAAGTTAAGGATTTTGATAGCCAGGATTCCGATCAGTATGCCCCTCAAATCATTAGGGATTCAGAAGGTATGCCAATTGCACAGGAAATCAGTGTAGAGACGGATATAGAACATTATACATCACTGACGCTACCACTACTCGGACGACATCAATATGTAAATGCTACGACTGCAATTGCTGCACTTACGTGTCTAAGACAGGAAGGGTTTAAAATCTCTAAAGATAATGTCTATGCGGGATTTAGGAATGTACGATGGAAGGGTAGAATTCAACGGGTCATGTCCTCACCCATTGTGGTCCTTGATGGCGCACACTCACCAATCTCAATCACTGCGTTATGTCGTGCTATTCGTGAAAACTTTCGTTATAATCAGATGACTTTTATCGTTAGTATCATGAAAGATAAAGATTTAGTTGTAATCGGCAGAATTATAAGTAAAATCGCTGATTCCATTATCGCCACTCAAGTTTCCGACAACCCTCGTGTAATACCTGCTGAAACAATAAAAGACACATGGTCGGGATTATGCCCCAAAATCACAACATGTCCAAATCCAGACGAAGCAATTGCCAGAGCTGTGTCTAACGCAAAGTCAACTGATCTCATCTGTGTAACAGGTTCACTTTACCTTATCGGACAAGCCTTGGACTATTTTGTCAGGAATCACAATTTAATATGTAAAGAGAGGTAATTAATGCGTGAAATCAATTGCAATAGAAGGTGGTTAAATTGGAAGTTTGTTTTAATCTGCTTACCGATACTGAATTTAGCCACCACGGCTCTTGCCGACAATCACTCTTCACCAGAAGGCACACTGCCTGACATACCGGGTATATGGTGGATTGCCCCAATCGGTGCCATTATCGCTTTAGTTTTTGCAGTCCATTTCTATCGTTCTGTAATGAAACAGGACGAAGGAAATGAGACGATGCGTGACATTGCACAATCAGTCCGGGAAGGTGCGATGGCGTATATCAGGCAACAGTATAAAGTTGTGGGTATAGTTTTCGCCGTTCTCTGTCTAATCTTTATCTTCATGGCTTTTGTACTTGATGCCCAAAACAGAGTCGTCCCATTCGCCTTTCTCACCGGTGGTTTCTTCTCAGGTCTATGCGGTTTCTTGGGAATGAAAACAGCCACGAATGCTTCCGCCCGAACCACAAGTGCAGCGATGAACGGTCTTAACGCGGGTCTAAAGGTGTCATTCCGTGCTGGGGCGGTTATGGGGTTGATAGTTGTTGGGTTTGCACTGCTTGATATTACAGGTTGGTTCCTTATTCTCTATTATCTTTTCCCGATGATACTCCCTGGTTTTTTAGAAGTTGTGAATCCGCTCCCCCAGATCACGGTGATTATGCTCAGTTTCGGTATGGGAGCATCAACGCAAGCACTTTTCGCGCGTGTCGGTGGCGGTATCTATACAAAGGCTGCAGATGTTGGGGCTGACCTTGTCGGTAAAGTTGAAGCAGGCATACCGGAGGACGACCCACGTAATCCCGCTGTCATCGCAGATAACGTCGGTGATAACGTCGGTGATGTCGCTGGTATGGGTGCCGACCTTTACGAGTCTTATGCCGGCTCAATCCTCGCTACAGCTGCCCTCGGTGTTGCTGCATCTGTCGCTTTACCAACTATAGTCCTTACAGACTTAGGACTTACATCTATCGAACTACAATTAAAATATCTATCAGCACCGATGATAATCGCTGGTATCGGTGTGATGCTGTCTATTCTGGGTATCTATCTGGTACGCACAAAAGAGGGAGCGACGATGAAGCAATTGATGGGTTCTCTGAATCTCGGAATCAACGGCAGTGCTTTCGGCATAGCGATTTTATCACTCCCCGTGCTACTTTACCTTGATCTCCCTAACAAGTGGCAGGTATGGGTAGCAATCGTTACAGGACTGCTCGCAGGTTTGATCATCGGTAAAGTCACAGAAATCTTCACCTCTCACGACTATAAACCTACGCGTGCAATAGCCAAACAGGCAGGGACGGGACCGGCGACAGTTATCATAGAGGGTATTGCTGTCGGCATGGAATCCACTGCAATTCCTGTTCTCACGATTATCGGTGCAGTCGCTATCAGTTACTATGTACCGGGTAATGCTTTTGACGAGTTTCAACCTTTGATGGGACTTTACGGTGTAGGTATCGCCGCTGTCGGCATGCTCGCGACACTTGGAATTACACTTGCTACAGATGCCTACGGTCCCATAGCAGACAACGCGGGTGGAAACGCTGAGATGGCTAAACTTGATGAAAGCGTCAGAGGACGGACAGATCAGTTAGATGCACTCGGTAATACGACTGCTGCAACGGGGAAAGGTTTTGCTATCGGTTCAGCAGCTTTGACAGCACTTGCACTCTTGGCAGCATACCTTGAAGAAATTAGATACGGATTAATTCACTTAGCGGGTAAGGATGAGTTGGTAATTGAAGGTGAGGGGACAGTAGAAACACTGAAGGTCACGGTGAGTCAATTCATGGATTATTACAACGTCACGCTGATGAATCCGCAAGTATTGATAGGTCTGTTCATCGGTTCCGTGATGGCATTCTACTTCTGTGCATTGACAATGAAAGCTGTGGGACGCGCGGCAGGGGCAATGGTTGAGGAAGTTAGACGGCAATTTAGAGAAAAACCGGGTATAATGAAAGGTGAAGAAAAACCCGATTACGCGCGATGTGTCGCTATCTCTACTGTTGGCGCACAACGCGAGATGATTTTTCCATCACTTATCGCTATTGTGGTGCCTGTAGCAGTCGGACTGTTATTCAACGTCGCAGGTGTACTCGGTCTACTTGCAGGTGGATTGGCAACAGGTTTCGTGTTAGCCATCATGATGGCAAACGCCGGTGGTGCTTGGGACAACGCTAAGAAGTTTATTGAAGAAGGAAGCCACAAAGAGGAATACGGTGAAAAGGGGTCTGAACAGCACAAAGCAACCGTCGTTGGAGATACCGTCGGGGATCCTTTCAAAGATACCTCCGGTCCTTCGCTGAATATCCTCATTAAGCTAATGTCTATGGTTTCTGTCGTCTTTGCCGGTCTTATCGCAAAATATGGCGATGTTTTTAGCAGCTGGCTTGGGATGCAGTAAGCATCAATTTGAGGAAAATACAAAACCAATAATACCCCCAGGCCGGTAGGTGCGATTTCCTAATCGCACCGGTCTGGAAAATTTAGAAAGGTAATCAAATGAAACCCATACAGGCAATTGCATTATGTTTCGCTTCACTTTTTCTGCTCATATTGGGGTGTGAACACGTTCAGAATTCAATGAAAGCAGACCCCAATGATAAGGCTGTATCCATTTCCTCGGATGATGTTGACTATGTTGACATACCTCTTACAGGGACGGTTGTGATTGGTGAAGCAGACGATAAATTTGGAAACGATGATTTCGATTTAAATTCTGCCGTGATAGTCGAGGATACATTACAAATTAGTGTATCCTATAGTGGCGGTTGCAAGGCTCACAAATTCACCTTAATTGCATCAGACCAGTTTCTTGAATCATTTCCTGTTCAACTCAATGTTTCACTGGCACATAATGCTATGGGTGATACGTGTGAAGCCTATCCAACCGAAACGTATCATTTCGATCTCACACCGATCAAAACCATGTATCAGAATGCCTACAGACAGGACACAGGCACGATTGTATTGAATCTTAAAGACTCTACCCAAGAACTTCAATACACTTTCTAAGTATCTCCATTTTACGGCAGTTGTAGGTCGGGTAGAGCGAAGCGAAACCCGACATGTATTGCTCTATAATGGATCAAGATGTTGGGTTTCGTGCCTCAACCCAACCTACGTAGTTATTGTTCTGATTAATCAAACTCACGTTAAGTATGAAATTCTACGGCAGATGTTCCATTGATACGCACCACTAAGGAGTATCATGCAGAACCAACGTCCAAACTTACTTTATATACACTCTGATCAACACAACCCTTATGTTACTGGATGCTATGACGATCCGTTAGTTCAGACACCGAATCTTGACCAATTGGCTGCAGAAGGGATTGTTTTTGAAAATGTATATTGTCCATCACCCATCTGTGTGCCCTCTCGCATGTCAATGCTGAGCGGTAGATTCCCCTACGAAAACAACGTGTGGACAAACAGTCATATTCTTGACTCTGCAATACCGACTTTTGCACATGCAATGGGGGCTGCTGGATACAATCCAGTTCTGATTGGACGCATGCATGCTGTGGGACCAGATCAACTGCACGGCTATACTGAACGTCTCGTAGGTGACCACGGACCGAATCAACCAGGGGGTAGAGGTGTTGACCACGGCGAACTATCGGGCACAGCAGGTCCTGCCAGAGTAAGTCTTGAAAAGTCTGGTTCCGGACAGAGTGCCTATCAGGTTCATGATGAGGATGTTACTGCCGCAACCGTAGATTATCTTAACCGTCTCGGTGTGCAAAAAAGAGCTGGATTGCTTAATGAACCGTTTTCTATTTCAGTCGGGTTCATGCTTCCCCACCAACCTTTCGTTGCTCGTAAAGAGGATTATGCGATTTACGAAGGACGCATGTCTATGCCAAAAAATCCTGAACCTTTTTCTGATAAATTACATCCCTATTTTCAGTGGTGGCGAGAGAAATGCGGTATTAAGGAAGTAACAGATGATGAAATACGCCGAGCACGCACAGCATATTGGGCATTGGTTACACGGATGGACATAATGATCGGAGAAATTCTAACTGCACTTCGTCAAAACGGATTAGACCAGAATACCGTTATTCTCTATAGTTCTGACCACGGTGAACAGGTTGGTGAACACGGACTCTGGTGGAAGCAGACGTTCTATGAACATTCAGTAAAAGTTCCAGCGATACTATCATGGCGTGGCAACTTACCCGAAGGTGTTAGATGTGAGCGAATAATCAGTGCTCTTGATCTAAATGCAACCATGCTTGATGCACTTGACGCACCACCGCTCCCCAATTCCCGTGGAAGAAGCGTGCTTCCACTGTTTCGCAACGATAGGATTGATTGGGAAGATGTTGCTTTCTCAGAATACTGTACAAATGATGGGTGTTATCATCGGATGATCCGTCGTGACGAATGGAAGTTGAACTACTATCATGGACAACCTTCGCAACTATTTAACCTTAAAGAGGACCCAAACGAGTTAAATGACCAAGCAAATGATCCCAGATGCAAAGATATCTTAATGGAATTAACTGATAACGTCTTGGATGGATGGGATCCTGAAGAGATAAAAAAACAGATGGCAGCGAAACGCGAAGATACTAATCTACTCGGCAGATGGGGTAGGAACACACAACCTGTGGATCAGTTTCGTTGGAATCTATTGCCTGAAATGGATTATTTGGACTGATACTTGGAGACATAGATTAATGGAAAACAGTATAATCTTGAAAGGTGAACCTTTCAGTGAAGAGAAAACGAGACAAATTGCACAACAGTTCTTTGAGGACGGGTTCGTGCATATACCGAGTGTATTGACACAAGATGAGGTAGCAGCACTCAGAGAGACGTCAGATAATCTTTTCGCCGATCCAGAACTCGCTGAAAAAACGAATCCTAATCTCGCTGATGTGCGCTATATTCAGATGGGAGCACACGCTGACACTGGCGAATCATTACCATTTATTCTACGCAATACAATAGAACTGGATCCCATTTTCCGTGATATGCTTCTACGCGAACCGATACTAAGTTTGGCTGAAGCGATAGTCGGTCAGGACTGCAAGTTCTGTGGACAAAATGTGCTTCGCAATTTGCCCGGTCTTTCAATTAGTAATTGGCATGTTGATGGTTCAGTTCACTTTCCCGTTTCGGATGAGATGCCACGTCATGATCCGCGTCTAAGAATGCCAGTGATGTGGTTTACTGTGCAAATCGCATTGAACGATATAGATTCAATAGAAGAGGGACCCACACAATATGTCCGTGGAAGCCACTACTCTGGCAGAGGACCGAACGAACAGGATAATCCAGAATTCGAAGGTAATAAGCCGGTTTCTATATTCTGTAAAGCTGGCGACATCTATCTACAAGACCCGCAGTGTTGGCATCGTGGGGCACCAAATCTCTCCAACAAAACGCGTTATATCTTGCAATCACAGTATGCTGCATATTGGGCATACTGGCGATTTAATCTATGTAATGGTGTGCCTGTACCTGAGGATGCCCTTGACAATGCAAGCGATCAGTTATTAAACCTCTTAGGTCGCAGCAGACCAAATACATAAGGGAGTTAGCATGTCTGATACATCACTACACTATAAGTCCATCACCGAATTATCTAATCTTATATCATCAAAAGAACTCTCACCTACTGAACTCACTGCGGCACTGTTGCAGCGAATTGAGCAACATGATGGTCATTTAAAGAGTTATGCAACAGTGATGGTTGAGCAGGCAAGAGATGCCGCAAAGATTGCAGAACAGGAAATTACATCAGGTAAATATCGTGGCCCGTTACACGGCATTCCGATAGCAGTCAAAGACCTCTGTTTCACTAAAGGTGTCAAAACAATGGGAGGTGTTAAAGTACTGAAGGATCATATTCCGGCCTACAACAGCACTATCGTTAAGAGATTGAAAGAAGCAGGTGCGGTTTTACTCGGTAAATTAAACTTGACTGAAGGCGCAATGGGAGGGTATCATCCTGAATTTGATATACCTATCAACCCTTGGAATCCTGAAAGATGGACAGGTTCATCCTCAAGTGGATCAGGAGTCGCAACGGCTGCTGGTTTATGCTCCGGTTCTATTGGAAGTGATACAGGGGGTTCAATTCGGTTTCCATCCGCGGCATGTGGTATCGTTGGGTTAAAGCCTACTTGGGGACGAGTCAGTAGATACGGAGTACTCCCGCTTGCCGAATCAATGGATCACGTCGGACCTATGACGCGAAGTGTAACAGATGCAGGTATTATGTTAGAAGCAATAGCAGGCTATGACCCAAATGACCCGACATCTCTTCCACATCCGGTCCCAAACATGATAGAAAGTATTGACAAAGGTGTCAAAAACATACGTATCGGTTTTGATGAAGATTTTGCAACCAAAGATGTTGACACTGAACTTGCTAAGGCAGTTTGTGATGGCGTAGAATTATTGGAAGAATTAGGAGCAAAAATCCTTAAAGTGCAAATTCCTGATATGGATGAATATGCGCTGTCATGGCCCACTATCTGTTCTGCTGAGGCAGTTGCAGCACATTCCACTACGTACCCATCCCAACGGAATTCCTACGGACCTTGGTTCCAAGGATGGTTGGATATGGGAGCACAGGTAACAGCCGCAGACTATATTCACGCAAGCAAGTTAAGAGCTGAATGCACGGGACATCTCAAAAAGGTTTTCCAAGATATTGATGTGTTGGTATGTCCATCTATGTCTGCCCCACCACATGTGGTTTCAGCAGAAATACTATACGGACCAAAAGAGACAAGAGCAGCAAATTTTCAGCGATTTACTGCACCCTTTGATTACAATGGCGCACCGACGTTATCTGTACCATGCGGTATGAATAGTGAAGGCTTGCCGTTGAGCATACAGTTTGTAGGGAAACACTTGTCAGAACCGTTATTATGCCAAATTGGACATACATATCAACAGGCAACATCTTGGCATAAGCTACATCCTGATATATAATTGCTAATACCTACTGCTATGTCAAGTATGATATTGTAGGTCGGGTAGAGCGAAGCGAAACCCGACATGGTAAACACAATCATTACGTGTCGGGTTTCGTTCCTCTACCCGACCTACATATTTAGTCGGGACTATCCACTACGGTTGCTGTGGAAGATGATAGCCGTCAATCGCTATCCGAATTCTAAAGAGACTACCGCCTGCCGTGATATAGAGAACCTTGCTTGATTCACCACGTCCAAAGGCTACATTCGTAGGTAATTCAGGCGTCTCAATATATGCTAATTCATTTCCATTTGTATCGTATACACATATACCGTAGCGGGATTTGGAACGCACCGCAACATAAACATTACCTTCAACATCAACCTCAAAACCGTCGGGTCCGTGTTCGGGAGCATAGTCTACAAGTGTTTCACGGAAGGTAGCCGTTCCATCAGAAGAAAGATCGTAAGCGAGTAGTGCCATGCGTCCAATATAAGTAGGTAATTCATCTGGTATATTACGGAACAAACCGCTATCGTTACTGCCAATATATAACGTCTTTTGGTCAGGTGAGACAGCGATTCCGTTCGGTTTACCGGAATCTGCTACGACGAGATGTACTGAACCATCTGTATCAATTCTATAGACCCCCATGACAGGTTGTTCAATAGGTTCATGTCCAACATAGCGCGGGTCAGTAAAGTAGATGCGTCCGTTTTCATCTATCGTCAGGTCGTTTGGTGAATTGAAGGGTCTACCTTCATATAAACCTGCGATAATGTCACTTTTACCTGTTTTCATATCAGTTCGTGTTATCCGTCTACCGCCAAAATCGGCACCTTCTGCTATCACTAAACGACCTTGGGCATCAAACTTCATTCCGTTAGACATCCCACTGGGTGATCGGAAGGTAGTTGTTTGACCCATGTCAGGATCATATCTCATGATGTGTCCCGCTTGCATATCCGCTTCGTGTGTGAAGGTAATGTCGCTGAAATAGACCGTTCCATCAGGCGCAACAGTAGGTCCCTCTGTAAAGTGTGCGTCACTGAATATCTCTTGAAGTTCTGAATCTGAAGGTATAATCGTTTCTGAACTCGGCATAATCACTCCTTGTTCTGCTATTTGCAGGTAATGTCGTGTAGACTGAATTAACCCATCGGATGGGGACCGTGGGTTGTTACATCTCTCCTGGCGTGTGTATACACAGCATCTTGAATTTCAAGTATCCGAACAGCCTGTGTTATTGATGGTTCATACGTTTGTCCGTCACGAATTGCGTCTAACGCTTTTCCCATAACACTCTCCATTCGTTCACCATGAGAAATATCCTCACTGAACTGTACACCATCGGAGGCGTGTATCTCAATTAAAGGTTCACCCTTCTTGCCATATTGCTCAAATACCGAAGCGTTTGTACCTATAAAACGGAAGAAGTGATCACCACCGCGTTTCCCAGCGGGGTACGTATAACCCGATTCAACTATACCGGTGATACCGTTTTCAGTCCTTAACACACCTATACCACTATCCTCAACTCTTCTGCAATACATGGCATTGGACATCACTGCCCCGGCGACTGTAATCTCTTGGTCACCAACAAACTGAAGAAAAGTATCAATACCGTGTGCGGATTCAACTGCCCAACAACCGCCTCCTGATATACTCGGATCATTGTGCCAATAGGAGGGAGTAGGATCATAACGAGATGGGGGTCCGTTGTTTAATCTGCTGTTATACAAGACAAGATCACCCATACTGCCATCATCAAGCATATCCTTGACGACACGGACGATTCTACTTGCCCGATTTGGTAAGACCAGGGCGCTGAAGACTTGATGTCTTTCCGATGCCTCCGCTACTGGACGTAAACGGTCAGCACAATCGGCGAAAGGTTTATCTAACAGGTAGGGGAGACGTCTGTCAACACACGCCTTTACATGAGTCGGCATCTCAGTGTGTTTTCCTGCGACAAGTACTGCATCTGGTGTACATGCATCCAGACAATCATCTGCAGAATCAAACGCGGGTGATTGAAAGTCATAAGCTAACTGTTCTCGCGGTGCATGTTCTGCATCCATAACACCTACGATTTCGTGCCCGATTGCTTGTGCTGTCCGTGCCATACCTCGTCCGTGATGACTATAAGAGAGTAAAACTAACTTCATAATTTGTCCATTCCGAATTTGATGTATTTCTTTTGAGAATATCAACCTATTCTAACTGTTTAGCGATCTGAATACAAGTAGTTTTTGGAGAAGATAACATTATACCATTTGATATGATCTCGGACGCCTTTTCCCCACCGCGAATTTCCCTTTGACTCCCACCTCAAAACCTGCTAACATACCCTCATGCTTCAACTCAACCTAAAACCGACTCACAAACCAGTCCGCGACTACTACACCACATTACAACAGTACGAACAGCACGGTGTGACACACGAAGGGGCAGTCAGCG
>JAJDZB010000099.1:0-43842 GCA_022824835.1 Candidatus Poribacteria bacterium | reverse complement strand
CACGTATGCGGCTTGCTTCTACTGCTTCGCTTATGTCGCGTCGTGATGTAATCATTGTTGCGAGTGTGTCATGCTTATACGGTCTCGGGTCTCCACGAGAGTTTGAAGGACAGAAAGTGGATTTAGCAGTCGGCAAGATAGTCCGTCGAGATGAGTTTCTACGATCCTTAGTTGAAATTCAGTATATTAGGAACGACATCGATTTTTATCAAGGTACTTTTCGTGTTAGGGGTGATGTAATTGAGGTATTCCCAGCCTATAGCGAAAGTGCCTATCGTATAGAATTATTCGGTGATGAAGTTGATAGAATATGTGAAATTGATACGACGACAGGTGAAATCTTAGGAAAGTATGATACGCTTGAGATCTATCCCGCAAAACACTTTATGACAGATGCCGATATTTTTGAGGAAGCTCTGATTAACATTGAACTTGAACTGCATGAACGGATTGCCACATTCGAAAAAGACAACAAGTTGTTAGAAGCACAACGCATTGAACAGAGAACCCGTTTTGATTTGGAGATGTTACGCGAAGTTGGTTACTGTTCTGGTATAGAGAATTATTCACGACACCTATCTGGTTTACAACCTGGGGAACCCCCTTACTGTCTTTTAAACTACTTTCCTGAAGATTTTCTTCTCTTTATTGATGAATCACACGTTACTTTACCGCAATTAAGGGGTATGTATCTCGGTGATAGAGCGAGGAAAACAACGCTTGTTGACTACGGGTTTCGTTTGCCTTCGGCATTAGACAATAGACCCCTTAAATTTGAGGAGGTACAAGCCTATCTGAAACAGGTCATCTACGTTTCCGCGACGCCTGGCAAGTATGAGATGGAGGAAGGTGGACAGATCGTTGAACAGATAATTCGTCCTACAGGTTTGATTGATCCTCAGATTTCTGTTCATCCGGTGCGTGGTCAAATTGATCATCTGATAGGTAAAATAAACGAAAGGGTTAAGAATAAGCAGCGCGTTCTTGTTACGACTCTGACCAAACGGATGGCAGAAGATTTAAGCGAGTATTTTATTGAAGCTGGCATTCGTGCAAACTATATGCATTCTGAAATTGATGTGTTTGACCGCGCGCGTATCCTTAGGCAGCTCCGTGAAGGTGAGTTTGATGTGCTTATCGGTATTAACCTGCTAAGAGAGGGTCTTGATTTACCGGAAGTCTCGCTTGTTGCGATTTTGGATGCGGATCGTCCTGGATTCCTTCGTTCTGTCACGTCCTTGGTTCAGACATCTGGTCGTGCAGCCCGTAATGTGGATGGAGAGGTATTACTCTATGGTGATACCATCACTGATGCCATGGCAGATGCTATGTCCGAGACACAACGGCGACGTGAAAAACAGTTGATATACAATGAGAAACACAATATCACACCTGCAACAATACAAAAAGCGATTGAACAGCTGATTTCTGAATCAAATGAAGAGTATCTCACAAAAGAACCTGCTAAAGATATACCGGTTGTCAAGGAAACCAGTACAATTGAAGATATTGAATCTATTATTACGGATTTAACTCGGCAGATGCAGAAAGCTGCAGTTGATTTAGATTTTGAGCTCGCTGCAAATTTGCGCGACCGGATTAAGGAATTAAATGAGCAGTTGTCTGATGAACCGATTCCCTATTAGATAACGTGAGTTTGATAAATCAGATTTTCCCAGGCCGGTATGTTCGGTTTCCTAACCGAACATACCGTTTTGGTGTATTTAGCACTTGTGAAGAAAAAGCAAGAAAAACTGAAAACTGAATGGTTCTGATATCAATGTTGTAAAAAAACACATTATCTGTTATTATAAAGTGCATAAATAAGTATGTTAATTATGAAACACATTTGACGAATTAAAGAGAGGAATAGATTATGTTTGTTTGTACAGCTTGTGGTTACCTTTGGAAAGAAGCATCAGAACCTCCCGATGAGTGTCCAGCTTGCACTGCACCGAAAGAGAAGTATATACCTTATGATGACAGAGCTGAAAGACATGTTAAACGTGCTGTTGCAGCACATGTCATGTATCCAGATGAAGAAGGGGCTGATCTACGTGCAGAGAATTCAGCACTCTCATCACACATAAGGTTTGCATTGGTTGGTTTGCTTGAAGATCTGAAAAAAGAATAGAACCCGTAACGTTATCCCTGATACAGGTTTACTTGAAAGGAACAGTATTAAATGTGCTATGCGTAGTACGGTTAATGCTGCAATGTTATTATGAAACAAATTAGATACATGCTGACACTTTTCCTCGTGTTGTTACCCGGAATAGTGTCAGCACAAAACCTTGAAGAACGTGTCGTTGAACACATCTATCCAAACGGTTTAAAACTCTTGATGATTGAGCGGCACACATCTCCCACCGTTGCCCCATATATCCTTTTCAAAGCAGGTTCCGTTGACGAATCAGACGACTCGCATGGGATTGCACACATGTTGGAACACATGCTGTTTAAGGGCACAAAGACAATTGGAACTACTGACTATGAAAATGAGAAAGTGGTTTTGGATAAGATTGATACGATCGGCGATCAGTTGGATTTAGAACGCGCGAAAGGAAATAGAGCTGACGCAGCAACAATTGCTGAATTAGAAGAATCATTGAAAGGGTTACAGGAAAAGGCTGAACAGTATGCTATACCAGGTGAATATACCGAAATCTATACAAAACACGGTAGTACCGGTTTTAATGCTGGCACGTCAGTCGACTTCACTATTTACACTGTAGAACTTCCTTCTAACAAACTGGAATTGTGGGCAATGCTTGAATCCGATAGACTCAAGAACGCCGTGCTCAGGCAGTTTTACGTTGAACGTGAGGCAGTTAAAGAGGAACGCAAGATGATCGTAGATTCGCAACCGGGTCGTAAACTCTATGAACAGTTCATGGCTGCCGCATTTACTGCACATCCTTATGGAACGCCTATCATTGGTTGGCCTTCTGATATTGCTTTGCTAAATCGCAAGAAAGCTGAAGCGTTCTTCAAAACCTATTATGCCCCGAATAACTCAATCATGGTAATTGTTGGTGACATAAACGTAGAAAAAACCATCAAACTGATTGAGAAGTATTTTGGTGATATACCTTCACAACCGCTACCTGACGAAGTAACTGTAAAGGAGCCTAAACAGGAAGGTGAGCGTCGCATTGAGGTTGAATTTGATGCGGAACCGAGATTGATGATCGGTTTCCATAAACCTACTGTACCGAATTTTGATGATTATGTTCTGGATATGATCAGTGCTATTCTGTCTGACGGTAGAACTTCACGTTTTTACAAGAACATAGTGGAAGAAAGCATTGCGGTCTCTGCAAACTCCATAAACGGTTATCCAGGGGCAAGATATGACAATCTCTTCGTCATCAATGCTTCACCAAGTTCACCCCATACGACTACTGATGTAGAGGAAGCCATTTACGCACAGTTGGAAATACTGAAAAATGAACCTGTGGAAGAAAAGGAGTTTAAACGCATTCTGAAACAGATTGATGCTGGATTCATTAGAGCCCTTAGCTCAAATGCGGGGATGGCAAGACAACTCGCCTTTTATGAGAGTATTGCTGGGGACTGGCGTTATATTCTCGATTGGCGGAAAAAGATGTATGAAATCACACCTGACGACATTATGCGGGTAGCAAACACTTACTTTAACAAAAGCAACCGGACAGTCGCTACACTTGTTAAAAAGGAGAAGGTTATGACTGCAGATACAATCATGGAGGAAACTGAATAATGAATTATCTAATGACTAAGAGACTATTTCTCGGTTTACTTACTGTTACTATGATTGCATTGGGAATTGGATTGAGTAGTCTATCGCTCTTAGCAAGACCGCATGAAGAGCTGACTTATGAACCGATACAGTTTACCCCTCCTGTCCCAGAAGTTCGAAAGTTGTCGAATGGCATGACACTGTATCTGCTTGAGGATCACGAATTACCGGTATTTGACATAAGCGGTATCATTAAAACTGGAACGATTTATGATCCGATTGATAAAATTGGATTAGCATCAATCTGTGCAAGTGTAATGCGGTCTGGTGGTACAGTATCACGTGAACCGGACGTTCTCAACGAAGAATTAGAATCTATGGCTGCATCCGTTGAAATTGGTATGTCTCCCGAATATGGATCCGTCAGTTTGTCAACTATGGCTGAGGACATTGAGAAAGGATTAGAAATATTTGCGGATGTGCTACGTAATCCAGCATTCAGAGAAGACAAGCTTGATCTGCGAAAACAACAGGCGATAGAAGCGATCCGTAGAAGAAACGACAATCCTATCCAATTGGCATGGCGGAACTTTTCATCAATTCTCTATGGTAAAGAGCATCCTTTCGGTTGGTATTCAGAAATTGAAACAGTCGAGAGTATAACCGTTGAAGACTTAAAGGCTTTTCATTCTAAGTATTACCATCCTAACAACATCATGCTGTCCATAACAGGTGATTTTGATACGGAGTCATTGATTAATCAACTTGAGAGCGTTTTTGCTGGTTGGATAATGAACGACATAGACTACCCTGATATACCAGCAGTTGAAGTTTCATTTAAACCATCAGTGAACCATATTCAGAAAGACCTGCCACAGACAACAATGTTGATTGGTCATCTCGGCATAAAACGAACGCCTGATTTTCCTGATTATTTTGCGCTGCGCGTTATGAACGACATACTCGGTGAGGGTGGATTTACCTCAAGATTGATGGAGCAGGTGCGAGAAAAACACGGTCTGGCATATATGGTTGGCAGTCTGATGCAAACAAGTCTTTATACAAATCCGGGGGAATGGTTTTCATATTGCGGTTCCAGTTCCGAGAAGACAGCTCAAGCGATGTCACTCATTATTGATATTATACGCGAGATGCGCGAAGAACCTGTATCCGATGAAGAACTACAGCTAACGAAAGACTCCCTTATCAATTCGTTTGTATTTGGGTTTGAAAGTAGTTCTCAGATTGCCTTTCAACAGATGATGCTTGCATATCGGGAATTTGACCCAGATTTTCTTAAAACATACACCGATAACATAGCCAAAGTGACAGCAGAAGATGTTCAAGCCGTTGCTGAAAAGTATTTACATCCAGATGGTTTGACTATAGTCACAGTGGGAAACCGAGATAACTTTGATCGCCCCCTTAGTGAATTTGGTACAGTCAACGAGATAGTTATTGAGCAACCTGAGCCGCCTCCAACCGAAGACTTACCTGAAGGGACTGTAGCTGACCTTGCAATAGGAAAGGAGATCGTTGCTAATGTTGTCAGTGCATTGGGTGGTATAGATAGGTTAAAAGCAGTGAAGACTATTGTTTCAGATGCAAGGGCATCCATGACTACACCGATGGGAAGAGTTGATTTAGGTGTTGTTATCTATCAGGTTTATCCGGGGAAACTGCGACAAAATATGACCACTCCCCAAGGTGAATTGAGTTTTGTTTTTGATGGAGAAGCAGGTTATATCGTGGTTCCGATGGGAGCACAACCACTACCTCCGGAAGTGTCGCGTTCTTTGAAAGATGCTGTTTTTAGAGACATTATACCGCTATTTATTCATCTCACAGAATCTGATGCCTCTGTTCAATTTGCAGGGAATGAAGACATCAATGGCGAGTCTACTTCAATCCTACTCGTGAAGCAACCATCTGGTGAAACCCTTAAGGTCTATATTAGCGATGAAACACATCATGTGGTAAAGTATGCGTTTCGTGAATCAGAACAGGGTGTGATAGTAGATAAAGAGCGGTATTATTCGGATTACAGAGAGATCGGTGGTGTGAAAATCCCATATCGTGTTGATGAGCATGTAAATGGGAATACTGTTTCTGAGAGTAGAACTACAAGTGTGAAGTTAAACATTGATGTGGCTGAGTCGTTATTTGAGATACCAGAATGATCGAGATAATTGTACGTGCCCTGAACTACTTCTTGTAAGGAAATATCTCAATGACAACACGACTCGAACAAGCTTTTACAGAAGCATCAAAGCTCTCACCGAAGGAACAAGATGCCTTTGCAGATTGGGTACTTGCTGAAATCCGCTCTGAGAAAAAATGGGATAGATTGTTCGCTAATTCTCAAGAAGCACTATCCAAACTGGCTTCTGAAGCAATTGCCGAACATCGTAGTGGTAAAACACAAGAACTTAAGCCAGACCGGCTATGAATTCACGTTAATTCATCCATTTCTCCTAATCCACAATTCAGAATTGAAAAAATATTATACTGCTGAAAATGTGGATTATTTGCTAAAAACCCTTTATACTTAAAGATACCAAATTATTAGCATAACCGCAGAAAGGGAGCAAGAATATGGCGAACAGAAGAAAACTGAACGTCGTACTTGATAGTGTTGTTGCCGTGAGTGCTTTTCTTACCGAAAAGACCCACGGGATAATTCTTTCCTTGATAAAAAGTTTAATCGGATTCAAACTGACATAATGAATTGCTTTACGGAACGAGGAGTTGAATGATAAATCTTCCTTACAACAGTTTGAAGACAGATCAGTGAATGCTAACCGCAAATGGAAATAATTACCTAATGCCAAAACAGAAATTCAACGAAAAACTAATCGCACTCCTCAAAACCAATCCCGACTTTACGGACGAATCCGGAGAACTCATCCCCGCTGCAGTCAAAGACCACGCATGGAAACTTGACCACAACCTCATCAAGTTACTGCTGACCGACCCAGACATAAAATCAACCTTCTTTGACGAAATTGACGAACATTGGATTTTCAACTACAACACCTTTATTGACTACATCACTGTCAAAAACTTCCTCGCCAACTCTTACACCCAATTCCGTAACAGAATCGGCTTGAACATTGACGGTAAGTTTCTGCGTGAACGCGGCGAAGTCTCCCTTGTCTTTCCGTACAAAGATTGTGTCCTTGAAGGTGGACAAACAGAGGAAGAAGAAAAACGTAAAGAGATATTCTTCAACGAAATCCTGGCACAAGACGAAATCAATCGGATGTTTGATCCGAAAGTGTTGACCAACTGGAAACGTCATACCGCGTCAGGTGAAGAAGACGTAACCGAAATCAAACGAGATGACAACGGCACGATCCGAGAAAGCCTTATCATCAAAGGTAATAACCTCATTGCACTCCATACCCTCAAACAGCAGTTCCGCGGACAAGTCAAACTGATTTACATTGATCCTCCGTATAATACAGGTGGGGAAGCGAATATTTTCACCTATAACAACACTTTCAATCATTCAAGCTGGCTAACTTTTATGAAAAATAGGTTAGATGTTGCAAAGCAATTTTTAAGAGACGATGGGTTTATTGCCATTTCTATAGATAACTATGAACTCTTATATTTGGGAACTTTAGCCGACGAAGTTTTTGGTAGAGAGAACCGCATTTCTGTACTAACTATTGTTCATCATCCTGCTGGTAAGACTAATAACAATTTTTTCGCCACATCAAACGAATTCATGGTGGTTTATGCTAAGAATAAAGAACTTGCCAAGATAAACTTCTTTGAGATGTCCAAAGAAACAGAGAAAACTTATAATGAAAAGGATGAAATATCACGATACAAATTGGAAAATCTAATGCGCAAAGGGGAAACAAGGAATGCACGACGGGAAGACAGACCCAAGCAGTTTTATCCGATCTATATTTCTAAAGACTTAAAACATATTTCTTTGACAAAAGAGGAAAACTACCATGAAGTTTTTCCAATAGAAAACGGCACAGAGTGGGTTTGGTCAAATTCACCTTTAACTCTACAACAAAAAATTGATGATAACGAAATTGTAGCTAAAAAGCATAAAGAAGAGCACATTCAGATCTTTTTTAAGCGGAGAATAACTGAATACAAAGGCTTGCGTCCCAAAACTACTTGGACAGATAAAAGGTATAATGCAACACAGCATGGCACAAGACTTTTAGAAAAAATACTTGGTAAGAAATCTTTTTCGTATCCAAAATCATTATATACTGTTGTGGATATAGTGAAAATTACAACGGATCCTGGAGACATTGTCCTTGACTTCTTCGCTGGATCGGGAACGACAGGGCATGCCGTATTGGAACTCAACAAAGAGGATGGAGGCAAACGTCAGTTTATCCTCGTAGAGCAATTAGACGAACATATAAAAGTTTGCAAGGAGCGATTGGAAAAAGTTATCACACAAGAAGGAGTTTTGAGCGGTGATTTCATCTCATGCGAAATGAAGGAATTCAACCAAGCTTATGTGGACAAAATCCAAGTCGCACAATCACCCGAAGAACTTGTTGCACTTTGGAAAGAGATTGCCGAAAACTCCTTCCTTAACTGGTATGTCAATGCAGAAATGCCACAAGATGCAGTAGACGATTTCATCGCTATTGATAACCTTGATGCACAGAAACACTGCTTGGTAGAATTGCTGGATAAGAACCAACTCTATGTCAACCTCTCGGAAATAGAAGATGCGGATTTTGGGGTGAGTGAGGAAGATAAGAAATTGAATAAGAAGTTTTATCGGGATTCTTCGTAATACAAACTTTTAGTTTGTGTGCTAATATGCACCAACTGACAATTTCTGCTACAGAATAATGAAAGGTAAAAGAAATGACAGAAGAAAAAAAGATGAACTAAAGCAGTTGCTTGAAGAAGCAATAGAGAATTTGGTATTACGACCGTATGGTGGATTCAATGGATTATCTATAACTCCTGATCAATATAAGTGGCACTTACAACAAGCTTGGACATCTTATTCAGAACATTCTCTATGGATTGTGCAGCACTTTACTGTTGACATTAGTGATGAGACAAAATCAAAGATTCTTGAATTCATAAAGGCGGAACTGGATCCATTTATCCATGAAGATAAAACCCTATCAGCGGCCGCTTTTGTATTCAATCGTGATACTGGAATAATTGCGCGCAATAGTAGTGAAACGGACGGTGACCATTTAAAGAGATTTTTAGAGCAACTTTTGAAAATTACCATTTTTCGAGGGATCGAGGAAGCAGCGTCTGATTTTGAAAAATGTACAACAGAGATAGAAGGTTTTTTTCAAGCCATAATATTACTTATGGGGATAACGTCAGAGACAGAAATTCAAGTTTTTGACGGAATCTATCTTATTCCACTTTCAAATTCACCATGGAACCTCCCACGTTGTTGGGGTGGGCTTCCCAATCCTAATTTAAATTTCTTTGAAAAAATGCTGCTTGTTATTGACTATTCTGTATTTCCGATATTTCACAACCCTTTCTTACCGGTAACAACAGAGGACAAATGGGATAAATGGGATATGCAAAAAGATAGATTTCGGATTGAGGTGAAAAATGGAGAATTTTCAAATTTTAACGAAGCGGATTTCCAAAAACAATTCTGTCAGGCACTGTCTTTGGCTTGCAATTCTGCAGTTCAGATTGATACGGTTTGGGTCTATATATCGGAAGACGAACTTTTTAATATCAATCCTGATCGTAGTTCTGTTTCTTTCACACGTCCATCGTCTGCAGCTTCCAAGAAGATAGGAATGGATGAAGTAGACAAAGCCAAATGTCTGTATGAAAAACTGGTCAACCTAAAGTCAAAGGTTACCGGAAAATTGCAGATACCGATTGATAGATGGATAAAATCCAAAACATTAAAAACTGCAGTTGAGAAAATAATTGACTTGGGAATAGTCTTGGAAGCCCTTTATTTCCCGGAAAATAAAACAGATCAATTATCTCTTTCGCTTCGTCTCCGCGCTTCGTGGCACTTGGGAAAAGATAAAGAGCAGCGAAAGACATTAATGAAGGAATTAAGGGAAATATATAATTTGCGTTCCAAGGCGGTTCATACAGGAAAACTCGCCCCAACGGTGAATATTGGTGGGAATTCCACACCTACAGAAAAGTTTATAGAAAGATCTCAAGACTTATGTCGGGACTCAATACTGAAGATTCTGGAAGAAGGAGAATTTCCCGATTGGAACGATTTGATACTTGGTGAAGAGTCCATGTAGCGCGAACTTTTAGTTTGCGTTTTTGTAGTTTGTATTGTAGCGTAAACTTTTAGTTTGCGTGATAATTATGCACAAACTAAAAGTTTGTGCTACAACACACCTACTCTTATTTATTATGCAAGAAAAATTCTTACACGAAACGATCCTTGAGGAATTCGGACGGAAAACCCTCCGAGAAACCGATATTCCCACATACATAAGAGATAACCTAAACCCCGCCTTCCCACTCCGTCCTTACCAAGAGGAAGCATTCGTACGGTTTATCCTCTGTTTTGAAAACGAATTTGAAGACAAAGAAAGTCCTCTACATCTACTATTCAACATGGCAACCGGTAGTGGTAAGACGCTTATCATGGCAGGTCTGATTCTTTACCTCTATGAAAAAGGGCATCGCAACTTCCTCTTTTTTGTTAACTCTACCAATATCATAGAAAAGACAAAGGACAATTTCCTTAACCCGCGCGCTGCGAAATACCTTTTCAATCAAGACATCCGTTTTGATGGTAAACCGATAGCAGTGACCCAAGTAGAGAATTTTGAAGGCGTCAACGAAAACGACATCAATATATGCTTCACGACTATTCAGCAGCTGCACACCGACATGACAACGGAAAAGGAAGATTCCTTAACTTATGAAAATTTCGCTGAACAGCAAATTGTATTGTTGGCAGATGAAGCACATCACATGAACGTTAGCACAAAGACACAAACAGGAATGGCGTTATTTGAAAGTTGGGAAAACACGGTGCAGCGTATCTTTACGTCCAATGACGCTAATTTATTGTTGGAGTTCACCGCCACGCACGATTATGAAACACCCGCGATGGTCCAAAAATATCGGAATAAGATCATCTATCAGTATGACCTAATCAATTATCGGAATGACAAGTTTTCAAAAGAGGTTGTGCTTGTACATTCCGATTTAGATCAGGACTCACGTGTCTTGCAAGCACTCATACTCAATTACTATAAGCAGGAGGTCGCGGAGAAAAACGGTATTAATCTAAAACCAGTTATTCTGTTCAAGGCACAGAGAACAATCGCACAATCGGAAGAAAACAAGGATAACTTTCACAAACTGATTGATGTACTAACCGCTGACCAAATTCAAGACATTCGAACATCACCACTTGAGATTGTTCAACAAGCATTCCGCTTTTTTGATGAAAATGGAATCAGCACTGAACAACTGATAAAACGTCTACAGTATGAATTTCAGGAAGCATACTGCCTCTCAGTTAACGATGAAGACGAAAAGAAGAACTATCAGATACAAGTAAACACACTTGAAGATAAAAACAATCCGATCCGTGCTATCTTTGCCGTGCAGAAACTCAATGAAGGATGGGACGTGTTAAACCTATTTGATATTGTCCGTTGCTACGAAACCCGCGACTCAGGACAAGGGAAAATCGGAAAGACGACAATGTCCGAGGCGCAACTTATTGGGCGCGGTGCCCGTTACTTTCCTTTTGTGTTGTCAGACCATCCAGATCTGTTCCTCCGTAAGTTCGATGAGGAACTAAACCATGAACTCCGTGTGTTGGAAGAACTCCATTATCATAGCATTCACGATTCGCGCTACATCTCTGAAATCCGCACTGCCCTAATTGAACAAGGTATGATGGACGAACGCGTCGTGACTCGTGAACTAAAGTTGAAAGACAAATTCAAGAAAACCAATTTTTACAAATTCGGTGTTATCTGGCTTAATGATCAGGTACCGAAAGATTACCAACATGTCAACTCTTTTGACGACTTAGCAAGTCTAAGTGTGAAAAAGAAAAACTACGAGTACATCATTCGGACAGGTTTCGCAGGTCAAACTACCGCGATGGAGAATGAAGCACCACCGGTGGAACAGAACGAAGATCCGAAGGACATACCTATCGGTGATATTGAACAGAATATTCTGAGATCCGCAATTGCATACAATCCGTTTTTCACATTTGCATCGCTTAAACACTATTTCCCACATTTAACATCTGTCCGTGAATTTATGACATCGGAGAACTTTCTGGGTGGTTTGGCAATCACTTTCAAGGGAAATATCTCCGATTTGGAAGAGAATCGATCAGCAAAACTGTCCGCATGTGAAGGTTTGTTAAGTCAAATAGAGTCTGAAATTCGAGAACAAGTAACTGAATTCCAGGGAACAAAACAATTCCGACCCAAACAGGTTCATGATATTTTCAAAGATAAACTCCTGAAATTTGACATGCGAAACCCGCGAGCTGCTATAGATCAACAATTTGAGGATAAGGATTGGTTTCCTTTCAACACGCTTTACGGCACGAGCGAAGAAAAAGCTTTTGCTGAACTATTAATCAGAAAGGTTAAGGATTTAGCTGTAGATTATAACGAGATCTATCTGCTTCGTAACGAAAAGCACTTTGCTATCTATAGCTTCTCCGATGGACAGGCGTTTTATCCTGATTTCGCCTTGTTCCTTCAAGAGAAAAAGGGGAAATTGGTCTGTTTTCAATTTTTCATTGAACCTAAAGGCAAATTTCTCCAACCGACTGACAAATGGAAAGAAAGATTTATGAAAGAGATAACTGATGATTTTAAAGATAAACTTTTAACGATTGACAGTAAGGATTTCTGTTTGATCGGTTTGCCATTTTATAATGAAACAAATGAGAATCCTTTCTGGGATGCACTCATTACTGCATTAACGACCATTTAGACATTGACTACAACCTTTTTGACGAACACAATCCTCTGTCCTGAGCTGCCAGAGCACCTGAAAATTGGACGAAGCTTTTGAATGTATGGAGTCATATATGAGAATCCGATCGATTGTTACTATCTTGTTATGGTTATATATTCTGTCAAATAATCAAACAATTCTAAGTGCAGCACAAAACACATCCCAATGGCAATTACCTAAAGGTGTTATTGCTCGATTCGGTAAAGGTCCTGTGAACGATATTGCGTTTTCGCCAGATGGTCGACAACTTGCAGTAGTTAGCGATATTGGTGTTTGGATTTACGATGCTTTGACAGGCGTTGAGCAGTCTCTACTGACCAAAAACACAGGTTTAGCAGATTATACTGTCGTCTATAATCCGGATGGAAGCACAATCGCTGTAATCGGGGACAGGAAAGATGTGCAACTGTGGGATACGCGAACACAAGAACTTAAAGGCACTCTCCCTGGAGAATTCCACTACCCTCATTACGTTACCTTTAGTCCCGATGGACAGACTATCGCTATAGCTGATACGGGTGGGACGACACAATTATGGGATGCGATTACAATGGAATTGAAGTTTACGCTTGAGGGCAGCATCGGATTATCTGGAGAGGAAGCACTAATGTTCTTCTGTATCGCTTTCAGTCCGAAAGGAAATTTGTTCGCTATTGGTGCTGAGGATGGAAAAGTACGATTGTGGGATACCTCAACAGGTGAATTCAAGCACAGAATCGCTGGCAACATCACAACACCGTATAGTTTTTCGTTTAATTCTGATGGTTCTACTATCGCTACACGAAGTAACACTAACACAGTGTTACTCTGGGATACTACAACAGGGAAACTTAAAAAAACACTTGAAGATGGTATGGGAAAGTTAAGTAACAGCATAGCATACAGTCCTAATAGAGAAATGCTTGCAATAACAGCAGAAGATGGGTTACAACTGTGGAATACCACAACAGGTAAACCGATAAATACGCTAAAACGAACCGGAAGGATAGAGGACATAGTTTTCAGTCCAGATGGAAATACAATTGCTATCTTTGGATTATCAGGTAAAAACAATCGGAATGTCTGGTTATGGGACATAGTAACAGGTGAAAACAGAAGTATGTTGAAGGGAACAGACTCAATTAAACGCGTAGCGTTTAATCTGGATTATCATGAATTTGCTATAGCGGGTGCAGATAACATGGTTCAGGTGTGGAATACCACTACAAGGAAGCATAAATTCACACTTGAACACACCAGTTCAGTTGTAGGTTTTTCATATAATCATGATAGAAAAAATTTGCTTACGACAGTTCACACAGATAAGACAGTATGGCTTTGGAACACCTTAAGTTTGACGGGTAAACCTACTATTAAGTTATCAGATCATACAAAGGATGTAAGTAGCGTTGCCTTTAGCTCAGATGGAAATATGTTTGCTACTGGTAGCGAGGATAGAACTTTGATGCTCTGGACCAATACAACTGGAACATTAATAGAAAAAGTAAATGAGAAAAGATTTTATAATGAACCTTTCTTCGTCGGCTCATTTAATCAGAATGGAGATACTCTTGCTGTAGGTAATGTAACGGGAGTTCAGTTAATGGAAGTAGATCCATTGAGATTGAAGGCAGAATTAGCTAAAGGTGACGGACCCTACTCATGGATCCGAAATATAGGATATAGTCCTGATGGAAAATTAATCACTGCTGGTAGAGACAAAAAGGTTGAAATTTGGGATGCAGAGTCAGGTAAACTTAAGGGTTCAATTGAAGCCAAAGAATTCAGTATAGAGAGCACTGTCATGAGTCCTGATGGGAAAACAATTGCCTTTGATGTGGGGAACAAGGTTTCTCTATTGGATATTGCAACGCAAACAGTCAAAAGGGAATTGGTTATAGGGTGGTATTGCATGCCGTTGGCATTTAGTCCGGATGGAAATAAAATCGCTGCAAGTGAAGGCTGGAAGGGAACGGTTCAAGTATTTGATACATCGTCAGGAATGATAGAACATACTTTAAAAGGACATGCAGGTAAGGTAAAGTCTGCAGTGTTTAGTCCTGATGTGAATACTCTAACAACAGCAGGTGAGGACGGGACGCTACTCTTATGGGATCTTACTTCACACCACTTGAAACCGATAAAAGAAGATTGAGTTGGTACTTTTAATCTAAAGAAAGTTGAGCTGCCTGCTCATTTCCTGAAGGTTGATGTATGGGTTTCCCATCGGACGTAACAACAATTCTCCATCAGAAAACTTTTTTATACGTTCCCGAGTAATGCGAACATAATCAGCATCTATTTCTGAAGCAAGTGCTTGATTGAAATACCTACCAATTTGTATAGGACCCGTCATCTCTTTGATAGCCGCTTGGGGGCCCGTATTCCTGTGTGGTGACATTTTTGAGTGCTTCTTCGTTGAATTCTATGCCCAATCCGGGGGATTCGGGAGGTAACAGATGTCCGGATTCATAAGGGACTTGCACGGGGAAAACATCTGTCAATGAAGACATCGGAGCACGTGGTAGTTCCTGCACACCTACAAGTGATGATGCTAAACAGAGATGTAAACATGCAGCAGTAGATACAGGTCCCAAAGGGTTGTGGGGTGCTAAGTGAATGTAATGTGTTTCACACCATCCTGCGATTTTCCGTGCCTCTGTTAATCCCCCTGCTATACATAGGTCAACACGACAGTAATCCAATAAGTCTTCCTCAATGACTTCTCTGAAAGTCCATTTGCTATCGTACTGTTCCCCCACAGCAATTGGCACGGAAGTCTGTTGTCGGAGTCTTCTAAGACTTGCTGGGTTTTCACTTCTGAGCGGGTCCTCAATGAAGAAGGGATTGTACTGTTCAACGCTCTTACAAAAATCCAAACTATCGGCTGGATCAAGACGTGTATGCACATCAACGAGTATGTTTATATCATCTCCTAATGCTTCCCGGACAGCTTTTACCTGTTCTATCCCGTATTTTACAGCGCGTCTCGGTTCAAAAGTTCCCTTTTCAGTAGCATCATCGCTTCCGTCTGCTAATCCCCATCTTGCGAATTTCCATCCTTCCTCATGTGTTTTCCGACAACTCTCAACAAGTTTTTCTATTGAGCTACCACCGTTATGTGGATAACAGGCGACCTTGTCTCTTGTGCGTCCTCCCAGAAGTTCATATACAGGAACATTTAGTGCCTTTCCCTTGATATCCCACAAAGCGATGTCCACAGCACTGACAGCAGCAGATTGAACAACACCCCCTGGAAAGAAGCCTCCTCGGAACATAACTTGCCATAGATGTTCGATTTGAAATGGGTTTGTCCCGATGAGTATTGGATCAAACGACCGTACGACTTCAGCTAAAGCGATAGCGCGACGTCTGATACCGCCTTCACCGACGCCGTATATGCCGGTATCGGTTTCTACTTTGACGAAAAAATGTCCTGATGAAGTAACGAAAGATTTTACATCGGTTATTTTCATAATTTATTCCTCATACCGCGTCTACTTTCTTATACCGCATCTAAAGAGGGTGTGTTATCCTGACAATAGACGGGACGGAAGAGCGTTTGTCTCTTGAATGGCATTTCTTCAAGGTGTCTTGGATTCGGTTGCCACTTGTGCCATTTGTTTCCTACGGTATTATAGCAATTGAAAACTGCGACACGGTCATGTGTATCATCTGTCCATTTTGCACCGGTGTGTGTAATTGCCTCGGTAAAAACCAACATGGATCCTGCAGGACAACTGTAGTCTTCCCATAGGGGTGAATTTCGGTCTGCAGTAGATTTTGGGGCGGGAAACGCACCTTTATGACTTCCTGTTAAGAACATCGTTCCACCGCCGCGTTCTTTAACAGGGTTGAGTTCCCAAACAACCCGTGTTAGTCCGCTGTGTGCTCTGTCGTGGTGTAAATGGTAGGTATGCGAATTACCGGGAAAATTGAGCATACCACGTCCACCGTGTGGTCGAAAGTTATCGTGTCCCATTCCTCGTATGGTGAGAAAAGTGCCTTCAAACCTAAATCCGTAGCAGTTATCGTTTGCGTATCCGGATGTCAGAAATTCGTTCATGAAACCTAATACAACTGGGTGGTCTGTAAGTGTTTCCAGTGGGCCGCCGATTGATGAGCGATGGTGCTCTGGAATTGATTCTGGGTCCTGTTGGAGTTGATAACAGAATTCGCGCATCTCTTTGGTTTCTGTTTCACTCAGAACACTTGGGAATAGGAGCCATCCTCGCGTATCAAACAAGAATCGTTGTTCTTCAGTGAGTGGGATTGGCGGTAAATTGCCTGCATTTGTTGTAGGATTTGGCATAAAATACTCCAAATATAGTTCTTATACTAAAATGACGTGATTTTCATGTTTTGTCCAAAACAAGTGCGATTAGGAAATCGCACCTACCGCTATGAATCGCGTTAATTTGGTATTAGTCTTTCTTCTGTCCGTATAGTCGTTCAGTTTCTTGATTCAACCATGAACCGTAATCTCGTGGCATTTCGTCTGGTTGACTTAACCCATTTTCCTTACGCCATCTCAGCAAAGGGTGATCTCGGTTTTTCTGGGGTAGGTCAACGCGTTTTCCATATACCGCTGATTCAAATATCCCCATTAGGATCTCCATAACATGACGTCCTTCTTCACCGCTACACTGATGTTCTCGGTCTTCATCAAGTGCGTTCACATATTCGTCAACGAGACAGTAGTCATCAATATCCGCATCTTTATCTTTGTCGAAATGTTCTGGAATGATAGGTGTCAGTTTTTCCCACTGGTCATGCGTACCGTCGGGGAGAAAATGTGGGGTTGGTAGCCACCATGCCCCTTTCAGTTCAGACCAGAACAGTCTCCCTTCACTTCCGTAGAGTTCAAGCACATAAGCATCACTGGTTACCTTTTGAAATCTTTGTTGAATTAATGTACCCGTGACATTGTTATCAAATTGTAGCGTTGATGTGGTATATTCACCTGCGACAATACCCATTCCTGCAGGTGCAGGGATAACATCCTCTGGTGTCAGTTGTCGTCCTCCAGCGGTTGCTTGTGTCACAACGCTTCTACAGTGTCCACCGAAACGTAGCATATTGTTAACGACATGCGTTCCAATGTTCATGAGTCCGTACCCCGCATAGTATCCTTTACCACATGCGTACATATATCTTAGTTCACCAATTTCTCCTGCCTCAAGTACCTTTGCAACGGCTTGGATAGTTGGACTTACGCGGCGTTGATGGTGTACGACGACGCGAGCGTTTTTCTCTTGTGCCTTTTGGAGGATGGTATCCGCTTGGACTAAATCAACACAAAGCGGCTTTTCGACTTCAATGTTCACGCCGTGCTCAAGCACTTGCATACAGAGCGTGTAGTGCAAGTCTGTTGCTGTCGGAATTGCGACTATATCCGGTTTCGTCTGCTGAATCATTTCATCTACATCAGAGAACTGTGCAGACACATTGACGATCTTACCAAGAGCTGTTAGTCTATCTGCAACAAGGTCACAGAGTGCTACTATTTCTGTGCGTGGATGTGCATGATAGGCTTTTGCTGCGGATGTTCCTCTGCTACGGCATCCTAATATTGCGACACGATAATTCTTCATGTGTGAATATGTTGAATCCTTTTATACTAACACAGTTTTTTTCTAATATTACGCAATTGTCTGCACCATGTCAAGTGTTTAACCGGGTTTATTTTTATTATCAGGGACAGACTCCCAAAGATTACCAAGTGCCATGCACAGGAGTATCGCTCGCTTTTTCGTATAAGTCGCTCCATGCTTTAGACTCGTCGTCATAAGTGAGTTCAAGTCGTGCTCCTTCAACATAAGCTTCACCGTTTCCAGCATTGAAATAACGCAGTTCATCTCCGACCATGTGGATACAACTGCCATCCGGGTATACTACAGTTTTTATTATTCTGGGATGTGGGTGAATTGTGTACCCGTCATCGTCCAATTTATCAGAAGGAACTCTGTATTTCTCAATCGCATCCTCATCTACTTCAATTCCCAAACCGGGAGAATCCGGAACGGTATGGCAACCTTCTCGTACCTGAATAGGTTCCTTGAGTAGATGATGGCTGTATAGATTGAGGCAGGTAATCGCGGGCCACGTTGCATGTGTTAGGACACTTCCGAGATGTGCCGCCCATGTTGTTGTCAGTCCGTTTCCAACGATCTGCAGCCAGAAAGGCATATCTGCAGCTGCACTGAGAAAACCGTCATTCATCGTTCGGGACTTACCACCTCCGATGACGAACCCGTCACATACACCCTCACGGATACATGTTGTATACGGCGGATTTCCAAAGTGCATTGCTATAGGACAATCTATGACTTCACGAATTGCTTTATTTCCCTCTATATCAGCTTGCGGAATTGGAGATTCAAAGATCGCTACATTCGGATGCGCAGCAAGTTTTTTTAATAATGGTATAGCAGTATCAGCGTCCCTTAGCGAATCGTTTGGGTCTAAGTCAAGCTTGAAACTTGAAGGTACAACACCAGCGACAGCTTCTACCTGTTTGATGATATCCCACCAGGGACGCGGTTTATTTTTGAAACTGGTATAGCCATCATCAACGGCATCAGCTGCTTCTGCAGCCCAATTCTCTGGCGATGAATCGATGGACCACCATGAGATGGGTACTTCCTGCCGACACTGTCTTCCCATGATTTGATAGACGGGTACCTCCAATATTTTGCCGACCACATCAAAGAGTGCCATCTGAAGTCCTGCACCGAGTGAATCGTCATTCATGTGTTCGGCTGGGTTTTCTCCAAGCACCCGTTGCACACTATTTTCAGATACGCGGCTGTAGGTATAATGGATAACTGTCTCTCCCCATCCAACATGTCCTGTATCTGTCGTTACCTTACACAATTCAAGGAGTGACCAGTTGTATACAGTGGAAACGCTCTGCGTAGTGATTTCTTGTTGTCGTGGTGTGAATGGAACATCTACTAATATCCGCTCTATATTCGTGACTTTCATGAAAAGACTCCTTACCCGGATAAGTGGTAGGATTAAACCTACTGCAGAGCAGAGTCATAGAGAATCTGCTCTGCATAGTGTTGTATTAGATCTGAATTAGTTATTTTCTGCGCCGTCATCAATCCAGTCAATGAAAAACTGAATCTGCTCTGCTGTTAGGGGTGGTCCAATAGGAGGCATTCCCCCGCCATCAATACGTTGTACAACAAGGCTCCCTGTTCCATCACCAGGAACAAACGCAGCACCGTTTCCACCGCCATCTTTAAAGCTTGTATAATCTGTTAGGTCAAGTCCCCCAGCTGCGGGTAGACCTGAATGACAACCTCCCAGGGCACAACTTTCTGCTAAGATAGGTAGAATATCATTTCTAAAGGTAACAGCGGGGTCTTCTGGTTCATCTGGGTCAGGTGTTGGCGCGACAATGACAGGTTCATGGTCATGCGTACTATGATCATCAGTTTGACCATCCATATCCGTTGGACCATCACCTTCGACCATATCCGTTGGAGCATCACCTTCGTCACCACAACCCACAATGAAGACAGTGACGAAAAAGAGACTAATAGTAAACATTAAAAGTAAGACAGGGACGAAACGATTTGCGTATTTATTAGACAAAGTTTTTTCCTCCTTGAGTGTATTCTTTAAAAGTAAAGTATTATATTTATAACATATCACTAATCTGAAAGAATGTCAATTGATATTAATGAGTTTCAACTGGGATCAGCGATTTTTACTAACTGTTTTCCGATATTTCCACCTTTTAGCATACTTATAAATGCTGCGGGTGCTTTCTCAATCCCGCCTTCAGCGATTGTCTCTCGGTATTTCAATTTTCCTTGTTTGATCCATTCTGCCATCTGTGGTAGAGCCTCAGCATATCTGTCTGCAAATTCAAAAACGAGGAATCCCTCTATTCGTGCGCGTTGCGTAATGAGGTGCCAAAGGAAACGAGGTCCGGTTTCTGGATTCTCTAAGTTATACTGTGAAATCTGTCCGCAGATAACCACACGTCCTTTTACTCTTAGATTTGGAAAGACAGCATCGGTTATCTGTCCACCGACATTGTCAAAATAGACATCAATACCGTCAGGACACAGTTCAGCTAACTTTGCTTGATAGTCGGTGGCATTTTTGTAGTTGAATCCTGCATCAAAACCGAGTTCATCAGTAATGTAATCAATTTTCTCATCTGTTCCAGCAGAACCTACGACGCGACACCCTCTAATTTTTGCGATTTGTCCTACAGCAGATCCAACAGCACCAGCTGCGCCGGACACAAAAACGGTTTCACCATCTTGAAGTTTGCCGACTTCAAGCAGACCAAAATATGCTGTCAAACCTGGCATCCCAAGAATTCCTATTCCCGTTGATATGGGGGCAATTGATGGGTCGATTTTCCGTAATCCATCAGTACCAGAGGCTGCATACTCCTGCCATCCAGTATTTGCATTGACGATATCCCCTACCTGAAAATGTGAGTGTCTTGACTCAATTACTTCAGAGATCACCCCACCAACCATGACTTCATTGTGCTCAACGTTTGCTGCATAAGAACGTGAAGCGTTCATGCGACCCCTCATATACGGGTCAACTGAAAGATATAACGTCTTTAGTAGCACATGCCCATCTTCTGGTTTAGGGATGGTTGTCTGAACGAGTTTGAAATCAGTTTCTTTTGGATACCCGACGGGTCGGGCTGCCAATGTGATTTGTCGGTTCATTCTATCTCCTTTTATTAAATTGGCCTTTCATTATATTGCACTGTGTCTTTTCCGTGTATGACAATTAGTTCGTGATTTGGTGAATCCCAATTGAAGAGTTTTACGATAGGAATTATGACACGCACAGCCAAACCGATACGTCTTTTGTCTGATCGGTTCGCTTCGGAGTGATGTAATGTGCGTTCATTAAACAGTACGAATTCACCGGGTTGCATTTCAAGATTGACATGATTTGATGCATCGACATATTCCAGATCACCCATCAGTCCGAATGCCATATCTGAAGTCGCTTTTACATGAGGTATCACTTTACGGTGTGAACCGGGAACAATCTGTAGGCAACTGTTCTCAAGTGTTGCCGAATCTACGGCTATCCAAGCTGAAATGATGATGGGTGGTTCAAGGGGCCAATAGTTGAAGTCTTGATGCCACGGAATCTCCTTCGCGCCAGGTTCCTTGACAAAAAAATTGGTTCGCCATAGCAGCAGGTCAGGTCCATATAGGGCTGCCATTCGTTTGACAATTGATGGATGTGTAGCAAGGTCATGGATCAGTGGATAATCCAGATGCCGATTGTGCACTCTATTCTTGTGGTCAGGTGCATCGGTTTCAAGGATTTTCTCAATATCGGGTTGCATCTTTATCATTTCATCAGAACTGCAGAGTGTGTATGGTCCAAGAAATCCTTGATGTCTAAAGTGATCAATCTCTTCTTGACTTAACTTATGATTTGTATCGGTCATAATATCTCCTTTAGGATAGAAATTAACCAATTCAATTAGTAATATACTTTATTATAGCAGCTTTATCAGTTTTTCCAACACTGTTCTTTGGAATTTCATCAATAACGATGATAAGGTCGGGTATCCAGAATTTTGGAAATGCATCAGCAAGATGTTCTGATAATAGTTTTGGTATATCTGCGTTAGTATCCTCTGCCAGTACATCATCTGCCAGTACAACAGCTGCTATTGGTCGTTCACCCCACTTTTCGTCAGGTATACCGACTACTGCTACATCTTCTACCAATGGGTGTTGTATGAGAACTGCTTCTAATGATACGGTAGAGATTGATTCGCCTCCGCTTTTAATGATTGCTTTTGCGCGGTCAACAATGTGCATATAACCTTCGTGGTTAATTGTTGCAAGATCACCCGTTCGAAACCACCCATCCTTAGTAAAGTGTTCTTCTGAAGATACAGACCCATAATACGCACCCGTTACCCAAGCACCTCTAACCTGTACTTCGCCAATAGTTTCTCCATCCCAAGGTAGATCGTATTCATCTTCAGATGCTAATCGGATTTGAACACCTGGAATAGGTCTCCCCTGCATTGATTTGATTTTGGTTTTCTCCTTATTTGATAAGTGCATGTGTTTTCTGCGAAGTGTTGAAAATGTACCTGTTGGCGACATCTCTGTCATCCCCCATGCATGTCGGACTTCAACACCGAGATCCTTTTCATAAGCATCAATAAGTTGAGCAGGCATCGCTTCTCCACCAACTATTATCTGTTTTAATGATGCAACATCCCGTTTTCTTTTTAGTAGTTCTGGTAGTAGTTTCCGCCAAATTGTCGGTACACCAGCAGAGATAGTAACCCCTATTTCAGAGATTAGATCTACTACACCGTCTAAATCTGTTCCGTGTAGCACAATATCAGCACCGACGAACATTGCTGCATAAGGTATTCCCCATGCTAATGTGTGATAGATAGGCACAAGCGGCAGAACGACATCTGATTCAGTGATACCGAATACTCCTGCCTGATTTACTGCGAATGTATGTAGGAGTACTGAGCGATGGCTGTAAAGTATACCTTTCGGTTCACCCGTTGTTCCGCTTGTGTAACAGAGTGCCAATGCGGCATTCTCGTCCTGAATATCTGGACTATATTCTTTGTGATTTCCAGCGATACACGCTTCATATTTAATTGTAGATTGTAAATTAGTATCAGGTATGTCAATGTTGAAGTAGATAGGCATTGCTGATTCAATTTCCTTCTGCAATACCGAGAATTTATCCGAATATACACCGTCAACGAAGAAAAGTTTGTCATCTGCCTGCTGGACAATTCCTGTTTGTTGTTCTGATGTTAGCCGTACATTTATCGGATGTATCACACTTCCCGTAATAGGTATAGCGTATAAGAGTTCAAGATGTTGATAGGTGTTAGAAGCAAAAGTCGCAACTCTATCACCGGGTTCTATTCCTGAATTGATGATTGTCTTTGCCAATTTTCCAACCCGTTCACAGAAAGTTCGGTATTGATATGTATGTATCTTGCCGGGAGGCATCAATGTGTGAACGTGTTTCTCCCCGTGTATACGCCGCACATGTTGTAAGATTAGATTTAGGGTTAGAGGGAAATCCATCATCGTGCTGTGCATCTGTTCCTTAGATTGATGTTTTAAATCAACGATTTCTTTTTCAATCTTCCTTTAATCTCAACATTTTTATGGTATATTTTTTACAATTAGTGTATAATTAGCGTAATAAGTGTATGATACATTATGGTGAAGTTTGAAAATAATTACACACTTTCGGACCACGGTAGGTGCGGTTTCCCAACCGCACTGGTACAGACTGTATAATTAATTCAAAAATTTACTATAATACAGAGCGAGGGAAACCCGATGCAAATAGAATTTGATTTGAGAGAATACCTTGATGAAAAGTTTACTCATATAGACAATCGATTTGAACTTATGGACAATCGATTTGAACTTATAGACCAACGATTTGAACTTATAGACAAGCAATTTGAACAGTTAACCTATCGATTGGAACTTATAGACAAGCAATTTGAACATAACAAAAGAGAATTAGAAGATATTAAGACAGTACTAAAAGAGGATCTTGAAGTAAAAACTGCCATTAGAATCGATGTAAACACGAACAAAACAAAACTGAATATGATAATGTCTATTTTATCTGTTGTCGGCACGGCTGTAATTGTAGGTGTTGTGAAGTTTCTCTTTTTCACATAATCTATATGTTGAACGAAAATACCTTATCACATTTTGCTTTTCCTCTAAGAAGTCCTACTTTCAATTCTAAGCATAACACATTATAAAAATAGTTTTCAATTGAAATTAACAGATAATTTCTGGTACAGACTTTTTCTGGTGTTTCGCGTTGGGTTTAATTATTTGCATTTTAACGTTATTACAAAGCATAATTATAAGTGTGAGAGTGATTGAAAGATAAACATCGGAGGACTTGATTAAGTCCACATATCTAATGGATATCTCATTCTGAATGCAAATCCTAAGGAGGAAATAATGCAATTTTCAAATAACAGATGGCATCAATACTGTTTTGCCATATTACTCATCGGTATCGTATCCTTAATACCTTTGACTGCTAATGCAGATTCACTTAAGGTTGTTGTTCAAGACCAGAACGGTAACCCCGTACCATCAGCGAATGTTGTTATTGGTACTGAAGAAAAGACAACAGATGATAACGGTGCGGCAATGTTTGATGATGTATCAGGTGTAGAACCTGTTCAGATTACGGCGATAGGTTTCTCGAGTAGTCGTGTAAATGTGACGACTGGACAAGAAGAACTAACGGTGACGCTTGCCCCACTACAAACTATAGAATCTGTAGTTGTCGTCGGTACTCGGAGCATTGGTCGGAGAGCATTACAAGCACCTGTACCGATTGAAGTTGTTGAACAGAAACAGTTGAGTCTGACAGGTCAATCTGAAACAGGACGGATACTTCAGATGTTGGTTCCATCCTTTAACTTCCCCAGTTCATCTATCAGTGATGGAACAGATGCGTTACGACCAGCAACTTTGCGGGGATTAGGTCCGGACCAGACTTTAGTGCTTGTTAATGGGAAACGTCGTCACAAGAGTGCTTTACTTCATGTCAATACATCTGTTGGACGTGGTACCGCTGGAACAGATTTCAACGCGATACCTTCTTCAGCCATCAAGAGGATTGAAGTGCTTCGCGACGGTGCAGCTGCACAATACGGTTCTGATGCTATTGCAGGGGTACTGAACATTGTTCTAAAAGATGATGTTGATACGGGTGATGCAAACTTCTATTGGGGACAAACCTATCAAGGTGAAGGTGATACTTGGATAGGAAATGCTAATTACGGTATAAAAGTTGGCGAGTCAGGTTTCCTTAATCTCACTGCTGAATGGCGCGACAGATATCGTACTAACCGCGCTGGATTATCAGGTAATCAGCAGTATGATCTTGTCAGTGCAGATGTTTGGACAAAAACTGGCGTTGATGCACCTGGCGATCCGATCGAAACAATTGAGATAACTAATGAAGATGGTACCGTAACCGAAGAAGGTAGATGGTATGACCCTCGCGAATACACTTTTGATCGGCAGAACTTTCGGATCGGTGATGCTGATTCATCACAAAAGGTCGGTTTTTATAACTTCGGTTTACCTATAATGACGGGGACCGAGTTATATTCATTCGGTGGTTATTCAACACGTCAGAATAATAGTGCGGGATTCTATCGGAGAGCAAACCAAGCGGACAGAACAGTAACTGACATATATCCTGATGGTTTCCTACCTGAGATAAATACAGATATTGAAGATGTATCCCTGGCATTAGGTGTTGCTTGGACACACGAAGCAACTGACCTGAATGTAGATGTCAGTGTAAATCACGGATTGAACACATTTGACTTTTTTATTTCAAACTCCATGAATGCAACTTATGGTGCAGCAAGTCCTACTGAAGCAGATGCAGGTGGTTTTGAACTCTCACAGACAGCGTTTAATCTGGATGTTACCTATCCATTAGAATATCAAGCTTCGTTGATTAACTTGGCTGGTGGTGTAGAATTTAGACGCGAAGGCTACGGGATACAGGCTGGTGAACAGGTTTCCTGGAATGACGCAGGACTCGGCGCGGAAGGTGCTGCTAAGGGGATACAGGTTTTTCCAGGTTTCAAGCCTGAGAATGAAGTAGATGAAAGCAGAACGAATATTGCTGGTTATGCTGACTTTGAATCGTATCTCAGTGGGGAACCAGGAACTGGAATCCTTGTCGGTGCTGCAGTTCGTGGTGAACAGTATAGTGATTTCGGTTCAACTATTACCGGTAAAGCGACTGCTCGTTACGATCTGATGCCGCAGGTTGCCGTGCGTGCAGCAGGCAGTACAGGTTTCCGGGCACCCTCTTTACAACAGCAGTATTTTAATAACATCAGTACACAGTTCAAACGGGACGAAGTTACTGGGGAACAGATTCCGTTAGAAGTTGGTACATTCCGAAATGACAGTGAAGCAGCACGCGCATTGGGTATCCCTGAGTTGAAAGAGGAGACGGCATTCAACGTATCTGCAGGTGTTGTCTTGAAACCTGTTGACCGTCTGTGGCTTACCGTGGATGGATTCATCATTCAGATTGATGATCGGATCGTTTTGAGTGGAAGTTTCAGTGCTGATAACGTTCCGGAATTGGCAGCAGCGGGTGCAAGCAGTGCTCAAGTGTTCACCAATGTAGCACAGACACGCACGCAAGGTGTAGATGTTGCTGCAGGTTATCTCTATGCTTTTGAAAACGAGTCCCTTCTTAATCTTAAGGCTGCATTTACATTTGCCGACACCGAAGTCATTGGTGATGTGGAAGCACCGGAGATTCTTGTTGGTGTAGAAAACGCTATGAATTTAGCAGACACTCTTTTCCCATCGCAAGAGAGGTCGATGATTGAAGAATGGCAGCCGAACACACGCATAAACCTAAGTGCTGATTACATTGTCGGTGATCTGACAATTGGGGGTGCACTACGTTACTTTGGTGAATATACCGTTCAAGAGGGTAGTGGAGAAGACCCCGCACGACAGACGTATGGCGGTAAGTGGCTAACGGATCTTCAAGGGAACTACCGGTTGAATGAAGGGTTATCCTTAACGATCGGTGTTAACAATATTTTAGACCAGTTGCCAGATCCGAACAATGTTGATATGAATGGCGCACGCGCAGGGAAGTTAGAAGATGGTGAAGGCACTGTCATTGTAGATTCTCCAGGTGTATTTGACTATTCAAGAAGATCAGCCCCGTTCGGTTTCAACGGTGGACTTTACTATGCTAAGCTAACGTATAGTTTCTAAAGACCGCTGACATGATGAGAATATATAAGGCGCGAAAAATACTCGCGCCTTTTTCTATTGAATCAATTTCTACAAAATGCTAAATTAAGGTCATATCTATTGTGGTGTTCTAATCAAGAAAGGAGAGAGTATGCGTAAAAAACATGTTTTTATTACTATAGCGTTTCTTTTCGTCTGTGCCGTAGTTATATTCGCAATTAGCTCAGTTGAAAGTCAGGAAGACATGGTGAAACGTGGTAAATACCTCGTTGATGCTGTGGCAGCCTGTGGATATTGTCATACACCTCGTGCAGGGGTAGACTATGATCCGAATATGTACCTTGCAGGTCACCCATCAGATTCAAGAGGTCCGCGTTACAATGTCAATATGATGCAACAATTGATGGAACAAGACATCTTTATGTTTACCTCTACCAAGTTGAGTGCATTTTCAGGTCCATTTGGAACAAGTTTTGCTTCAAACCTAACGCCTGATAAGTTAACGGGTCTGGGTGAATGGACAGAGAAGATGTTCATTGACGCGATGCGTACTGGAAAACATCAAGGTAATCCAGACAATCGTAGTATATTTCCGCCTATGCCAACAAAACACTATGCTCAGATGACCGATGCCGATCTTAAGGCGATTTGGGCATACCTGAGAACCATAAAACCGATTAAGAATGATGTTAACCCAGTCTTGAACCAATTTGGAAGACCTTTTTAATGGAAGTGAACATCAGAAATATGGAGAAAGCAAAAAATATGTCCTCAGAGAATAAGCAAGTACGTATTGCAGTCGTTGGAATGGGGATCGGTAGACCTAACGGTTCCGCCCTTTCACGCAATGCCAGAGGTAAAGTCGTCGCGCTTTGTGACCTTGATGAAGACCGTATGAAAGGTTTTGCGAAAGATCTACCCGGGAAACAGAAACTCTATACGGATTACAAGGAGATGTGTCAAGCAACCGATATTGATGCAGTTTTCGTTGGTACGCCGAATCAATGGCATGTTCCCATCGCGCTTGAAGCAGTAAAGAATGGTAAACACGTCATGGTAACAAAGCCTTTAGCGGATTCTGAGCAAGCTGCACAACAGCTGGTTGAGGCGGCAGCGGATGCGGGTGTTGTAAATATGATGTCGTTGTCAACGCGTTTCGGTCATGCCTGTCAACACCTTGGTAGTATTGCGAGAGATGATTATTTCGGTGATATCTACTATGCTCGCGCCCGTAGTGTCCGGCGCAGCGGTATTCCTGCTTGGAATCTCGGATTCATCCAGAAAGGTGGTGGTGCTTTCCGCGATATGGGTGTCCATGTGCTTGATGCAGTCTGGTGGATCATGGGTATGCCGACACCGATAGCAGTATTAGGTGCAGCGGGTGCAAAGTTCGGACCGCGAGGACTTGGCTATTGGAACCGTTCAAAACCACCGAAGTCAACCTATACAAAATATGATTCTGATGATTATGCTGGCGGATTCATCACGTTTGAGAATGGTGTTGGATTACAGGTTGAAAGTTTTTGGGCGTCACATCAACCCGGTGAATTTCAGATTGAACTTTTTGGTACAGAAGCAGGGGCAACGTTGAGTCCGTTGAAAGCATATAGAACGGATAAAGATGGTGAGTTTGAAGATGTTGACCTGAAATTACCCAAGAGCAAGTATAACGAAGCGTGGGATGCTATCGCGGATCACTTCATTGAATGTATTTTAGATGGCGTTGAATGTAAAGCACCACTTCGGCACGGATTGATCGTACAACAGATGATGGAAGGGTTGCTAAAAAGTGGTGAGACAGGAAGAGAGGTAGAGATAAAGGCGGGATAACTATGGCTATTGATTTGTCAAGGTTACAGGAGACGTTTTCTCAGACAGGATTTGCAATTGTACCGAATCTCTTTACTCGCAACGAAGTTCAAGCACTTAAGACGGAGAGTATTGATATCTTGAAAGCAGTGAAGAAAGAGACTGGTCATGTTGCTGGAAACGGCGTACACGTCGGTTTAGCAACCCGTAGTCCTGTCTTCCAAAATGCTGTCTGTGATGAACGTATTCTTGATATTTTGGAAAGGATACTTGCCCCAAACATAGAATTCTTGAGCGATAAGGTTGTATTCAAGAGCGATTCTACGACATTTGCGAGTCCGTGGCATCAAGACTGGCACTATTGGCATGGTGCACATAAGTATTCGCTTTGGGTTGCGCTTGATGATGCTACTGTTGAGAACGGTTGTCTGAAGTTATTTCCAGGTTCTCATAAATCTGCGATCGTCCACGATGGTGATGCAAGCGATGGACACGGGTTTGGTAATAGGCTGCGTCCAGATGCTGTTGATGAGAACCTTGCCATAACTGCAGAACTGGAGGCAGGGGGTGCTGTCTTTTTTCACGATCTTACTTTGCACGCAAGTCATCCGAACATCTCAGGTGAGGAACGCTGGGTATGGATACCGACATATCGTGATGCCAAAGCAGAAGACAACGAATATCCCTGGGCAGTCGCTGCAAAAGTTGTACGCGGTGAGAAATAAATGATGACGGATTGAAATGATTTCAAAATTCGCAAAAAAAGAGAGTGAGGTATTATGTTTAAGAACCTAAGTACGGGTGCAATCGGTATACGAGCAGATATGAAGGAAGGTTTAGCATTAGCCAAGAATGCTGGTTATGAAGGACTTGATTTGAATATAGGTGAGGCACACCAACTCGCTGAGGAACGCTCTATTGACTATGTTAAAGACCTTTGGAATGATGCAGGAATCAAAATGGGTGGATGGGGTTTTGGTGTTAACTGGCGTGGATCGGATTCAGATTATTATGCGGGTTTAGCGCAATTACCAGCGCGAGCTGAATTGGCTGCAGCACTCGGTTGTTTCCGTTCTACCACTGTTGTCGGTCCTGCCTCAAATGATATGACATTTCAAGAGAACTGGAACTTCTCTGTAAAGAGGCTCAGGTCTGTTGCTGAAATCTTGAAGGCGCACGGTCATTCTATCGGACTTGAATTTATCGGTCCGGCAACGAGTCGCAAGTCAGCAAAACATCTATTCGCTTATTCTATGGATGCGATGTTAGGTCTTGCAGCTGCAATAGGTACTGGAAACGTCGGTTTGCTTTTTGATACTTGGCATTGGTACACGTGCCGCTCCGCCATAGATGACGTAAGAAAACTCTCAGCAGATGATGTTGTCTATGTACACATCAACGATGCACCTGCAGGTATTGATCCTTACGAACAGATTGATAACATCCGCTGTCTCCCAGCAGAAACCGGTGTCATCCCTCTGACAGAACTGATCCAGATACTTTCCGAGATTGGTTATGATGGTCCGGTGACCCCGGAACCGTTTAGCAAGCGTGTCAACGAAATGGAACCTGCGGAAGCTGCGAAAGTTACCGCTGAATCTCTAAATCAAGTCTGGCGTAATGCTGGACTGTAGTTCTCCTGTTATGAATGAAAGGTAAAAAGTGCATTTAACTCATAAAGAGAACATCCTTGCGATTACGCAAAACTGGGAAGGTGAACGGTTTCCTGATGGACGTCCGCGCGTATCAGATGATATTCTTCATCGGATGAAGAACATCAGTATTGAACAGGCATGGGGTGTTCTCAACGGTAATGGTTATAAATTCCAGTTTGCTGGGGATTGGATGAACTTGCACCCTGACAGAGTCTTGGTCGGTAGATCCGTAACGTGTGCGTTTGTTCCCATCCGTCCTGATCTGAACGAATCTGTATCAGCACAAGGTGAAAAAGATGGTCGTGTCGGTGGTCAGAACTCATGGGTCATTGATACCCTTGTTCAAGATGATGTCATCGTTGTAGACCTGTTTGGAAAGGTCAAAGATGGTACATTTGCTGGTGATAATTTAGGAAACTCTATCTTCGCAAAAACAGGAACAGGGATGGTTATTGATGGTGGAATCCGGGACTTAGATGGAATCTATGAATTACCTGACTTTGCTACTTTTGTTAGGGGTGTCGATCCAACTGGCATAGCAAACGTTACCCTTACCGGTATCAATATCCCTATCCGCATCGGTGAAGCGACAGTTTTACCGGGTGATGTTGTATTAGGGAGACGTGGAGGGGTAATCTTTATTCCGCCACACTTTGCACAGCAAGTCGTTGAAAGAGGCGAAGAGGTACAACTACGTGATAGTTTCGGTCACCAACGGCTTCGCGAAGGTATTTATACACCTGGAGAAATAGATCGTAAATGGTCTGAGGAAATTGAGAAGGACTTTGCTAAATGGAAGACATCTCAATGATAGTATCGTTATGATGTCAGTTGGAAAAGGAAACATATTGCGAGATTATTCAGAAATCATTCAGAGATTGATGGCAATCGATTTACCATTAATCGAAATTGGAAGAGTACACGACCGTCCTATTTTTCAAGTCCGAATTAATTCAATTTCAGATTCACATAAAACTATTTTAATCACTGCCGGATTACATGGAGATGAACCGGCGGGGGTAGAAGCTGCATTACAGTTCTTAGAACGAGACAACAGTTCGCTACTTCAGAGTTTTAGTTTTGACGTGATTCCTTGTATTAACCCTTACGGGTATATTCATAATACTCGTGAAAATCGCGAAGGTATTGATATAAATCGCTCATTTGAAGATGACAATATCCAAGAATCTAACCTTATTAAGAGTGCATTAGAACATAAGCATTTTTCGTTAGCAATAGACTTTCATGAAGATTATGATGCAGATGGATTCTACCTATATGAAGGAAATCGAGATGAAAAGTATCTCGGTCCAAAGCTCGTTAAGGCTGTCCAACACCTCGGTCCTATTGCAAATGAAGAACCGGAGGACGATTCAATTCAGATCTCTGAAGGTTTCTACAAAGTTCAGGAGTCTTGGGGGACACAGGGGTTAACACCTTATTTGCTGTATTACCACAGTCCCCATGTGTTCATCTTTGAAACACCAACTAACTGGAATATTCATAATCGCGTGAATTTGCACTTATCACTATTAGATAACGTATTGAAACTGATTAAATATTTGGGACATTAAATGGAAACTGAAAAGATTTTATCATACGTGAGAGCCTCTTCTCATCCTTCAGAACTGAAGATTACCGACATGCGTATTGTTCGGACTCAAGTTGGTGGACCTATCCTCAAACTGTATACGAATCAGGATATCTATGGACTTGGGGAGGTGCGTGATGGTGGTAGTCCAACTTATGCACTGATGCTCAAATCTCGTCTTATCGGTGAGAACCCGTGCAATGTTGACAAAGTGTTTCGTAAGATAAAACAGTTTGGACATCACGGGAGACAAGGTGGTGGCATAAGCGGTATTGAAATGGCATTGATGGACTTAGCAGGAAAGGCTTACGGTGTGCCATGCTATCAACTTGCTGGAGGCAAATTCAGAGACAGGATCCGTTGCTATAGTGACACCCCATCGCTCAAAGATGCAGAAGAAATGGGTAAGAAACTTCAGTCACGAATAGACAGAGGGTTTACTTTCCTCAAGATGGATGTGGGTGTAGGATTGCTTCGTGGGATAGAAGGCACTATCTCCGCTCCTGAAGGTAATCTAAATACGCACAATTTAATGCATCCGTTTACAGGTATTCGACTCACCGAAAAAGGGATAGGTCTATTGTGTGATTATGTTGAAACTGTCAGAAGCATAATTGGGTATGAGATTCCGTTGGCGGTGGACCACTTCGGTCATATTGGCATAGAGGATTGTATTCGACTTGCTCGGTCACTGGAAAGGTATAACCTTGCGTGGTTAGAGGATATGGTACCGTGGCAGTATACCGATCAGTATGTACGTCTTTCAAATTCCTGTGCTACACCTATCTGTACGGGTGAGGACATCTATTGCAAAGAGGATTTCTTGCCGCTGTTTGAGAATAGGGCAATAGCAATATGTCATCCAGATATAGCAACTTCAGGTGGTATTTTAGAGACGAAGAAGATTGGGGATTTAGCGGAGGAACACGGTATTGCGATGGCACTTCACATGGCAGGTACACCCGTTTGCGCTATGGCGAGTGTTCACTGTGCAGCAGCGACATCTAACTTTCTGGTTTTAGAGAATCACTCTGTAGATAATCCTTGGTGGGATGACATGGTGACAGGTTTGCCAAATCCTATTATCCAAGATGGATACATTGCTGTTCCCGAAGCACCCGGATTAGGCATTGAACTGAACGAAGAAGTCATCAGAGAGCATCTGCGTTCGGATGAAACGGGGTATTTCTTACCGACGACTGAATGGGATTCTGAACGTTCTCATGATCGTCTCTGGAGTTAGGATTAAAGCACCTTTATGAAAGCAAGAATAATCTATCCTCTATACAGAGCGCGCATCTGCTTAATTACTTTCGGTAGTTTTTCGATCACTGTATCTATTTCTGCTTCTGTCGTGTTTCTTCCCAAAGAGAAACGGACTGTTCCTTGTGCTAACCTTGGCGGAAGACCAAGTGCTGCAAGAACATGGGACGGTTCCATAGATCCTGATGTACAAGCAGAACCTGTGGAGACACAGATACCCTCCATATCTAAACGTAAGATTAGACTTTCACCTTCAACAGATTCAAAGGAAACATTTAAGGTGCCTGGAGCACAGTATTCTGGATGACCGTTATAGTGTAGTCTCTCAATGTTTGCATTTAGTCCATCTCGTAGTCTATCTGTTAGTTTGGTTAGATACTGTGAATACGTTTCACGATCTTGTTTAGCAAGTTCAGCGGCGATACCCAGACCAACTATCGCGGGAACATTTTCTGATCCAGCCCGTCTATTCCGTTCATGCGATCCGCCATGAACAAGGTTTGCCAGACGACACCCTCGACGTATATATAAGACTCCAATACCCTTTGGTGCATAAATCTTATGTCCAGAAAGAGAGAGCAGATTTACACCAAGCTCCTGAGCATTGAGATTTAGTTTTCCTACAGATTGAATAGCATCCGTATGAACAGGTATCTCTTGTTCCTGTGCAATCTCACAAATATCCTCTAACGGTTGTATGGTGCCGTTTTCATTATTGACATGCATAATGGTTATGAGGATTGTCGTTTCCCGAATGGCAGAACGAAGTTGCTCTGTCCGGATACGCCCGTATCTATCTACGGGTAGATAGGTAACTTCAAAACCGCGCTGTTCCAGATATTGACATGTATGCAATACTGCGTGGTGTTCGACGGATGAAGTGATGATGTGGTTTCCATCACCCCGACTTTTTTGAAGTTCGGTTAGTCCTTTGATCGCATGATTATCTGCTTCAGTTCCGCTTCCAGTGAACACAATTTCGCTTGGACTTTTTGCTCCGATAAGTTCTGCGACCTGTTCTCTTGCAGTATCAATTGCGTTGCGTGCTTCTCGTCCATAGGCGTGTATGCTGGAACCATTTCCGAAAGATTCCATTAGATATGGCATCATTGTGTCTCTGACTTCCGGTCTGAGAGGCGTTGTGGCATTGTAATCAAGGTAGATTCGTTTCATATCTTATATTTCACCAGACCCTTATGTTCTCATTCGTAAGTCCGGAAATTGAGTAGTGTGATCTGATTTGCTTTAATAACGACACCACTGACAGATCTGTTGTTACCGGTCTGTCCATCAGGATTCAGGAATGATAGTCTTAGCCGGTGTGTGCCTTCGGGGAGTTGCACCCGCACCATATAGATCTGATTGGGAAGCGATTTCCATGAACGTGTATCGGCACTTTCTGTAATCGCGCCAGCGAGATTCACGAGTGATCCAACAATTGGGTTTTTCTTATCGGCTTGTTTAAATGTCAAGTATTTTAACAGACCGCGTATCAAAGTTCGGAGTAGTATTATAGGTCTATCATCATTGAATGTCTCTATAGCGTTCTTCTCAATGTCCTCAACTAAGACACCATCGGTGGTCTTATTACCAACAGATACCTGGATTCCCTGGAGATAGGGTCGTTTTGAACGAATTGTGGGTACTGCGATTCGCAATAGGTATTCAAGCTTAACTTCTTCAACGACCATCCCTTCCCGTGTTCGCAAAGTACGCGCAAACGTGATTGTCTCTTCATCATCATCCTCCCCAAATTTATCAGTTTTGAGAATGGGGAATGTTAAGGATTGTTGTTTTTTCTTTGGAACATATCCTGTTTCATAGAAGAGAATCAGTTCACCATGGTTTTCTTGCTGCCCGGGTGACTCACCATATAACTGCTTATAGTGTTCATATTCATCCGTAAAACTCAGTCTCCGTGAAATCCGTACAAGTGAATGTCCGATATCTTCAGGTACAGAAACACCTGTTCTCTCTGCTGCGTTCTTGTAGTACTGTTCAGCCTGCCTATAAGAGATGAAGGCATCGTTTACTTCACCTACCGTTTCAAATAAAATTGCGCAAAAATAGGCGATGAATCCTGTACCAAAGAAGTCGTAATCATCAGATGAACCTTTAAAATAGTTGATAAGGTTTGTTGCTCTACGACATTCTACGAGTGCATCGTCAATCTTGTCCTGATAGATGTAGTTTAATGCGTGATAGTAATGTGCGATGAGTCTCTCATATTTTGAACCCGTATAAGGTCGCAGCTTATCTGACGTAAAAAGCGAGAGTCCTTCTTTCGTTATGCTCTTTGTAAAGCGGTCCTCAGCTATCATCTCTGCTTGTTCAAATGCTTTACTACTTTCTGGGAATAGGTCGGCATAGTGTGCTATCAATCCCAATTCAAACTTGTGTGGAATATCTGGTTTTTTAGGTTCATTCTTTTTTAGATATTGATATGCTTCTTGTGATTTGCCCGCGTTCAGGTTCATTTCGACTTTTTCAAAATTATATGCTGCACAGCCGAACAGGATTGGCACTAAAAGCAGAAAAGGTAAAAGTTTAGTCATAAGTTAGATATTAATTAGATAAAGTAGTAGGTACACGTCGTGTGCCTACTACTTTGTATCCTTTGGTTTACGGCACACGGCCTGTGCCTACTACTTTTAACTACAGTTTGAGCTTCTTTCTTCCGATGAATTTTTTGATTTTTTTTGTACCGATCCAGACCTTTTCAAGACTCTCAATATTCGACAATGTCAGGTCAGTTTGATAAAACGTAATCTGGCGGCCATCTCCATCACGGTCTTCAATGGTATTGATTTGACCATACAGCATATAATCGGCACCGAGTTCACGTCCCATGCGTTTGATGGTTTCAATTGCTGCGTTTTCACTCTGATCCGCGCGTTCTGCCCGGATTTCATCCCGTACATCCTTGCCTTCTACTGGACGCACTTTCCCAGAATTGATGAACGCTCTTTCAATATCACTAATGAAGGTCTGAGTCGCAATATGTTCATTGCTCTTATTTCGAACAAAACCGACAATAACAGCAGGTTTCGCACCCTTCTCTTGATTGTGATTATTGATCCAGATATGTGTCAAACAGTCATCAATCATCTGATCAGCAACCATACGTGAATCTGTATCATTCCATTTGCCGGACAAGTCAACCGTTGTATCGCTATCAAGACGTGTAACCTGTGTCGTAGGACCGCATCCACTGATAACAATAATTCCGATTAACATAAGGCATGACAATACTTTTTTCATTTGTTTAACTCCTTTATTTTCTTCTTTAAATACTATTTAGAATGAATCCACACCCATCGGAGATTGATAGATAGACTCATATCAACAACTAAATTTTAGAAATCAATATCAATTTCATCTCTTATTTTTTCAATGAAACTATCAAGCGTCATTGCACCGATATCACCGTCTTCACGGCTTCTGACGCTGACATTTCTATTATCGCGTTCACGTTCACCGATGATTAACATATACGGTACACGTTGCAGACGCGCTTGGCGTATTTTTGCACCTATTTTATCATCACTATTATCTAAAACCACACGACAGTTCATCTTTAGCAAAAGATTCTGGACTTCAGTAGCATAGTCCACAAATTTTTGGCTGATTGTCATCACAACACATTGAACAGGCGACAACCACATAGGAAATGCACCTGCGTAATGTTCTATCAGCATCGCTATGAATCTTTCAAAACTACCACAAATTGCCCGATGAATTACGACAGGTCTCTTTTCAGATCCATCCGGTGCAATATAGATCAAATCAAATCTTTCTGGTAGTTGAAAATCGAGTTGCACTGTAGCACACTGAACATCCCGGTTGAGTGAATCTCGTACTTGGAAATCAAGTTTAGGTCCGTAGAAAGCTGCTTCACCCGGTTCAACTGTATAATCAATCTGATTGTTTTTTAATACGGATTCAAGGAGGTCTTCAGCACGGTTCCAAACTTCAACATCACCCATATATTTATCTGGATTGCGTGTGCTGAAATCACACCGATAAGGTAGATCAAAGGTCCCATAGATACGTTCAAATAACCCAAGAATTCGTTCGTACTCTTCAGCGATCTGGTCTTCGGTGACAAAGTTGTGTCCATCATCTTGGCATAACTGACGAACACGCGACAGACCACTCAACGTACCGGTTGCTTCATTGCGATGTAACACACCTTGATCACAAATACGATAAGGTAAATCCCTATAACTGCGACGTTTGCTCTTGTATATCAGCATGTGTGCTGGACAATTCATCGGTTTGAGTGCACTTGTCGGTTCACCGTCTTCATTATCAATAAGGAACATATCCTCTTTGAAGTGTTCCCAATGTCCAGAAGTCTGCCAGAGACTGCTATCATAAATAAGCGGTGTCCGCACCTCATGATACCCTTCATCAAGATTCAGTTTTCTAACTTTTTCGGATAAGTGATTGTATATGAATGCCCCTTTAGGTAACCAGAATACACTCCCTGGTGATTCTGGGTGCATCTGAAAGAGTTCCAATTCGCGTCCGAGTTTTCTATGGTCTCGCTTAGCCGCCTCTTCTCTTTGTCTCAAATAACTTCTTAGGTCTTCTCTTGTGCTCCACGCTGTTCCATAAATCCTTTGAAGTTGTTCCCTGTTACTATCACCTCTCCAGTATGCGCCAGAGACTCGTAATAGTTTAAAGTGTCGGCATTCGCCTGTCTTATCTATGTGTGGTCCCTTGCATAGATCGGTGAAATCACCATTGTGATAAATAGAAACACCTTCTACATCTACACCCTCATCTGATGCGCTGACATCTCTGTCAGATATTCCATCAATCAGTTCAAGTTTGAATGTCTGGTTGCGTTCAGCGAACCATGTTCGTGCTGCATCAAAGGTCCATGTTTCCTGTTCAAAAGGCACATTACTTTTAATCATCGCTTTCATGTGCTTCTCTATTTCAGGAAAGTCATCTGGTGTAATTGGACGTGGCACCTCCATATCGTAATAGAACTCATTTTCGATAGGTGGACCGATTGCTAATTTTACTGTATGTTCTCCGTTAGGGAACAGTTGCTGCACGGCATACGCCATGATATGTGCTGTAGAATGGCGAAGCCGTTCTAAATACTCTGGTGACGGATTAACTTCAGGCATAGTTGGTTACACTCACTTATGCATTATTTAGGTTTCAGATAAACTACAATGGATTTAACGTTTATTCTCGTAAGTTGTTTACGACTTAATTCTATTCAATTTACGTGCGAATTTCAAATGAAATTATCATTTAGAAGCCTGCAAACGGGTCTCTAACTTCCTTCGTAACATCACACCCCATTGTCCCACAACCCAGAGTGTGTTTCCATTTTTTGCTTTACTGATAACGTAGAGATCGTTGTCAATATCTGTGTGTTCCTGTTGCCAAGTTTCTCCACCATCTTCTGAATGGACTATTGTTCCACTATTGCCTACGGCAAATAGTTCCTCATCTGAGATTGCGATGATACTATTCAGTGTCTTTGCAGTGCCTGTCATAAGCGGTTGCCATGTGAAACCACCATCTACAGTCTTTAGCACAAGTCCAGCTTCCCCTACGATCCATCCGATCCGTTTTGTGGCAAAATCTACAGAATTGAGGTTATAGATCGTATTGGATTCATGCATTTTCCAGTATTCACCGCCGTTGACTGTGCGTTGAATCGTCCCAGCTTGTCCGACAGCCCATCCGAGTGGTGCAAATTTCATGTCAATACTCCGCAATATGTCATTTGCTGTTGTGCGTTGGAGTGACCATGTTGGTCCGCCATCTCTATTATGTATTATATCCCCGTATCTCCCAACTGCCCAACCTTCTGAGAACTTGCCAAAATCAACATCGTTTAGTGAGTATGTACCTGGTGGATCACCTTCAATAAATGGGGGCTGCTCCGGTGTTTCTCCGGCACTCCAAACGGTTCCATTTGTTGTATAATGCACTGTGCCATCACGTCGCATGGTCCACCCCCATTTTGGTTCAAGACTTGTGAAGTGAATACCGATAAGGGGTTGACGTGTTCTGATGTTAAGTTTTTCCCAGGTTTGTCCTCCGTCATTTGTCTCAGATAGGGTGCCATCTGAACTGGCAATCCAACCCACTTTGTCGTTATAGAATAGGACTTCCCTGATATCGCTACGTTGTTGTTCACCGAGTTGACGTTGCCATTTCTCACCGCCATCATTAGAGTGATAGATACTGCCAGCACTGCCAACTGCCCAAGCATTCATCCTGTCAAGAAAATAGACACTTGCAACTGTCCCACCACGTCGACCTCCAAATTGTCTTCTTCGGTCAGGTTGCGGTCGGCGTTCCTGGGTTGTTGAGTTGGTACTTTCTGGTGTATCACCAGATGGAACAGTACCCTCCGGTGTTATGCGTCCTGGTCGTTGTAACTGTTGCCGAAATTGCTGTTGAAATAACTCAGCAAATGTATTGTCTTCTGTTGTTTCATCTTCATCCTCGTTATTTTCTTCGTCTGTATCCTCAATTGTCTCTGGAGCAGTCTGTTGCATTGCGATCGTCTCTTCACCAGTACTCACGGAGATGCGCTCCCAATTTTTTCCTTGATCGCTTGTGATATAGGTTCCACCTCTACCCATACCCCACGCTGTATCATGGGATCGGAACGTAATTCGGCGTAAACCGTTTGTGTTTTGCGTAGTGGTGTGAAGTCTCCAGGTTTCACCGCCATCTTGCGTCAACAATGAATCTCCATTTGCAAGAATTATCCATCCCTGTTTTTCATCAGCAAAATGGATAGCGATCCCAGCTTGATTTGTCTTTTGTTGTATTTTCCAATAGTTGCCGCCATCTACTGTATGAAGGACGAACCCACCATCTCGTCGTTGTGGTGCAATTGCCCATCCCACATCACTATTGATGAAGTGAATGTCGGTAATGTTCTGATTGGTTGTACCCGTTTTCTGTACTTTCCATGTCTTACCACCATCCTTCGTGTGGATTATCTGTCCGATTGCTGCAGCAAGCCATCCGGTTTCTTTATTGATGAAATGCATGGCGTTAATCCGCGGCAAATTCTGTTTGGTCGCATCAAGAATAGTTTTCCAAGAATTACCACCATTTTCAGTTTCCAATAAGACCCCGTTACCAAGGATACGTCCATGTTGTGCATCGGTAAAATTCACTTCTCTTAAGTCTTCAGTTACCCCGCTGTGTTGTGGTAACCATGTATTTCCACCATCATTCGTATGAGAAATTGCTCCGCCCGTTCCAACTGTCCATCCGTTCTTATCATCAACAAAATGCGTATCTGTAAAGTTGGTTCTCCAGGTTGCTTGTTGGATTATATCCCAGTGGTAGACTATATTCTCTGTTGCTGTATCTTCTTGAACAATGATCGTTTCTTCATCTGGTGCAGTTGGTGGAAGTGTTACGGGTAGTTGTGTCTTCTCAACAGAATATCGCATTGCAATTCCACCTTTACCCACAGCGACCACACCTTCCGGAGAAAGTGCTAATCCATATAGGTCATTTTCTGTCCCACTATTCTGTTGTTCCCATTTTTTACCACCGTTGATTGTGGTAAGCATCACACCATTGTCTCCGACTATCAATCCGTGTTGTGTATCAGCGAAATAGAGTTTGTTAAGGTTTTCTTGTGTTCCGCTATGTTGTGGTCTCCAGTTTGCTCCACCATCACTTGTGTGCAGTATTACACCGAATTGTCCAACGATCCACCCACTGTTTTCATCAACAAAGTTTACGCCGTAGAGTTCATTGAAAGTATCTGTGTGTTGTTTGTGCCATGTTAGTCCCCCGTCTTCAGTCGTGAGACATATTCCGGGCCATCCGACTGCCCATCCTTTCTTTTCATCAAGAAAAAACACACCTTTAAGCATCACTGACAAAAAATCTCCGACAGGAATCTGTTGTAACCACGTATTTCCACCATCAATCGTGTGTAAAATGGTTCCGATATCTCCTACAATCCATCCCGTCTTTTCCGATATAAAATGTACTGCGCGAAGTGTAAATGCTGAAGGTGCACGTTGGTTTTCCCAGTTCAAGCCGCCATCTTTCGTATGAATGATGAGTCCACGTTCTCCAACTGCCCAACCGTGTTTGTCTGTTGCGAAATAGATATTCCAGATACCGTCCCAAATATCAGAGTCAATCTCATTCCATGTCTTACCCCCATCGTTCGTCATCACCATTGTGCCGCGTTTACCGACAGCAATTGCGCGGTTTGCATCTGTAAATTGTACATTTTGCAGATCATTTGCAGTTGTTCCGCTGACCTTGTTCCAAGTTGCACCCGCGTCGGTCGTATGTAGAATAGTGCCTGACCAGCCAACTGCCCATGCCTCTTTCTGAGATGTGAACTGCACACTTGTTAGGTTGTTTTCAGTACCGCTTTCCATCAGTTGCCAGTTTTTCCCACCATCTTCTGTCCGGGTGATAAAACCGACATCAGCAACTGCAATGCCGTAGTTTTCATTAGAGAAGTGTAGACTATTAATTGTATCACGCACGTGTCCATTAATTAAGGGTATGCGACTGTCCTGTTTATCCCATTTAGCCCCACTGGTGGTTGTATGGAAAATTGAACCGTCACTTCCTGCTATCCACCCCTCATTATCACTGATGAAGAAGACATGTTTGTTGTCATTTATCATCCTATCGCGTTCACCTTCAAAGCGATTGCTCTGTTCCTGCCAAGATTCACCACCCGTTTTGGTATGGAAGATTCTATCATAAGTTCCAACTGCCCACCCTTTGTCTCTGTTAGCGAACCAGACACCGTTTAGTGGAAATTCACTTACACTCGTATACCGATTCCACTGTTTACCGCCGTTTTTTGTATAAAGGACATCAGCATCCTCGCCTACAATCCATCCTTCTTTACTGTTTCTAAAAAACACGTCGCGGAGCATTGCCACACTGCCGCTATCTTGAATTGTCCAGTGTCTGCCACTGTCGTCCGTCGTAGCGATGAGACCTTCATCACCGACAGCCCATCCATATTTTTCGTTTGCAAAGTAGACTGCTTTGAAACTACTTGTTGTATCTATTTCCTGCTGCGTCCAAGTTTTTCCACCATCCGCTGTATGAACAATAACGCCGTCAAGTCCAACAAGCCATCCCATTTTAGCGTTTACAAAATGTAGATCAGTGAAGTTTGTTTCCCAATCCGCTTTACGGGTTGCTTCCATTTTTACACACCCGCTGATGACTAACATGGGAACCAAGACTGCAAGGATAGAAAAAAGTTCTATGATAGGATAAGAGTTATTTTCAGATTGATGACGATAGATAAATTGCATTTCGATTTCCTCCGACGGCACAACGGGTTCGTTGAATGAAAACTGATTATCTTTTTTTCAAACATGTTTTGATTATATTATACCACAAAGTGAATCAAATTGACAGGACTTATACAATACCGGGTCTGTAAACTTTTTGTCACTAAACATTCAATACCTTCACCAATAAGAGACATTCTCTTAGATTGTGCCCCATTATTTGAAGTGTAGCACATTCTGTTAGATTGTGCTTCTTCCTCCATACACCTTCATCCCCATTCCCTTCCCCTTACCCCATCCATCTTGACACTACCGTAGCACATTCATCCTTGATTGTGCTATCTTCCTCCATACACCTTCATCCCTCATTTTGTGCCTCTTTGTAGCACATTCTGTTAGATTGTGCTTCTTCCTCCATACACCTTCATCCCCATTCCCGTCCCCTTACCCCATCCATCTTGATACTGCTGTAGCACATTCATCCTTGATTGTGCTTCTTCCTCCAACATGCAGTAAATACACTACAAAGGACTTCATCTTAACAAAACCTCCTTCCGTGTCCTCCGTGTCCTCAGCGTCCTCCGCGATTCTGATAAAATAGGTGACAAAAACTTTACACACCCCCCGCCAATTCCCCTTGACTCCCACCTCAAAACCTGCTAACATACCCTCATGCTTCAACTCAACCTAAAACCGACTCACAAACCAGTCCGCGACTACTACACCACATTACAACAGTACGAACAGCACGGTGTGACACACGAAGGGGCAGTCAGCG